>JBBRMD010000084.1:0-23096 GCA_038231015.1 Candidatus Obscuribacterales bacterium
CAAGTTACTGAACACAAGTTACTGAACACAAGTTACTGAACACAAGTTACTGAACACAAGTTACTGAACACAAGTAACAAAACAAATATAAGGGAGATGACCGATGGAAACGTTAGTAATTATTGGCTACGACGATATGTACAAAGCCCAAGAAATGAGAGTTAAGTTGGCAAGACTTGAAAGAGAATATCTTGTTGATTTGGAAGATGCCGTTGTTGTTGTGCGTGATATGAAGGGCAAAGTCAAATTGCACCAGATCGTCAATACTACTGCTGCAGGCGCTCTTGAAGGCGGTTTCTGGGGCACTCTGATTGGTTGCTTGTTCCTCGTGCCGATGTTCGGTATGGCTTTGGGAGCTGCTACCGGCATGATCACTGGCGCTCTTGAAGATTTGGGCATCAAAGACGATTTTATGATTGAACTTGGTGAAACTATCAAGCCTGGAACATCTGCTCTTTGTGTTTTGATTCGTCAAATGACTACTGACAAAGTGCTTGAAGATTTGCAAGGAACTGGTGGAAAAGTGCTGAAGACAAACTTGTCCAAGTCTGAAGAAAGCAAATTGCAAGAAGCATTGAACGCGCACAAAGTTGAAGCAGCTAAAGCTGAAACCAGTGCAGCTGCTGTTTAAGGTTCAGAACTCGTAAAGTAAAGAAAAAGGCCAGCATCACTCTTGGAGTAAATGCTGGCCTTTTCTTTGACCTTGAATTAGCTGAGCTTACGAGTGCTCTACTTCTGCCACGAGAGAGCGGCGTAGTGAGCTGCCTGATTTGGAAATCAGTTCTTCGGCTTGCACTCTGCCGATTTTGCGTTTTAGCATCAAAATGGCAGTCTTGGCCTGACCATTAGAAGCTACCAAAGCACCTTCTGCAATTGGTCTTTGCACATCGCAAATCAAAGCGATGATTGATACGGCACGCTCTCTAAGCTTCTCATTGGTTGGTTTGAGGTCAACCATGAGGTTTTCATAGACCTTGCCTAGTCTTACCATGGTGCAAGTTGAAAGCAAGTTGAGAACCATCTTCTGAGCTGTCCCGGCTTTCATTCTGGTTGACCCAGTAAGAGCTTCAGGGCCTACTACTGGAGCAATAACAACGTCGCAAACTTTGTTCAGTGGTGACTCAAAGTTGTTAACAAGACCGATAGTGGCGGCCCCTTCTTTCTTTGCTAGCTCTAGAGCGGCGATCACGTACGGCGTGCGGCCGCTGGCTGTGATGCCAACTACGGCATCTTTAGCAGTTATTTTGATATTGACGGCATCTTGTTCGCCAAGCTCTCTAGAGTCTTCAGCGTTTTCAAAGGAGACAAACATTGCTTCTTTGCCGCCAGCAATGCAGGCTTGAACCATTTGACGATCAACGCCAAATGTTGGATGGCACTCAGTGGCATCTAAAACTCCTAAACGGCCACTAGTTCCGGCTCCGAAGTATATTAGTCGGCCGCCAGCCTTGAGCTTGTCGACAATCAAATCAACCGCTATAGCAATCTCAGGATTGACTTTCTCTACGGCCTGAGCAACCTCGAAGTCTTCTTTCTGTACCCGATTGACCAATTCTTTTGTGTCAAGAATGTCGAGGTCATTGGTGCGAGAATTTCTCTCCTCAGTCACCATTTTAGTGAATTCTTTGGCGTAGCCCATGTCATCGGTCCTAGTCTTACTTAGGTTCCCAGATTTAGTTTCCAGTGTCTTGTCCCCGTTATCATATAATCTTAGATTCTATCAAGCTTATTGCGGCTGTGCACCCCAATTTTGCCGATTAGTTATTCAACTTTGCATAAGCTGATTCTTTTGTGTGATGCATCACTCTTGAGCGTTTTTGGAATTTACCATCACCTTTGCGGCCAACGTATTTGCCGTTCTCGATTACGACTTTGCCCCGAGAAAGCACTGTTTCTGCCACTCCTTGAACTTCCATACCTTCGTAGCAGCTGTAGTCTACCCTCATATGATGGGTTTCGGCGCTTATGGTCACTTTTTTATTTGGGTCAAAAATGACGATGTCAGCATCTGATCCGACGGCAATAGTACCCTTTCTCGGGAAAAGTCCAAAGATCTTTGCCGCTGCTGTTGATGTGATCTCGACAAATCTATTCAAACTGATGCGACCACCAACCACGCCGCCGTTAAAAATCAAGTTCATGCGGTGTTCAACTCCAGGCCCACCATTGGGAATTTTGCTGAAGTCGTCTTTACCCAATTGCTTTTGGTCTTTGAAGCAGAAGGGGCAATGGTCAGTAGAAACCACTTGCAGGTCGTTCATGCGCAGGCCAGTCCACAGTTCATCTTGATTCCATTTTTCGCGCAGAGCTGGTGTCATCACATACTTGGCGCCTTCAAAGCCTTCTTTTTCGTAGGCTGTATAGTCGAGGAAGAGATACTGCGGGCAGGTCTCGGCAAAGGCCGCAATGCCTTCATCGCGCGCTTCTTTAACGCGTTTAAGTGCGTCATGGCAGCTCAGGTGGACTATATAGACAGGTGAGCCGGCCATCTCAGCCAAGCGAATGGCGCGGTTGACCCCTTCGGCTTCAGCTTGTGTCGGTCTAGTCAATGCATGATATTTCGGGGCTGTGTGGCCTTTCTCTAAGGCGTAGCGCACGATTTCGTCGATCACCACACCGTTTTCTGCATGCATACAAATGAGCCCACCTTCTTCGCCAGCGGCAGTCATCCCGCGAAAAATTGTGGCATCGTCAACTAGCAAAACGCCTGGGTAGGCCATGAACATTTTGAAGCTAGTGACTCCTTCTTCGTGAATCAACTTCTTCATTTCGCTGATGCGCTCACGTGGCAAGTCGGTTGTAATCATATGGAAGCCATAGTCAATGGCGGCTTTGCCGGCCGCTTTTTCGTGCCAGATATCGAGAGCTGTATAAAGCGACTGCCCTTTAGCTTGGATAGCAAAGTCAATGATAGTAGTTGTTCCGCCATGAGCGGCCGCATAGGTGCCGGTCTCAAAGTCGTCAGCTGATGTCGTGCCACCGAAAGGCATGTCCATGTGAGTATGGGCATCAATACCGCCAGGTATAACATAGCGGTCTTTAGCGTCGATGATTTTGTCAACATTTGGCTCAAGGTGAGCGAGCGACTCACCGATGAGTACGATTCGTTCATCTTCCACTAGAACGTCGGCGTGGTAGTCATCAACGGCTGTGATGACGCGACCATTCTTAATCAGTGTCTTCATAGAATACGAATCCTCTCGTTACTCGTCTGTAGCTTCCAGGGTTAGGCGGATTATATATAGTCGAGGCTTTCCAAGGTCGTGTAATTGGGGTTTCCAAGCTGTGATTTAAGCATTTGACAACGGCTTGTCTGGCTACCTTTCACTGCGGCAACAGCGCTCGCCAGCTATGGGCGGTAACTATTTTCTTTTTCTGCAATCTCAAAGCGATAGCCTACGCCGTATACAGCGTGAATGACTTCTAGCTCTGGAGCTACTTTGGTCAACTTTTTGCGCAGATTTTTGATGTGGCTGTCGATCACTCGATCTGTCGCTTGCTGGTCGAATTGGGTACAAAGATCGAGCAGCTGATCTCGACTAAAGATACGACCGGGGCGGCGGATGAGCATGCTCAGTAATCTATATTCGGTACGTGTCAAATCAAGGAGTGTAGTTTTAAAAGATATGCGACCTTGCTCGTCGTCTACTAAAAACAGCTTGCCGAGAGGGTCCTCAGTTTGAGCAGGTCTTTGGCGCCGGTAAACAATTTTGACTCGAGCCACCACTTCGCGCGGACTAAATGGTTTGCAGATATAGTCATCGGCTCCAAGTTCTAGCCCTATCAATCTGTCTAGCTCTTCTACGCGAGCACTGATCATAATGATCGGCACTTCAGAAAATTTGCGAATTTCTTTGCAGATTTCAAGGCCGTCTACGACTGGAAGCATAACATCGAGCAGAATAAGGTCAGGTGGGGTGCTTCTAACTATTGCCACCACTCCTTCTCCTGTATCTTTGTGAGTTACGCTAAATCCTGCTTGCGCCAGATAATCGCTAAGAATTTCAGCAATTTTAATTTCGTCTTCAACGATAAGAATTTGGAATGATTTGTCACTCATGGGCTCGTGCCATCCGTAGCTTCTTTGCTAGCAGGCAGTGTTAACTCTATTTTGAGACCACCCATTGTTGAGTGATTGGCCTCAATTGTTCCACCCAACATTTGCATATTGTTTAGACAAATAGCCAGGCCTAGCCCGGACCCACCAAGCGTGCGGCTGCGTGAGGATTCGACTCTGAAGAAGCGATCAAATAGTTTTGGCAGTAGCTCTTCTGGTACGCCTGGTTCTGTGTCTTCGAAGATAAGCTTTAATGATTTTCCATCTACGTGGTGACTTATTCTTAAGATGCCACCTTTGTTTGTGTAGCGCAGCGAGTTCTCAATTATGTTGGTCAACACTTGCCTGAGGCGGCTAGAGTCTCCCTTGATATTGAGCTTTTCATATGCCGGTATTTGATTGTCTAGCGCGATTTCTTTTGTTGCCCGTCTTTCTTCAAATGATTCAAGGACATCTTGCAAAGTTTGGTTAATATCTAGTGCAGTAGCCTGCGAGCGAATTTGGCCTACATCATATTTCGCTAGCCAATGAAGGTCGTCAACGAGCTTACTCAGAGCCATCACTTCGCTATGGAGCACTTCTAAGTTGCGCGGAGTGATTTCGTGAACTCCATCCTGCAAAGCTTCAACTTGTGCACGCAGCACCGCTATTGGTGTTCTCAACTCATGGGAGGTATCGGCTACCCATTGCCGATGGCCGCTATCTAGTTCAGCAAGGCTAGCGGAGAGGTCGTTGAAGGCTTCTCCGAGGGCTTTATCCAAATCGTCGTCTGGGCTTTTTTGTTTTTCGCTCGGGCCTCGCAGCTTTTTCAGTGCTTTTGTGATGTGACGCTTCGTTTCGTCGTTCTTGGCAAAAATGTACCAGCCGAGTAGGAGAAAAGAGATGAGTGATACTAGGTTTGTTAGCCTGAGAATTTCGACGCAACGTTCATAGTCTCTCAGTGCGATCATTTCATCGCGAGGAGCCGGCCGACTAGTTGCTTCCTTGAAATTCGTATCAAATAGTTGGGAGTTGATCGTATAGGTGCCAAAGCAAATAGCAATGCTGATAGCGAAGTAGAATATTTTTTGCCTACCTGGTTTGATCAGCAGCATAGGGGGCTCGTTAATCGAATTTTCCTGCTTCATCTCTCACACTTCTGCTGGCTTCGAAATTAATTTATAGAATGCCATTATCTTCCCTCATACGGCAGGCGTTAAGCCTAGTCTCAATAGACTATGTGGCTTTTATCAAAGAATTCGATTCTTTGGTACCAAAGTAAGACCGATATCGGTTTGAGTAATTCGGCTCCAAAGTAAGACCGATATCGGTTTGAGTTATTCGGCTCCAGAGTAAGACCGATATCGGTTTGAGATATTCGGCTCCAGAGTAAGACCGATATCGGTTTGAGATATTCGGCTCCAGAGTAAGACCGATATCGGTTTGAGTTATTCGGATTCAGAGTAAGACCGATATCGGTTTGAGTTATTCGGATTCAAAGTAAGACCGATATCGGTTTGAGATATTCGGATTCAAAGTAAGACCGATATCGGTTTGAGTTATTAGGCTCCAGAGTAAGACCGATATCGGTTTGAGTTATTCGGATTCAAAGTAATACCGATATCGCTTTGAGTTATTCGGATCCAGAGTAATACCGATATCGGTTTGAGTTATTCGGATTCAAAGTAAGACCGATATCGGTTTGAGATATTCGGATTCAAAGTAAGACCGATATCGGTTTGAGTTATTCGGCTCCAAAGTAAGACCGATATTGCTTTGAATTATTCGGCTCCAAAGTAAGACCGATATCGCTCTAACTAATCTAAAACTTTTTCTTTGCATTGAACCAAACTCCACTTGCCGACGTTTATATATGTACTGCAAGGGAGTGCTCACTATGGACACCGAAGATCACGATGCGATTTTTACAAGAGTATGGAAGGCCTTTCGCAAAGCGGTAAAGAGCGACAATGCTGCTTGTAATATGATCTTTCGCTCTCTGCGAGCAGACGGACGCATCCGCTGCACTTGCTCGCAACCGCAGATTAAGAGAAAAAGTGGTGCCCGTTTTTACATTTGTATGAATTGCAAAAGCAAATACTGGTTTACTTCAGGTACTTTATTCGAAGGCGCTCATTGTCTGCGGGCTTGGTTGGCTGCTGTCTGGTTTAAAGATCGTGGTGTCGTCATCAGTTCTTCAGGCTTTGCCAAACTTTTAGAAATAGCACAAAGTACAGCGCTCAACATGCATAACAAAGTTGGTCTTGTTCTCTATGAGCTGATGGATGAAGAACTTCCAGTTGTGGCCATTAAAAGACTTATTGACGTAATTATCAAACGTAGCAGAGACAGTCCAGCTGCTTGTCACCCAAAAGTTGAAGTTGATGTGCCGCAAGAAGATATTCTGGTATCGCCAGGCGAAGGTAGCGAAAATATATTGCCGGCTTGCGTTTCTGGGCCTCTTACTGGTCAAATTCTTGTCTTCCTTCGTCACTTTTTTCATGGAGTTAGCAAAAAATATCTACAACTTTATATTGTTGCTTTCTGCTGCTTTAGGAAGGATGCTAAGTCCAGAAAATACAGTATATTGCAGGCCTGTCTGAGACACCCACCGATCAATTATGAGCAGCTGCTAGCATTCTCTTCACCACGATTGCTCAAAATCGATAGATTTTAGCATTAACTTCTTACGGAATTGGCGATGAAAATAGTTGTTCTATGTCTGCCTGTGTGATCTTGCTCGGCAGCGAATTGTCTTCGCTGTAGAGGTTTTCTGCTAGCTCTCTTTTTAGTTCTTGGAGAATTAGTATTCGCTCTTCGATAGTGTCCGATGCGATTAATTTGAAGACGAAAACTGGTTTGCGTTGGCCTATGCGATGAGCTCTGTCGGTGGCTTGGTTCTCTACTGCCGGATTCCACCAAGGGTCGTAGTGGATAACTGTGTCTGCGGCAGTTAAGTTTAAGCCTGTGCCACCCGCTTTTAAGCTGAGTAAGAAGATTGGTGTGTCCCCTTCTTGAAACTGTTTAACTGGGGCAGCACGGTCTTTTGTGCTGCCTCTGATTTGCACGAATGTAATTTTGCGCTTTTCTAGTTCTGGAATGATCAGGTCTAGCATGCTCGTGAACTGCGAGAAGAGCAGTATTTTCCTTCCCTCGGCGACGAGCTGCTCAAGCATCAGCAACAGTAGTTCTAGCTTGGCAGATTGCTCGACACTCTGCGCCATCTCTAGAGGCAATAGCCGTGGGTCACAGCATACTTGCCTGAGCTTAAGCATCGCTTCGAGAATTAAAATGTGGCTTCTCGCCAGGCCTTTGCTCTCCAGCGCTTTTTGTACTTTGTAGTACATCGCCACTCGCATGGTTTCATAGAGATCTCTTTGGGCACCACTGATGTCGAACTTTTTGACGATGATGGTTTTCTCTGGTAGATCTTTGGCGACATTTTCTTTCTTGCGACGCAATAAGAAAGGTCTGATTCGCTCTGCCAGCTTCTTTTGAACTTCCGCACTTCCTTCTCGCTCGATCGGCGTGCGATAGTTGTCTCTAAAGCTTTGGCGATCTCCAAGAAAACCGGGCATGAGAAAGTTGAATTGTGACCAGATTTCTCCCAAATTGTTTTCTACCGGTGTACCGGTGAGACACAGTCTGAAATCGGCTTTGAGTGCGGTCACGGCCCTGGCTACTAAAGTATTGGCATTCTTGATGAATTGCGCTTCGTCCAAAATTACTGCCTTCCAGTGTTGTTCGCCGAGAACTTTGAGATCGCGGTTTACCAATGGAAAGGTTGTCAGCACAATATCAGATTTAGCGATGCGTGCAAAATAGTCTTGCCTGTTTGGGCCATAGAGTGGTGTTGCCACCAAACTCGGTGTGAATTTGGCAATTTCGCTGATCCAATTGGGCAACACTGAAGTTGGGCAGACAATTAAGTAAGGCTTGGTTAAGCGTCCTTCTTGCTTCTCTAGAAGTATATGGGCTAGGGTCTGAACTGTTTTGCCCAAGCCCATGTCGTCAGCGAGAATTCCTCCTAGTTTAAATTCGCGCAGAAAATTGAGCCAACACAATCCTTCTAGTTGATACGGTCGCAATGTCGCCTGAAAGTCGGTTGGTGGCTCGACTATTTGAATCGTTTCGAAAGCTTTGATTTGTTCCGTTAGGCGTTTCATCTCATCGCCGACAACCCAAAGCTCATCGCTGCCTTTAACAAACAAAGAGTTTGATATAGCCATCAGTTCGGGAAGTGAGAAGGCGGGACCAATAGCGAGTTTGCCTCGTTTATTGAAAAACTCTAGCATTGAGCCCACTATGGCGCGCACTCTTTCGGCTGGAAGAGCGGCAAAGCGTCCGTCTTCTAGTGGGGCATAAACGATGCCGTTTTTTGTAATAGAGTTGATCTCGAGCAGCGGATCCCATGGCTTTTTCTTTGTGAGCGGCTCGACGAACTTAGTCAGGCTCATGTCGGGAAGCATTCTAAAAGCATCTTGAATGATTGGCAGCAGAGCTACTCTTTTGCCGTCAATCATAATTCCGAGCTCAAGATTGAACCAAAAATTGCAATGGCTCTCAGTTTCGACATACCATTCTTGTGGCACTTCGGCCTCAAGGCAGGCGTTTTTATCTATCTCGATTTGCCAGCCAGCTGAGTTTAGTGCGGGCAGACCAGCGGCCACAAAATCAAACCAATCACTGATAGACTTACCACGAAAGTGTAGCTGTGCTCTCCAACTACCCTGGGTGCGTCCAGTGCTAACTAAACCAAATTCTTCAAGCTGGGTTAGATAGAGATCTTCGAGCGAGCGGTCTTTTTGCAAGATAGTTATTTTCTTGCCTTCAATGATTTTCACCTCATTGGTATTGACCTTGTTTAGCTCTGGATCGCCGTAGTCGACGCCAAAGAAGGCTTGTAAATCTCGTTGCTGAAAAGATGAAAAAGCTATGGATGTCTGAGAATTTCTTGCCATGGTAAGTTTTAGGCGTGGAATTGGTTTTGCTATTCTAGTTTCAATGAAATATTGCGATATCGTATTTGGTATCACATTAGAATCAGGTGCTTGGGCCGCCAGCCTCTTCAGCGCTTGCACTGCTAGTTCAACTTCGACAGCGTTCATAGCTGGACTCTTCAAGATACTGTCTACCACGTGGTCTTGAAGTGGTAGCTCAACGCTGCCAATTGTTGAATCGCAGTCGTTTATATACCAAAGGCTACCAGCTTGAGCGACCAGCTCATCGATATTGTCTGTCTCTATGATTAGCTGCTGCTTGCCGTCGTGCCGAGCTTTCCACTTTAAATGTCCTTCTTTGCTTGGCGCCAGAGTAAGAGGCTTTGCCAGCAAATTCTGCCAGAAACAGCGACCGCTGCTCGCCAGCATAGTGGTTATCACATTGCTCAATTCTTTTATTGTGGGAAAACTCTGCCTGGTGCTTTTATAGGCTGAATTACCGGCCAGCAAAAGTTGACAGATGCTGGCATCGGCGTCTGCCCAAGCATTGTCAATAAGATAGTTGTGAGCCTTGTAGGCTAGTTTTTCGAGGCTAACCCAAGCAGAATTTCCCAAAACATCGTTTTCTAACAGCTCAAACATTTTGATTTGCACTGTTAAAAGATTTTGTGTTGGTGCATCGAGCAGGTAGATAACTTTTACTCTTATGCGCTGGTGTTCGCCAGTATTGTCGTTGTTGTTGTTGTTGTCGCTAAGATCGCGTGGTCTAGCTTGCCCGCTTTTCTTTACCGACTGCAAATCAGCAAACCAATTTTCGAACGGTTTGCTCAAGGAGTTAGGTTTATCTACTTTTACTTTGACTTCTTCTTCTTCTTCTAGTTCTTGTTCTGCGGCTTGCGACGCGCCGGCAGACGCCGCGGAGCTAGCCTTTATTGGTGCATTAGCGCCATCGGCACCAATGGCATTCTCCAACGTACTCGAAGCCTGATTGGCGGCCTCTCTAGTTGTGCGAATAACGTGCAAAACCAAAGCGGCAGAATGTTTGCACAGGCCGCCCATGGGACAGCTGCAGCGAGCTTCTGATACCTCATCGGTAGAAGCATCCAGGGCTACTTCAACTTCATAGGGCTGAGATTGAGTACCTTTCACTTGGCCGAATATGGTCTGCTTTGCTCTATCTAGAGAGGCACCACGTACAGCACCGTGCCGCTGGTAGGAGCTACCACGGCTGGCATAAGTGCGGCCAAAAAACTCGTAAACGTCTTTCTCTGTGAGCATCTCTCTGCAACTCGTACTTCTTGAATACTCAATATAAGCGAAGCCACTGCTCAGCACAAGAATTAAAACTCAGCTGTCAATTTTCATGCAACTATCACTAATCTCAGGCCCTCAGCGTGTTATAAACAATATGCAAGAAATTTTTGAACTTTATTTGCGTCAAAAATCAAAGCTGAAATAAATACATAAGAAGAACACTGTGTGATTCGTATTGCCAGAGGATATATCGCTTGAAAGGCGTGACCGCTGAAGTAATTGCTGAAGTAAGGATGCGTGCCAGCATTCTTGAAGTCATTTCTGAAACCGTCGTGCTCAAGCGCGCTGGCAAAGAATACAGAGGCCTGTGCCCATTTCACAATGAGAAAAGTCCGTCGTTTAACGTTAACCCCGACAAGGGCATTTTTAAATGCTTCGGTTGCAATGAAGGCGGCGATGTTTTTGCTTTTGTGCAGAAACAGAAAGGTCTTGATTTTATTGAAACGGTTCGTGAGCTTGCCAGAAAATATGGCGTCAAGCTGGTCGAAACAGAAGTGGAGCGCAAAGAATACGATCGTCGCTCGCAAATTCTTATGCTTTATCAGCAAGCAAGCGAATATTACATCCGCCTCTTGAAAGATCCGCAAGAAGGGGTTATTCCGCGCAAATATTTAGCTGATCGTGGTCTCAGTGAAGAGACTATCGAAAAGTTCAAGCTTGGCTATGCGCCTGACGCCTGGGACGGCTTACTCAATTATTTAAGTCTCAATGCTGGGGCTTCGGCCAGTACACTTGAAGAAGCCGGGTTGGTGAAGAAGCGCGCTGAGAGCAGCGGACACTACGATCTTTACCGCAATCGCTTGATGATTCCTATTTGCGATCGCGATGGTCGAGTCATCGCATTTGGTGGCAGAACTCTTGGTGATGATCAAGTCAAGTACATAAATTCACCAGAATCGCCTATTTACACCAAGGGCCATAACCTCTTCGGTTTTAATCTTGCCAAAGACTCCATTAAAGAGCGTGACAGTGTCATCGTTGTAGAAGGCTACTTCGATGCCATTACTCCCCATCAATATGGTTTTACCAATGTGGTAGCGACATTGGGTACGGCTTTGACTGAGCAGCAAGCGAAGCTTTTGGTGCGTTATACCGATAGTAAGCGTGTTTATCTTTCTTTCGACGCTGATGCTGCTGGTGCGCGGGCAATTGAAAGTGGTGGTGAAACACTAAATCAGATTGCTGAAGGTGTTGGCATTGATCTAAAGGTCTTGAAAATTCCGGGCGGCAAAGATCCTGATGAATGTTTGAGAGCGGGCCCAGAGGGAGTTGCCGCCTTTGCTCAAGCAATAGAAAAAGCAGCGACCATGATTGATTTTCGTCTTGAGCGCGCAGTCTCTGCCATCGATTTTAGTTCGCGTATGGGCCGTATAGATGCCTCTAAGGCCGTTGTTCCAATTCTGGCCTCAATCAAGAATGCTGTCGCTCGTGGTGAGTATGTGCGCCAGTGGTCGCCGCGTCTTGGGCTGCGCGAAGAAGAAATTTTGTCTGATGTTGGTGAATATCGCCGCAAGAATCGCCTGGACCAGCCCCAAAATTATGGGCAAGGCGGATTTAATCAAGGTGGATTTAACCAGGGTCAAGGACAGGGCTTCGGTGGCGGCCAAGGTCAAGGCGGATTTAAGAAGCCTCCCTTCAAAAAGGGCGACTGGAAGAAGAACAAAGAGAAAAAAGACATCGCTGATGAGGAAGGGTTGCCTATGCCTCCAGGCGCTCGCGGTCATGGAATTGCCAGAAGCGCCCCAGTGCAGGGTTCTCTTGATGCTGAGCGTAGCTTGCTCGCACTCTATCTCACTTCGCGCGAAGATTATGATGTGGTTTATAGCCGCCTTTCAGATGAAACTCTATTGAATGGTCCGCACCAGGAAATTAAAGAGGCCCTTGAAGGTATTGGCACAAACTTCAATACCATGGAAGATTTACAAACCAAACTAATGGATCGAGTCGCCCCTGTGCCGATTACAGCCCGTGCTTTGGTCGATATCATTTACAAAGCTGAGGATTTTAGAAAACAAAAACCTCCGGTTCAGGTTGTTTTAAAAGAATCCCGGGCAAGAATACTGAAGGAGAGGCTTGACCTCTTGTCAGCTGCTGTGCGAAAGGAAATGACAAGTGCTGATGAAAATGGCAGCGACCAGAGTGCATTGCAGAGTAGAATGATGGAGCTGACCAGACTGGAGCACGAACTGCCAAAACTAGACTCTCTTGAGCAGATCGAAGAATTCAAGCGCAAAATTGACACCTTCTCTCCTGACAACAGGGTCACTAGTCTCAGTTAGAATCGGAACCACAATTTTTAGTACCAGTGATGGAGACCCGCGTGAGTAAGGGCAAGGAAAAAGAAGACAGTTTCATCTCGAAACTCGACAAAATGGAAGAAGTTGGAAAAGAGCGCGATCGCGCTGGCTTGGAAGACTTGCTAGTTCCTGATGGCAGTGACGCTGATGAAGAGTTGCCGCTTCCTGCTGGCGCTCAGAATCGCGGAGATTTCATGCTCGAAGGCTTCGACGATAAGGTCGAAGGCGATCCTGAAGAATTTGTCGAAGAAGTATCAAAAGGCCTTTCATCCGACGATCCAGTTCGCATGTACTTGCGTGAGATCGGTCGCATTCCACTACTTACAGCTAGTGAAGAAATTGAACTGGCTAGAAAGATTGAAATGGGTGGTTCGGAAGGCGCCATCGCTAAGCGTAAGCTAGTGCAAGCCAACCTCAGACTTGTTGTTTCAATTGCCAAAAAGTATGTCGGTCGTGGCATGCTGTTTCTTGATCTCATTCAAGAAGGCAACATGGGTCTCATTCGTGCTGCTGAAAAGTTTGACCACGAGCGCGGTTACAAGTTTTCAACCTATGCTACTTGGTGGATTCGTCAAGCGATCACCAGAGCTATTGCTGACCAGGCTAGAACCATTCGCATACCTGTGCACATGGTTGAAACCATCAATAAGCTCAAGAAAATTACTCGTCAGTTGGCTCAAGATA
Source organism: Candidatus Obscuribacterales bacterium (assembly GCA_038231015.1). Classification (GTDB taxonomy): domain Bacteria; phylum Cyanobacteriota; class Vampirovibrionia; order Obscuribacterales; family Obscuribacteraceae. The sequence goes on from JBBRMD010000084.1 coordinate 13,272, forward strand.
AAGGTCGCAAGCCAACCGAAGAAGAAATTGCTACAACAATGGAAATCAGCATCACCAAGCTGCGCGAGATTATTAAAGTCGCCCAAGAACCAGTTTCCTTAGAAACTCCAATTGGTAAAGAAGAAGACAGCAAGCTCGGCGACTTCATCGAAGATCGCGAAGCTGAAACTCCCGCTTCTTCGGTAACCCAAGAACTCTTGCGTGAAGACATCATTGAAGTGATGGCCGGTCTTTCGCCGCGTGAGCGCGACGTTCTAAGATTGCGCTTTGGCCTCGATGATGGCCGTCAACGCACCCTTGAAGAAGTTGGCCAACTCTTCGGTGTAACCCGTGAGCGTATTCGTCAAATCGAAGCTAAAGCTCTACGCAAGCTCCGCCACCCTAACCGCAGCCGTCGTCTCCGCGAATACATAGACTAAGTTAGTAATGATCCTCTTCAGATAGCCACTCGAGTACTTCGGGTGGCCTTCTTATTTCTTCTACAATTTCGTACAAGCTTGAAGCGTCTTGAGCGGCAACGTTTTTCATTGGCAAAAGCAGCACTGTTACAGTTAGCGCCTTCGAGCCTAGCTCAAGGTGAACTTTATCAGACAGTTTTAGTTCGGTGGAAGATTTGGCTGGCCGGTCGTTAACGTAAACCCGCCCTTGTTCGCAGGCCATTTGGGCAATGGTCCGGCGTTTAATCAGGCGCGATACTTTTAACCACTTATCTAAGCGCATTGCTTTCCTTTACTGACACTTGCTTATTTGCTCATTCGCTTGCGAAAATCTAGTCTATGTCAAAGTTTAGTCTAGCGCTAGCAATACAAGGCATTAGTAAGGTCACCGCTTTGATTCTGTCAGCACCGATTGGGGTATTTATTAGTGTAAGTACCTATTTTGCTCACTGTAATAATGATCAACAACAATCGATTTTCTTTGGCCCTCTTATCTATTCTGCTTTTCTCCGCAGGGCTAGCCTCAGCCGAGCTTGGCCCTTGCTTGCCGGCCCAGGCGCAAGGCTCTGACGAATCTATTGAGAACGCATTTTCTAGCACAGCAAGCCCTTCCACAGGCTCGCCAGCGGCTTCAATCCCTCCGCTTGCAAGTCCGCTTTCTGGGAGTGTACGCGTTATTGATCAATACGCTAAACCAACGCGTTTGAAGCGCATTGATTCTAACCCGGTGGTCAACGATGCCAATTTTCCAGCTGCTCAAAATACTGGAGCGAACACCTTTTCAAATACTTCAACCAATACTTCAACCAATTCCTCAGCGCCGTCGTTTAGTGGCCAACGTGGCGGCATTTCAGACTCTGGTTTACAAGCTCTATTTCCGTCCAAAGACTCTTTTAATCCACCACCATCTCTGAGTGGTGCTGCCGAAAGTAACTCGGCGGCCGCTGATGCCGTTAAGGCGAAGAAAAAACATGTTTACATCTGGAATATGAGTTTGGCCGGTGGCTACTATGACGTCACCAATACTTTTCAGGGAGTCGTGCCAGGCAATAAGCTCTACTTGTATGGTGGATTTATGGCCGATGGTCACACACCTGTACCAAAAGGCCCCGTCGAAATGAACCAAGGGGGACACATTCGCTGGACACCCACCATGGGCGCCCCCCCCGAAGATTGAGCAACTTTCTTGAATCTTTCGTCAAACTTTCGCTTGTGTTACCGACCATTGCACAGTTTTTGGTAGTAGAGGCGATTTAGTTTGGGAAATGATCGAGTTGCTGTATGCTCTTGATGAAATGTTATACAAAGAATCCCTGTTCCTTTTTGCCATATCAATACCACTCACTCTGGCCTTAAGCGCCTGTGGCGGTCATGATGCCGCTCAGTCTGTTGCTGAAGTGCACGGTGAAAAAGCTGGCCACCCAGTAAATACTGGGCCAAGAGTAATTGCCGTCACTCCTGAAGTGGCTAAGCGTATAGACCTTAGAACTGAAACTGTGACTGTTCGTGATGTGGTTGTGCCTCTGCACCTCACCGGTCGCATTGAGCCTGACTACGGCCGCGAGGTCGATGTTAGCGCTCGTATTTCTGGTCGTGTTTCCAATATTCTGGTTAGACCTGGTGAAATGGTCAAGGAAGGGCAAATATTAGCCCTTATCGATAGCCCGCAAGTAAGTGATTTGCAGGGTGAAGCCGTTGAGGCCAAGTCAAAATTAGCTATTGCTGAAGCTCACGCTGAGCGCGAGCGGCAAATTTATGAAGAGCAATTGCAGCGTCCCAAGGCTTTGTTAGAAGCTCAAGCGACTTTGCAGAATTCACAAGTGCACGCTGAATTATCTGAGCAAGAATTGAAGAGACAAGAAGATCTCTATCGCGAGAAAATTGCAGCCACCAAAGATTACCTTACTGCTAAAGCCAATTACGCCAAAGCAAAAGTAGCATTTGATCAGGCCAAGACAGCCTTGGCGCGCGAAGAGCAGTTGTACAAAAATCGTGGCTTGATGAAGCGCGATTATCAACTAACACTAGCTGAAGTTGCTCGCGATAAACAGCATTTAGCAACTATCTGTAAGCGTCTAGATTTTCTTGGCGCTGACAAAAAAATGACTCAGAAAGTTCTCACCACCGGAAACATCAATGGTCTAGTTCAGATCACTGCGCCGATAAGTGCTGCTCTTAGTCGCTACGATTGCGCGGTGGGCGAAGTGGTGCAGCCAGAAAAATCGATGTTCAAATTGACCGATCTCAAATTTGTCCAAGTCTCTGCCGACTTACCAGAAGTAGATTTGCCGCGGGTTAAGCTAGGAGACAAGGTCGTTATCAAAATTGCTAGTTATCCTGATTCTAGCTTTACCGGCGTTATTAGTTATATTAGTGTCAACGTGCATGAAGACACCAGAACCGTACCAATTCGCGCTCGCCTGGCCAATGCCGATGGCAAGCTGAAAACCAATATGTACGCCGAAATAGATTTAGTAGGAGCTTCTAGAAAGTTTCTTGCCTGCCCTAAGTCTGCCATTCAAGAACACGATGGCAGCAAAATTTCGTTTGTTCAAAGACCACAAGGTTTTGAAGAGCGTGCGATCAAATTGGGCAAAGAAGGCGAGCTTTATAGTGAGGTGGTCTCTGGCCTTGCTGACGGTGACACCGTTGCTACTCAAGGTAGTCTGATGCTGAAGACCGAACTCAATTATCAACACTAACCGTTGAAACTTAAATAGACAATCGAGTAAGAGCCAAGTTAGAGAAGCAAATTTGAAATGATATCTCAACTGATTCGATTTGCTCTCAAACAACGCCTAATGACTGTGGCATGCGCACTAGGCATCGCCATGTTCGGTATCTGGAGCGCCGCCAATATCTCCATTGACTCCTTTCCTGATGTCTCTAACGTTCAAGTGCAAATCATTACAGAGCCTGAAAGTATGGCTACCGAAGAAGTTGAATCACTGATTACATTTCCGATTGAGAATGGCCTCAACGGATTGCCGAAGGTGACTAAGATTCGCAGTAACTCAAGCTTTGGCTTGTCTGTGGTTACTGCAATTTTTGAAGATGATGTTGATGTGTACTGGGCCCGCAATATTGTTCAACAAAGGCTTAGTCAAATCGAATTGCCATCTGGTTCTCCTACTCCACTTCTGGGGCCAGTGGTCTCCACTTTTTCAAATGTGCTTAACTACTATCTACTTAGCGATCGGCATGACTTGACCGAATTGCGCACAATTCAAGATTGGCAAGTGGCGCGCAAGCTGAGAGCCGTACCCGGTGTAGGCAACGTTGTCAGTTATGGCGGCTACGTCAAGCAATATCAAGTTTTGGTATCACCACATGTGCTTAAGAGTTTCAACTTGACACTGCATGACGTTACTCAGGCCCTTTCAAATAACAATGTTAATGCCGGTGGTAACTTCATTGAGCGCGGTGGCGAGGAGATTGTCATTCGTGGACTGGGCCGCATTGATACCATTGCTGATATCAAAAATATTGTTCTTAAATCTGTTGGTGGCACACCTGTAAAAGTTGGGCAGATTGCTGAAGTCGTGATTGGCCCGGCCTTTAGACGGGGCTCTTCTTCGATGGATAGTAAAGGCGAAACTGTTACCGGCATGGTCATGACCCGTAAAGGCGTCAACACCAAGGCTGTAGTTGACCGGGTGCGCCATCGTCTTGAAGAGATAAAAAATGAATTGCCTACGGGTGTAACGCTCGTCACTTATTATGATCAGAGCGCTCTAGTTGATAAAACCATTGAGACCGTCAAAGAAGTATTGATGCTGGGCGGCTCTTTGGTAATTTTGGTTTTGGGTTGCATACTGCTTCACATACCTTGCGCCATTATTGTTGCAGTGGTAATTCCTCTAGCTTTGCTGTTCAGCTTCATCATGATGAAGTTCACTGGTCTGACTGCCAATTTGATGACCCTTGGGGCAGTTGACTTTGGTGTCATCGTCGATGCCGGTGTGGTGATGGTAGAAAATATTTTCCGCCATCTAGCCGAAGAACAAGAGAAAGTTGCAAGAGGTGAACAGAGCAAAGAAGACTTAGAAAAGAATCGCCTCAAGATTGTCTACAATGCCGCCAAAGAAGTGGGCAATCCAATCTTCTTTGCCATTGTTATTATCATAGCTGTCTATCTGCCGCTCTTCACTCTCGAAGGTGTTGAAGGCCGCATGTTTACACCCCTTGCTCTTAATTACATCTATGCCCTAACTGGCGCTTTGATGGTTTCACTGACTGTTATTCCGGTGCTGTGTTATTGGTTCTTACGCGGTGAAATTAAAGAGCGCCACAATCCCTTCATCGAATGGGCTAAAGGGCTCGTTGAGCCAGCTCTTAAGCGCTCAATAGTAAAGCCACGCACTACAATAATTGTCTCATTGGCCGTTCTTTGCCTAGGCTTCTCGATCTTCCCCTTCTTGGGCTCAGAGTTTATACCGAGCCTTGATGAAGGCTCAATTCTGTTGCGCACAAAGCTTTCGCCTAGTGTCTCTCACACTGAGTCGAGGCGCATTGCTACAACAGTTGAGGCTACCATCAAAGAGTTTCCTGAAGTCGACGTAGTGGTCTCGCGTATTGGCCGTTCTGGTATGGGCGGTGACCTTGAGGGTATTGATAACGCTGACGTCTATGTCGGTTTGAAGCCTAAGAGTGAATGGAAGACTACTCATGACAAAGAAGCGCTAGTGAACGCCATGGCCGCCCGGCTCGATGGAATTCCTGGTTTAGTTTATAGCTTCTCACAGCCAATCGCTGACATGATCGATGACTTAATTGCTGGTATTAAAGCCGATCTTGGTATTAAAGTATTTGGTGACGATCTAGCTACTATCGATTCAATTGCTGGTCAAATAGAGCGCATCGTTAGTAAGGTGCGCGGTGCTGCCGACTTGCAGCGCGAACACATCTTGGGTCTGCCGCAACTCAATATTAAACTGCGGCGTGACGTGATCGCGCGCTATGGTCTCAATGTCGATGATGTCCAAGAAATCATTGAGACGGCTTTAGCTGGTAAGGAAGTAACAGAAGTATTAGAAGGCACCAAGCGCTTTGGCCTATTGGTGCGCTTTCCCCTGCAATTTCGCGATACCCAAGAAGATATTGAATCAATCTTGGTTGATACTCCTGCTGGTGGCAAAATTCCCCTAAAACAATTAGCGGATATTCAAAATACTCGCGGAACAGTCATGATCAACCGCGAAGATGGGCAAAGGCGCACGGCCGTTCTTGCCAATGTGCGTGGCCGCGATTTGGGTAGCTTTGTCGAAGAAGCGCAGAAGCAAGTTAATGCTCAGATCAAATTGCCCAAGGGTTACAGCATAGTTTGGGGCGGACAGTTTGAGAATCAACAGAGAGCCATGGCCCGTCTAGCCATTGTTGTTCCGGTTGTTTTGCTTCTAATTTTCATTCTTCTTTTTGCATCGTTCAATTCATTGCGTAATGCCGCTTTGATTATGCTCAATGTGCCTTTTGCTATTATCGGCGGCATCTTTTCGCTGCTGATTTCTAATCAACCAATTTCGGTGCCAGCCATTATTGGCTTCATTGCCTTATTTGGTGTGGCTGTGCAGAACGGTGTGATCATGGTCAGCTATATGAGTCAAATGCAAAAGCAAGGCATGAACGTCGAAGAGGCCGTCATTGAAGGAGTGAAAGTGAGACTGCGCCCAGTGCTCATGACCGCCTTGGTGGCCATGGTTGGCTTCCTTCCCCTGATTTTCTCGCACGGCACTGGTGCTGAAGTGCAGCGACCACTCGCGACAGTGGTGTTGGGTGGTTTGGTCACTTCCACGATTCTTACTCTAATTGTGCTGCCGACCATTTACACCCTGATTAACCGTCATGCTTACGAAGACAAGTTGCACGAACATTAGAGGCAAGCTTTACACCGTTACCGGTACTTCTAGGCGGTTTTGTCTGGTCTCCAGCTGGTTAGTCCGCAGACGCCATCAACGCAGCTGTGGCTCTCGATATTTACAGATTCTTCTTTGATAGCAACGGCCGCTAGCTTTTGATGGCAATCAAGTTGTTTCTTGGTAACAAGCTTGATGAACTTACAGTTTGAAAAAAGTTTTGAGAAGCATTGTAAGTTCATAATGTTACCGTCCCGCATGAAAGCCTATGTTTGAGTGATTAACTGAGCTATTAACTCTGACTAGAATTACTACTGATAGAAGATGAGACGAAATTAGGACAGTGAGGTTCCCCGGCTTAAGTGTTATAAGAATTGCCTCAAAACAGACACTTCACAGGCATTTGATCTAAAATAAGGGCCGCAATGGCCGTCTTATGTATGGAAGTATGAAAATGGTTGCTCGCAAATTAGTATCGGCTCAAATTCAGGCTCAGATTCAGGCTCGAATACAAAAGAAGTCAGCCACTCTGGCGGCGCTGTTAGCACTCAGCCTGCAGTTCTCCACTTTGACTGCAAGCGCCTCTCCTGTTGAAATGAAGCAAGCTGACGGTAAACCGGTTCAGGCTACCCTCGCTCTTCCAGTACCAAGTATTGGCTCAATGCTTCTGCCAGATGGTCAAATTTCGGTCAATGGTCAGTTGGTAGAAGTCGGCGCTGTTCCTGAATGGCTCTTTGATCGTCACACAGTTTTAACCGGTGCCCTCATTCGCTTAGACCTCGGTGCTGCAGCTGTTGCCGTGGCGCCACCTGCAGCCGGCGCTGCAAGCAATCTTCCTTCTGCTGGCACAGCTGTTAGCTCCCCACAGAGCAGATTAGATGGCTTGGTCTATTTTAACGGTGGCGATTGGTTGAAGAATCTGCGTCGTAACCGCATCAGTGAAACTGTTGAAGCTCTTGATGGCAATAGCTATGTCGGTCGCATTTCAACAGTGACTGCCAATGATTTAACTATCGATACTTTACCCGGGCAATCAAGAACGATTGCCTTGGCCAATGTGAAGAATATTGTTTCTCCTTTCGCCTTCCGCTTTAGCGCTCTTGCTAGCGACGTCAAACTCTCGCCAGAATCAGGCATGACAGTTTGCGATGCTTCAACAGCCTCATTCGCCCTCGCTCAGCCTTTGGGCTCAACCGGCTCAGCTGCACTATCGTCACAGCCGCGTCCAAGAATGTTTGGCATCGCCAGTCAGCCTGTTTTAAAATTGCCTAAGTCAACTTTAGCTGGTACCGAAGGTGGTATCAGTAAGAAGGCGATTACCGCTATGGTTACTGTTGATGCCGCTAATACGCTGGCACCAATGATTGCCTTGCCTTTGACAATGGCATTGGGTCAAGGTCGTGCCGAGAACACCTTAAATGGCTACACGGCAGCCAATCGCCTTAACGATTTCTTCTTGCACATTCCCCTTGTGACATCGCCAACAGCTAAGTTTTAAAGCTGAAGAGAACGTTCGAGATTGTACTTGGGCCAGTGCTACGCCAAGGTTGTAGAGAATTTTATAGCTTCTTTTCTCGGTTGATTCTCGCCAAAGAGAAAAACTCAACCTTTGTCGCGGATCGGCTTCACGGCTTCACGGTTTGACAAGGCGAGAGCAGCGAACTGGTGGTTAAGGGCCTCTCAGGTAAAACGGTTTGTTAGCCCTAAAATACCCGATTTGGTGCATTGAGTTGATTTCAGCTATTGTTGTCTGGCTTTTTATTTGGTTTGGCTCTGGCTTTGATCGTTCCTCTGGTTTTGATCTTTCCTTTGGCCTTCAATATGCGAGAGCTTGTCCTCGAAAATCAGATAAGCAGCACCGTTATATCGAAGAGGTCGGCTGCCAATAGAGTTTAAGTTGAGAATCATACCTTCAACCGAACTCTCAAGCACAGAGCCTGTGGCACCAGGCTAGAGTTACGAATTTGCTAATAGGAAAAGATATGAAATTTGCCTACCGTCTGCTGATCTGCCTCATTTTTGTAAGCACTATGATCAATTCTGCCGTTGCTAAAAACCCAATTTCGGTCGTGAATAAGTCTATAGAACCCGCACCAGTAGTCCTTGATGGCGCCGAACTTTTTGTAATAAAAACAAAACTTGGCCCTAACGACCCGGCGGCGAGAGCCGCTAATATCTTGCGTAAGATAGAAAGACTGTCGGTAGATCCCGATTTTAAGCCTGATAGCATTGCAGTCATTGACGACAACGGTGAAACAGACATCATCGCCGGTGACATTGTCGTCACTTCCATAACAGACATAGACGCCCAGGCCGCTGGTATGCCGAGGTCGGAGTTGGCAGACAATTACGTAGACAAGCTGCGGGATGCACTTATAAAACATAAGGCAAAACGCAGTATTCAGGGGGCTTTAGAAGATGCGTCTGTCGAAAATTTCGCAGGCACTGCCTTGCAAATTTTGTTTGAACCGTTGACTCTCAAGATCATCATGGCCTTGGGCGGACTGGCTATTCTTTCAGTGATAGTTGCCTTCGTTCGCAGATCCTTAGGTCGTTATATTCAAGAGTCTTCTAAACGTTATGCTTCTAAGAAAATTGTTGATTTTTGTGGATACTTCTTTGGGTTGTTGTTGGTCACTATCGTTTTTAAAGATGCTTTAGGCAATCTCGCTGTGGTCCTGGGAGCCGCGACCGCCGGAATAGCGTTCGCGTTGAAGGAAGTGATTGTAAGCATTGCTGGTTGGGTGGCAGTAACGTTTGGTGATTTTTACAAGGTTGGCGATAGAATTCAACTTGGTGGTATCAAGGGTGATGTCATCGATATTGCATTTGGACGAACTACGCTTATGGAGCTTGGAGAGTGGGTGGCTGGCGATCTTTATACAGGCCGCATCGTTCGAGTCTCCAATAGCTTTGTATTTAGCGAGCCGTTCTTCAATTATTCGGGCGATTTTCCATTTCTATGGGACGAGTGCAAGATACCAATTAAATATGGTTGCGATCACAAATTGACGAGACATATACTAGAGCAAGCGGCGGTCGAGGTTTCATCGGATGTAATAGAGTTAGCCGAGCAGTCATGGCGGACTATTGAGAAGAAATATTTAGTCGAAGATGCAAGAACAAGTCCGATGGTTACACTCGTTTTAAATGATAATTGGATGGAATTCACAGTTCGTTATGTAGTTAACTACCGACGGCGAAGGTTGGCCAAAGATCAGCTATTCACCCTAATTCTCGAAGCTGTTGAAAAAACTGAAGGAAAAGTCGCCTTTGCTTCTGCCACTTTTCAGCTGGTCGAAGCTCCTCCTCTAGATATTAGAGTCGTGGCTTCTACAGAACAGAAATGATGACCATTTGGGCTGCAACAGGAGCTGCCTTTTTCATTATTCTGATGTCATCGCCCTTTTGCCTGGCTCAGTCTTCGCCGTTGCATTTGATCGTCACCGTACGGCAAACAATTAACCCAGCGCCATTTGTGGTTCCCGTCAACTATCTTCATGCGGAAAATGGTCTGGCGCTTCGCAAAGAGCATC
>JBBRMD010000085.1:0-22860 GCA_038231015.1 Candidatus Obscuribacterales bacterium
CATGAAGCCCATGATCATGGTAGGTCCGCCCCAGGCAATTCCGAGGATTTCCATACCGTTAGCGATGATGTTCAGCAATGCTTCTAAGTTGGCCAAGTTGTTAACACGCACTGTACCAGCGGTGTTCACACCTTGTACGACAGTGGCTTCTGCGCCTTGGGGCGAAATTGTACCGTTGGTGGCACCTTGCAACGTTGGTGAACTACCATTGCCTAGTTGTTGTGTCTGCGAGCCAGTGGTGTAGTTTGTCTGACGTTGCTCGCCTGTTGCGCCCATTGAATTTTGTTCAGTTTGATTGCCAGAACCAAAGGCATCTTGGGCTAGGGCAGGTGCTGCGATTGAAAGAGTACCAACAACAGCTAGTGAAGCGAAAGCCATAGTAAATTTAGACAAAATGCGCATGGTTGAAGACCCTCCTGGGGCACACAAAGTTTTAGTAAGCCAACGATATTTGTATCAAAGGTCTTGTTCTTGGGAGGACAGCGCCCCTTGGAAACGTGAGCCCAATGTAATCAAAAACCGGGCGAGAGTCAACGGTGATTTTGTAAGCTAGACAACATTCTGTAGCCATTTAATTGGCAAATTGTTGGCAAAGGGTTCACGAGCGCCCTTTCTTGCGTTGAAAGGTACGTTTAGTACGATCAGGGGAGTGGTTAGAGGTGCCAACTGGGTCAAGCCCTAGAGAGCTTCCCCAGGCAGACACGCCTCGTGGCCCCCGTGCAGGCCGGTACATTATTAGGAATACCAAAATTAGTTGTATAAGCTAAAAGAGCAAATAGTAGTGCTTCTTTAAACTTGGGAGATACGCCAAAATCTTCGTGGCGATGAATTTTTAGCGCAGTGGGCCACTTTTCTGTCAGCATTCCCACCAGTGTCGAATTGAAAGCACCGCCACCAGCCAAAACTAGGTCGCTCAGCTTGACCTGCGGGGCAATAAAGCGCTCGTAGGCCTCAACAATAGATATTGCTGTATAGGCAGTGAGAGTGGCGACAATATCAGCGGAAGAAACATCTGCCGCTTGCCATTGCTCGACTAGCCCAGTGGCCATAGGGCGACCAAACAATTCACGTCCAGTGGTCTTGGGCGGCACGGCATGCAAATAAGGCAGAGCCAACAGCTCTTTTAATAGTCTTTGATTAACACTTCCAGAAGCTGCGACCTCTCCATTAGAGTCATATTCTTTCTGGTATAGAACACGCATGGCTTCGTCTATAAGAACGTTAGCGGGCCCAGTATCGAAAGCCATGACAGCGTGGCCATGACTATCTATAACAGTAATATTAGCGATACCACCAAGGTTGAGAACGCCCAAAGCAGTGCGACTCTTACCAAAAATAACTTGGTCGGCAAAAGAAGTAAGCGGTGCACCCTGACCACCCAGAGCCACATCAGCGGTGCGGAAGTCACCAATCGTGGTGACACCTGTGCGAGCAGCGATCACCGAAGGGTCACCCAGCTGCAGAGTGCCAGCGGTGCTCATGCCCCAAAATTGGCTGACATCAGGGGCATGCCAAATTGTTTGCCCATGAGAACCAATCAAATCTATTTCAATACCTTTGCGCCTAGCCGAGCGAATCACCTGCAAACTGGCCTGGGCAAAAATCTCACCCAAGCTGGCATTAAGCAAACAAATTTGTTTCAAATCGGTCTGCCCTTCGGCCACCAACCTAGCTAGCTGATGCTTAAATGAAGGCTCAAACTCAATCAGCTCGCTGTGCAAAAGCTCCATCTTCAAGGCTGGAAGATAAAGGTCGTTACCAGAAAGCGCAGGGCTAGGTTCAACTGTAGAGCTACGGTCTGGGCCGATGGCAAAAACGCCAGCGTCAATACCGTCCATAGAAGTGCCACTGTTCAGGCCAAGAACGTTGAGCGACTTTAAAATTTGAGACATCAATACCAACCTGAAGAAACCAATATTTTAACTGCCTCGCAACAAACTGTCTAACTAATGAGCAAGGCTCAAGCCAAGAGTCACAGCAGTGCTAAAATGGGCCTCTTATATAAGCTATTCATAAAATTGAAGCCTTTCATATACATACTTGAAACAAAGGTGGAGTCATGATTTCTGGAAATTCTTCCAAACCCAAGGTAGAGCAAGATTCATCTATGATGATTGGCCTCGGCAAAGCCAGCAGGCGTGCTTATGGCTTTGATGAAATTGCCCTTGTACCGGGCGACTACACCCTTGATCCTGAGCTTTGCGATATTTCTTATCAACTTGGCCCACATAAATTCGAAACTCCGATCATCGCTTCAGGCATGGATTCGGTAGTCGACGTCAAAGTAGCGGCTACTTTAGGCAAACTCGGTTCGCTAGGTGTGCTCAACTTGCAAGGCATTCAAACCCGCTACGAAAACCTTGAAGAAATTTACGAAAAAATCGCCAAGTGCGACAAAGACACTTTTGTCGAAGTCATGCAAGAACTGTACAAGGCACCGATTAAAGATGAATTGATTCAGAAACGCATCGAAGACATCAAAAAGAGCGGTGCCATCACGGCAGTCTCTATCACTCCTAACTTTGCCGAAAAATATGGCCCCATAGCTGTAGCAGCCGGTTGCGATATTATCTTTGTACAGTCGACAGTGACCGGAATTGAGCATCGTTCAGCCCTTGGTACACCTAGTTTGAATTTGGCAAAATTTGTCAGCAAGCTAGGAGCACCAGTGGTTGTCGGTAATTGCGTTACCTACAAGACCGCCCTAGAACTCCTAGAAACAGGGGTGGCTGGCATATTGGTTGGCATCGGACCAGGAGCGGCCTGCACTTCTCGCTCTGTGCTCGGCATTGGAGTACCAATGGCCACTGCTATCGCCGACTGTGCAGCCGCCCGCCATACCTTTATGGAGAACCACAAAGGACAAGCTCCAGCGATGATCGCTGATGGTGGCATGGTCACTGGCGGCGATATCTGCAAAGCTCTCGCTTGTGGCGCCGATGCCGTCATGATTGGCTCACCATTCGCCCGCGCAACTGAGTCTCCTGGTCATGGCTTCCACTGGGGCATGGCTACGCCGAGCCCTGTGCTCCCTCGCGGCACCCGCATCAAAGTGGGCACCACTGTTTCACTAGAGCGCATTCTTCACGGACCAGCTCTCACTGATGACGGCACTCAGAATCTTACTGGCGCAATTAAAACCAGCATGGCCACCCTTGGTGCCTCAAACTTAAGCGAAATGAAAGAAGTGGAAGTGATCATTGCCCCATCCATTTTGACTGAAGGTAAGGTCTACCAAACCGCACAGCAACTAGGGATGGGCCGCAAATAATGCCAATTGGCTCACCAAACAAAAAGCTAACGTGCTCTAACAAGAGTTTATTTATTGCCCTATCAGGCATTCTTGTGACAGCCTCTAGCTTTTGTTGGGCTATGAGCGAGATTGGTTGTTGCTCAAGCAGCAACGACTTCAAACGCGTGCAATATCCAGCTCAGACAGCTTCAGAACTGAGCCTTTCTCATTCTAACGAACACAGGCTGTTAGCTGCAGCCACTCCGCCCAATAGACTTGTCGCCTCAGGCGATGCCCAAGCCTTAGCAAAGAGTGGTGTATTTACAGCCGATACAGTGGCCGACATCGCCGAAGAAGCAGCACCATCTGTGGTGAATATTGAGATTCACCGCAAGGATGAAGCCAGTGCCAACGGCATGCCCAACCTTGATTTGTTCGATCTTCCCAATTTCGGCAGCGGCAATTTTCGCTTCTTCTACAATGGTCGCGAAGTATCACCCACAAATCCTGTACCCAAATATGCCCCCAAAGCCAAACGCGCTAGCGCTACTGGCTCGGGCTTTGTCATTCGCTCTGATGGCTACATTTTGACCAATGCCCACTTAGTGAAAGGCGCGACCGATATTCGCGTCAGCCTGACCGACAAACGTTCGTTTGAAGCTGAAGTGGTTGGTGTCGACAGTTTCTCAGATCTGGCAGTTCTCAAAATCAACGCATCAGAACTGCCAGCTCTAAAGCTAGGCAACTCAGCGAAGCTTCGCCCAGGCGAATTTGCCATTGCCATTGGCTCACCGCTAGGATTTGACCACACAGTTACACTCGGAATCATTTCGGCTGTTGGGCGCACTATCGCCAACCCTAACACTGGCAATGCCAACTTCATTCAAACAGATGCCGCAATCAACCCAGGCAATTCAGGCGGGCCGCTGCTCAATTTACGCGGAGAAGCTATCGGTGTTAACACCGCCATGCAGGCCGACGCCCAGAACATTGGTTTTTCTACTCCTATAGACTTAGCTAGAAGCGTCTCGGATGACTTAATCAATCACCGCTCAATTAGCCGGCCGTGGCTCGGTATTGGCATGAGCGAATTGAACGAAACTCACGCAAAGAGCCTAGGACTACCGCTCACAACAAAGGGCGTTTTCATCAGCAAAGTATACGAAGGCTCTCCCGCGCAGCAAGCAGGAATCGAGCCAGGCGACATCATCCAGAAGCTGGACGGCAGCAAAGTTATTTATACGCCGAAAGATGTACAAGAAGTTGTACGCTCACGCAAAGTCAACGAGTCGGTTGCTTTCACTATTCTGCGCGGCAATAGCAGCAAAGAAATGTCAGTCAAAATTGGCCACTATCCTGATTTAAATACTGGTCAAAGCGAGAGCAAGGTTGCTCCGAACCAAGCGAAACCAGGCGAGAAATTCTAGAAGCGCTAGTTCTTGGTGCTAGTCGCTGCCAGAATGCGCAAAGCAGCCATGGCAGCACCAAAGCCATTGTCGATATTAACTACGGTAAGACCGGCAGCGCAGCTATTGAGCATGCTCAATAATGCAGCCACGCCCTCAAAACTAGCGCCATAGCCAATTGAAGTAGGCACAGCGATGACCGGCTTCTCTAAAAGGCCACCAACAAAGCTAGCTAAAGCGCCGTCCATTCCGGCCACAACGATAGTTACTTGAGCCTTGCGCAAAAGAGCGAGGCTATCAAATAGGCGATGAACACCCGCAACACCAACATCGTAGACGCAGCTAACGGGGTATCCTGCTGCCACAATAAATAGTGCCACTTCTTCGGCAACAGCAATATCGGCCGTACCGGCAGTGACGATAGAAACTGAGGCTGCGTCTTTCTTTGGCACTGGTAGCTGTCCAAAGACAAGAGCTTTTGGCTGGGCCAAATATTCACAATCATTCAGGGGAATTTCCACTGGTTTTTCTAGTACCGGCGTAGAGCTGGAACTAGAACTGGAACTAGAACTAGAACTAGAACTAGAACTAGAACTAGAACTAGAACTAGAACTAGAGCCAGAATTAGAACCAGAACTAGAAG
Organism: Candidatus Obscuribacterales bacterium; assembly: GCA_038231015.1. Taxonomy (GTDB): domain Bacteria; phylum Cyanobacteriota; class Vampirovibrionia; order Obscuribacterales; family Obscuribacteraceae. The sequence goes on from JBBRMD010000085.1 coordinate 5,282, forward strand.
TGGCAATAGAGGCAGTAACAGGGCTAGTACCATTACTGATACTAGACATCACACTTAAGCTTGGAGTTTCGCCAGAAGCAGTAGCAGTAGCGTTTGCAGCGTTTGCAGCGTTGGCAGCAGCTGCAGCAGCGACAGCCGAGGCAGCCGAAGCGGCAGCCACAGCAGCTCGGTTGTAGAGCCTCACAACCTCTTGAGCCTGTGCTTCTTCTGCTCTGGTGGCAATGACAATCGAATTTGAAGCGCGCAGCTTACGAGCGATATCAACAATTTGTTGAGCTGTTTTACCTGGGCAAAAAATCACCTCAGGAAAGCCCTGCCGCAAGCCACGATGTAAATCAGGTTTAGCAAAGCCAAGATCTTGGTATGGCAAAATCGCTAGCCTCTCGCAGGCATCGCTGACAGACGTACCACCTTGAGATACAGAGAGTAGCAAGTCTTCAACTGATTTGCGGTCCATAAACTATCCTTCTTTTTTGGCTAGCGATGCTTCTTTCTTTACTAGTGAGGCTTCTTTCGTTACTAGCTGAGTTTCTTTATTTGCTTTGCCCTGACTGTAACCGCTGGGGTCAATCTCAAACTGTTTAATGCTAGCACCAGCACTTTCACTTGCAGCACAAAGAGCAGCAATTAAACGATCTGCCAATTCTGGTTCATCAGTAAAACGCGATAGCTCATCAGAGCCAACTTCAACCGATGCCTTGGCGCTCTCGCTCTCATCAATAGAGAGATAACGCACCCGCACTTGGCGGAAATCAAATTGACGAACAACCTGCTCTAGTTTATCGACAAGAGAAAGACGTGTCGGAGTTATATAGGTATTCTCAACAAAACGCGAAGATAAACAGGCCGCTTGTGGTCGATCCCATGAAGGCAGACCTTGATGGAGAGCCAGCTGCCTGATGTCGTCTTTAGTTAAGGCGGCATCTATCAAAGGTGCCAAAACTCCAAATTGCTTAGCCGCTTGATGCCCTGGTCGATAGTCACTGAGGTCGTCAACATTAGCACCATAGGTGATGGCAGAGACATTGAGCTCCTTTTGCATGTCCACTAAATATTCAAACAAGGTGCTCTTGCAAAAGAAACAGCGCATGCTGTCATTGGCACGGTAGTCTTCAGAATCTACTTCATCTGTATTAATTTCAATCAAGTCGAAATTTGCTTGCTTCGCTTGCCCACGGGCGGCCTCAAGTTCAGCTTTAGCCAAACTTGGTGAAAGTGCAATTACAATGTGTGCCCGACTACCTAAGGCCAGCTTGGCATAGTGTGCCAACACTGAGCTATCTACTCCGCCTGAATAGGCAACGATAACGCTTTCTAATTGCCGCAATTTCTCGAGCAGTCTATTTTCTTTTTCAGTCAACTCTGCCGGCAAAACTAGCGAATCTTTAGCGTCCATCTATTTAGCTATTACTTCTTTGCAGTTATGGCAGGTAGGTCAACAGAACTAGTTGTGCCACTGGCTATGCGGTCTAGCTCGTTGCGAATGGCAGTCTCATCGACATTATCGACATAGTCGCTCAAGCGGCCCAGTGTGCCCTGCAACTGATCGAAAGCCAAAGGCTGTGGGCGACCCACAAAAATCTTCTCATTGACAGTCTTCCCAAGCCCTTCTTCAGCAGAAAGGAGTTCTTCATAGAGCTTCTCACCCGGGCGTAAACCGACGAACTCAATTTTAATATCGTGGCCAGGACGAAGACCAGAGAAGCGAATTAAGTCATTAGCAAGGTCGAAAATCTTGACTGGTTTACCCATATCGAGAACAAATATTTCACCACCTGAGCCATAAGCACCAGCTTGCAAGATCAATTGCACAGCCTCAGGAATAAGCATGAAGTAGCGTGTCGCTTCTGGGTGAGTTACTGTGACAGGCCCACCGGCAGCTATTTGATCGCGCCACAAAGGAATTACCGAACCGCGACTAGCCAAAACATTGCCGAATCTCACTGCCACATATTTAGTAGCTGAGCGTTGAGCCAAATCTTGAATAATCAACTCGGCCAAGCGCTTGGTCGCACCCATGACCGAAGTTGGATTGACGGCCTTGTCGCTTGAAACTAAAACAAACTTATCGACTTTGTGAGCATCAGATAGCTCTGCTACTACTTTGGTGCCAAAGATATTGTTGGCAATCGCTTCAAAGACATTAAGCTCCATAAGAGGAACATGTTTGTGAGCGGCCGCGTGAAACACAACATTAGGCTTGTGATTGAGAAAGACCTGTTCGAGACGCTTGCGGTCACGTACATCGGCAATGATTGGTACGATTTCAACCGGCTCAGGCAAGCGAGACAATTCTTGCTGAATGTAGAAAATAGAGTTCTCACCCTTACCTAAAATAACGAGGCGACGGGGCTGGAAGCGCATAATCTGGCGACACAGCTCACTACCAATCGAACCACCAGCACCAGTTACAAGTACTGTTCTACCTTCGATATAACTAGCAATTGAAGCGCTATCAAGCTTGACGGGGTCACGGCCAAGTAAATCTTCTAATGAAACTTCGCGCAGCTGATTTATGCTGACATGACCGTTAATGAGCTCAAACAAGCCTGGCAAAATTCTAGTTTCAACTTCTGCGCTGCGGCAGACTTCAACAATCTTGCGAATTTCAGAAGCCGGAGCCGAAGGCATGGCAATAATTACTTGATCGATGAAGAGATTTTCGATCAAACGTGGCAATTCTGATGTGGTACCAAATACGGTGATATTCCCGATGCGCTTGCGCAGCTTAGTGGGGTCGTCGTCGATCAAACCAATTACATCAACACCCAAGTCAGAGCGCTGATTCAATTCTTTGAGAACCATCATACCGGCATCTCCGGCCCCAACTACAAGGGCCCGTCGTCTCACTGGCTGACGCCAGTGCTTACGCTGAAAATGCTCAGTCTGCAATCGACGCAAAACGCGCGTAGCAGTCATTAAGAAGAAGCATAAACCAGTATCTATAACAAGAATGCCATATGAGAGCAAATGCCCCTCTACCCGCAACAGGTCAACACCAATGGCTCGCAGAGCCAAAACAAATGCACTAACTGTAAGAACAGATACGGCCAGCTCCATCACTTCAGTCAAACCGGTATAGCGCCATAGGCGACCATACACACCGTAAGACCAGTTGGCCAAAATTCTCATGGCCACAAAGACAGGAATTACTTTGATCAATTGAGCCGCATAGACTGGGTCGATACGACCGTCAAAGCGAATTAAATAGGCGCCAGCCAAAGACAATGAAACAAGAAGAGAATCGAGAACAACCTGAGTAAGCCGCATCCAAGGGAAACTGGGACCATAGCTGGCCGCATCAAGAGGCGGAGAAGCATCTGGGCCTGCAGCCCTAGGTGAATCAGAAGGATTGGGGATTTTCGGCTCTAAGGAACTCAATGACTACCCTCGTGCTAAATCGAGCACAATTTCTCAACAAGAGATATTAGCACTAGTCATGAGGTAGAAAACTTACGCCCAGTTTAGGTTAGGCAGCGCTAAGAAACCTGCATCTTACCTTTCTGTTTGGCCACCCACTCTTTGACCCGCTCAGGCGGCAGACCTAGAGCATGGGCAGTACCCTTAACGGCAGTTTCGTGACCGACATCAAGGCGAAGAATGTCGTTATACATCTTCACGCACATCAAGCGCATAGGGCCGTCTTTCAGACTGCCCGTAGCAGACCAGACAATCATAGAAACAGCAACATAACCAATAAAGATAGAACCAATGCCAGAAAGAATCAGTGCATTTTTTAGAATTGGATAGCTCTTGCCGACCCAGAAGTACATTCCGGCTTCATAGAGAATGAACAAAACGAGAAATAGCATTGGCTTGAACTGATATCTAGTAGTGATATCGTCTTCAGTCTGCTTAGCAAAAATGTTGCCACGACTGCTTCTGAACCATTCTGCATTGATTTTCTTTTCTGGAGGAAATACAAAACTGGCTCCGACAAGAACACAGAACAAGAAGAAAGGTCCGTAGTAGCAGTGAATTGGGTCTCGGGCAACTGCTTCGTAATATGCCAATACCCAAGGCAAACTAGAGCCGAGCAGACAGACCATAAAGAATCTGCTAGCACCGATACGCTGCTCTAAACTGGCGCCGAAAGCCCACATAAAGAAGCAATTGACCGCTACTTGCTGCACATCTAGTGAAGCAAAAGTAGAAGAGTAGCAGAAAGTAGCAAAGTCTATGAAAGCTTGCTGCACAGGAACGAAAGCAGCGCCATTACCGCTCAAGCCCAACTTCAAATACGACATCGCCGTAGCAACTGCCTTACTAGCGGGAGCGCCCATCAGGCAGGTGTTGGTCATCCATTTCTCAAGGTTTGGTCCATGAGAAGCCGCCATCACATAAACAACGCCAAACATAAAAACCATCATCAAGCTGGCAATAGGAATGACTTGTTGAGTATCAAACTTGATCTTTGGCGTGATCGTAGGTGAATTAGACATAAACCCTTTGCTTTCTGAAGAGTGCTGTGAGTGCTTCCTGATTCTCTGGTACTAAGTTATCTGCCTAACTGCGTACTTATAAGTTCTCTCTCTAAATATACAGAGCTAAGAATATATAGTCAAAATCTAATCTACCCTCTTTGCATTGTTTTCAGCGATTGCCTACTTGCTGGCAAGCTTCATTACTCTGGAAATTTATCAGCCTCTACTAGATAACGATATTGACCAATTTGTCTGGCACAACAATCACCTTGCGTACAGGAGACTCACCCAACTTAGCTTTCATCTTCTCGTCAGCAAAAGCGATTGCCTCAGCTTTTTCTTTGCCAATACCGCGAGTGACGCCAATTTTGCTGACAATTTTGCCGTTGACCTGCAAGACTAATTCGATTTCGTCATCAAAAGTAAGCGCCTCTTCGTACTTCGGCCAACTAGTGACGTGAATAGAATCATTGTCATCTTTGGCATAGCCGCATTGGTGCCATAGCTCTTCAGAGATGTGAGGAGCCATAGGAGCCATAATCAGAAGCAAATTGGCAATGGCATAGCTGAGGAGAGCAGAGGGCCCTTCTGGATTGACCTCTTGCACGTACTTGTAGAGTGCGTTAACGAGTTCCATACAGCGGGCAATGGCAGTGTTGAAGCCATAATCTTCTGTACCAAGATCATTAGTGACCGCTTTAACAGCCTTGTGCACTTGCTTAAGAAGCGCCTTATCAGTGGCATTGAGAGCAGCAACGTCAAACTTCTGACCAGCGGCGTTGCCACCACCATTCTTCGACTTAGAACTTTCAATACAGCCCTTTTCGCGCAACTCGTCAACCAAGCGCCAGATGCGACCCAAGAAGCGGTACTGACCAACAGCTCCATCTTCGTTCCACTCAAGCTCTTGCTCGGGAGGCGAGGCAAAAAGTGTGAACAAGCGAGCCGCATCAGCACCATATTTCTTGAAGAAATCGAGAGTGCCGACTACGTTTCCGCGTGACTTAGACATTTTCTCGATGCGGCCAGAAAGCGGCGAATGCATGGTCACCATACCTTGCGAAAGCAGGTTAGTGAATGGCTCAGCACACTTCACCAAGCCCATATCGCGCAAGGCACGAGTGAAGAAACGCGAGTAGAGCAAGTGCAAGATGGCATGCTCGACGCCGCCAACATACTGGTCAACCGGCATCCAATAATTGACTTTCTCTTGTGAGAAAGCAGCTTCTGGATTTTTAGCGTCAACATAGCGCAAGAAATACCAGGAGGAGTCAATGAAGGTATCCATGGTATCGGTCTCACGTTGGGCCGTGCCACCACATTTGGGGCAATCAACTGTCAACCAATCAGTCATTCTCTTAAGAGGCGAACCACCTTCACCAGTGAACTCAACTCCTTCAACCGGCAGAATAACTGGCAGTGATGACTCTGGTATAGGGCTGATACCGCACTTTTCGCAATGAATTAGAGGAATTGGGCAACCCCAATAACGCTGACGGCTAATTAGCCAATCTCTTAGACGAAACTGTGTGCGCTCTTTTCCGGCTTGTTTATTCTCGGCCCAAGCAATCATTTTTTGCTTAGCATCGGCACTACCCAGGCCATTGAACTCACCAGAGTTCAGCATAATGCCCTGCTCTAGAAATGCAGCCTTCATACCACCGTCAGTGGCCTTGCCATCAGCTGAAATTACTTCAGTAACAGGAAGATTGAACACTTTGGCGAAAGCAAAGTCGCGTTCGTCATGAGCAGGAACACCCATGACAGCTCCAGTACCATAGCTCATCAAGACATAATCAGAAACCAGTACCGGTACAGCTTCGCCGTTAAACGGATTGATCACATGCGAACCGGTAGGCACTCCGGTTTTTGTTTTCTCGGTAGTCATACGATCGAGTTCTGTCTTCTTCTTAGATAGCTCGACGTACTCCTCAACTTTGGCCTTGTTCTCAGGCGTAGTCAGCTGAGCGACTAACGGATTTTCAGGCGCAAGCACCAGATAGCTGACACCAAAAGTAGTATCAGGACGAGTGGTAAAGACCTCAACCTGTAGCTCTGGCTTTTCTTTGACTTTGAAGTAAAGCTCGGCCCCTTGCGATTTGCCTATCCAGTTTTGCTGCATAACACGCACGCGCTCGGGCCAACCCTTCAGTGTATCGAGGTCAGCGAGCAATTCTTCAGCGTAATTAGTGATTTTAAGAAACCACTGATGCATCTGTTTTTGTTCAACAGGAGTCTCCGGATGGCGCCAGCAAGCGCCATTCTCTACCTGTTCGTTGGCAAGCACAGTGCAGCATTCTGGGCACCAATTAACAGGTGCTGACTTACGCACAGCCAGCCCAGCCTCATACATCTTCAAGAAGATCCACTGAGTCCAGTGGTAATAATTGCTGTCGCAAGTTGTTACTTCGCGATCCCAGTCGTAACTAGTTCCCAGCTTCTTTAACTGTTCATCGCGCATGTAGCGAATATTTTGTTTGGTCCACTTTTCAGGATGCATCTTGTGCTTCATAGCAGCGTTTTCAGCAGGAAGGCCAAAAGCGTCCCAGCCCATAGGATTGAGCACGTTAAAACCTTGCATGCGACGCTGACGGCTAATCACATCTGAAATTGTGTAAACACGCATGTGACCCATGTGAAGGTCGCCCGACGGATAAGGAAACATGACGAGTGAATAGAATTTGGGCCTGACATCATCACCAGTCGCATTATCGATAGCCTTGTAGATGCCGAGTTTTTCCCACTGCTGCTGCCACTTTTCATCGATATCTTGTGGACAATACTGGCTAACCATCGCTAACAATCCCCTTCAGACGCTAAAACGGCGTCATTTACGACCACCTTCTCAAGCTTCACAGCTTTAAGCCTTTGAATATTACTTCCTCTGTTTTCATCCCTCAAGAAGAAAAGGCCGCATGCTAAGATTTTTAGCATTTATAGAAGAAGGGCGAATATGGAAACAATCAGCACAGCGGCCAAAAACCTTGCCAACATGACCGAAACGGCAAAAAAGGAAGGCATTTCAGAAGCAGTAATAGCCGAGGCCGTTGAGCTTTGCCGAGGCGCTGAGGCTCTTCCTGAAGGTGTTTTGGGCCTGGCTCGCAAGCTAGACAAAGCCTACAAAGCTGGCAAGAAGCTTCGAGTTAAGCTCGGTGTAGACCCAACTTCGACCGATTTACACCTTGGTCATGCCGTTGTTGTAAGAAAATTAAGAAGATTCCAAGAATATGGCCACCAGATTGTTCTCATCATCGGCGGCTTTACCGCCATGATCGGTGACCCCACTGGCCGCAACTCTACTCGCCCGCAACTCACCGAAGCAGACGTAACTGCAAACGCCCAGACTTACATCGACCAGATTGCCTTAATTCTCGACATTTCAAAAACTGAAATTGTGCGAAACCAAGACTGGTTATCACCTTTGACCATGAAAGAAGTAATAAAACTAGCAAGCACAGTTACCGTCAATCAGCTAATTGCCAAAGAATCTTTTGGGGATCGCCTAGAAAAGCAGCAGCCTGTGTCATTGCATGAAATGTTCTACCCGCTATTGCAGGCCTATGACTCGGTTGAAATTAAAGCCGACATAGAATTGGGCGGCACAGACCAGCGCTTCAACATTTTGCAAGGCCGCGAACTACAGCCGCACTACGGCATTGAGCCGCAAATGGCGATGCTCCTTCCTCTCTTGGAAGGAACAGACGGCGTCCAGAAAATGTCTAAGTCTTACGGCAACTACATCGGTCTGAAAGAGCCAGCCAAAGACATGTTCGGCAAATGCATGCGCATTAATGACGATCAAATTCTCAAGTATTTTGAACTAACCACCACACTCACTGGTGCTGAAATCGACGCCATCGAGGCTGCCCACCTGAAAGACGGTGGCAACCCTAAAGACGCTAAACTGAAATTGGCTTACCAAATTGTCACTCAATATCATGGTGCTGAAGTTGGCAACCAAGCCCTTACCGACTGGAACAATGTGCATAGCGAAGGCCAAGTACCGCAAGATATGCCACTGCATACAGTGAGCGAAACCCAAGCTATCTTCCGCATTTTAGTTGAAAGCAAACTTGTGGCAACCACCAGTGAAGCTAAAAGATTATGCCAAGAAAGCGGCATCAAGCTTGATGGAGAGACGATCAAAGACTCGAATTTCCAAGTTACTCTAGCTAAAGGCGAAGAGAAAGTCTTGCAAGTCGGTCGACGCAAATTTGCCAGGTTGACCAATTAGCCTTAAAAATTCTGTTGCACCATCTTCTCGATTCTAACTGCATCTTGGGTTCGCTCCCAGCGGCGCAACAGCGTGGCGTAGTTAGCGAGAATGCGGCGCACTTCAGGGGCAAATTCGCCAAAGCGTTCACGGCCTAAACGCAATTGCAGCAGATAGACATTCTCGGCTTTGTCGTATTCGAGATTTACGATATGTTGTTCCGCTCGTTTCTCCAAATTCTCATCAACAGCGACGCTGCTGGTTACTCGCTTCTGCCATGAATTGAGAGTTGGTAGTGACATTGTTGATGAGCCAGCATAGAAAGCCCAACTGCGTTGAAGATTGCCTAACTCGCGGTGAGAACGGCCAAGCGCAGCCTCTAAAGCTTCCATAGAATTTTTGTAGAGTGATTCGGCTTCTACTCGTCGGTTCTGTTCGCTGAAAAAACGCAGCATGGCAGGCAATCCAAGAAATTCGATAAACTCAGAAGTCGAGGGAGTGGCTTCATAGACCTTGTAGCAACCCAGAATCATTTCTCTGAGATCGGGATAGAGACCGTGGATGAGACCCAATAAAGCTAGACGAGCTTGCACTTGGGCGACATCAACATGAGTAGGCCCCAAGTGGGCAATGCGATGTGGCAGTGCCTCTAGGTAGAAAAATTCAGAGCGACCGAGAAATCCTTGAAGGCGACTGGCTTCTCCCATTAAGAAGTAAGCTTCCCCTACCTGCAGGCAGCCACCGCCCCAATAGTCTTCATCAATTGCAAGAGCACGGTTAGCCGCCTTCTCAGCATCTACAAATCGCCCTTGGCCCAGGTGAGCCATGGCCATTCCCCGCAAGCAGTCAGCCACGATGGGGTCATCTGAATTATCGCCATGTTTCTGCAATTCGCGGCGGTAAAGCCTTTCTGCCTCATCGTAGAGACCACGGAGAAGTGCCGATTCGGCCATCTGTTTAAGATCGTCGTACATACACTCTCCCTTTTTCTACGTCACTACTAGTGGTGCACAGCAGCAGTATGTACTTTAACGTGTGTGTTTACATGGGCCTGTGTCGGCGAACTTTTATGTAAGACAGAAGCTATCTTGGTGGGCACATGAGCATGATGAGCAGCCGGTTTGATCGCCTCAGCCGGAGAAGGTTTGTATATTGAGCTAATATTGACACCACTTGAAATGAAACCTTGAAAGCAGAAATAGCAACCAAAAGCGCCCAAGAAAATCTCACTGCAAAAGTTATCAGTTTTGAACCAACCGAACAGAAAAAACTCACCAAAATCTGTTGATACGCCGCTTCTATTGAGTAAGTTATAAACTCCGTTGTAGGTTATACAAAGACAGCAGTAGCACCCAAAAATATAGAGCGCACCGAGGTTAGACCAATCGCTAACGCAATACACCCACGAGCAGAGCGCTAATATCGGCAAACCGCAGAGAACCTGCAGGCGCAAAGTGCGTTTGTGCTCCTCAGTATGGCCGAGATAGAAACAGACTTGGGCCATGCCCAAGATAAGCGCTACACCACCAAGTAATATTATTGAGCCATTGTCCATTTGTTATCACCCTCCTGGCGATAGGACGATATTACATCACCGCTTGATATCAGCATCACCTCTTCATTCGCTATTAACAATTGCAGCAAAGCCAGTTGGAGCACTGATATACTCGCTTCCAAAGAACAAATCTCGAACCCCTTGCAGCGGAGCATCTTATGGCGAAAATTCTTCAACTGGTCGGTGATTTTGTAGAAGATTATGAGGCCATGGTTCCCTACCAAATGCTGTTGATGGTTGGCCATACTGTCGACACAGTTTGCCCAGGAAAGAAAGCCTGTGAGAAGGTCAAAACAGCCATTCACGACTTCGAAGGCGATCAGACTTACACAGAGAAACCAGGCCACAACTTTGCCATCACCGCTGAGTTCGATAAAATCGAAGCTAGCGCATATGATGGTTTAGTCATTTCAGGCGGACGAGCGCCAGAATATCTCAGACTAAATAAGCGTGTGCTCGCTTGCGTCAAACATTTCTTTGATGCGAACAAACCAGTAGCCGTTGTCTGCCATGGCGCCCAAATCTTGGTAGCGGCTGATGTTCTCAAAGGTCGGTCATGCATGGCATATCCAACTGTTGCCCCAGAGATCACTGCATGCGGTGGCAAGTTTATTGAACAAAACAAAGATTTTAGCAACGCTCATGTTGACGGCAACCTCGTCAGCTCAGCGGCCTGGCCCGGACACCCAGAGTGGATCAAGAGATTTCTGGATGTGCTCGGAACCAAGATCGAAGTTTAAATCAGAGCCTATATCAAATTTTCAATAAACTAAATAAGTCCTAGCGGCTAGGAGTGATGAGGCGCAGCGGGCTCTTGCGGATAGCCCACATGGGCAGCGAAGAGGTGCTCGGAATCAAATTAGTAGCAGCTCCAAGGGCTCTGGTTGTGGGAGTACTAGTTAAAGCAGGCAGTTTACCGATGGGGGTGGCGAAGTTGCCAGATAAAAGCCAGATGGCGCCACCGATAGCAACCGCAACCAACAAATATTGAACAGCCTTGAAGTCGAAGTTGTTCTCACTTTGCTCCATTCGAGTTAAGTCAGAACCATAGCCACTATCATTCATGGAAGTAAACATCCGAACCAATCCATATACTAAGCCAGCGGCAGTAAGTAACAAAATAACGGTGTTCGAGTCCATGGGGGGAAGTCCTTTTTGAAGTGATGAACCCATCATAGAGATTGCCGCTTTACAACCCGCAAAGATTTAGACGGGCTTAACAATTGCAACAATTGACAAGTTAGTCAGTCAACCGGCTTAAATGCAGACAAGGGCATTACATGGCGAAAATCCTTCAGCTAGCTGGCGACTTTGTAGAAGACTACGAGGCCATGGTGCCCTATCAGATAAGACTTCACCAACGCCCATGTTGATGGCAACCTCGTCAGCGCAGCCTCATGGCTCGGCCATCTTGAGTGGATCAAGAAGTTTTTGGAATTGCTCGGAACGAAGATTGAAGTTTAGTTGACAGCCTGTATCAAATTTTCAATAGACTAAACAAGTCCCAGCGGCTAGGGTGACAAAGGCCCAAAAGCAATCATTCTAAAATCATCAGATGTAATCGTTACCGATTTTCCCGCAAGTATAATAGACGTAGATACGACGCAAAATTTAGACGCAGTAACGGCTTGAAAGAATGTTTGAATATCAGTTCAAATATCAATGCCGAAGAGCTTTTTCATCAGGCCAGGGCGATAAAAATTCTCGCGCGTTTCGCCCAAAACAACATAGCGATTTTTCAATTTTGTATAAAGCGCCATGCGACCAGATGCCGAGCAGTCAAAATGGCCGGCATTATCTACCAGTGCCCACTGCTTCCCTTCTAAAATGAAGAGTTTGGCGACAACCTTACTTTTGGACAAGTGCCAAAATCGCACGGTATTAGCATTATCACCGGTGGCAAGAAATTTGCCGTCTGGCGTAAAAGCAAGGCTATACACTGGAGATGATTTTATAGCGGCGCCGCGTACAATATGAGGTTCTTGCCTGGAGCCAACAGGCCAGATGCTCAAGCCTGCAGCCTTTTCACCAATGGCAAGCAGCTTACTATCTGGACTAAAGGCCAAAGAAGCGTCTGACTGAAACTTGCGCTTAAATCGATGTACTTCAGTGTAAGAAGTAGCGTCGAGAACACCAACGACACCTTCAGCCGAACTAAACGCCATTAACTTGCCATCCGGGCTGTATGCGATAGTGCCGACCGCAACTTCAGGACAAACATTACACTTCATCTTTTTACCAGAAGCGGTGTCATATATCGCATTCTCGAGAAGACCAATAGCAAGTTGACTGCCGTCAGCATTAAAAGCCATCGAAGCACGTAGATCGCTAATTCTCAACCTGAGCAGAAGCTTGTCTTTAAAAGAATACAGTTCAATTACGCCCTCATGTGACCAGGCAGTCCCAGCCGACCAAACAGCTATAGATTGCACGTCAGGACTAATCTTGATAGACCGAACGTCAGGAAATGTCTCAAGAAATCCTAGTACTTTGTCACTCTCAAGAGACGCTACAGTTATGTATGCAGCACTATTTCTATAAGCAATTATTTTTCCGTCAGAACTGACTGCCAGCCGCCTTTCGGCTGGATCAAATTTTCTCCCTCTACGGCTGTAATAGGAGTGAGATTCTGGTTGATAGTCACTATCTTTGTACTGATCATTCAGCACAATCAGCCTCAGCTCTGGATGTTTCTCTAGCAATCGAATTGAGTCAGAACATACAACAACTATGCGCTTACCATCAGCAGTGAAAACAAGAGAGTCAAGAGAGAGAGAGTAGCCAACACGAGGTTCGATAATCGGAGCAGATTGCGCCGGAGCGGCACAACTACAATTCACTACAAAGCACACTGGTAATAACGAAAAACAAAGCAATAAAAAAAGAGAGCAGTGGCGTCTCATCACAATTAAGACTTGCTAGCAGCCGCACTGGCTGTGTCTTCCTCGACACTCTTACCGAATACACCAGCGTCTTTTTTCTCTGGCACAAATTGCTGCAGCCAAGAAAGCACTATGAATATTCCAGCGCGGCACCAAATAGCGGCATAGACCATAGCGTTAAAGATCGGCCAGTACTGCTTAGCCATGTGCTTGCGATAAAAGACTTCCATGCCTTTATGCAAATTGATGGTGGCACCAATGCGACGAAAACGACTTGAGGCACCATGATAATGATAGACAACAGATTTGGGATAGTAATTGACTGTCCAGCCATCCTGCTTTACGCGCCAGCACCAGTCGATATCTTCACCGAACATAAAGATGTCTTCGTCCATCAAACCAATCTTGTCGATTACTGATTTACGCAGCATCATGCAAGCGCCCGATAGCGCATCAACTTCGATTTCTTGATCTGGGTCAGCCCAAGTGAGGTTATAGCGGGCAAACTCAGGGTGTTTGGGAAAGAGTTTGCTCAAATAAGTAAGTCTGAAAAACGACGCTCGCACATCTGGGAATGAACGACGACAAGAAAGTTGCAAGCTGCCATCAGGATTAAGCATCTTCGGCCCAATAGCGCCGCATTTCTGATTAGCGTCCATATATTCCATCAAAAGACCAATCGCATCTGCTCCAGCCACAGTATCGGGATTCAGGAGAATTACATAATCTCCTGTGCAATCAGGAATTACTTGGTTACATGCTTTGGCGAAGCCGACATTCTCAGTATTGGCCACAGTTATGACCGTGGGAAAATCTTGGCGCAGCATTTCAACCGAGCCATCGCCCGAATTGTTATCCACAACCCAAATTTCGAACTTATCAGCGTCTTTGTCGGCCAAAATTGACCGCAAAGCGCCAGCCAGCAACTTGGGGGTCTTCCAGTTGACAATTACGATTGAAACTCTAATCTTGCTCAAAAATCGACCTTAGCCAAAGCTAGCTGCAGCGGCAAATTTTATCACAGGTGCAGAATTAGAATTTGAATCTCAAACCGGCGTAATACTTGTCGTCTTTGCGGTCAGATTTGGTTGCAATAGCCGCTCCAACATATAAATCGGTGTTCTCGCTCAACTTCATGTTGATTGAAGTGGTGGCGTATTTACCGGTCTCGTAGCCAGCCACCTTAGAGACCTGGTAGCCACCGGTGACAGTTACGTCGTTGATTTTGTGCGAGATTCCGACTTGAGCGTCAGCTTGCTTCGGATTGCTAGCATAGTCAGCAGATCCATAAAGGTTTGTCTTGCCTTCTTTATCTAGCTGATAGTAGCCATTGACGCCAACCCGGGCAGCAGTGCCGCCAAAGATAGGCAATTTCGAACCTTCCAGAGCAGCGCCGGTATTGAGCACGACTCCAGCTTCAACGTTAACGTTGCCCCGTCTCACTTTGCCCGACTCATCGTAAGGCGAAAGAATCGAGTGACCATACATGGCAGAGACGTTTCCTAGTTTGCCGTGGGTTAGGTCAGCAGTACCTTGCACATAGCCGTAGTTTTGCTGGTCGAAGAACTTACCGATAGTGGCTGTACCAACAGTGGTCTTAGTGCCAGGAGAGTATGAGACAGTAGCCTCGCCCCAGACATTGCTGCCGGTGCTTTGGGCTGGAGACGTCGTGATCTCAGCAGCAGGAGCTTGCAGTTTCTCAACAGCAATTTCTACTGGAGCTACCGGTGGTATCACTTCTACTTTTGCAATTGGCTGAATATCTACCAACGCGACCGGCGCGAGTGGCGCTATCTCTTTATGTAACTGTTTGATTTTGCCTTCGCCGACTATTGTTGTATGAGTCTTGTTCTCAGGTCTTACTGGCACAGCCTTAGGCTTGTCATCGTGAGGCTTCACATGAGCTTTAGGATGAGCTTCAACATGAACTTGTGGTTTGTGCTCTTTCGGCTTAGGCACAGCGTGTGGTTTATCTTTGTCGTTGCCATGCTTCTCAACTATTTTCTTAGTGATGTGAACATGGTTTTCAGCTTCAGGTTTGCGAACAACTCCCGGAATAATTTTCTTGTGCTCGCCTTCGTTGATTTTCGCAACTGGTGGCAAACCAGGAGTAATTATTTTTTCAGTCTTGGCGGCAGCTGGAGTTTCTTTAACAGTGCGCTCAGCTGGGGTGGTGCGCTCAGGCAAACGCGCTGGGCGAGTGGGTTCTGCTGGCGGGGAATAACGAGCGGCTTCACGAATGACCGGTGGTCTATCGGGAGGTGGGATCGGTGTATGTGGCTCAGTTGGTGGCACGCGCGGAGGCACTGGCACTTCTGGTGGCTTCACTGGGGGTACTGGCACTTCCGGCGGTTTCACTGGAGGGTGCGGCTCAACCGGAGGCACAACTACTTCTGGCGGCTTAACTGGAGGTTTTGGCGGTACAACCACTTCTGGTGGTTTCACTGGAGGGTGCGGCTCAACCGGAGGAACAATCACTTCTGGTGGCTTAACTGGAGGTTTTGGCGGTACAACCACTTCTGGTGGTTTCACTGGAGGATGCGGCTCAACCGGAGGAACAATCACTTCTGGTGGCTTAATAGGGGTGTGCGGCTCGACAGGGTTAAGAGTAGTCGGCTTAGGCGCTTCAAGGGCTTTGACAGTAGCTAATGGCCGCTCTGCTGCAGCTGCGGGCATACGAGGGGTGAGCACTCTTTCTGCTGGAGCTGCTCCGGCAATTCCGGTAGCACCCATAACTCTATCCATCGGTGGTTTAACACCTTCGGCCATTTGAGGATGGGCAAAATGAGGTTGTCCATTTGGACCTTTATTCATGCCACGGCCAGGACCTTCGAAAGCTTCGTGCGAAAGTCTAGTGGCAGCATTATTGTCTGCCGGACCGCTGTGTTCACGAGGGACATCTGGCTTCATAGTAAAGGTCTCCTACCATCAAAAAGAATAAGCGGCTCTCTGGCGGCCGTGAAATTAGATTACAAGAGGTTTATGGTCAATTTGTGGGCGCGACAAGGCCGAACAGATTAAACGTTCGGTCTGCCGCGGTACAAAGCAATTAACACCTAGTACTTAGAGGAAATCAGTTACAGGCTTAGCCGAATCAGTTAGAGGTTTAGACGAATCAGCTGCTGGTTTTGGCAATTCGGCTGCTGGTCGATCCGCGATATCAGCTAATTGCATAACTTTAGCGTCTGTGCCGATGAATTTTACACTGGCGCCGGGACGAGCGGTGATCTCACCACCGGCTGCAAATATCCGGCTGTTGGCTTCAGCAGAAACAGAGCCACCAAACACAAAGGCTCGTGCACCACTGCGAACGATTACATCCGCACCTGGCCTCACTGTGACAAAGGCGTGATCAGAGACTTCCATACGGTCACACATTCCTGCTTTGAGAATGCCTTGAGTGTGCTGAACTCTCGGCCGATCTTGATCGCAGTTGTCTTTGTTTGCGGCTGGCTTATGGCGCGCATCAGCAGATGAGCTGTTTGAAAGAGCCGTTTCAACGACCTTCCCTGCAACGGAAAATGCCTCAGACTTGCGCCCGATATCGAGCACCGTATCTGCACTTATGGCATGCACCGGCCGACCTTTCGAATCTAGCTTAATATCGTTGAGAGCGGCAATTCGCTTCACCTCGGCGGCAAGTTCGCGGCTTCCGGCGTCGGCATGACCCGATACGCCCAAGGCTCGCCTGGCCACAAGGGCCAGGGTATCGCCTTTCTCAACTTTATAGACGCCTTGGTCTAGCAGGTCATGTACCCAACTGTTGCGATACATTTTTGCTGGCGGATTAATCCGCTCTTGCACTTTTTCGCTGTAGGCTGTTGTTGCTTCTAAAGACAGACTGGTTCGACTATCTATTTGATTGTCGATGAGACCTTCTCTAGCTGGTCGGTCTAGCCGTTCCGGAGCCTTAGCAGCGGTGGCCGTGCCAAGAGAATCATATGTTTCCATGGCTCTACCCTACTTCTTAGCTTTTGGATCGTCTTTGCAATCATCTTCTTTAGGCTTAGCCACATGTGATTTGTGTGGAGTTGGCTTATGAACAGGCTTAGGAGGAGCGACATCAATTACAGCAACGCCCACTTCAACTTTGTTCTCGATAATTACAGGACGATCTTGCAAGCCTTTAACAGCCTTGTCAATTTGCTCAACTTTAGTAGCCAGTGCTTCATCTAAGATGCGCTGATCACGTGCGTTGCTGGCAGGCTCAACGATGATTAGTGGTCTGTCTAAGCCAGCCGCTTTGAGGGTTTCGACGTTAGCGTTAGAACCGGTTGCCAGAGTGGTGCAGACATTGTCTAGCTGCATTGAGCTGAGAGCTTTAGCGTCAGATATACGGCTAACTCTTCTGCCAACACTGGCAGCTAGTGGGACTTTTGCCAATTTAGGAGAAAATTAGACCTTGATTGGCTCTATGAGCGGCGAAGAGTTGGAGGTTCTTGGGAATCCATTTCAGCATTAAACATTCAAGTGCATGATTGAAGACTCTAAATGCGTCTCCGAAA
>JBBRMD010000086.1:0-22168 GCA_038231015.1 Candidatus Obscuribacterales bacterium
GTCATGCCGCCCCCCATTGAGGTGAGCGAATTCATGCCACTGCCCATATCAAGGTCATCGTCAAAATCAGGATCACGTCTTGAACGATTGGCCTTTGCTGTTTTTGTAGAAGCAGAAGCAATAGGCACTTTCTCTACCAATTTAGCAACGCGCTCAGGCAAGCTCAAAGAAGCTGCTGTATCACTTTTATTAGGAAATACTGTTTCTTCTAAGCGACCCACTCTATCAATTAAGGGGTCAGAGGCGAAGGTTTTACCGAGCACTGCGTTTTCGAGTGCAGTCACTTTGCTGCTGAGCCCAATAGCACCACCAGGCACACTTGCTGGCGCTGAATCAGAATCAGAGTCAGCAGCAAATCGATCTCCGCGAGCGCTGCCAGCCGACGCCCGTGAAGCAGAACTAGCTCCAGAACTAGAGCCGTAAGAGCCTCTTGCACTAGAACCACTTGAAGCTGTGCGACGAGGAGCTACCGGCGGCAAATCATCATCTTCTTCATTGTCGAGTGCTCGGCCCGCACTGCGCGATGAGCCAATCGAGCCCATGCCATAACCACCAGAGGCGCTGTTAGAGCTAGAGTTGCTAGCAGCTCCGCCGCCCATGCCATAGCCGCCTGAGGCAGCGGCTGAACGGTTACCGAAAGCGGCCTGCATATCTTTGCGCAAATCACGACCGCTGCCCGAGCGCCCATCCTCACCATCACTGCGACCTACCGGCTGGCTTGCTGTCTTTTTAGGAGCCGGGAAGTTGATATCGTCATCTTCATCGTCAAGCCAATCAGTGCCAGGCGGAGCTTGCTTGGCCACATCGACTCTGGTCTTGTCTTTGAGAGCGTCGACCCTCTCGCTGAGGTCAGTAAACTTGGAGGGCTGGCCGAAAACTTTGGTCTCTAGTCGATTTAAACGGGCAGCAACCGGGTCTGAGGCATAGTCTCGTTTAAAAATACTCTGTTCAAGGGCTGTCACAGCCGGATACTTGCTCTCGCCGCTCAGCACCTGCGCGCCAGGTTTATTGCTCTTGCTGCGCTCTTCGCTAAGATCTAAATCACTGTCGCTGTTGTTTACTGGTCGCGTAGTGGGCTTTCCACTGCTGGAAGATTCGCTTTTGTCAGCGGCATCCTCAGCAGTTGCCGCACCAAGATTGGGCACAGTATCAGCCAAATTTTTCAAACGAGTTTCACTTACGCCTGTACGCGCTTCACCGAAAATCATTTTTTCTAGGCGCTCAAGGCGAACGGCCTCTTCGTCTTTAGGAAAAGTATGTTTGAAGAACTTTACTTCTAATTGGTCGAGGCGCACATCTGCGCTCACCGAAGCCAGGGAAGGATTTGCGAAACTGAGGCCAAGCGGCAGTGAAAGAGCAATTGCCAGAGTAAAACCGGCAAAAACACGGCTCAGCCTAAACCGGTCTAATCTAAGCGATTGGCTCAGTTGGTTTCTCTTGATTTGGGCGGCAATATTAGTAACTTTCATCGCTCTGGTTTCCGCGCCTGTTTAAGTCTCAGTTATCTAAGTAGAGTCATCTTACCATGCTTTCCAAGACCCAGCGCCACTCTCAACACTTGCTAGGCCGGCAGCCTCTCTTGTCATACATAAACAGCTGCAGTAACTAAATTAGGACGACAGCCCGCTCTTCTTAGTTCCCGCCCTCTTGAAATGCGCTCAATAGACAAAACCTTAGAAGCCTGCCATGAGCGTCAGATTTTTTTGCTGCGAATAGAGATTATTGAAGTTTCTTCGCTATTCTGTAACCTACCAATATTTCTGCCATAGAGACCTCATGCCAGCCAGCCCCAAACCTCCAAATTCTGCCACCAGCAAAGCCAATGCCGAAACTATGCTTTCGCTCGACGGCTTCAATCTAACAATCGAAGATGTAGAAGCGATAGCTTTCAAGCGAAGAAAAGTTGGGCTTTCCGCTCAAGCGCTCGAACAGTTGAAAAAATCGCGCGAAATAGTTGATGGCTACTTGCAGCGCGGCGATGTTGTTTACGGAATTACCACCGGCTTCGGCAAATTTAAAGATATCTACATTGCCCCTGAGCAAACCGAGCAATTACAACGCAATTTTCTCTTTTCGCACGCCTGTGGCATGGGCGACCTATTCGACACAAATACAGTGCGGGCAATCACACTATTGCGTGCAAATGCACTAGCTAAGGGCTTTTCAGGCATACGGCCTGAAGTCGTGAGCCTGCTAGTTGAGCTACTCAATCACGATATTCACCCCCAAATTCCTCAGCAAGGCTCAGTGGGTGCCAGCGGCGACTTAGCTCCACTTTCGCACCTGGCATTAGTACTTATCGCTGAGGGAACAGCCGAATATAAAGGCAAAGTTTTAAGTGGAAGAGAAGCATTGGCTACCGCCGGCCTTAGCCCCGTTGTCCTGAAGGCTAAAGAAGGTCTAGCCCTCACTAATGGCACCCAAGTGATGAGTGCCCTTGGCTGCCTAACCATAAGCGAAGCCGATCGCTTGGCAAAAATGGCCGACATCATTGGCGCCATGAGCTTAGAAGCACAACTTGGTTCGCAGAAAGCATTCTTAGCACCAGTGCATGAAGTGAGGCCGCATCCAGGACAGAAAGCTTCGGCCAGTAATTTAATTAAGCTCTTGGCCGAGAGCGAACTGATGGAAAGCCATAAAGACTGCCCCATGGTGCAAGATGCTTACTCGCTGCGCTGCATGCCACAGGTGCACGGCGCTTCAAGACAAGCATTCAAGCATGCTCGCGAAGTGCTAGCAATCGAAATCAACTCTGCCACAGACAACCCGCTAGTCTTTCCTGACCAAGTTATTTCTGGTGGCAACTTTCACGGGCAGCCACTAGCCCTGGTGCTAGATTATGTTGCAATCGCTTTAGCTGAGCTGGCAAACATCTCAGAAAGACGCACAGAGCGTTTAGTCAACCCGGCTCTTTCCAACGGGCTACCAGCCTTTCTCACCCGCAACGGCGGCTTAAATTCTGGCTATATGATTGCTCAATATACTGCTGCTGCAATTGTTTCAGAAAATAAAGTGCTTGCACACCCAGCTTCTGTTGATTCAATTCCGACCTCAGCCAACCAAGAAGATCATGTATCAATGGGAACAATCAGTGCCCGCAAGGCCAGACAAATTATGCACAATCTGCGCAGAGTGCTAGCAATCGAGCTACTGTGCGCCGCCCAAGGCCTTGATTTGCGCTGCGGCATTATTGATTCGGTGCCAGACATCGGTCACGTAAGCAAAGACACAAAAAAAGAAACAGGCAAATTTACACCTGGCTCAGGCACAGAACATGGCATGAAAGCTGGCCGAGGAGTGGAAGCGGCTTATCGCTTCGTGCGCAGTTTGATTCCATTCCTTGAAGAAGACAGAGAGCTGCACCTAGACTTAGCTCGCGCTGAAGAGATAATCAAATCGGGCGAGCTATTAACAGTCGTAGAAAATGCAATCGGTAGCCTAGCTTAACTAGAAAGAGGTATCGCCACGACTATAGCATCGCTATCGCCGTGGGCTTGCACTGAAAGACTGCCACCAAGCTGGGCAAAAGCAGCGCGACAAAGTGCCAATCGCAAAGCGCTGTAGTCACTTTGGGCATCTAGCGAAATCATCGAATATCCCTCTGTGCAATTGGCCTTAATGACCGCTGGCAAGCGGCAGCTGACGGCATAGATAGCAAGCAGCAAGTGTTTGTTTTCTACTTTGCAAGAAAGGTGAACAGTGCCTTTTTTAAGGTTCAAATAATCTATCAAAGTAATCAGATAAGCAACAGCACTAAAGACATGTGGTCGATCAATTTTGAGCGCCGGCAAGCTGTCTGCAATAGGCTCGAATTTAATGGTTAAACCGCCCACAGTATCATCTAAATAATCTTCAAGTGAAGACCAAAAGTGAGCGACATCTACCACTTCGATATCGAGAGCTTCTTGCCCAGCCTCTAATTTACCGAGAGCGAGAAAATCGTTGATCAGGGCAATTAAACCTGAGACTGTGCGTTCAGATTCGACAAAGATGGCACCATTATGCTCAGCTTCGTCGGTCGACAGCATAGTAAGGGTGCCATGAAGGGCAAACAATGGTGAACGCAAATCGTGAGCAATCATAGAAACGAAATCACGCTTCGCTCTTTCTATTTCAATTGTTGTTGAAATATCAGAAAAGCAGACAATAAATTTTTCAGCAGTATCATCGAAGTATTTTACGACATTAAGCTCAACGGCCGCAGTCGTGCCATCTTTGCAGAGAAGCGTATGGTTAGATACTCGATTTGATTTTTGATTAGTTTCTTGATTTAGTAAGGCCTCAACAGTGCTTACATCAGAAAACAACGGCAAGATATTGCGGCCATACAACGCTGTACTTCCAAAGCCGCTGATCTTAGCCACGGCATTGTTAGCTAGTTCAATTTTGCCAAGACCGTCACAACTCAATACCGCTAGAGGCAAACTGTTAATGATTTGACGGAAGCGCTCTTCATTAGCGCGCTCCATTGCCTGGATGCGCTTGCGCTCACTCAAATCTTGAGCAACGCAAACTACCGTATCGTCGGCACCCTTCATGGCAGACCAAGACAAATCAAAAATGGTGCCATCTTTACCCATAAGTTGATTCTCAAAATATGTTGGCTTTTCGAAAGCATCTTGCAAAGCGGCATAGCTTAACTCAGCGCCGTCGACAACTAGTGAGACGAATCGCTTGCCCACTAACTCATCGGCTGCATAGCCCCAATTTGAGCTGTCCTTAGCGGGAGCAGACAAGACGATTCCATTTCTGTTTAGTGAGCAAATAAAGCTAGCCGAATTTTCTAGAATGAGCGATTCTCTGGACTTTCGTTGAGCCAGTTTTAGCACAAAGCTACGAAAAGCTTGATCAAGATGAGCGATTTCATCATTCCCTTCAATGGGCGCTGGCAGAGGCATACCGCTACCAAAATTGCGCATGCTTGTGGCAATAACGCTAAGCCTATAAGCGAATCCACGAAAGAAAAACCAATAAATAGAAATTGCCACAACAGCATTGGTAGCAAAGCCTACAATCAATACTAAATAGAGCAACTGTTCTGACTGTGAGACAAGAGTACTGAAAGTACTTCTCTCTAAGTTTTGATATTTCTGATTGAGATTTTCTATCTGATTGTTTATATCATTCGAAACTGCATACAAATCGATACCGTAATTGCGCTGTGCCACATAGCCCATCAGGCTTTTGTCAACATCAGCAACCTCAAAGACTTTATTGATAAGTGCCAAGGCCCTATTAACACTTAATTCTAGACGCTGCAAATCATCGCGCTCTTCAGGCCTATCTTTAAACGCTAACTTGATTGACTTTAGACCTTGCGGTACGCGTTGAAAGATTCGTTGAAAATTGAGCAGTAATGCACGAAAATGCAGGCGGTCAGCAATAACATTACTGCCAAATTGTAGGTCAGCTGAAAAAGAGGCAATGGCCGAAACTTCTTGACAGAGCTTTTCGGCTTGGGTCAACTCTTTCTGACCGGGAGCAAGCAAAATAATAAGAGCCAATAAGTAACTACTCTCTAAAGCAAGAATAGTAGAAAACAGTATTAGGACACTTGCCGTTAAAGAACGGTGAGCGGTTCTTCTAGTCATGACCGCCCCCCAGAATTGTCTGGGCGAGTGAGAGGAAGACAGAACCAGAAGCGACTACCTTGGGGCAAGCTTTCGACGCCGATAAACCCGCCATGAGCCTCTATGATAGTTTTGCAGATGGCCAAACCCAAGCCCGTACCTTTTTGCTTGTCAGCTGCATTGGCTTGTACATAAGAATCAAAAATGGTGCCGTGCATCTCAGCAGGGATGCCCCTGCCACTATCAATGATACTAACTTCAACCCAATTACTCGGTGAAGACAAGGCATGATGGTGTACTTCGACTGTACTGCCGCTCACCGAAAACTTGATAGCATTTGAGAGCAAATTGATCACGACTTGTAATAAGCGCTCTTGATCGGCAAATATTACCAGCCTCTGACCGCTTAAGGCGATGTTTACTCCTTGAATGGCGGCATAGCCAGACAGAGCGCTGGCAGCATCAGCCAGCACTGCTTTCAAATCAATTGAGTCGAGATCGCCAATGATATTGCCTGGTTTGAGAGTTTCGACTTTGACCAATTCATCGATTAGGTGCAGTAGCCGATCTGAATTGCGCACAATTCTTTGAGCTTTGCCCTCTTGCTCACTAGCACCACCTTGAGCAACTGCAGCAACACGATCACGCACGTTTTTTAGGGGCTCGCGTAGGCTTGTTTGCAAAATTGCCACAAAGTCTCGTTTAATCGATTCAAGCCGTAAGCGCTCTCTCACGTCTTTGACAACAAAGAGCAACTCGCCATCATTACCGAGAACGCTTTTATTGACCTCGGCAGACTCAGTGTTGAAGACTCGTTCAACAGCAACTAGATTGCCTGGTCTAACCATGGCAGCACCAACCAAGTCGCTCATCTTTTGATTAGCTATAGTGACCACGCCGTCTTTAGCAACGACCAAGACGCCGACCGGCAGGTTGCTAACTAGAGCTGTCACTTGCTCTTCAGCTTGCTTAGCCAATCTCGCTTGGCGGTTCAATTCACTTGTATCGCGAACGAAGCAAACCATCAATTTTTCAGCACTAGACCAATGGCAACTCCAGCGAGTCTCGATGATTGCGGCCGATCCACTGAGAACTTTTAGATCTACAGCTCCAGCACCACTAGCTCTAAAAGTAGCTAGGCTAGCGACAAACCTAGCAAGGTCAGAAGGAGCAGCAATGTCACTTATGTGCCGACCAATGAGATCAAGAGCAGCACGTCCCCACTGGGTCTGTGCAGCAGCATTGACGTTAACAAAATGGTTCTCTTGATCAAGAGCACAAATAACATCGTAAGCACCATCAATTAGCATGGCCTCGCTTCTGGCTGCCTGACCTAAATCTTGAAGCATGTGAGCAAATGAACGAGCAATGTCACCAAGTTCATCTCGCCCTCTATTCTCTTCACTAGTGAGACTTATCGCAGCGCTCTCTAGATCTAAATCATCTGATTCTTCAAGTTTTGCGATTGTGCGAGAGAGCGCTTCAATACGGCGTGAAACACTGGTGCTAAAAAAATAGGCAAGAGCCAAACCGCCAAAGAGATTAAGCAGAGCACCGATTATGACCAGCTGTTTAAGCTGGCCGACAAACACTTTTGCCTCAGTATTGCGCAGTTCGCTATCGCGTCGATAGCGCATTAGCAAGTGATTATAGCGGCCAACAACATCTTCATATACAGCTGCAGAGCTGCCCTTATACTCTTGCTCTCGATGCCTTTTCTTGAAAAACTCTTGACGCATGTCCTCTTCGTAGAGAGCCTGCGCTTGTTTAACGTATCGACTCTGCTCATAGAGAATTGCCTGAGCAGCACTATCATTGGCGGCCAAAAGGCGCAATTGCTTAAAATCGCCGTCAAGCTCTTGGCGCGCCTTGACCATGGCACCAGTAAATTCGGCTGAGCTAATCATGGTGCTCGCCTTCATGGTGAGCAAGGTGCTGATTACCTGCAAGTTCTTGGCAATGCGACTACTAGACTCAATAACTGCAAGAGTATGTTGCTGGTCTATCAACTGTGCTCTAGTCTTGAAAATAGAATAAGCAATAACGCCAACAAAGGCCGACTGCACTGCCAAAAGCAGTATCACAATGATCAGCCCTTTACTGGCGATACTGCGCGGTCTGGACACCCTTTGGCTACCTGCGAATTGCGATTTTATGGTATATCTTTGAGCGAACTATATCATTGTACTGATTTTCATACAGATTATGAGCAAGATACTTTTAGCTGAAGATAACGTAGAAGTAGGCGAAACACTCGTCGAGTGGCTGCGCAAAGAGAAATATTTTGTCGACTGGGAAAAAGACGGCAAAATGGCTCTAGAAATGCTTACTACTTATCAATATGACGTGATCTTACTCGACTGGCAAATGCCCGGGATGTACGGCCCAGAAGTCTGTCGCCAATACCGTGCCGCTGGCGGCAAAGCTCCTGTGATTTTCTTGACCGATAAGAGCACCGTTGACGACAAAGAAGTCGGCTTTGAAGCTGGCGCCGACGATTATTTGCCCAAGCCTTTTAATCTAAGAGAACTGTCTATGCGCATCAAAGCAGTGCTCAAGCGGCAGCCTGAAGTATTAGATAATTCTCTCAAGGCTGGCCCATTTTTACTCAAGGTCAATGAACACCAGTTTTATCGCGATGACGTTGAAGTCAAACTCTCGCCCACTGAATTTGCTTTAATGGAATTTTTGATCAAAAACGAAGATAAAGTCTTCAGTACAGATGCCATTATTGACCGAGTTTGGCCAGGAACGTCTGAAAGATCGCCGGACACTCTCAAGACATTTATCAAACGCTTGCGCGAAAAAATTGATGGCAATCCCAAACAGTCAGCAATCCAAAACGTCTATGGCGTCGGCTATAAATTTAAGCCATAAACTCGCTAGAAATGCGCGTCAAGTCAAAAGCGATGTCATCTACAGAAAAATGAGTAGTGGCAGATACTGTTTTGTCCACGATTTGGCCACGAGCTTCAGCGTGCAACAAAAGCAAGTCATAAAGCGTGGGTTTGTTGATATCGACCAATGACTTGAGCGAAAGCTGAATGCCGTACAAATTTCCGGCTACATTGTTATACCAGCTAGGATTGCGAGTCAAAGCAATATCAACCCAAATCACTTGGCGCTCAGCTAAGTCGAAAATTGCCGGAATGGAGACCTTAGAATTGCTACTGACGTCTAATTTGTCTTGCACAGTTTTTGCATCGAACACCTCGCCAGACTGAGGCTCCGAGCGGGCCATCCACCCAGCAAAACATTCGGGCAAATCACAAAAAGGCTGATCGGTATAACTTAAAAGTGACATAACCACATAGCGACCATGGTGTTTAAGCACTTGCTCGATAGAGATGTCGATGAATTCACTGGCACCATCAGGGGCATCGACAATGTCACCACTATGACAGCCGCCAAAGTTCTTCAAGTTGTAGTAGGTCAAAGCATCGATGAAAGCAAAGTTTTCGTCGAATACCGCAGCAGACAAATCGATATCAGTACGATAGCGACCATTTTTCCACCAAGTAAAGAAGCGCAGAATATCAGTATCAGGAAGTGGCATGCGACTGCCTCTTGAAGTTGTTCTCAGAGCTTTCGAAGCAGAACGCTGCGAGAACGGCACCATATATTTTTTGAGTTCTGGGTCAATGAAGCAGCTACCCAACGGTGGCAATTGGGCAAAGCGCTCAAGCAATGTTTTGCGACAAAGCCCCGCCGCTAGCTGACAAACAAGAGGGGGCAATTCGGGCAGCAGATCAGAGATAGCTTGAGCCTTAGCTAGTTGAGATTTAGGAAAGAAGACACGCAGCGGGCGCTTTTGCTCACGATTTTTAAAGTGGTGAAACACTTGCAAAAGCACAGGAGTTGACACGCTGGCTGCAACTTTGCCAAAGGCAAAAGCGACATCTTCTTGCTTGCTACCAGAAATGCGCAGCAGATGGTCTAGCCGTCTGGCAAAGTCACCCGGCCGCCCCTTCAAAAGAGCGAGAGCGCCATCAACATCACAGGCTTCTAGAGCGCCTTCTAAGCGGCTATTAAAAGTCTCTGAGGGCAAATCATTTCTTAGTACGTCAAACGCAGCAAAGGTCTCGGGAAAGGCATTTTTGAACTCACCAGGGTGCAGTTTTTCGCCCAGACGCAACCAGCGATTTTTCCAGCGCAACATATCTTCTATTTTGTTGCCTTGATTCTCAAGCAAGCCCAAAAGTAGTTTGCGCACACTGCGACTAAAGGTCTTAAACTTTACTGCCTCAGCTAAAGAAACATCGCCACCGCTCAGTGCCACGGCCAGGCGCAAAACATCTGTGCTAGTGTCACAGTAGAGCTGACAAAATTTACGAGCTTGCTCAGCACCACTATTAGTATTAGCCCTCATCACTAATTGTGCCAAGATATAAGATTTATTTTCACGATGAGTAATTTTCGCTGGCAAGAAGCGCTCAACATCTCCATCAAAAAAATCAATATAAGAAGCCATATCGGCTTTATCAAAAAGCGATGTCGGACTATTGCTAGAAAGCAATTGCTTGAACCTAAGCTCAAAATCATCAAAGGTAGTGAGGTCGAGCAGTTGTAACCCTGGAGTTTCAACTAGCGGTGCCCGCTGTGGAACTTGAGGAACAGTGATAAATCCAAAAAGCTTCTTCGGTTTAGCTGGTAAATACTTGCCAGAACTGAAGTAGTGCATCATGGCATTGAGATAAAGTTCAGCCTCACTCATTTCCATGACTTGCTTAGGAAAGTCAGGATACATAGGCTTCAGCTTCTGATGAGCACCTTTCTCTTTAGCTAAACACTCAAATAGGACATTCTTTAGTTCAGTAAGTTCGCTCAAACTAAGATGCCGGCATGACTCAATCAACTGCGCCGACATGCAGAAACCAAGCGCATCAACAGTCTTCACGACAGTGGCAACATAATAGTCAGGTAGAGTTTCTTTAGACGAACTATTAGTATTGAGCAAGACACGCTTACAGCGGCGCACAAAAATCTGATTAGCTAAAGCCAGTTTTTGCGACGAATATACTTGCAAGTGGGCCTCGCCAATTAATCAGCAAAAGGTGTCGCGGAAAGCGAAGACTCTAAATTGGAAATTCAGAAGGAAGAACCTTCATAGCCGCGACATTTACTTCTATGCCCACTGGCACTTTCGACCAAACCAGCGATCTATTTAGGTAGGCTCACTTTTCCGGTACCAGCACAAATAGGACAAGGGCCCTTATCAATTGGCCGACCATTGACGTAGTCGATTACTTCACCCATGTGGTCATTGCTCCAATACTCAGAGCCGCCTTTGCCCGCGGCATCACGATATGGAAAAACCATCCAAACCAAGCGATCGGGTTTATCAGGCACAGCCATTTTGCGCCAGCCTGGTGTCGTCGGCTTGAGGCAATTACCACCAGTAAGCGGCCCAGAGTAAATTGCCATTAATGACGAGGGCCGCAGGCCGCTTATTATCGAGATAAAGCTCGACTTCAACTGCGGGTATTTCGCCATTGGCCTCTTTAGCTTGTTCAAATTTAGCCAAAAGATCGGCCATTTTCTCGACTGCTATGCCATTAGCTGGATCAACTTTGAGATTTTGCACGGCCGAACTTGACCCATCAATTGAAGAGAGGTTGACTTTGTATCCCGGTGAGCTCACCGAATTCCACCAAAGAAACTGCTTTTGCAAAGCAGTCAATTTCATCTTTGTTGGCGCTGTCCCTTTGATACACGCCACAGACTGTTGTTTAACAAGAAGTACTGACTGCATGCCTTTACCAACAAAAGCAGCGGCAGCCAATGGCACAATTAGAAGCCAAAGAAAGACAACTTGTAAAAGCACAGGAGCGAGAGGTAAAAGACAGACGACAAAGGCAAAAACAGCCATTTTTGTAACATGGCCTTTGGCTTCAGCGAGATAACGCTGAAGCGATTGATCAAGGTCTTCCGCTGAATTCACAGTCATTTATATTTTGACTAAATTGCGCGCATGCTCTGCAAACAAACTACTTGAGAAGTGCTGCCATTTGCTTCAGCAAATTGCTGGCTGCGGGCGGCTCTCTCGTTAGCAAGGAAGGCATACATGGTGGCAGCCATTTCTTCAGGCGAAGCACCCGATTGCTTGCGGCGCAATTTTTCGGAAAGAAAACTGACTATATTTTGATTGTCGTTCATAACCCAATCCTTAGTTCTTAGCTTTGGCACGATAAGCAGCTTTCGACTTCGGCTTATCCTTGCGGCCCGCTGACTTCTTCGTACCCGACTTATTTGGTTTAACTACTTTCTTTTTGCTAGATTCGAGATTAGATTTAGAACTCGATTTAGAGTTTGCCTTAGAACTAGATTTGGCCCGGCCTTCACGAACAGGTACGAGTCGAGTTTCACTAGTTTTACGCACAGCTACTTTACTACCAGAGCTGCTCTTGGCCGCAGCTCTTATTCGCCGACGCAATCTCGCTTTAGCGACAGCCACTTCATCGATTACCATCTCTGAAATTACAGCCACTTCGGCTAAAGGTGCTATCGAAACCGAGACCACTTCACTGCCACTCGAAACTTCTTCTGAGACTTGGTTAGCAGCGGTCTCACCAGCTAGCTCTTGTTGTTCAGCCAAAGCTTGAATTTCTTCAAGACGACCAGAACGTATATCAATTAATACTGATTCAAGGGCATCAATCATGAAATTGATTTGTGACTCAGTAATGATTAGTGGTGGCTCAATGCGGAAAGTACAGTTCGAGTTGAGAGTCGAAGCAACAATCACGCCTCTATGAAAAAGCTCAACCTGTACGGCTTCACGCAAATCTTTGCTAGTGAATTCAAGACCAATTAACAAGCCCTTACCGCGTACATCATGAATGCGCTCGGGGTAGCGTTCTTTTAATTCATTCAATTTGCGCATGAAATAGTTGCCCATCAAAGCTGCGCGAGCAGGCAGGTGCTCGTCTAACAAAACTTCGATACAAGCAGATGCGGCTGAACAAGCTAGTGGATTGCCGCCGAATGTTGAATTGTGGATAGTTGGATTTGGCTCAAGCACTTTCCAAATTTTGGCAGAAGCCATGAAGCAACCAATTGGCATAACGCCACCACCAAGAGCTTTAGCCAAACAAAGAATGTCTGGCACAACGCTCTCGTGCTCACAAGCAAACATGCGGCCAGTACGTCCCATACCGGTTTGCACTTCATCAAGAATCAATAAAATG
Organism: Candidatus Obscuribacterales bacterium; assembly: GCA_038231015.1. GTDB lineage: Bacteria > Cyanobacteriota > Vampirovibrionia > Obscuribacterales > Obscuribacteraceae. Next base: position 12,758 of record JBBRMD010000086.1, read on the forward strand.
CCATGTTTTTCTGTGAGTTGGCGAACTTTTCTCAAATAGCCTTCAGATGGAACGTTGATGCCGCCCTCACCTTGAATTGGCTCAAGAATTACGGCTGCAGTATTTTCTGTAATGGCAGCTTCCATTGCTTCGATATTGCCAAACTCTACATGACTAAACCCATTAAGAAGTGGAGCAAACGGCTTACGGAATACGTCACGACCAGTAGCCGAAAGAGCACCCATACTGACGCCGTGATAGGCATTCTTGGTAGAAATAATTTCAGTTTTGCCGCTATAAAGACGGGCTAACTTGATTGCCCCTTCAACAGCTTCACTACCGCTATTGCAAAAGAATGAATATTGCAGATCACCAGGAGTGATGGCAGCTAATTGGCTAGCTAAGTGGGCTGACCAAGGGTTAATCAGCTCTTGGCTATGAAGACAAACTTGATCTAACTGCATTTTTACAGCTTCAATAACGCGCGGGTGACGGTGACCGACGTTGAAAATGCCGTATCCACCTAGACAGTCAAGGTAACGACGACCTTTATTGTCATAGGTATAAACACCTTCATCTCTGAACTCTACTGCGCCTTCGGCACCAGAAAGCTTTTGCGAATATGCATTGTTGAGGTGATTAATTGAGTTGCTCAAAGCACTAGCAGCAATTTCTTGGTAATGATTAGCATTACGCTCTACTAAAGGAAATCGCTTGGTCTGACCATCTTTTTTATAAACTGCCATGATTTATACACTTGGTTGCGGCAAAGAAAGCAAGACACTACCAGCAGTGCATTTGCCTGCCGAGATGCTGTTCAAAGCCTTAAGGTTATGATTTAACTGTTCTTGTTATCAGTTATTGGTTGAGCTTTTGTTTGCCTGATTCACTGCGACAAAGGCAATGATCGAATGGTATTCAGCAAACAATTCAAGGAGTTATTAAGCCCGCTAATGAAAACTATTTTTCAGGGCTCTCGCCTTGGATGCTTTAGAAAGTATTGGTGTTACAGCACGCATATTCCGGACCGATTTCTGTATTAGTCTTACCGGGTCACCGGGTTTTCGAAAGTAGCGGCAATCTTTTTGCTGCTTGGAGGAAAATCAGCTCTTAATGGCGGTCTTCGTCCCTTTTTTACTAGCCCTTATACAACCAATGTACACCAGAAGCGCACGCAGAGACAATGTGCACTCTGTACAAAAACGCCTGCAAGAATTTAGCCACTCTGTCTAAGAAATATCGGGAACTCATGACAACTAACACCCCAAGGCTTGCCCCTGGCCCATTTCTTGCAGTTTTACAATCAAATTTTCAGCGATTAGGTTGTTAGCCTCTTTTTTGCCAGATAATTGGCATTGTTCTTCCGCATAACGCATAAGAGGAACAACCTTTCGCAAAGGGGCGTCATCCACCATAATTAGCTCTTCTGCTTTTAATTTGGGCTTTTAATTAGGTACTATCAGCAATGCCGCACACAAAACCGCCTGTCAGCCATAGCAAGAGCCATTCAATCTTGCTAGCGAGCCTCCTTACAAGCCTGCCCTGCCTCAGTGGGCTCTTAGCCTTACCAAACAATGCGGCCCTCGGGCAAACTAATGGCCCCGTCGCCCAGGTCATGCCCAAACAATTTTTAGAGCGCTACTATCAGGGCGTTACTTACTTCAAAGCAGGCGACTTAGATAAGGCTCTGGCAGCTTTTCGAGCCGTGGTCATCAGTGCGCCCTATGACCCCATGGTGCACCTCAGCTTAGCGGCAGTTTTACATCAATCAGGCGACCTCGAAAATGCTATTGCCGAATACCGCCGCGCCCTTAGCTTAAGGCCAGCTGATGCTTTTGCCCGAATGAGCTTGGGCGGCCTGCTGCAATCGCAGGGTCAGTTACAAGAAGCCGTTATCGAGTATGACCAAGCAATCAAACTGCGTCCAGACGTGGTGCTTTTCCGCCTTCCGCTTGGCATTGCTCTGCGCATTGCCGGCAACAAAGATGAGGCGATTCAAGAATTGACCAAGGTTGCGGCAGCCTATCCAGATAATCTAAAAGCACTTTCGCAACTAGCCGCCACCTATCAAGACAAAGGCCAATACCAAGCAGCAGTCAAAGAATATCGCAAGATTCTCGTACACCAGCCGCAGAATTTCTCTATTCAATTCAACACAGGCGCCTGTCTACTAGCTCTCAAAGATTACGACCAATCTATTGATGCCTTAACCAAGGCTGTGCAGTTAGATGGAACAGTGCCAGAAGCCCACGCACTGCTGGGTGCTGCTCAATCGGGCCGTGGCAACTATAGTGAAGCAAGCAAAGAATTGCGCGCCGCTATCGCCCTCAAAGCCGACCGAGCAGACTGGTTCAGTCAATTGGGCGAGGCTCTCAACAAACAGAAAGATACTAAAGGCGCCATTGAAGCCTATCGTCAATCTCAGACTCTTGACCCCAAAGACGTTAACAGTGGCTATGCCCTCGGTTATCTATTGCAGACCAACGGCGATCTTGATGAGGCCGCTAGCTCATTTGAGCACGTAGTCAGCCTCAGCCCAAACTTTGCCAACGCTCACTATAACTTGGGCATCATCAAGCAAAAGAAAGGCGAACTAGATACTGCTGAACACGAGTTCAAGCAAGTGCTGACGATCAACCCTGCTGATGGTCAAGCCATGATTAACCTCGGTCGCACTTTCATCCTGAAGAATGATCCAGGACAGGCCGCTGGCTACTACCGCCAAGGTCTCAGCATTGAGCCTAATGATCCAGCCGCTTTTGAAGAATTAGCCGGTGCTCTAATCAAAATGAAAGACTTGACCGGTGCTCGCTCAGCCTTAGAGAGCGCCCTTAATCTAGTGCCAGATGACCGCACAGCCATTCTGGCCATGGCCAATTTAGAAAGCCTCGAAGGTACGCCCGGTAAGGCTGAAGCTCGCCTGCGCAGCTTGGTAGAGCGCTATCCGAGCGATTTAGCTTTGCTTAACTTGTTGGCCGATAACCTCGCCGAACAAGGCAAACAGGTTTTGGCTATCGATACCTATCAACGAATCATTCAGCTTAACCCCAGTTCAGCAGAGGCATACAACGATTTAGGCTTGGCTTTGCAGAAGAAAGAAGACATCTCAAGCGCCACCAATATGTTCAAAAAGGCTATTACACTCGACCCTGCTTTTGTTGAGCCCCATATCAATTTAGGTAACATTTACCTGACCAGCCGCATCTACAGCGATGCCAGTGCTCAGTATCAAAAAGCCCTTGAATTAAAAGCCGACAACCCGCTAGCTCACTACAATCTGGGCCTCACGTACACCGGCCTCGACAATCCAGATGGCGCCATGGCTGAGTACAATCTAGCAATCAAGTATGACCCACAATTCGCCAATGCTTATTACGCCATGGGCTTGCTCCATCAGAATAAAAACGAAGTCGAATTAGCCATTCCGGCCTTCGAGAAATATTTGAGCCTTGATCCGACCGGCCCATATAGCGACTCGGTGAAAACCTCACTAGAGAGACTGAAGCCAGGCAGCACCAGCGCCCCTGCGGGCGTAGACTCTGCTTCACCGGGCGCCGGCTCAATGTAACCAGCCATTCACTATCAGTGAGATAGCGGCTTTGCTGTGGCATAAGACAATAAGTGGCCGATATTATTTGGGTGGCAATCTATGATTGGCAAAGAGACGCAATCTGAAATAGAATTCGAGCAATTTATACCAAGCACCGATTACATCAAATTACCTGACTATGCACGTCCGATTATCGGAGCAGCTGTTTTTGGTCTGGTACTTTCACTTTTGATAAGCACCTTGGCACTAATTCTTGGTGGCCCCATTCTCGCAGGCATCTTTCTAATTCTTTGCCTGGTGATTTACTCAATTCAGTTTCCGCTAGCCATGATATTTTCAGCTGCTCTGCACCACGCCATTCTGCTCTACCGCATGCGCAAGTATGGCCCAGTTTGGTATCTCAGACAGCGCGAACTTGATTTGCCCCAAGCAGAAGCTTTCGAACTATGCCTGGCCGCCTGCAGCCAGTTTGAACGCAGCGAAATCACTGAGTATGATGACAAAAAAGGCATTATACATTTAGAAATTAAAGGCAATTTTTGGATTACGGTAGACCGTTCGGTCACTCTAGTTGTAAAAGGAAAAGGGCTCCACTCATCAGTTTTATACATTGATTCTAAAGTGAAACTGACTAAGTTTCGCAGCAAACTGATACGCCTGACCTGGGGAGAGAAGTGGCACCCTATTGTGTTTCGAACCGATCGCAATCTCAATTACAAAGTGATGAATACAATAACCAATTTCATTGATTCAGTGCCAAATTGGGATCATCGCCATATTAGTGTGCAAGAGAGAATGGAAAGTCTAGACAAAGCAGAAGCGAAACCAGAACTAGACTCAAAATTAGAAGAAAAATTAGAAATAGACGCCGCAGCCTAGCCTACTTTGGTCTAGCCCGAACGCATCATTTCAGAATGCTCACCAACAGCCTTTTGCTCAACCATCTGCTTCAAGGTCGGATAATTTGTCAATTGTGGATCTTCTTTCATGATGGCAATTGCGGCGTTGCGTGCTTCTTCTAAGATTTTGGCATCTTTTACCAAATCGGCTAAAACAAGATCTGGTAAACCACTTTGGCGATAGCCAAGAAACTCGCCCGGGCCGCGTATTTCCAAATCTTTTTCGGCTACAACAAAACCATCATTGGTGATTGTGAGAATCTCTAGGCGTTCTCGGGTTGCTTGTGATTTTTGCTCTGATACTAGATAACAATATGATTGATCAGCACCACGACCAACCCGACCACGCAGTTGGTGCAACTGCGCTAAGCCAAAGCGATCAGCGTTTTCAATAACCATAACTGAGGCATTCGGTACGTCTACGCCAACTTCAATAACAGTAGTCGAAACCAATATGTGAAACTGCCCCGAGCGGAAGGCATCCATTACTTCGTCTTTTTCTTGTGCTTTCAGTTTGCCATGCATCAAGCCAAGATTGAGATCTTTGAATTCACCAGTGCGCAACTTCTCGTATTCAGCAGTAGCAGCCTTAGCGGCCAGTGTCTCTGATTCATCAATCAGAGGAAAGACGATATAGGCTTGGCGACCTTTTTCAATTTCGCGGTGAACAGCTTCCCACATTTTTGCTTTTTGAGCAGGCTTGAGCAAGAAGGTTTCAATTGGTTTGCGACCGGGTGGCAATTCGTCAATTTCAGAAACATCGAGATCGCCATGCATGGTCAAAGCCAATGTACGCGGAATAGGTGTAGCTGTCATTGTGAGAAGCTCAGGGCTCTGACTTTTTGCTTTTAAGCGTGCTCTTTGCTTAACTCCAAAACGATGCTGTTCATCAATAACAATTAGACCAAGATTTTTGAATTCTACATCGTCTTCAAGAAGAGCATGGGTACCGACAGCAATGTGAGCTTGGCCAGAAAGTATTTCTTGACGCACGGCCCGCCGTTCTTTGACCCCGTGCTTACCTAGAACCAGAGCGCACTTTAGCCCAAGAGGAGTAATAAGGCGCTGAAACTGTCGATAGTGTTGCTCGGCTAAAATTTCAGTTGGTGCCATCATGGCGCCTTGGAAGCCATTTTCGATAGCCACCATTAACGCTAACAAAGCGACAATAGTTTTGCCCGAGCCCACATCACCTTGCACCAGTCTGTGCATTGGCTTGTTAGAACCAAGATCGCGAGCAATTTCTTGAAAAATACGCTCTTGCGCTCCAGTCAATTTGAAGGGCAGTGATGAACGTAACTGTTCAACATAGCCGTCCGGTGAAGAGGTGTATTTGATCGACAGAGCATCTTCTTGCGATTCATACTGATAGCGACGGTGGGCCATTTGTAGCTGAATAGCAAACAGTTCGTCAAAGACTAACCGCCTACGAGCAGCATCTTTTGTATCGGGATCTTCAGGAAAATGGATGTGAGTGAAGGCTTCACTCATGCCAATCAGGTTATAAGTCTCTTTGAGATGCTCTGGCAATAAATCAGCGATGCCACTGCCATAGGTGGCAATAGCATTGTGAATGACGCTGCGCAAATGACGCAGAGAGAGCCCCTCAGTCAAAGCATAAACTGGCACCAAGCGACCGGCGTGAATACTTTGTGGCACCCCTTCAAAACCGGCATCGCGATCTTCTTCACTATGGCCACTACCCAATTGATCGCCACCAGCTAAGCTGAGAATTTCCACCTCAGCATTTTTCAGTTTAAATTTGTGTGAATAGTCGTCAATTTCTACTACGCCAGAAGCGAGCACCTGAGCGCCTTTAGGAAACTGACCTTTGAGGCGCTCTAAGAGATATTTATTTCCCTTACCGCCGACAAAACGAGTCACTAATAAGCTACCTGTGCCATCAGAAATGACAACATTCAAGATTGACATGTTGCCGCGCTTAGATTGATAGGCACCCACTGTGCGAATAGTACCGAAGATGCTAACTTCTTCACCGACAGTTAGGTCTTTGATAAACTCGCGATTCTGAAAATCTAAATGGCGCCGCGGGTAGTGGCGCAACAATTGGTCTACGTTGGTGATGCCCAAATTAGCCAACAAGGTAGCAAGCTTAGGGCCAACACCTTTGACGAACTGAACAGGAATTTCAGATGGATGTTTTCCTACTAACTTCTGACCAGCTTGCTGTTGAGCGGCGTGAGAGGAGCCAGTTGCAGGAGAATTACTAGTAGAAGAGCTACTAGTAGAAGAACTACTAGTAGGTGAGATACTAGCAGGCACAGCAGATCTTGGCGCGGCGCCACGGGGCTGTGACACACCTTGTTTAGAAGCATTGCTAGTGCCTGGCTTATTTATTTTAGAGCTAGGCTGAGTTTTAGAATTAGACTGAGCTTTAGAGCTAGAGCTGGGCCCCGGTCGATCATTCGAGCGGAACGAACCAGGAGCGGCGTCACCAGGGCTGCGCGCGTAGGCATTCGGTTCACGGGCAGCATCTGAGGCCGAGAGAGACTGCTCATTTGGTACGCCATCGACATTGTCCCAATATGGGGCAATCAATTCTTCTGCTCGCCTAACAATTGAAATGCGCGTAGAGACATCAACATTTGGATATTGACGGAAGAGACTGCGAACAGTAACCCAAATGGTGTCATATGGAAATCTACGCACAAGGCGATCGGCCGTAGTGCGCATGAACTGCGAAAAAGTAGAGCGTTTTCCTTGAAAGTCAGCATAACGAGCTTTGCGCTCCACGGCAATGGCTAGGCGTAAACCCTTGAGTTCAGCTTCTTTGGTAGGCCGAGATCCAACTATATTCGCCACAGGTATATTGCCACAAGCACATCTTACTTCTGGAAATTCTACTTCAGAAAAGCCGTAGCAGTTACTGCAAGCGGTTGAGAATTAGTTTTGAAATTGCTTTAAGAGTAGCGAATACGCCTAAGCCTTCAGAAGCTACAGCTTCGAAACTTGGTACGCCACGAATATTCATGTCTTTCTCAAGACGTTCAATAGGCATTGCATTGGCCAAGTCGCGCTTGTTGTACTGCAATACCCAAGGAATACTATCTAGGGTGAGGCCATACTCAGCCAAGTTCTCAACCATGTTCTGCAGAGATTCGACATTGTCCTTGGCTCTCATGACATCAGAGTCGCCTACGAAAATAATGCCGTCTACGCCGTTCAAAATCAGTTTGCGGCTGGCGTTGTACTCAACTTGGCCGGGAACCGTATAAAGTGAAAAGCGCGTTTTAAAACCTTGGACGCTGCCCAAATCAAGGGGCAAGAAGTCAAAAAATAGAGTTCTTTCAGTCTCAGTGGCGAGACTGATCAGCTCGCCTCTAGTAGTAGGGGCCAGTTGGCTGTGGATGTACTTCAAGTTCGTTGTCTTGCCACCAAGGCCGGTGCCATAATAAACGATTTTGCAGTTAATCTCTCGAGCTGCGTAGTTTACGAGTGCCATTACCTGTTTCCTGCTTCCCCTTGCCGTCTGGCTCAGTCTATTTGAGCCTTGGCTCTCTCATACCCATCAAGCGGACTTTCATGCGCCTTGAGTAATCACCGAAAATTGATAAGACCTTGCACAAAACTGAAGATACTAAATCATCCCTAAAATTACCCTAAATCAGCAAACTAAACCAATCTTGTAAACCGGGTTTTCTGTAGATCGAGTAAAGGATAGATCAAAACCGATTGATTTCCGCTACTTGGCAGCTTGGCAATCAGTCTGATAACACTGCAATACAGCGCTCTCAACAGTAAGCCTATCATGATTTTTGGTGGAGGTAAGTTCTCCAGCAACTATCTATAACAGAATGTACCCTTTCATCCTGAACTATTACAAACTTAGCAATTGGCGGTTGACCGTATATTCGTCGTGGTACAGGTGATACAATTCCTTTTTGCTTGTGTTCTTGAATTTACCGGGCCTCAACGGGCTAACCGGCAGATTTCGTGACTGAATTAAGACGGGAATAATTTTATGGCTAAGCGTTGTGACGTATGCGGCAAAGGACCCCAGACCGGTGTTCAATACACCTTCTTGCGTTCGCACTGGAACCCGCATGGTAAGAGACGTTGGCTGCCAAACCTCCAACCTTTCAAGGCCTTGGTAGGCAAGACCGTTAAGCGCATGAAAGTGTGCACATCTTGCATCAAAGCCGGCAAAGTACAGAGAGCAGTCTAACTACTCATTATCGATTTGATTCAACTAGCTTTCTCTCGGGGGAGCTAGTTTTGTCTTGCTATTAGAAAGACTTTTTAGAGAAATCTTCTAGTTTTCTCTAGCCAGATCGAGCAATCCTTCTTTTTCTACCAAATAAAGCTCATTGCAAAATTGGCAGCGTCCTTCGGCTTGGCCGTCTTCTTCTGCCATTGAGATTATTTCACTACTGGGCAAAACTTTGAGCGCTTCAACAAAGCGCTCTCTTGAGCATTTGCAGGCAAATGATAAAGGCTTCACGTCAGTCAGCGGAGTAATCTCAAAGCCCGTAAGAATGCGCTGCAAAATCTCTTCTAGGCTCATGCCCCGCTTCATCAAAAATGTGAATGTGCCAAAAGTAGAAATATTGTTTTCTATACGGCAAATTGTTTCTTCGGTGTGGTCTGGCAAGAGTTGAATTATCAGACCGCCAGCGGCCTCCACTCCGTTCTTACTAAGGTGAGTGCCCACTACCACCAGCGAGCCGGTCTGATCTGAACTGACCAAAAAATGATTGACGTCTTCGCCAACTTCGCCCGACGATAACTCGACAGTTGAAGTATGGGGCTGGCCAAAGCCATGGTCAATTGTCACGTGCAAGTAGCCCGTAGAGCCAATAGCCGAGCCGACATCAAAATTTCCTAGGGAGTTAAGCGGCAATTCAACACTGGGATTTTCAACAAAACCTCTAACCGTACCGCGGGGTGAGGCATCAACCATGACTTTGCCCAAGGGGCCATTACCTTGAAATTTCAAAGCGACTTGACCGTCTTTTGCCAAGA
>JBBRMD010000087.1:0-20469 GCA_038231015.1 Candidatus Obscuribacterales bacterium
CTGATGTCATCGCCCTTTTGCCTGGCACAGTCTTCGCCGTTGCCTGTGATCGTCACCGACCGGCCAACAATTACCCCAGCGCCATTTGTGGTGCCCGTCAACTATATTCAGGCGGAAAATGGTCTGGCGCTTCGCAAAGAGCATCAGGGAAGGAGTTTCAACACCCCTCAAACTTTGGTTCGTTTGGGAGTATTGCCACGTTTAGAGTTGCGCCTCACCGTTCCTAACTATTACTTGATAAATAGCGGTGAAACTCACATCTCCGGAGTCAGCGACATATCTGTCGGAACTAAGATTCAGGCCGGTCCGCTACCTGGGAAAATTGACCTAGCCATAATTCCAGGCTTTACTATTCCTGCTGGCAGCAAGTCTGTTACAACTGGCGCTGTTGACCCGTTTATTCAATTTACGGCTTCTCGCAGTATTTCAAAGAACTGGACCGTAGGAAGTGCTCAGTCAATTTTTCTTCAAACTGAAGAGGCTGAAACTCAGGCACAGGGAGTAACTTCTACAAAAAAGAATGTTATATATCAGCCCACCTTAGTCGTTTTTAGAAAGTTGGGTCCGCATGCAGACCTCTTCTCCGAATATGCCGGAAATTTTACGAAAGGTAAGCTGTCAGATCAGATCTTTGATGCTGGCGCTGTCTGGCGTTTCCGGCGCAATCAGCAATTAGGAATACGCGCAGGAGTTGGCTTAACCAAAGCCTCTCCAACTACATTTGTCGAATTCGGATACTCGCTATTGCTTGGCAAGATACTTCGATGATTGGTTTTCTAACTGAAAAACTTGCCAGCAGATCTTGTGGTCGTCTGATCTCACGGAAAATCAGGCCTGGTCAACAATCCGCCAATTAAATCACCTGTAAGTGTGTTGACTCGCGACGACATTGGCGTACCTCAATCAGCAAACAACCGTGCCGCCGCTTATAGAAAAATACAATAGAGACGCAGTGTCTTACTCCTAACGCGGAGAGGCGTATTTTGTTTATCCTGGCCCTAAGCTATTTTAGAGTATCTCTAAAGGCCGACCGCATGATTGTTCTAAGTCTGTGTACGCTTCTTGGTAGGCTCGCACAGCATCAAGATATTGGCTGCGCACCGCGACGTTCGCTTGTTGCACTTGCAGAGTGGCGGTAATGTCTGATTGACCAACTTCATAACTGCGTCTTGATAGTCTGGCTACTTCGTATGAATCAGCCAGAATGTGCTCTTGGTAGACTTTTAGTTTTTGTCTGGCTGCTAATACATTGTTGTAGGCCGATGAAACCTGGGCTGTCACTAAGTTTTTCTGCGAGCCAAGCTCATATTTTAGTTGCGTCGCATTGGCTTTGAGGCGATAAATTTCACCTTGATTCCAGTTGGTGATAGGCGATTCGGCGATCACGGTGAAGAACACCGAGCTTACTTTTGGACCAGATGGTGCGTTACCTGAGACCGAATTACCAAAACTTACCGATGGGTTAGGCACCACATTTGAAATGGCGGTGCGCATTTGTGCTTTGTTCAACTTGATGCGCTGTTCTACGCTTTTAAGTTCAAGTCTCTGATCTAAAGCCTTCTGTATATACGATTGTAAAGGGGACGGTTCTACCGCAAAATCAGGCAAGAGTTGGGCTTTTTGCGATTTGTCTAGCTTGGTGACGGCGCCGACGCCAAGAAAAGCTGGCAGGCGCGGAATATTGACTATATCCTCAGGCTTGCGGCCCATTATGACATTGAGCTGCTGCTTGGCTCTAATTACCCGCCGCATCCCCACTTGGCGCTCTACATCAGACTGAGAAGTGGCTAGGCGAGCTTTGAGAACATCTAGCTCGGGCACGTCGCCAGCCTGAAAGCGCTTGTCTGATACTTCTAGTAAGCGGCTTGCCAGGTCGTAAAGGGAGTTCAATGTCTCTACAGTTTCTTGGGCCACTACCACTTCTGTATATGCGCGCCGAACGTCTGCGCGCAAAGCCCAGATAGAGGTCATTAAGTCTGTTTTGGTTTGCTCCACCAAACGCTTAGTGGCGAGCAGGCGAAACACCAGTTTCCATGGCCCTTCGATAGTGAAAGTTGGGCCCACCCGCCTTACCTGTTCACCCAATGGGGCGCGGTCGAAGAGCAGTGCCGGGTTTGGGGCAGCGGCAGCATCGGCGTAGGCCGCCGTTGTTATTTGTAATCGAGCGCGAATGGCAGCGGCCCGCGGACTTTTAACCAAAGCCTCGTCCAGTGACTGAATGATAGACATGCCGGAGCCCAGGGTTTTGGCAGGCTCTGAAAATTGAATTGTGCCAGACACGATCGCACTATTTGAGTTGTCCGTGGGCTGAGTTTGCCCATTCGGGACTTGCATGGGCCGCAGGGCTGGCATGTCGGAATTGTTGGTGTTTGGGGATATATCTTTGCTGAGGTCGCTCGCTGCATTTTGTAAGCTGTCCGGAGCAATATGTGCAGATTGCGAAGAAGCAGAAGGTGGAAGATTGTTTAGCGGGGCTGGTGTAGCGCTACTGCGCACAGGGGTTGTGTTTGGCGGAATTGCTGAAGCCGACGCGAGGGTCACTTTAGCCGGTCGACTGGGCGCAGAGGCCGCCACCGCCGAAGACGACACCGATTTTTGGGCAAAAGCAGGTGCATTCAAAGTAGCCAGCAGTGACAGGCTGCAAGCCATCAAAGCCGGATATTTAGCATTCCAGAGTGGTAAGACATTCATGAGGTTATTCATCAGCCGTTCAAGTATACCGTCTTACTCAAGTACAGCTTCCTCAAGTACAGCTTCCTCAAGAGCGGCTTCCTCTTATAATCTGCTAACATTGTGAGCGCTGCGTGTGGCCATTGTTGAGTGGTGCTCATCTTAGATATTTTTGGTAACTCTCCCTGGGAACGTAGAAAGATCATCAGCGAATGAACAACAAGGAAAGCCGAGCATTTCTAAAAGGGGAGATGGATTTCACTCCTCAAAGAATGATGCGCTACATTCGTTCGCGCGCGCGTATCGCTACAGACGAGGATATCGAAGATATCCTTCAAAATGCTTTGGTTTTGGTAACTAAACATTTCGATCCCAGCCACCCTGAAGCAAAATTGGCGCCCTACTGCCTTGGCGCTTGCAACAAAGCAATTGCTCAAAACTTAGAGCGCTATCACAAAGTGGCACTGAAGAAGCGCGAAGCCAAGCCTGGTGCTGCGACTGCGGCCAAAGCCGGGCCCGAAGACGATCATATAGATACAGATTTCGAAGTTGATGACGACCAAAAAGAAGTATCTGAGGCTGCCAAAAAAGCTGCGGCGGCAGCTGCTAGTGCACGCATGGCTGCTCAAGTGGTCAACAGTCAGGCGGCAGCAACAGAAGTTGATGGCAGCGTCATGATGTTGAAGACTCTCGCCCCTGGTAAGAGTTTTGATGAAGCCGCTTCTACAACCAGCCAGTACCGCACAACTTCTCTCGATTCAATGTTTGACGAAGACGACAGCCGCTCAGCTGATGACGTTCTTGGAAGCGACAACCTTCTTGGTTCGGGCAGTACAGCCCGCGACCCGGCTTCGCGAGCATTAATTAATGATCTGGTCGAGCGCATTCTAGACGAGCTACCAGCCGGTATACACCGCACCTGCTTCGTTTTGAAATATGTTGAAGGATATAAGCGAGAAGATTTGATTGCATGTCTAAAAATGGATGCGAAGAGTATAGATACCATCGACAAGAGAATTGTCCGAACACTCAAAGCGTTCAAAGACAAGATGGACCAACAAGAAGCTCAATAGTTAATTCCAGGAGACGGCAATGACTACCCTTAATGACAAACTAACGCAATTAGCAAAGGCTATGGCGAATGGAGACGAAAGCGCTTGCGCTTTATCGTTCGAAAAATTCTGCCAAGAAAACTTCCAGGAGCTGCCTTTACCTGGTGAAAACAAACTCTTTGACCAGGCTATGTGGAATGCCAGTCAATTTGCCCCACTTTCCAAAAGTGACCAAGCGATCGTCAAGAAAGTGACTGGCAATTTGCTAGAAGCAATTAACCCTGTGTCTATTGCTGTAGCAAGTGGCGTTGCTAACGCCGTTGCAGCTTCAGAAAAATCAGTATTTGTGCTGCGTGAATTGGTTGGCCAGGCCCGCGATAATGCTGCTTCTATCTGGCAAGACATGTTTAGTGCTCAGCAATGGCAACAAATGGTGCCAGCTGGTGCTACCCGTGGTGTCGGTGCTCAATTAATTTCGCTCGGTACTTTTGAGCGAACTGTTGATGATGTGCGCATTCAAGTCAATCTCGGTTGGCTGATTGATGAGAACAATTTGCGCGTATTGTTGCAAGCCAAAGACAATGATGACAATGCTATTCCTCAAGTTGAAGTGCGAATTAATGAGAATGAACGCGGTGTTGTCTTCTCGCGCATGACTAATCAAGATGGTGCTATGGTTGCGCCGGCTGTGAAGGTTGGCCCAGGCCAATATCAAATTCAAGTGTTCTGGTCTGACAAAGTAGTTGAAACTCCCTTCTTCCGTATCTAATTAGATCAATTCTTGTTCTCTAAAATATCTTGTCTCTTTGAGTTCTTCTGATCTTTAGAGCCCTGAACTTTCGCTGCCGCTTTCTCCTGAGCGCCTTGAATGTTTGGGGCTTTAATCTGTCAGAATAGCTAGAATGCAAGAAACAAGTGTGGCTAATATATGAAGACCCTTATGCGTCCCAAAAAACTATTTGTAGAAAGCTTCTTTGCTCTGGCTCTGGCTTTCGGGCCGGGCATATTAATATCGATGCCTCCGGCTATTGCTCTTCCACCTCTGCAAGGTCGCATTGAGCAGCTAAATGGTACAGATCCTACTCTGCCTGTCGAACTACGAGCCACTGCTCTCAAGCTTTTAGATCTGTCACCGGTCAAATCGAAAATAAATACATTGCAGGCCGAGTTAAAGTCTTTTCCGGCCACCCTGCGCGGAAACTGGAAAGGCCAATTAGAAATTATTAGTTGTGAGTATAGCGATGCTTTTAGCACTGCTCAGCCAGCCGACGCTGAAAGAGCAAAAGAAATGATTCGCGAAGGCTTAATGGCTGATTCTTCTTTCCGCTTTTACACACCAAGAGTGGGCTTTGTTACCATGGCACCGCCCGAAATCAAGGTGATTCTAGTTGATGCCACCAGAAAAACTATAAACCACATTTATTTGTCGGCTCCCGACCTCGATTCTGAGCGCTACTCTACTCTTGGTGACGGTAATAGGGTAAAACAGGTTCTGCTCAAAAATGATGTGCGTATGCTGGCTGCAAATATCGCAGAGCAAGATTTGGTTGTTGCTGTTTTGTTGACAGATCGCGCTACTGGTAAGCAAACAAAGACGTTTGAAGAAACCGTGTATCGCTTCACTAAAGACAAACCTTTTCAGCTAAGTGTTGAAGTTGCCAAAGTAAAATATGGTGATAGTGGCTCTTGGTGGAGTAAAGCTATGCTCAAGGGTGACGTGCGATAAGCCCTAGTTATTAACTCTGAGAGTGGCAAACTAGGGCTTATATAAGGTTAGAAGACAGCTTGAAGACAGCTAAAAGACCCTGTATCGAATCGGCTACAGGCTAGAATCTATGCTTCTTTTTTCTGTAGGTTGTCGATCGCATCAGCACCTTTTTTCTTCAATTCATCAAATTTACCGCTCACTTTGTTTAGGGCATCAGTGGCGCCTTCACCAAGCTCGTGAACATCTTCTTTAATGATCGATACAACTGGAGCAAATTTTTCACTGACTCTGCTCTGTGATTCTTCAATAGTGTTCTTGCCGTTTACGACAGCTTTGTCGAGATACTCTCCTGCATCTTTTAGAAGGGCTTTGCCTTCTGATTTAAGATTGCAGCCTTCGGCTTTGACTTGCTGTGCGGCTGGAACGATCGCTTGCCAGACTTCTTTACCTTTTTCTTCGGTAGAATATTTGAAGAGATCCCAAGATTCGCGCATCTGTGTGCGTGTTTCAGAACCTTTCTTAGGTGCTAGTAACACTCCAGCTAAAAAGCTTACTAAACCGAAAAACATTAGACCTCTCATCGTTTCACTCCTCATTTCATTTATTGGGTTTTAAATTCTGGCTTGTTGTTCAAACACAGTGACCTAACTTGAGTCCGCTTTGTTCCAAAAAGCTAAGGCGAGAAAGCAATTTTGTGATTTGTGGCAAAGTACGGTCTTTAGAATAGATAAAGGTTGCTAAGAGGGCATGTCTACTGTGGTATGCTCGAAAGCTAACGACCAAGAGTGCCGCTGTGTTTGCCTGTGCGTCTGTAAGGGTCCGTCTCTATGGCGCCGTATACCGCTCATTCTGGTGGCTGCTTTTTGC
This sequence comes from Candidatus Obscuribacterales bacterium, assembly GCA_038231015.1. GTDB lineage: Bacteria > Cyanobacteriota > Vampirovibrionia > Obscuribacterales > Obscuribacteraceae. The sequence goes on from JBBRMD010000087.1 coordinate 6,298, forward strand.
ATTGGTGAGTCTTGGAACCCCGTCTTATTGTTTCCTTTTGTTCCGGTAACGAATGCCCGATAGCTCCCGTCTTAATCCTGAAGATTCCGACAAAGAATTTTCCTTAGCCGAACAGGCTTTGGAAAGTGAGCGTCTTCTATTAACTAGTGAATTGGCTCAGTTGCATGCTGAGGAGAAAGCTTTATCGGTCGCTCACTCTGTGGCCAAGCTTGCCTATCGCCGTCAGCATCAAGACGAGCCTGATGCGTTAGCGCAGCTTGATATGTCCAAGTCTGAAGACCGCCGAAAGGTTCTACTTGAAGGTGAGTCGCGCTTTGAATTTTTCATAGAAGGCACAGCCGTGCCAAGCTATAAAGTTGATAAAAGTGGGCGCATTACCTACGGTAACAAAGCCTTATCTAGCTATTTAGGCTATACGCGCGAAGATTTGTTATCTGGGGTGTTGACCGAAGATCAAATTACGCCGCGCAGTTATCATCTAATAGATGGCGAGTACATCAAAGACTTGTCGAATAATTTGATATCGCGAGTTTGGGAAAGCGAACGAGTGACTAGCGCTGGCAAAAAAATGGCTGTCGGAGTAACACTGCGCCTTCTCGATGAAGACAGCGCTGAAAGGGTTGTTTTCTTGCTAGATTTGCAAGAGATTCGTCAACTCGAAGATGAACTAAAGCAGAGACAGACACTGTTTTCTGCTTTAGTGCAAGAAATGCCGCATATTGTCTTTGTCAGTAATAGCAAGGGCTGCATGCGCCAGTTCAACGAACGCTTTTATGAATTAACAGCAGTGGCTCCTAGCGATGATGATGGCTTCGCCTGGCGAGATGTCATCGCAGATGAAGATCTCGAAAAATGGGATAGCCTATGGAAACAGGCAGTCGCTAGTAATTCACCTTTTAGTGGTGAATTTAGAATCAGTGCTAACGATGGCGAGTACTATTGGCACATTGTCCGGGCCTTGCCATTGGTCAATCCTCTTGCCGGACAAGTAGACGGTCTCCTTAAAATAACTATCGAAAATGCCATGGACAGTACTGCTTTCACTGATGATAAAAACAGTGTTGCAGGGCTTTGGGTTGGCACTGCCACAGACATTGATAGACGCAAACGTTTAATGGAAGAAGTGCTTGAGAGTGCACATGCTTTTCAGTCATTGGCTGATCAGATACCACAAATTGTTTGGACTGCAGGACCTGATGGGCGCGTTGATTTCTTCAGTAACCGCTGGTTTGACTTTAGTGGCCTTACGCGTGAACATAGAGTAGGCCTTGATTTTGCTTTGTTTATGCATCCCGATGATCGCAAGATATATATGAATCGTTGGCGACACTGCGTTAAAACTGGTGAGGCCTTTGAAGCTGATGTACGGTTGAAAGCTCGCAAAGAAAAACTAACTGACGCCGATGTCTATATTAAATTTTTGGCACGGGCTGTCGCTTTGAGAAACTATCGTGGTGGCATAGCGCAATGGGTAGGGACATGGACGTCGATCGATTGAAGGCGGCTGATTCGGCCCAAGCTATCGAAAATAACTATCTTCGGCGTGAAATCGCCGCTACTAAAAAGCGCATTGCCGATCTTAAAAAAATCGCTGGAGATCCGCAATATTTAGCCATTCCTACCACTTTTGTTAGCGACCCAGTACCGGTCATAATGCTCGACAGTGAGCTAAAACTGTTAGAGGCCAATCGTTCATTTGCTGCCCTCAGTGGCTACTCAGCCAGTGAGCTAACCATGGGCGCTGATGTGCGTTTTTTCTTTCCTAAATCGGCTCACAAACATTTAGAAAAGGCCAAACAGCACCTCAATTCATCGAGTGCTAGCGAGCCCTGGGAAACTGAGGTACTGACAAAAGACGGTGAGAGAAGACCTGTGATTGCTGGTCTGACGAAGAACGGCCCAGCTGATCACGATTGGCTTTTGTTTTTCTTCGATTTAAGTGCTCGGCGACAACTGCAAAAAGAATTAGCAATTCGAGAGTCTAATCTGAACGCCTTGGCCGAATCAATGCCGCAGCTGCTGTGGGTTTGTGGCGCCGATGGTTTGATCACCTATGGTAATGGTGGATTTTTCGAATTTACTGGTCTCAACTTAGATGAGCCATTAAACTGGACTTCACTGTTACATCCAACCGATAAACTCAATTTCGATGGTACTGGTTTTTCAGTTGGGGAGCTTTACGCTGATTTTCAATGCGAAGTGCGTCTGCGTGGCAAACCTCGCGGAGTGACTTCTACTGGTGGTCTTGGCATTGTTGGTGCTGTTGATCTCTATGATGAAAGTCTCTACCGTTGGCATCTGCTTAAAGTGGTGCCTTTTTTCAATGCTGATTTGCCTTCGATGAGTTGGCTCGTAATTGCTACAGATGTAAACGATCAACGGCGAGTTACTGAGGCCTTATTAGCTAGCGAAGAACAGCTGCGCATCATAGCCGACGCTATGCCTCAAATTGTCTGGACTGCCAATAACGTTGGTGCCATTGATTTTTGGAATTATCGTTGGTTTGAATACACAGGGCTGACTGTGCAGCAGAGTTTGCATGGCGGTTGGCGGCTCTTGATTCACACTGACGATCTGGCCGCCTACGATACTAATTGGCGCCAAGCAGTAAAGAACGCCGAACCTTTTGAAGTGCGTTTTCGTTTAAAGCGGGCACTTGGTCTTAAATTGCCTCGCAGCGGGCCGCTCGGTAAACCTGAGGCAGCCACAGCTCGTGAAGGTCGGCGCGATTATCTCTGGCACCTCTGCCGGGCCGTGCCAGTTAAAGACTCACAGGGTGCGGTCGTGCGTTGGTTCGGCACCTGGACTGAAATTGATGAACATTCATCTACATAAAGTAGAGTAACTAGTACTGTTACGAAATACAGAAGAGACGAGGTTGGCTCTCTTCGAGCAGGTAGACTTCTCTAACAGGAAATCCTTAGTAAGAGAAGCGAATGGTTATGACATCTTTAGTTCGACCCGAAGCCAAGCTACTGCGTACTTTTAGAGTACGTGTAATGGACAAGCCAGGCTATCTCGGTAAAATTGCTACAAGATTGGGCGAACTTGGTGCCAATATTGGCGAAATTCATATAGTTGCTCAGGGGCCAGATTTTCTTGTGCGAGATATTACGCTTTATCTCGATGACGAAAACCATCTTAACTCGGTAGTGGAAGGCTTAAAGACCTTATCGAGCGCCAGCCTAGAGGCGGTAATCGATCCGGTTGAGCAAGCCCATGAGGGCGGCAAAATCGGCATCAAGAGTAAAGTTCCTCTTACTAGCATTGCCGAAATGCGCAAAATTTATACGCCAGGTGTTGCTCAAATTTGCAAACTGATTCAACAAGACATCACTACTAGTCGCACTTACACATCAATTGGAAATTCTGTTGCAGTGGTAACTAATGGTACCGCTGTGCTTGGTCTCGGTAATATCGGCGCGGTGGCCGGTATGCCAGTAATGGAAGGCAAGTCGGTCTTGTACGAACAGTTGGTCGGTATCAGCGCTATTCCAATCTTGATGGATAACACCGATGTCGATAGTGTAGTGGCAACAGTAAAAGCAATTGCCCCTACATTTGGTGCTATCCATTTAGAAGATATCGCCGCTCCTGAGTGTTTCGAAATCGAGCGTCGCTTGCAAGAAGAGCTTGATATACCGGTTTTGCACGATGATCAACATGCCACTGCTGTGGTTGTTTTAGCGGCCTTGATGACAATTACCCAGCGTAATGGTGTTGATTTGACTGCTAGTAAAGTTGGCATTATTGGCCTTGGTGCTGCCGGTTCAGGTATTGCCGAATTGCTTCTATCATACGGTGTTAAAGCCGTTCTCGGCACCGATATTCGCGAAGCTGCTATGCAAAGACTTGCTTCTCTAGGCGGTCGTCCAGTGCCCCTGAAGCAGATTATGAGTGATTGTGATGTTGTGGTCGCCACTACCGGCAAACCTGGTCTGATTACTCCTGACATGATTCAAAAAGGTCAAGTAATTCTTGCTCTCTCTAATCCAGATCCTGAAATTAAACCAGAAGAAGCGATTGCCCGCGGTGCTCTCTTTGCGGCTGATGGCCGCACAATTAATAACGCCTTGTCATTCCCGGGTTTGTTTAGAGGGGCATTGAGAGCACATGCTACTCATTTCACCGATGCTATGAAGCTAGCAGCAGCTCATGCAATTTGCGGACAGACCAAAATGGACAACATTGTGCCAAGCATTCTTGACCGCGAAGTTCATGAGGCGGTCGCTAACGCTGTAGCAAATGCTGTTTACTTGGGTAATCACTAGAGGCTGTATAATAACTGCATTCACAAAACTGCCATTCAAAATAATGCTATCTGCTTGACGCGTTGGGGCGAAAGGATCTGACCGTCATGTCTCAGAAAGAGCCGATAATTGAGCCAGCAGTGCCAGAACTGGCAGCCAAAGATACTTTTCGCATCTTGATTATGGATACTGAAGAGCATATGGAGCAGTTGAAGGCGGTCTGCAAGGACGCCGGGCACACAGTGATTGGTGCTCGCTCGATTAAGGAAGCATTTGCCTTCTTGGGTGGTGAAGACCATGCCGATGTGATTGTTTGCGCTGCTTACATGGAAGACGAGTCATTGTTTGAATTTTTGCAGCGTCTTAGAAGTGAGCCGATGCATAAAGACTCTATGTTTTTGACGTTAGCTCTAGAGGCCGATTCGGCTGGCTCAAAGCTAAATAAGTCTACTGAAAAGGCCGGACGCATTTTAGGAGCAGACGCATTTTTAAATATGCCGGTGTTTGATGCTGCACAATTGTTGGCAGAAATCAGTAAGCTATTACCATTGGTACCAAAACTTGAAAGGCACAGATTAGAAGATCTAGAAGCTGAGGCCTGGGATAAAAAACTCGACGAAACATAGTGTTAAGGTTGAGTCTAAACTAAGATTGGCAGTTACATTGCCTTGAAAAGGAGCAACGGATGAGTATCAAAAAGTCTTTTAGCATTGGGTTGCTTGGCCTAGCAGCCATCAGCGTTGTTACTGTAACTTTAGCCAATTCGGCTTCTGGGCAAAGCTTGCGTGATCGTCTGCGCGAGCGGCTTGAAGGCGAGAATCCAAATGCACAGCAGCAAACGGGCACTGCGCAGTCTTCTAATGCACAGTTTTCTAATGCACAATCACCAATGCAGCCTCAGAATGTACAACCTCAGCCCTCCGCGCTAGCGCAACCGGCTCCTCAAGTTTCAATGGTAACACTGCAAACTCAACCTGGTCCTGGCGGAACCCAGATGGTCATTACCCCAAAAGGGATGGTCGTACCACTGCCTGGCCCTGGCGTTAAAGGTTCTCTAGTGCAGGTCTATATTGGCTCTAACGGTGGCTATTGGTATGTCGACAAGCATGACCAGCAGGTAGATCTCACTCCAGCAGTGCAGGCAATGCAGGCTCACGCTGGGTCGGGGCAACAAGCGGTCCCGGTTCCTCAATATGCTCCCCAGCCGCAGGTGACCAACAATTACAATACCCAGCAAAGTGGTTCTAGTGCTGTCGGAACCGCTGCTGCAGCTGGCTTAGGAGCCATGGCTGGTGCAGCTATGAGCCAGTCTTATTACAACGATGTGCCTTATGGCACACCGCTTCACTATGGCGTGGGTGCAGTTCCTTATTACAATCAAGGCGGCAAGGCCGTCTACGTCAACAATTCGACTGATGCCAATTTTAATCAAGTCAATGCCTATCACGCCACAGCCGTTCAACAACAGCAAGACTGGTACAACAAGCAGCAGGTCGCACAAGGAGCGACTTGGAAGAATTGGCAACAGCAGACTGTTAATCCATTCGTAAACTCTAGCTATCATAGCCAGTACAGTGGCGCTGAAGGCGCTGCTGCTGCTACCCGCTATGAGAACAATAACAGCCCGCAATACAGTGGCGCTGAAGGTGCTGCTGCTGCTACTCGTTATTCGAACAACAATAGTGCCGAGTATAGTGGTGCTCAAGGGGCCGCTGCCGCTGGGCGCTATGGCAACAATAATGCTCAAGCCAGCGGAGCTGAAGGGGCCGCTGCGGCATCTCATAATCAGTCGGGAGACACTGGGCGCTTCGGCGGCTCTGGTGCAAGCGGAGAACGTGCAGGGGCTGCTGGTGAAGGCGCGGACAATAGATCAGGTGGTCGTTTTGGTGGTCGCTCGGGCGGTGAACGCACGGGTGGTCGGCGCGGACGCTAGGGCGGACGTTCTGGTGGTGGTCGCACAGAAGACTGCCAGTCATTAGATTGCCAAAAAGTTGAACAAACAAGATCAGCTGGCACTAAATATAGTATCTCTCTCCATTATGCTCTGGCAAGGCCCGGAGTACCCGGTAGTTGAGCATAACTGGAAGTTGTGTGTGGCAACTTTGCTTTTCAAAATTGTCTGCTTAGATCGCCCTCTCAACAGCTCATCCATGGTTCGCTGAGGGTATCGCTATACCGCAACACAGGCGATCAAGCCTTACGACTTACTTCTGCCATTTACACCATGAAATGCATCCCTTGCAAGAGTTGCGCTCTGGTCGTTTGGCTCCAGCTGATTGCTTCGGGCGGAGTCATTCTGGCTCACAGCTGTCTGGATAAGGTAAAATCTCAATAAGTCGGAAAACTAGGTCCAGTTTTAATTGCCCCATGAAGGGGATATTTAAAGTCATGGATGAGAGGTGAAGATGAAGGGCGATATGTTGGAAAATGCCCCATTTGGTATGTTGTCTCTTGACCGTGCCTTTAATATTCTTGAATCTAATGAGGCTGCCAGAAGGCTCGTAGGCGCAAGCTGTTTGCCTGCCGAAAGTCTACAGTCTTTAGATGGTCTTAAGGAGATTTGCCTGGGCCTAACAAAGTGGTTAGAAACTTTAGCCGAAACAGTTCAACTTGAAACGCACATAAATGGCCGCTATCTTGAGTTTCAGTGTTGGTCTCGCCATGACAAGACTCTTGTTTACGTCCTAATAAAAGATGTTACTCAAGAAAGAAGCGAAACCGCAAGAATGAAGCTTCTTATGACCGCTGTCGAGCAAGCCTGGGAATCGGTTTGCATAACCGATGCTGAGTTGGAAAAACCAGGTCCTCATTTCGTTTACAGCAATCACGGCTATGAAGCTCTCATGGGTTACCGCGAGGATGAAATTCTTGGGCTTACTCCGCGAATTCATCAGGGGCCGCTCACTGACAAAGCTGTTCTCGCTCGACTAAAAGAGAATTTGAGTGAGGGTTCTAACTTTCATGGCGAGGCAATTAATTATAAAAAAGACGGAACACCTTTTTGGCTTGAATGGAAAATTTCCCCCGTCAAGAATGACCAAGGCAAAATCGTCAATTACATAGCCTTTCAACGGGATATAACACCACTGAAGGACGCTCAGCAGAGATCTAGAGATCTATCGTCAATTATGGCTCACGAGCTAAAAGCGCCCCTTGCCTCAATTAATGGCGCCCTAGGCTTATTGCAACTTAGTTACGAGCCCGAGACTGCTGATGAGTTGCTTACCATCGGCATAGACAGTGTTCAGCGGTTGCTTCGATTGATCAACGATATTTTAGAAGTGGAAAAAATTGAAGACCGCAAATTTGATCTCAAGTTAAATGTATTCTCTGTGCGCCGCCTATTTAATTTGGTGCAACAAACTCTGCAGAACTATATTCCTGAAAATAATTTGCACATAGCGATAGATGTGCCAGATGATTTAGAGGTGTATGGCGATTTAGATCGCCTAACGCAAGTATTGATCAACCTCACATCAAATGCTCTCAAGTATTCTCCTAAAGGAGGAACCGTCACTCTTTCGGCCTACCTTTCAAACGAATCGGGCGATGGCAATGTGCGCATTTTGGTGAAAGACCAAGGGCCAGGCATACGTCAAGAAAACCTTTCTAAACTATTTTCGCGCTTTCAACAGTTGGTACCTGAAGACGGTGTGGTAAGAGAAGGAAGCGGTGTCGGGCTGGCCATCGCCAAGTCATTGGTAGAAGCGCATGGTGGCAAAATTGGTGCTGAAAGCAGAGTGGGTGAAGGTAGTACTTTTTGGTGCGAATTGAAGGGACACAGTGGGCAGAGCCAACGTTCTTCGAGGGTTGCCCGTTCATTGCTATTGGTGGATGACAATGAGTTGTTTGCATCGTTCATAAAGCAGCGTATGACTGCCCTCGGTTATTTGGTCAATAGGGTGGCATCACTGAACGATATTGGTGATGCTCTGAAAGCCTTTACACCTCAAATATGCATAATCGATAGCGCCCTTGAGGGCGCACAAGAAGCTGTAGCAGCTATAGATAGTAAGAAGCTTGAGATTCCAATAGTAACTGTTTCGGGCTTCGGTGCTGACAGTGATGGCTTGATTAGCTCTATTTGTGCGTCAAAGCTCTCGGCAGAGCAATTCATTGAGCAATTGCAATTAATTTCTGCTGTTGCACCATGAAGTTGCAGAATCGTTGGTCTAAAGTATAGACAATGACCAGTAAGCGCACCAATACTTCTGTACGCCTTGCTCAGCGCAAACAACTGACAGTTGGTGCTTTTAAAAATTTGGCTGACAACTATGATGAAGTTCGAGAGTTTGCTAGCGGATCTGTTATTGGTGGCGTTTTCAAAATTCTTCGCCGTATTGGCGAGGGCGGTATGGGTGTCGTCTATTTAGTAGGGGGCATCAAATAACCAATCAAGATCTAGAAAGACTCTCTGCCCTAAAGAATATTTCACGGCTGAGCCTAGATCGCTGTAGTCATTTAGACAGAGCTTGCTTTGATACCTTGGTGAAATTTAAAAACTTAGAAGTACTAGTGCTTCCTGATGATCTTCTGAGTGTGCAGAATGAGCGATACTTGGCGCTGCACCTGCCTCGTCTAAAACGCTTTCAGTAACGTCGGTGGAAATACTGTCGCTCATTCTAGGGGGCCACAAGCCGTGCATGACTAGGAGGCCGTCAATATGGGCTGACTGCGTGGAAGTCTGATCTCAAAGGTTGTCGCTATATCAGGCTGGCTCTTACAACTTATGCTGCCGTGGTGTGCATCAACAATTTGTTTGCATAGATAAAGGCCTAAACCAGTTCCGGCGCCCACTTTGTATTGCGTGTTTCGTGTCTGTCCAAAGCGCTTAAACAGAAATTGTTGCTCTTCTGCTGTCATACCTAGGCCATGGTCAGTGACTGTAACCACGATATCAGAATCTTGATTTTGAGCGTTTATTTCTATAACATCCGACGGTTTACTGAACTTGATGGCGTTATTTAGGAGATTAGTCAGTAATCGAGTGATGGCAGTTGAATCTCCAAACGCGAATGCTAGACTGGGCTCGAAATTGCAAGATATTTTGATGTTTTCGCTCGCTGCAATTGGGGCGATTGTCGCTATCGCAGTATTGGCACACTCGATTAAGTCTATAGCCTCAAAAACTAAAGAAATCGCTGAAGACTTATATCTATAAACGTCTAAAAGATTTTGAAGCAGAGTCAAAACGTTGTCATTGCTTTCATTAAGCATTATCAAAATGGCTTCGTGTTGTTCGTCAAACTTACCACCGGCACCTCCAATAACAGCCTGAAGTAACCTCTTGGTGCCTATGAGCGGATTTCTTATGTCGTGGGCTAGCGCTGCAATGAAGTCTTCTCTTTGTGATTCAAACAAAACCCGTTGGGTAACATCTGAACCAAGTATGATACCGCCTGTAGTGCCTGCGTTTCTCCCCTTTGTGCTCCATACTGCGATGTCCCACACTGGTGAATGCAATGTTCCGGCCGGCTCTATCCTTAGCGCTTCGAGCCTAAAGGGTTCATCTAGTTTGATGGTTTTGTCCCACAATTCTGCTGGCACTCCCGGTAAAAGCTCCTTGATAGACATTCCTAGAAGATTGGCGTTTGGAGAGACTTGTCTTTGGAATACCTCATTGCAGGCTGTCACAGCTAGAGAACAATCAAATCGAGCAATGCTTAAGGGAGCCCGCTCTAAGATTTTCTGCAGCAGAGCACTTTCTTCTATGACGACCTGATGCGCCAGCCGCTCTGCTTCTTTTCTAGTGCGGGCATAACGAATAGAACGAACTATCGATTCACCATCAATTTTTCCTTTCACCAAATAGTCTTGAGCACCGTGAGACAATGAATCAACTGCCATTTTCTCATCATCTAAACCACTTAGAACCACAATAGGTATGTTTTTTGCGACGTTTCTTAAGCCCTTCAATACCTGCGTTCCACTTGCATCTGGCAAGCCCAGGTCTGTCAAAATCAGGTCGATTGACGAATTTGCAAGAGCTGATAAGGCTTCCTTGAGTGACTGAGCGCTGACAATTTCGTAAGCTCCCTGCAAACTCTTAAGCGTCTCTTCCATTAAGAGTATGTCGGAGGGATTGTCTTCAATAAGAAGAATTTTGTGGACAATTGGAAGTGTTATAGCCCCACCGCCAGAGTCAGAGCTTATATCAAACCAAGTATTTTCGCTCAAAGAAACTATGTTATGCCAAGCATTTTCTACAACAGTGAGCAGAGTCAAAAGATTCTGCATTTCAGGAGGCTTGGTCAAATAAGAAGTGGCGCCGTTTGATAGTGCAAGTTCTCTATCTTTAGGGCTATCCGAGGTAGTCAGTACCACCACTTGAGTTTCTTTAAACAAATCGCATTTTTTGATCGCGCCCAATACCTCATGCCCGCTGCGTTTGGGCAAATTGAGATCGACGAAAAGTAAGTCTGGATAGGCAATTTTAAGTGAAGAGAGCTGTTCAATGTAAGCAATTCCTTCTTCGCCGTCTTGTAAAACTCGAAGTGAATAGCCTATGTCGGCATCTTTGAGTAACTCCTGCATCAACAAAACGTCATGCGGGTTATCTTCTATCATTGCAATATCAATTGGCCGTGTCATAGAACCTCGGAAGCCTTTGCGAGATCAATGCCCGCTCTTTTGAGTGTTAAGCTTATCTACATCGTCTTTTAAATAAAGAGGCAGTGTGAAAGAGAAAGTCGAACCTTGGCCTTCTACTGATTGAACTGTTATATCTCCTCCGTGTCGTTCAACAACGCGCTTACATACGGCTAAACCAATGCCTGTTCCTGGATACATGTGACCTGGATGCAAGCGCTGAAAGATAATGAAAATTCTCTCTGCATACTCCATGCTCATGCCAATACCATTATCCACGACTGATACTTTCCAGCCAATAGCGCTCTGAGCAAACTTGATCTCGATTTTCACCGGTTCACTGCCGCGAAACTTAATGGCATTGCTAATTAAATTTTGAAATACCAGTGACAATTGCATGGCGTCGCCCCTGATAATGGGCGCATTTTTACCCACGAGAACTTCAGTGTGCGATTCTTCTATGGTTGCAGTGAGAGCCTTCAAGGCATCGTTGATTGGTCGGGAAAGTTCGATCGGTTCAAATTCATTGCCCCTAGTCTCAATTTGTGAGTACAGCAATAAATCTCTGATCAGTTGCTGCATTCTCGTTGTGCTATCAACGATTACACCTAAGTACTTTTTCGCATCAGAGTCAAGGCTGCTCTCACATCTTTTTACTAACAGATCGGCAAAACTAATTACTGTTCGAAGTGGTTCTTGCAAGTCGTGCGATGCCACATACGCAAATTGTTCTAGGTCTCTATTTGACGTCGCCAATTTCTCTGCAAGCTGTTTCAATTCTGACTCTGTGCGCTTCCTGTCACTTATGTCACGCCCTTCGGGCAGCAGAAGTACGACTTTGCTTGCGTCATCAAAAACAGGCTTAAGTGAAAAATCTACAAACGCTGGTCCCGAAGCCGTTATATGGCTCGTTTCCATTCGAACAAATTTTCCAGCCGCTGCTTGCTTAACAGCATCTTTGATCTTTGCTTGCAGTTCCTCAGAATGATTAAACCAGGCCGTTTCCCAAAAAAGTTTTCCTAACACGTCATTTGCTTGTATGCCCTGAAACTCAAGCGCAGAATTATTTACCTCAAGCACCATGCCATCGGTTGAAAGCAATCCGATCAATTCGAAAGTATGATCAAAGATCGCTCTAAATTTCCTTTCGCTTTCGGACAATATATTGTTGAGCTTTTCTAGGGCAGCGGTTCTTTCGCTCACCCTTTGTTCTAACAGCACAGAGGAGCGCTTGCGCTCGTCGATGTCAGTGTTAATACCGACCCAGCGCGTCACCGCTCCATTTTGAGCAATGTTTGGTTTGGCGCGTGTCAAGAACCAACGGAAAACCCCGTCAGCGCCTTTCAGCGGAAACTCCATTTCAAAGGGTATTTTGCTGTCGATTGATTCTTGCCAGCGTTTTTTTACGGCTGGCAACATGTTGGCGTCTTGAACAGCTTCCCAACCCCAACCTTGCATCGATTCATAAGTCGTTCCGGTATATTCGTACCAGCCCTTGTTGTAGAAGTCGATAAAACCATCAGGCTGCGCTGTCCAGGCCAGTTGAGGCATCATGTCGAACAAAAAGGAGAATTCTTGCTGAGAAATTTGGACTTCGCCAAGAGCTTGCTCTAGTCGGTCAGCTCCCTCGTCAACTTGTTTGTTTAGCAATTGTTGTGCGGCAGACAATTTTAAATTAGTTTCTGACAGCGTTCTATTCAAAACTTCAAGTTCCGCGGGGCTTCGCAAGGCTAGCATTTTCGGAATAAGTGGCAATAACAATATAGCTGTTAATAAAGACACAGCTGCAGTCCAAAGGTCGGCAAGTGCTTCGATCCAGTATGCCGGTTGATATAGGGTCCAAACTTTCATTAGGTGGGTGATGCCGCAAGAAAGGATGAACACTGCAAAGAGCTTGAACATATGTGAGTATGGTAAGTCTGCCCTTTTTCCAATGAAGTATCTGAGCGCCAGCGGAATCATAAAATAGGCTATGGCAATACCGGCGTTTCCTAGAATAAATACAAATAGCAAAGCAGGGTCCCAGCGCAAGCAGTAACCGTGTGGCATAAATCCACTTGTTATGTGCGACCAAAATTCTGGCACCAGCGCTCCCTTGCGAATGTGAACAAGCATGTTCAGAGGGTATGGGTATAAAGACTACACTATTCCGGCTGGGTTTGGGCTGCGCCTGAATTTGAGGCCAAGTTGCGACGTGCGATTTCGGCCGATGCATTTCTTTTTTAAGTCTAGTCTTAGCTTACTCCCAATCTTCTTGGCTCTTATCTTCTACGGTTCGTTCTAAACGGGCGACAAGGTTATCTAGGCCAGGCGGTTTATTGGATATTTTGTTCACTATTTTGCCCGATGCCAGTGCCACTTTTACGGCGGACAGTTTCGGTCTAGTAAATAGAAGCTTGAGCCCAAGCCCGGTGCGGTATCGCATCGATAAATCTTCACCGAAGTTATGCATATGACCGTGATAGCTTTTCACGAATTGAACTACGTCGTTGGCTAATTGCTCTGGTGGCTTTTTGTAAAAAGGTTCGCCTTTGCGCTGCTCGTGTCTATCTTTTGCCAACTGGTATGTTCGCAAAGCTTCTTGGGCGATGACGCTACAGGCGTATTGATTTAGAGCCACTTGTCTAGCCGCTTCACCATAGGTCGCACGCTGTTCATCGTTTTGCAAAATCGAGATAATTGCTTTAGCAAGAGAGCTGCTGTCGGCTTTTTCAACATGTATACCGGTGACGCCGTCTGCAATGTATTCTGGTGTGCCTCCAGCTGTGCTGCCGATTACTGGCTTGCCGCAGGCTAGGGCCTCTAATACTGTATACGGTGCGTTATCGAAGAGTGATGGCACAACGCAAACATCGGCTATCCTGTAGTACTCTGGCATCTCGGCAAGGGCGACGTGACTGACGAAATGTACTTTATCTAGGCAAGAACTTTTACTCAAAAACTCTTTTAGTGACTTTAAAACTGATGACTTGCCGGCACCGGTATTAGTGTCAGCACCGACTATAACAAAGCGAGCTTCTGGTACTGCTTTGACTATTTCAGGCACTGCTTGAATCAGATACTTGATGCCTTTTCGTGCTTCTAGGCGGCCAGCAAAGTAGACTAATTTACTGCCAGAGGCGGCATTGAACGGGCTTGCCAGTTCAGCTTTTTTTCCTTCTGGAGAAAACTTTTCAGTATCAACTGGGTTACGGACAATATAGCTATCAAAATCATTTTTGATATTGTGATAGCCTTCGCTAACAAACCTTGAGTACGGGGTGTGCAGGCGAATCACAAGTGGTGCTATGCGAGTTAACGCTAAAAATATTCCTTCGGCTAAGTGATCTGGTGC
>JBBRMD010000088.1:0-18546 GCA_038231015.1 Candidatus Obscuribacterales bacterium
CCACCGCAACATCCAGAAGATCGTCGGCTCTGTGAAGAGCCGATATGTGTACTCTGGATGGCAGCGCATCGCTGATTACGATGGCGCCACCAATACGCTCCTGAACCGCTACGTCTACGGCACAAGGCTCGACGAGCCGCTCGTGCAAATAAGCAGCGCAGGTGTGCTCACTTATCTGCACGCCGACCGCCTTGGCTCAATCATTGCGACGACCAACTCGACTGGCACCGTGACCAACAAGAGCAAGTACTCGCCCTTCGGTGAGAACGCTCCTGTTGGCACCACATTCGGTTACACCGGTCAACGTTATGATTCTGAAACTGGGCTCTACTACTACAAGAATCGCTACTACTCTCCCAAAATTGGGCGGTTTTTGCAGGCGGATCCGATTGGCTATGGGATCAAGCTCGGTGATTGTGGTTGCAGTTGCAGTGGTGGCTGCTCTGAGCCATTGATTGCGGGGCTTAACCTCTATGCTTACGTCTTGAACGACCCACTCAATAGAGTCGATTTACTAGGTTTAAGCCCAGGCGACCTCGCTTTGCCCAACAGTCAGTCGCTTGGTGGGTTTGTAGCTTCCGTAGGAATCACCATCGCTATCAAGATTTGGTGGCGGATGCTACTACTCAATACTTGCATAAATGTTGCTACTTATGAGTATTTGAGACAACTCAAGGAGATTGATGATAGATGCAAAAAGGGAAATATGTCGGAAGCAGATGCTGAGAAAGCTAGAAATGATGCTGCCAACAAGTTTCTCAATGAAAAGGATCGCTGTATTCGCGAGGCGGGCATCTCGATGGCTTGGAATTGAGTTGGGCTTGTCACTGAATTAAGGCTAGATTAACAGAAGACTGCGCTGTGCGCAGCCTTCTGTTTTTTACTATCTGTATCGTTCACTCTTCCTGGTTCGCAACTGGACGTTGCAATACCTCTTCACCTTCTCCGTCCATCGGTAAAGGTTTTCGCGGAACACCCGAAGATGAAAATGGCGATTCCCCACCCCCTAAATCTGAGGCCAATCGAGAACCAACAATTTTTCGTCCTAATAAAGCCATCCAAAACGCTTTTAAACTGACCGAAGATCTACGAAATTTTTGAAAAAGGTAAACCATGTGTTGTTCACTGTCGATGCAAGAAGGGAACTGAATTATATTTGCCTGCTTTCCAGACAATCTGCCACAAGTATACATTACAAATGACATGCTTATATGGACTAGTTCGGCTATTCCTCGGCTGATAACTAGTAGTGAATTAACTTGGGTATTTTGTTCACTGTAAGATCAGGTCCCAGCGTGAGCAAAAGATCCCGATTTCGGTGAAACTGCTTGTAAGTAGCTGTGTGCGGGCTTCATCAGTCCGCACACTTTTTACATCATGAAAAAAATTTACCTGTGAACGCACCATATATGGTGGCATATCGTAAAGAGTCCTTGGACCAAAAGGGGCGGCAGCTAAACACACCGCCCCTTTTGTCCAATAAATATTTCTTGGGCGTCTCAATCTCAGATTCCATGGTGCCGTTAATCACACCCTCTGACCACACCACCGATGCTACCATACCAGATCGCTCTTTCTCAACATCTTTCTTTTTGTTATTCTTCTTGCCCTGCATTTGGGTTGATCACCTTTGCCCAGAGCCTGACGCTGTCCGCCTCTGCCATCTCGTCTAATGTTTTCATGGCCGCGTCTTTGTCCTGGCGATCGAGCACTTTTTTGTTGGTCAATTGACTTGCCATATCGACAGCATAGGATGTACTCAGTCGGGCGAACACTCTCGCCTTTGCACTCTCTTTTAGTGTTGCTCCCATTACCGAGCCAACAGCATGAAGAGCCGCATTCACAGTTATCTCCATGTCTTTCAATTGCTCTACTATTTCCGCATTATTTTGATTACCACCGACTGCAGTCGGCTTGCCTTCCACCCATGCTTTTATTGCTTCGCGCACTGCCTCCGACACAGACATGTTCTGCTCTGTTGCTTTCTGCAACAGCCGTTCATGCTGCTCTAGCGTAATTTTTGCTGACACCATATGCGCCGCCACTATGCTCTACCTCCCAAACATATCATCACCACGATCATGATCTTCTCGCTCTTGCTCAGGGTCTTCCGGAGTTATAGTTTGCCGATCAACCTCAAATGTTTGCCAGGCGTCTCCTAATTCCGGCTCTTTCGTCGGTTCCTTTTCTAGCTCCTCTTCTCGCTCTTGTGTGAAACCTAGCAAATCATCTATTGTTTGCTCTTTTGACTTTTTGCTCCGATCTGGCTCCTGCGAATCTTCCAGCAGAAATTGAAACTCGCTCAGCGGGTCATCCTTGTCTCTCTCAAACTCTTTATCGATCGCTCTTTGCAGTGGGTCCTTTCCATCAATCAGATGGTCCAGGTCGATGCCCCTGTACCGGTCCATTCCTTGCTCTTTCGCTAGATCCTCCAGCCACTGCAATTCTCTTTCTGCTCCTTGTGCGAGCTCTGGATCTTGCTTGGCCAATTCTTCCCACCGCTCTTTTGCTTCTCGATTTTCATAGCCTTCATGGAACCCAAGCAACCTTCCTGACTCTTGCCTCTGGTACTGCTTGTAACTTGGTGTCCGCTCTAACCCTCGCTCGTAGCTGAACGATTTGTGTAGGTCCTCATCTAGCTTTTCCCAATCTCGCCTGTCTCGCTCCGCATCTCCTCGATTCCGCTTGTCTCTCTCGTCTCCGTGCATCCATCGCTCATAGTCCTTGTCGCCTCGCCCTCGCTTGTACTCAAGCTCAATCTCACGCGTCGGCTCCTTCAACAACCTGAATATCTCCTTGTCCAGGTACCGCTCCATCTGGTGTTCGCGCTCAAGATATCTATCGCCCAGGTCCCTCAATAGCTTGTGATCATCTTTGTCGATCCATACCATTCCGCCGTTTTTGTCATGACCCATGACTACGACATGCACATGATCGTGTTCGGTGTTCTTGTGTGGGATTCCGTACCACTCAAGCTCTTGCCCTTTTTCTCGACTGAGCGACTCCATCGTTTCTCTCGTATATTGCTCCAGGTCTATGTCTTGTATGCCTGGTGACAGGATTAGCTTGTGTACCAGTACGCCATTTTGCTCCTGCTCGTCTATTCTTTGCTTTACTTCCCGCCCCAGGACGTGTTCGCGATCACCATCAAAAAACTCTCGTGGCCCCTTTCCCCGGTCTTCTCCGCTTCTGTACTGCACGTAATTGACGTGCGCTTTCGCTCTGCCTGTGCCCTTACTGCCAGACTTGATGTAACTGTGCTTCGCTACAGCCCTGATCATTTCCCTTTGCCACTGCCGCGTCTCAAGTCTTCTTCTTCTGGCCTGAGCTTGTTTCTCATCTTGCGGATGCCGGCCACATAACAATCTTGGAACAGCTGCTTGCGAAACTCTTGATCCGTTCTTGTCCAGAACAAGTGCTCCAAGCCAAACACACCCACTCCGATCTTGGCCATCAATCCACCGAACCTATCTTCCATGCTCTTCAAGCGCTGCTCTATTACCGAGTCTCGCTCTTTGAAAAACTCATCTTCGTTGTACTCCATATAGAACAAAATGGCTTTGCGAGCCTGTTCCGTCTTTGTTATGCCTTTCATCCGGCAGAACTGCTCAAACCTCTCATGGTCCACCAGCGTCAGCTTGGTCGCTATTGTCGGCGTTCTTTTCCGTGCCATTTCGTTTTCCCTATAGAACCGCTCATAATCTATTATATTGATTACAATACATCCAATTGACCGTCAGCAAAATACCCCCAAAACAGCAATAGAACCGCATGTATACCATAGCTCTGTTTTATTTTTAGGCGCCGCGACCGGCGCTCTTTATCCTGCCTTACTGCGTGTGGCGTTGCAAGCCGCCGGAGTCGCTACATTCTTCGCTACAGTCAAGGTCTTGGCGGCAACTCGCTTCCGTTCTTCAGGCAATGTACCATTACATCATCGCCACCTTCAATCCGTCTACTCCTTGCTGTACAATGCTTTTAAGTGACTACCACTTTTCATTAACTCGCTGCTCTTTACTATGTTTTAAAATTACTCTATCGCTAAAAGCCTTATCTATAGCTGGTATACCAGCAAAATCATTAATCAAAACAATGCCGCACTGAATCAGGGCAATTACCTTACAATAAAGACAAGGCAATGGTTTACGCGTTTTTCAAAGAGCGGATTTTATCAATCTTGTTGCGCAAAAATATCAACAGCGCAAATCAGCTAAAAAACAAGCCATTACCTGACTCGCAGCTCTCTGCCTCTGCAACCAGTTTCTAAGAGCAGCCCACCTGTGATTGTCCATCCAAGGGCAAGAAAATTGCTTCTGCGACCTTATAACGACCCCTGCAAGCATATAGCTCACCAGGATGAAACCCGTCAGCACATATGACTCGAAATCGGGATCAGAAGCTAGTGCTTGTCCTTGCTTCCCAGGCTCGCCATCAACTTCTCGTTTTGACTCTTCAAGGTTTCAGACCGCCCTTTTAGCTCTGCCGCTTCTTTCATGGCGGTGTCTCTTTCTGATCGTTGTCGCTCTAAGTCCTTATGCAGTCGCTCTAGTTCTTGTGCCTGACTTTCATCACGCCGCCTCAACTCATCGATGGTGGCTCCCTGGGCTGCTTTGTCTGCTTCCAGTCTGGTTACTTCTGCCTGCTGCTCAGCGCTCTGCTTCTTCAAACCATCGATTTCAAGCGCGTCAGCTTCGCTTTCCTTCTCCAGGCGCTCTATGGCCTCCAGCGCGCCCCGGAACTGCCCGAGCGCTTCTTTCACTTCTTCTGCTGCCTTTTCTTTTACGGCTTCGACTTCACGGGCCGCTTCCTGTGCTGCTACTCGCCATGTACTGGCAAAGGCATTTCTTACCGTTTCAGGGATCTCGCTATTACCAGTGCTCACTTTGACCGGTCTGTTGGTCTTCCATGCCTCCAAATACTTGTAGATAGTGGTCAGACTTCCTCGACCAAGGGCGTTTAGTAGCGCCATCGCTGTTACTTCTTTGCCATCCGCCTCCAGCTGGTTCGCTGTCTCAAACAGCTCATCCTGCTCTATCACCGCACCTCTAGCCATAGCTGACCCTCCATTGCCCACCTGAACATTGTACCATAATTTATTACTTATTATTTTACTATTATTTTTATCATTATTACTACTATTATTATCATTTATAAGTTTAACTATAGAATACAGTAGAAAAATTCAAAGCAAAATCTGCGGATCCTTTTGCTCTGGCCCACTGCATACAAACTATACTTATGGCATGGATAGCTCATCTCTTGCCAAAAAGTATAACAGGCGACACGACCGCCTGGCATCACTTTTTTCTTTTGTTGGTCCTTGTATTCTCATCGCCGCTCTCGTCGGACTGCTGTTCTTCAAGCATTCGTTGTCAGAGCTTTACCGCAGCCATGAAATGTCTGGCGAACACTTTACGCCAACACCAAAGGACTATTTAGAGCTTTTGGAATTTTCAGCGCTGTTTTTTGTGCCCGCCGGACTGCTTAGCGGTATCGCTGGCATGGCTGTTTATCACAGTCTGAGGAAACGAAGCAAAACTACTTGAGCTTGTCGATCCAGTTCAGAACGTTTTTAACATGGGTTGAATTGTCTAGAGTAGCTTGATTCGGCAATAAGTTATGCGGCCCTTTTTTCGGCACGTCTGGATTGAAACCATAAGCCATCGTTTGTTCAGTCACTGGAATTCCATGATTTTCGTACATCCGCAGATTATGAGCAAGACAAGCTGCCACTAATTGTGGTGCCCGGGTTCGGTCTTCCAATGCCTCAACCAATTGGGAATGCGAGGCGTGCACAAGATCAGCAAGCGGATTCAAACGTCGTTTGCCTTCTTTAACTTCAAGCTCGAATTCTTTGGCCCATTTTTGAACCGCGTCTGGACTGATTTGGGAATCTCCAAGGGTCAAAGCATGAAGCAAGTGACTGTGTGTGCTCCGTGCTAGCTCATCTTCTTTCTTGTCGATCCAGTTGTAATGGTCAAGTTCGTTAGCGACAAGAGCCTTGATTAGTGTTGAGCCCTCTTCTGGCGAAAAGTATTTTCCTAATTCTGGAAATGCCTTATAAGTCTCGTTCCAAGACGGGGCTGGGATCTTGCCTAATTCTTGCAATTCTTGCCCGCGAAAAGGATGCTCAAAGCGGTAAGCTGCTTTGTCCAGGAGTCGAGGATCTACAATTCTAGGAATGTCAGTGCTCAAGCCGCTCTGTCGAATATCCTGGTAGTTCTGTGCGATGTTCTTACTGGGATCGAAAAGTTCGAAACCATCATTACCGCGTGCTACGGGAATTGTCTCTAGGTTTGTTTTGGGAGTGATGAATGGTGTAATTGCAGCTTCGATTGCCGGCGCCTGGGCAATTAGATCGATATTGCCAAAAGCCGCAGGCAGACTAGAATCTAATCTGTCATTTAGTGCACGCATGTTGGTTTGATTCCAAGAATTGGCGGCGATATTTGTGTAGCTACCAGGCTCTGCGTGTTCAATTCGATTGGAAGTAAGTTCTGCTATCTCGTGATGCTGAGCCATGGCTGAGGTTCTTTAGGAGGGGATGAAAATGACTTTAAAGAGAAGTTTTGGCAAAATCATGACTTATTCCGTTCTTTCAGACTTGCCGTAAGATTGGAGTCCAGAAGCTCCTATAAAAAAATTTCGCCGAGGAATACCGGAGCGAGCAAAGCGAGTGAGGATATGCCGCAGGCGTACCTTATTGTTCGAACATGCACGTAGTGCGTCAATGATTGACCCCGTAGCTAAACTTCCAAGGAAGCGACGGCGAGCAATGTTGTGCACTTGCCGTTGAGTTGTTTGCCGTCGCTCCGCCAGAAGTTACAGCGCAGGGAGTCAATCATCATAGGTTCGAAAAATTTGGCGCGTCAGCGGCGTACCTTCTTTGCCTGCCAAGATGCGACTCTAATTTGTAACCATATTTAGGCCTAATTAGAACCAAATTAGGGGGTCTGGAAAAGCTTGCGCACCAAGGGTTTCCAGGTTGCAAAGCTCAGCCAAACATCACACTAACCACAGCCAAACATCACACTAACCACAGCCAAACATCACACTAACCACAGCCAAACATCACACTTGATTAGGGCGGCCACAGCCAAACATCACACTGCCGCGAATCAATGGTTTAGCCCATGGTTAGAGACTTCGCAGAAGGTTAGCAAAGCTCAGGCCACAGCCAAACATCACACTTGATTACCGAAGGCCACAGCCAAACATCACACTTGATTACTAGATTACTCGATAGATGATTGCTGGATGCCCTTTTCCAGGCATAGGGCTTGAGCTTGAGCCTGTGTTAGCCCACGTTGTTTAAGAAGCTGGTCGGCCATTGGAATTCCTTGGGCAAACAGATTCAGTATTGGCAATAGGGGATCATGGTCATCTACCGATGAATTGTCTGTGTGATGTTTGGCTGTGGTTTCTTCATCTATGTTTTCTTTTGCAGTAGATCGCCTTAGCTGATCTTTCTTGAATGCTGCGCCAGGGAAATAAATAAGATTCCAGCCTTCCCACTTGTAATCGTCAATATAATCAAAATTCTTCAATTCTTCATTTGCAACTTTGAGTTGGTTTTTAGCGCGCCATAGCTTGTCCCAAATCTTGATGCCCAGATGTTCAGCCAGCCAATGGTACTCAACACGCCAGTAACCTTGCTGGAATGAACGCCATAGCCAATGTGAAAGAAGCGGATACAAGTGTTTGGCGATATCACTATTGAACCGCCGGAGTAATACAAGGTCAATAACCATCAAGTATCTAGCAGTTAGATTTCTTCTGATTCTTTCGTCGAAAATCACATATGTCTCTTCAATGCTGCCGCCCTTACCATCAGACTCGCCAGCAATTCCTACGCCCCTGAGAAGGTGAAATGATTCAGTTAAGAAAAGGTTTTTGCTTTTATCAAAGAAAGAGTTTTCGCTTTTGCATGTTGTGTGTACGAGCCGCTTTAAAGCCAATTTAACAGCGGCGGAATTCTGTCCAGAGCAACTAAGACCAAGTCGATTAAGAAAGCTACGGATAGAACCGATGTACATGATTTCAGGTATAGGCGAACCCTTTGAGAGATAGCACTCGTATGCTATTGAATAGACTACGAGCAGTACATCACGTTCAATTGGTCCGGGCATACCATATTCTTTGTCCGGTGTTACACACCAGTGGCGCTCAATCTTTTTCCCGTTGACAGTTACAATTTCGCGAGTCTCGAATCCAGCCATTCTGTCAGCATGTTTATCTAGCAAGAAGTAAGGACGCAGAAACATGTGCATCTCTGGCCTTGCTAGAAGACTATCTACTGGCTCTGGAGGCTGCTGTTTGACCGGCAAAAATAATTGCTCAAAGCCTTTCGTATCAAGTTGCTCTTGTTGTACTTGTTTAGTAGATTTTTTCATTCGCTGATTTTTCGCTATCTGAACTTCGAATGTCTGTTGGGTGAATGCCTCGCAGGCGCTTCTTTTTGGCAGTTTAATCTTAGCTGCATCCTGCAATGGGCGCAATTGATCCGCCCCATATGTGGTGGCGGTAGTTACTGTATTTGATGGATATACGGGGCTTTACAGGTAGATAAAAGCTGCACATAATGAGCTGTTGACCTACTAGAAAGATGGCTTTTATGGGCGATCCAGCCCGCGAAATAACAAACGATCCCTTGGCAATTGAGGGCTTAGAAGATGTTTTTGATCAGGACAGTCCCAAAGATGGTCCCAGCATAGTCCTGGACCAAACTCAGAACAGTCCTGGTTCGGTCCAAGAAAGTCCTGGCAACTTAGTTCATCCGATCAGTGTTGATGAAGCAGCCAGGTTATTGAATGTGTCTACAAATGCGGTATGCAAGCGTCTGCGTAAGGGAACACTTATTGGCAGGAAAATTCCTGGCAAGTTTAAGGATGAATGGCTAGTAGAAGGTGCTGGACTGATCGAGGTTTTGAAAGTAGATTTCAATGCTGTCCAGGACAGTCCTAAAGCGAACTTCATAGAATTCGGCTCAGTCCTGGACCAAACTGAGGACAGTCCTGGTTCGGTCCAAGAAAGTCCTGATTCCTTAGGACGGCTGGTGGACCTCATTGAAAAGCAAGCTACAAAACTCGAAGCTGCTGCTGGTCAAATTGGATATCTCCAAGCACAGATGGAATCACAAACCAAGTTGCTCAATGCGAAAGAAGCCGAGATCAAGCTACTCACGGACAGTCAAAGTCCCGGTTGGTGGCGTCGATTTTGCTTGTGGTTCTTGGGCACCAATAGTACAGGGCTGAATAAGTGATTCAAATGAAGTTGATATTTTCACAACCGAAGGGCGCTTTTAAACGTGCCCAGGACCTCCTAGACCAGGCTCAGAATGCATGCGCCGGAGATAATTGGATGCTGGCGATAGAAGCATATGACAGAGCTCAATCTTTGCTAGAAAACGATCAGCGCTATGTCAATTTACGCGGCGAGATCCTCGTCTATAAAGCTTACTGCCACTTATTCTTGAAGCAACTGCAGCTAGCCGATAGCACATTGAAAAAGGGTCTCACCCTAATTACAAACGAACAGTTGCATCAACAATTGATTGACTGCTACCAATTCCGTCGAAATGCAACCAAAGCCGGCAAAGTTGCGAGATTTTAGTCAGAGTCTGGGCTTGATCAGCCAGTCCGATAAATCATTAAGTGGGCGATATCACCGTATCTGGTACTACCCCAAAATTGCTTATTGAGAATTTTGAGCGATTTGATAAAAACAAATCCAAAAATCAAAAGCCGAAAACCTAAGCCAGGTAAGCAAACACAGACTCGACCGAAAGAAAACGAAACATAATAGTTATTCGATGACACTCATACCCAGTTCCGTTCCAACTACTAGATCGCTTATGACTTGATCCTCGAAAACTTTCTAGCGCTAGCTGCAAATGGATCTATGTAAACAACGTAAAGTGGTCTTGCGTTTGTAAAGCTAGCGCAGCGGACTCAGCTTTTCAGAAATAATAAAACCGTTAAGACGGGCTCACAATAGCACTCTTCAGATTCCGTTTAGATTCCCGCTTTTGTTTGTGTCGCAATGCCTGACAAGGCTGAAACTTATTTCTTGCAAGAAAAGCTCGCACTAAACCCTTAGAAAGCCCTGATTTGAGAAGGTCTTCATTGTTAGGGTCGAAGCCTATCTTCTTTCCCCCTCCCCGAACTAACCCTGCACTAAAAACCCGCTTCCTTTTTACGCAATTTCAAATTCACCAATGCAATCGCACTGGCGAATGGGACCTTGCGTCGGGCGAATTGAAGATAGAACAGCAAATCAATCAACTAAGGAAACCAAATGAAACGAAAAAACAGGAGAATACTATGAAGAAACGAAATCTTCTCTCCGGCTTCGTACTAGCAGCTTTTATGGCACTAGGCTTAGCCGGAACCGCATATGCAAACGACTATACTGGCACTTGTGCCAGTTATCCTGGAAGTTTTGACGGCACTGGGAACGTGAATATTAACCAGACTGGCGCATGTAACCTTCCCGCAGTCACTGCTGGTGGATTTATCTCTGTAATTAGCACTGGAGCGATCACGACAAGTACGCTGCAGGCAAATGGTGGCGACATTACCTTGAAGCCTCAAGGCAGCTTGACCGTCAATGGAAATGTCGGCTCCATCTTCAACATCACGGCCCAAGCGCCCGGCAATATCACTATCACTGGTGCTATTAACGCAAATGGCACCAGCGGCGCGGTCAAACTAACAACCACCGGTGCGGCAACCAACAAAATCAAGGTCACCGGTAACATCAACGCAGCAGGGCATGGGGTATCTCTTGTTGCTCAAGGTACCATCCAGGCAGGCACCATCGACGCCAGTTCTCCTGGCGGTTCTCACGATCTTCGCCTTTTCCCCAACCAAGCCGGTGGAGCGACCCAGTTTGTTATCGGCACCAGCGGCACCAATGGTGTCACGGCGCTAAAGAACAACTCCACTAACGGTGGAACCGGTGTTGAAGTTCAAGCAGGTGGCACTGGAGGCATTAAAGTTGCCGGTGCAGCAATTGATGTAAGCGCCTCTGCTGCCAGAGCTGGAGGCATCATTCTGGATGCTGGCAGTGGCACCATTACCGCAACTGGACATCTATCTGTAGATGGAGTCGCGGGTCAATCGGCCGGTATCATGATATTGAATGCTACAACTATCACAACCACCGGCGGTGCGCAAATCACAGCCAACGACCAAGGCATCGGACAAAATCATTATCTGACGCTGAACGCCAACACGATCAACTACACCGGTGGCCTTACAGCCTCGGCGAATGGAGCTAATGCCCAAAGCGGGCTGTATTTAGCCCCTAAAGGCAGCACTCCATTCACGATCCCCCAAGATCCAGCCGTAGTAGTTACTGTTGGTACCTTCGCGGATACTGCAAATCCTCTTACTATCACTGGCACTGGCGTGCTCAATCTCAACGCCAAGGGTCCGGCCGATCGCGTCAACATCGTCGGCACTCCGCTGATCTTTAGCGGCGCTGCAGTCAACATCACCGCAGAAGGTTCTTCGGTGACGATCAACGGAAAAGGATCTTCCCCGCTCAAATTCGATGGTAGTGGAGCTTTCACAATCAACACCAGTACGGCCGTCGCAGGCCAGGCTGGCGGCGATATTAATATCTTTGCCGCAACCTCGATGACTGCGCCGGTATCCACCGTCACTCTAAACGCCAACGGGGGCGGCGACGGCGGCAATATCACTCTTCTTCCTGGCACCGCAAATATCAAGCTCGGCACGAAGGCCGGCGACTTTAAAATATCGTCGGACGGCGGCGCATCGAGTGGTTCCGGTGGCTCCATCAACGTCAATCCGCTCTCCGGCAGCATCACAATCGACACTGCAAACGCTGTCAGCGCAAAGGTTCCGGGCACAACTGGGTCAGGCGGCAAAGTTACTCTTTTTGCCAACGGCACTTTCTCCGTCAATCCGGCACTGGCTGGCACGACAATCGATGTCAACGGCAAGGGCGCCAACGGAAATGGTGGCAACATTAAAATTGTCGGCAGCGGCAATGTCACAATCGGTTCGGCTGCTGGTGCGCTTTCTATGACGGCCACGGGCTCGAATGGAACGGGCAACGGCGGCAATATTGAACTCGACTTTTTCGATACGCTTACCTTGGCAAGCGATGTCTCGGTTGCTGCAGGCACCGGCGCTGGTAGCAATGGCAACGGCGGCACATTGAAGTTTAATCCGCTTTTCGGTTTTACTCTCAGCGGCACTCGAAGCCTTAATGCCAATAGCTTCGGAACTGGCACTGCTGGTAGCATTACGGCGGTTTCTCTGACAAGTGCTCCCATGGTGCTGGACAATGCGACTATTTCAGCTTCTGGAGATATTGCTGGTGCCGGCACAGGAGGGCAACTTTCGTTCACCAACTCCGGTCCGATAACAGTTGCGAATGCCACTTTTAACGCCAACGGCGGTGGTACCGGAGGTGATGCGGGGAGTGTCACATTGAATGCTGGCTCCGCCATCGACGTTTCCACTGCTCACATCAATGCAATTGCTCCAATGTCAGGCAATGGAAAAGGAGGCACTGTATCCCTGAACAACGCAAGTGGAATTACAGGCGGCCCACTGGACGTCAATAACAATATCAAAGTTGATGGCAAGGGTACGGGAGCAACCGCATTTGATGGCTCCGTTGCACTGAATGGCGTTACCTGTCAACAATGGAAGACGCCAAACACCACCTGGCCGCTAGGTTGGTGGGAATGCGTAACCATAGGAACTCAGTCTAATCCTGGAACACCAACTGCGATTGACTCGGCCGCGTCGACGGTCGCACTAAATGCGAGCTACGATAACATTCGTGCATTGTTTGCAACCTCGCCTCCCATCCAGATATACACATTCGGAAGCTCAACTGACTACCAAGCGTTCTTTAAAACCACCATTCCAGTTGGTGGCGCGAATGCCTCGGGTTACACGACTACAATTGGAGGCGTCAACTCAGTCTACGCCGCCGTTTTTGAGAATGGTGCGCAAACTCTGACCGAAGATGATGCTAAGCAAGTAGCTGCACATGAGCTTGGTCATGGTATGGACTTTCGAAAGAGTGACCAGTCAAATGTGGCAACATATCTCACTTATGTCGCCGAAGACTACCTCTTTATGGATTACATCACTGTTGGTGCAAACGCGGGATCCTCGACTCCCAGAAACCCGTGCATAGGAACTGGGGCACCATTTGCTGGAATCAATGATGAATCGACTGGCGTTGCATTCTGTATGACTTATTCGGGATCTCCTCCGAGTGGCTATACGGCACTACCTGGTAGTTCTACTGTTGCCATCGAAAGTAAGTACATGCCAGGCGGAGTGCTAGTACTCAATAGCCAAATCGCCCAAACAAGCTCTCAGATATTTACATATACTGGTACCGATGCAGTCGAGCTCTATGCACAAACGTTCGGCTACCTAGCATATATTGTCTCCAATATTGCCCCGGCGAATTTTCTAAACTATACGGCCAATGCTCTGTTTGCAAATACAACTGGATATTTTCAGTGCACTCAGGATTGGGCTGATGACCTGCTGCAAAATCACACGACTCCTCCAACCTCGACTCCGGCCCCATATCCAACGGGGAATGGATTTGTTTCATGTGGTAATGTGCCAGCGTGGTACAGGTCCCAACTTGGTCACTGACGCGTAATCGATAAAGCCTAGTATCAAGGAGGTGGAAGGCGGCATTTTGTCTTCCACCTCCTTTTTTTGAATTTGCTCAAGCCGGTACTAGAAGCTATACTTGGATAGTCGTCGATTGGCTATTGTAAATAATCACATGAAATTAGAGAGCGTCATCCTAGTAACATTGCTGACATTATCGATGCTGCCCCAAGCCCTAGCTCAAAGGCTTCGGGCTCCGAAACCGCTTCAGACAGCACCCAAGATACAATCGCCCGAGCAACAGCTCCAGCCATGGCTTAGTGATTGCCAACGTCGCATTAGTCGGCATTTCGAGAATCTACGGTTGAAGCCGTTTTCCTGCACATTTAATTTTGATTCGAATAATCATGTCTCCGCTGTTAATATCACAAAAAAGTCGGGCTCCTCAACTTTTGATAGGGCTGTTATAAAGGCGATTAAAACCTCTAACCTTGGCGCAACTGAACCTCAGGATGCCAGGCTTGCTTTCGTCCAAGCTAGAGGGCTGAGGTTTGAAATTCTGGATAAACCATATCCCCGAATACAAATGAATCTTGGCTTGGAAAGCAAATGATTGGTAGTCTGCAGTCTGTTGCAGTCTGTACTGTGTGCAACAAAAAACAAAAATAGCGAATAAAAAAATTTGCCCATCAAGGCACCGCCGGTGGTGGCATATTCCCCTTGAAGTTATTGGGGCCCAAGGGGCGGCAGCTAAACACACCGCCCCTTCGTCCAATAAATATTTTTCGGGCGTAACGATTTCAGATTCTATGGTGCCGTTAATCGCACCCTCTGACCACACCACCGATGCTACCACACCAGATCGCTCTTCCTCAACATTTTTCTTTTTGTCAATCTCCTTGCTCCGAATGTGGGTTGATCACTTTCGTCCATAGTCTGTCGCTGTCTGCCTCTGCCATCTCATCCAACTTTTTCATCGCCTTTTCTTTGTCCTGCGTATCTAGCACTTTTTTGTCGGTCAATTGACTTGCCATATCGATAGCATAGGATGTGCTTAGTCGTGCGAACACTCGCGTCTTGGCACTCTCCCTCAGTGCTGCTCCCATGACTGAACCTACTGCATGTAATGCCGCACTCACAGTTATCTCCATATCCTTCAACTGCTCCGTTATTTCCGCACCATTTAGATTTTCGCCGGCCACAATCGGGTTGTCTTCCACCCAAGCCTTTATTGCTTCGCGCACCGCTTCTGACACAGACATCTTCTGCTCTGCTGCCTTGAGCATCAGCTGTTCATGCAGCTCAGGCGTGATTTTTGCTGACACTAAATGCGCTGCCACTATGCTCTACCTCCCAAATATATCATCACCACGGTCATGATCTTCTCGCTCTCTCTCAGGGTCTTCCTGCGTTTTGGTTTGCCGATCAACCTCGAATGTTTGCCAGGCGTCTCCTAACTCCGGCTCTTTCGTTGGTTCCTTTTCTGGCTCCTGTTCTCGCTCTTGGGTGAACCCGAGTAAATCATCAATTGTTTGCTCTTTTGGCTTTTTGCTCTGATCTGGCTCCTGCGAGCCTTCCAGCAGAAGTTGAAACTCGCTCAGTGGGTCATCCTTGTCTCTCTCGAACTCTTTATCAATCGCTCTTTCGAGCGGGTCCTTTCCATCAACGAGATGGTCCAGGTCGATGTCTTTGTACCGGTCCATTCCTTGCTCTTTCGCTAAATCCTCCAGCCACTGCAATTCTCTTTCTGCGCCTTGTGCGAGCTCTGGATCTTGCTTGGCCAATTCCTCCCATCGCTCTTTTGCTTCTCGATTCTCATAGCCTTCATGGAACCCAAGCAACCTTCCTGCCTCTTGCCTCTGGTATTGCTTATAACTTGGTGTTCGCTCTAGCCCTCGCTCGTAGCTGAACGATTTGTGTAGGTCCTCATCTAGCTTCTCCCAATCTCGTCTGTCTCGTTCCGCATCTCCTCGATTCCGCTTGTCTCTCTCATCTCCGTGCATCCATCGCTCATAGTCCTTGTCGCCTCGCCCTCGCTTGTACTCAAGCTCAATCTCATGCGTCGGCTCCTTCAACAACCTGAATATCTCCTTGTCCAAGTACCGTTCCATTTGGTGCTCGCGCTCAAGATATCTATCGCCCAGGTCTCTAAGCAACTTGTGATCATCTTTGTCGATCCATACCATTCCGCCGTTTTTGTCATGACCCATTACTACGACATGCACATGATCGTGATCGGTGTTCTTGTGTGGGATTCCGTACCACTCTAGCTCTTGCCCCTTTTCTCGACAAAGTGACTCCATCGTTTCTCTCGTATATTGCCACAGGTCTAAGTCTTGTATGCCAGGCGATAGGATCAGCCTGTGTTCCAGTACGCCGTTCTGCTCCTGCTCGTCTATTCTTTGCTTTACTTCTCGCCCCAGGACGTGTTCCCGTTCACCATCAAAAAACTCTCGCGGCCCCTTTCCTCTGTCTTCTCCGCTTCTGTACTGCAGGTAATTGATGTGCGCTTTCGCTCTGCCTGTGCCCTTAGCGCCAGACTTTATGTAACTGTGCTTCACGACCGCCCTGATCATTTCCCTTTGCCACTGCCGCGTCTTAAGTCTTCTTCTTCTGGCCTTAGCTTGTTTCTCATCTTGCGGATGCCGGCTACATAGCAATCCTGGAAAAGCTGCTTGCGAAACTCTTGATCCGTTCTTGTCCAAAACAAGTGCTCCAAGCCAAATACGCCCACTCCGATCTTGGCCATCAGCCCACCGAATCTATCCTCCATGCTCTTCAAGCGCTGCTCTATTACCGAGTCTCGCTCTTTGAAAAACTCATCTTCGTTGTACTCCATGTAAAACAAAATGGCTTTGCGAGCCTGTTCCGTCTTTGTCAGGCCTTTCATTCGGCAGAACTGCTCAAACCGCTCATGGTCCACCAGCGTCAGCTTGGTCGCTATTGTCGGCGTTCTTTTCCGTGCCATTTTGTTTTCCTTTGGAACTACTCATAATCTATTATATTGATTACCATATACAGCTACTGACCGCTATATTAATACCCCAAAAACAGCTACAGAACCATAGGTATACCCTAACTCTGTTTATTTTTTAGGCGCCGTGACCGGCGCTCTTTATCCTGCCTTACTTCGTGTGGCGTTGCAAGCCGCCGGAGTCGCTACATTCTTCGCCCTGGCCAAGGTCTTGGCGGCGCCTCGCTTCCGTTCTTCAGGCAATGCCACCATACGGTAATCGCCACCTCCAATCCGTCTACTCTTGCTGCGCAATACTTTTGAGTGGCTATCACTTTTCATTAACTCGCTGTTTTTTACCATGTTTAAAAGTTACTCCATCGACAAAAGCCTTATCTATAGATGGTATACCAGCAAAATCAATCATCAAAACAATGCCGCATTGAATCGGGACAACTACTTTACAATACAGACACAGCAATGGTTTACGAGTTTTCAAAAGAGTAGCTTTTATCAGCTGTGCTGTTCGAGAATATCAACACCGCAAATCAGCCCAAAACAAGCCATTACCTGACTCGCAGCTCTCTGCCCCTGCAACCAGTTTCTAAGAGCAGCCTGCCCGTGATTGTCCATCCAGGGGCAAGAAAATCGCTTCTGCGCCCTCATAACGACTCCTGCAAGCATATATATCGCTCGCCATGATGAAACCAGCCAGACATGACCAAAAATACCGACAATGAATTAAAACCGGATCAGAAGCTAATGTTTGTCCTTGCTTCCCAGGCTCGCCATCAACTTCTCGTTTTGACTCTTCAAGGTTTCAGACTGCCCTTTTAGCTCTGCCGCTTCTTTCATCGCGCTGTCCCTTTCCAATCGTTGCTGGTCTAGCTCCTTATGCAACCGATCAAGTTCTTGCGCCTGACTTTCATCACGTCGCCGCAATTCATCAATGGTTGCTCCCTGCGCCGCTTTGTCTGCTTCCAACCTGGTTATCTCCGCTTGCTGATCGGCGCCCTGCTTCTTCAAGCCCTCGATTTCTAGCGCGTCAGCTTCGCTTTCTTTCTCCAGGCGCTCTATGGCCTCCAGTGCTCCCCGGAACTGCCCCAACGCTTCTTTCACTTCTGCTGCTGTCTTTTCTTTTACGGCTTCGACTTCACGGGCCGCTTCCTGGGCCGCTACTCGCCATGCTCCAGCAAAGGCATTTCTAACCGCTTCCGGAATCTCGCTATTACCAGTGCTCTCTTTTGCCGGTCTGTTGGTCTTCCATGCCTCCAGGTACTTGTAGACAGTGGTCAGGCTTCCTCGACCGAGGGCGTTCAGTAGCGCCATCGCTGTAACTTCTTTGCCTTCTGCCTCCAGCCGGTTAGCTGTCTCGAATAGCTCATTCTGCTCAATCACCGCCCCTCTAGCCATGTCCGACACCTCCGACTGCTGCTCCATACGACGCCATCATAGCACATTTTATCACTTATTATTTTTACTATCATTTTTATTATTATTACTACTATTATTATCTATAAATTTAACTATACAATACAGTAGAAAAATTCAAAAGAAAATCTGCAGGTCTTTTTGCTCTGACCCACTGACAAACTATACTTATGGCATGGATAGCTCTTCTCTTGCCCGAAAGTATAACAGGCGACGCGACCGCCTGGCATCACTTTTGTCTTTTGTTGGTCCTTGTATTCTCATCGCAGCTCTCGTCGGACTGCTGTTCTTCAAGCATTCGTTGTCAGAGCTTTACCGCAGCCATGAAATGTCCGGCGAGCACTTTACGCCAACAAACAAGGACTATCTAGAGCTTTTAGAATTTTCAGCGCTGTTTTTTGGCTCTGGGATAGCGAAGCTGTTACCAGATGCAAAGTCATCAACATGCCTTTAAGCGCCACAGGGCTAATGGTTCCGCCATTAGTAATAGCGTAGATGCACTGTTTTAGCCATAAGTAATAAAGTTCCGATTGTTGTCCA
>JBBRMD010000089.1:0-18526 GCA_038231015.1 Candidatus Obscuribacterales bacterium
CTTTGACGCCGAGTCTGCTGCTTCAATTAGTTTCAGTGAAGCTGACCTAGAGTTTCTCTTCCAGCCGTTGGGTTAGGTTTGGCTATCAGGAGATTTTTTGTAACACTTTTGTAGACGACCGGTCTAGTTCTCTCTGTTCCTGCTACGATTTGGCACATTACGTAGCCTGCCTAGATTGAGAAATGCTCAGATATAGGTGGAATGGAGGAAAGGTGCCCACTGATACTAAAATCGCAAACAGCGCTATCACAGAAGCTCTTAATTGGCGTTATGCCACTAAACAATTTGACTCTACTAAAAAGGTCTCGGCTGCCGACTGGCAGATACTAGAAGACTCGTTGCGCCTTGCTCCTTCGAGTTTTGGCTTACAGCCATACAAGTTTGTGGTCGTCACCGACCAGAAAGTAAAAGAAGAATTGGTTGCAGCAGCCTGGAATCAAGCACAAGTTGCCCAGTGTTCGCACTTTGTTATCTTTGCTAGAAACACTGATATTACTGTTGAGACGGTTGATCGATATATTGAGTTGATCGCTAGCACTAGAGGTGTTTCAGTTGAAACACTCAAACCGCTCCACGGTATGATGAGTGGTTTTGTTGCAGGCTCCACACCTGAAAAGTTAGCTGAATGGGCAGCTCGTCAGACCTATATTGCATTGGGCAATCTGATGACCGCTGCCGCAATTATTGGTGTTGATGCCTGTCCGATGGAAGGAATTGTAATTCCTGAAGTTGACCGCATTTTGAATCTGAATGAAAAAGGATGCAGCAGCGTAGTAGCTTGCGCTGTCGGTTACAGAGCTGCTGACGATAAATATGCTGCACTAAAGAAAGTGCGTTTGCCTGAAGAAGAGCTATTTATCCGCATCTAGCGTGTTTTAAATCATAAAACAAAGAGAGAACACAGCATTTTGTGTTCTCTCTTTTCTTTATATCTTCTGCAGATGCTTGACTGTTGACCGAACTGTTAGTTTCTCCAGGTTTGCACCGTGGCATAATGAGCGCCTAGGCGTCTATCCTTGAGAATCAGTTAGGAGTTGATCTTGGATCTCGATAAAGTCATGGTAGCTGCAGCTCTTGCTTCATTTTTGACCTTTCCATTGACTGCCGCTTTTGCCTCCGAGCGAGAGGCAAATGGCTGGATATATGCAAATCTAGACGAGGATGGGCTTAAGCTTACCTATCCAGCGAGCTGGAAGAAAACAATGATCGGGAGCCAACCGAGCGAGCATGACAATATTCTGAAAGTGAGCGGTCAACTGACTGGAGCCGACGATAGCTGGGCTGAATTATCACTCTTACACTCACAGGCGGGCATGAGCCCCTCATTACTCATTAAAGTGATGGAGGAGACCTACTGGAGCAAATTGCCTGAATACAAAGGGTATGCTGACAAGCCAATTCGTATGCCTGGGGCACAAGCGGCTGTAGAAAAAGAAATTAGTTTTCGCCAAGCGGGTGCGTTGTTTAGTCAGCGCTGTCTTGTTTTTCAAATTGGCTCTAAGTCATATAGTCTGATTATGACTTGTCCCTCGAGTCAGCTTAGTGCTACTGGCACAATCTGGAATGCTGCTGTGTCTAGCGTTGACAGTGCCAGTTCTGTGGCCCTGGCTGCGACTGCTGGGCCGCCTAAGCTCAAATCAATCACCGCAAAGACGAGTAGTCAAAAATCTGCTGGTTCAGTAAACGCTAATTCAGTCTCAGCTAATTCTGCCACCGCAGGTAGTGAACAATTATGGCGGACAAAAGATGGTGTGCTTTCTCTGGCTTTTCCGTCTTCGCTTAAAGAAGCCGTTGTGGATGGCGATGACCATTTGCTCAAAGCGAGCAGCAATGAACCAGGCAAGATGATTAATTTAGATGTCTATCGCGGTGACATTGATCACAATTTGAGCCTTGCTGAGTTGTCGTCTTCGCTTGAAGAGAAGTACTTTTTGACTTTGAAAAACTATCAGAAAGTTGGAGAGGAGGCGCGTTCTATAGGCTCCGGTGGCGGTGTACCTGGTGTGGTGCGTGAATCAACTTTCGAAATGAATGGTGTCAAGGTTCATCATTTATCTGGCTACGTTATGGTGGATAAAAACCTCTATGCCATCTGTTTGAGCACTGCTGGAGTTAATTCTAACGAAGCCCATCAAGTATGGAGTAGAGTTGCTTCTAGTGTTACGGTTAAGCGCTAAATCACTGCACTGAAACTTTGAGGCTTTTGATGATACGCATTTTTCTGACTCTCATAGTTTTAGCGTTAATAGAGGTGTTGCCTGGGCTTGGAGTGCAAGCTAGCGATGGTCATCAACAGTGGCTTTCGCAACGCATAAGGGAAACTAGCAATTGACTATCTTGCCTACTTATCTTTTAAAACGTCATCCCCTTATGGTTGAGGCTCATTTCGATTTTGTCTTGGTTCTCACGTACGCTTTTCCAAAGGCACTATTAGAGCTACTGCTGTCGCCCGGCTTAGAGTTAGATACCTTTGGCGATTTGGCTTTCGTGGCGCTGGCAATTGTGCAAACTCGGCGAATGAAGCCAAAAGGTAGTCTTGACCTTCTAGGGCAAGATTATTTACTGATTGGTTACCGAATTTTTGTTCGCTATAAAACACTTGAGGGACGGCACCTTCGCGGCTTGCAAATTTTGCGCTCTGACACCGATAGTCACACTATGGCTGCAGTTGGCAATCAACTTACTCACTATCATTTTCACGCTGCCGAGGCTAAGTATGCTTTCGTTGAGCAAAAATTGACTTTGACTAGCAAGGCACTTGATGGGAAAAGTGAAATTACTGTCACTGCTGACCTAAATGCAGCTGCTGATTATTTGCCAGAAAATACACCCTTTGATTCAGTGCGGGAGGCCCTCAAATTTGCTGGGCCGATGCCGTTTACTTTTGATTATGAGCGCGAGACTAATTCAATTATTCGAGTAGAAGGAGTGCGCCAAAATTGGCAACCTAAGCCTGTCTCTGTAAATGTTAGTCAGCTTGCGTTTTTCCAACATGAGCCTTTTTCTCAAGCTGTGCCACTACTTTGTAGCGCCTTTTTTCTGCAAGATATTCCATACTATTGGAAGACCGGTGTTGTTGAGAAGCTGCCAGTAAATGGGGCACAATCAAATATTTAAATGAATGATTTAACTGGCAGCAGCACGCCAAAGCCACCGAGACTAGTAAAGAAGCGCTCGCCGTTTGAGGGCATGCTGCGTGTAGTGCAGTTTAATTGGCCGCTTTATGCCGCAGCTTCAGCAGCTGTTCTTGTTCTTGCTTTGCTAGCCGCACAACCACTTTTCTCTGGGCCTCTACAATTTGTTCTAATTTCCATTGCCTTCTTGGTTGCTCTGCAGACTCTCTTATCTTTGCTGGCATCTCATTGGGTTTACGACTGCTCTGCTCTTAGTGATTGGCGATTCTTGCGTGAAGTTTCCTTCGGCTCGGGCCAGCAACCTGGGCTAAGAAAGATGCGAATCATCACTGTTCATTCAGGTTACGATGAGAGCAGTGGTGCTCTCCATCAGATTTTTGCTAATGCTGAGATTGATACTATCGATCTTTTCTCAGCTTTGGGGGCACGTGAACCTTCGATTATAAAAGCTCGTAAGCTATATCCACCGATCACTAAAAGTCTTTGCGAGAGTATCAGCGATTGGCCTGTAGCCGATGCTTCTGTCGATTTGATACTAATTGCTTTTGCTGCGCACGAGTTAAGAGATCAACAGAAAAGAGAGCTTTTGTTTCGTCAGGCCAGTCAAGTTCTTAAATCAGATGGACGTATTATCTTGGTCGAGCATGTTAGAGATTTGGCCAATTATATCGCCTTTGGAGCTGGTTTTATGCATTTCATGCCGTTGCCAGAGTGGCTCCGGTGCGCTAGTGCCGCCAACCTTTCAATAGCCAAGCAGTATAGAATTACGCCACTGGTTGTGGTGCTTGAATTATGTCGTTAGTTGCTCTTCTTAATTTGCTCGTGCCCATAGCCGGAGTGGCCATGGTCGCCGTCTGTTTAGCTCATTTCTATCTAGCGCATTTGCTCGATTGGAAGAACGATATGAAGACGCTTAAGCCTATCAATCAGCAGGTGTTCTTTGCCCATACGATGTTTCTTACGATTGGCATGGCCATGCTCGGATTGGTCTGTATTTTCTGTCCCCATGAGTTAATCAATAAATCGACCCTTGGTGCCATTTCTGCTTTGTGCTTCGCTCTGTGTTGGCTCTCTCGCTTGATTTTCCAATTTGTTGTCTTCACTTCTGCTTTTGCCGAAGATACTCGACTTGAAAAAGTACTGCGCCTTGCTGGTACACTCTTGTGGCTATTTCTTACCTTGTTGTTTAGTTTACTGTTTGCATATCAAATTGGTTGCTATGAATTCTAAGCTGATTTTCGCAATTCGTGTGGCCCTATCATTAGTGTGGCTTTACAACGGCCTGTGGCTGAAAGTAATAGCTCTTGATGCTCATCATCTAGAGATTGTTCGCTCTGTTTCAAATAGCAGTGGTGTTGACCCTGTCATTCTGCTGCGTTCGATTGGTAGTGCCGAAACTCTGCTTGGTGTCGGCATTCTTTCTGGTTTGTTTTATCGCTTTGTTTCTTTTTTTCAGATATTCATTATTCTTCTTATGAACTTGATTGGCTCTATTGGCGGTGGTGGAGCTATTGCCCATCCATTTGGATTGATTATTTCGAACCTGCCTACAATTATGTGTGCGCTCGTCGTAGCAACAAACGGCCCTGGTGCTTTCGCCTTGAGATTTGATCGTGACCCAACTTCCGGCTCTGTAAAGCCTCAGCCTAGGCCTAGGGGTTAATATGGCAGTTGAAAGCAAAGAGCACTCTCAGCCAGAGTTGTTTTATAAACAGGGTCGTCTCATGTTTGGTCAAGTGCGCGAAGATGCAGCCGTTGATCTCTTCTTGGTCAAGCAATTGCCATCTCCCAGTAGGCTTTTTGTTATAGCCTCAGGTGGTTGCACGGCCCTTTCTCTCTTGACTGTTGATTCTTGCACTGTGGACGCCCTCGATGTTAGTGAGGCACAAATTGCTTTAGTGGCACTGAAAGCTGCTCTCTTTAAACTGCTTGGTTCGTCGGCCGCAAAAGAGGCTTGTATTGGTGATGGGCGAAATTACTTTAAACAAGTCAGCTCCTCGCTTTCGCCTCAGGCTCGGCAGCTTTTTGAAGCAAACAGTGGCTCATTGAAGACGGGCCTAAATAATTGTGGTTGGGTTGATCAGCGCATGCACCAACTGACTAAACTGTTCTATTTGTTTGTGCACAATTTAAAAGAAACGAAGTATTTTCTCGGCCTCGCTGAGATTGACAAACAGAGAGATTTTTACCGCAATCATTGGTGCAACTGGCAGTGGAAGCTCACCATGAAAGTAGCCTTTAGTAAATTATTTCTGCGCATCGCCCACGGTAAGGCCGCTGAACTATTGGTGCCGGATAATTTTTCTGCCGTAATGGAAGGCCGTCTGGTTCGTGCTTTCACCGAGTTTCAAAATGCTGCAAATCCATATCTGTGGCAGGCCTTTTTTGCTCAATATAATAGTGGCGAGGATGGTTTACCTCCCTATTTGCAGAAAGTGAATGGTGCCTTAATTGAAGCGAATATTGATAAGCTCAATTTAGTCTGCGAAGACACCATAGCTTGGCTCGCTAAACAGCCTAAAGCATCGATAGACTATTTCGGATTGTCAAATATTTTAGAGTTGCTTGCGCCTGAGTATGCAGCAGAGCTTCATTCGCAAATTCTTCGCTGTGGGCGGCCCGGAGCAATTGTTTGCGTTCGCTCTATTTTCCAGCGGCGCAGTCAGGTGTTTGAGGCTAAGGCTGATGGTGCGGAGGCCGGTCAATCATTGGTTTTTGATGAGCTGCTTAGCGATAAAGCTGAGAAAATGGATCGCAGTTTGTTTTGCAACTTCTACGAGATTTACCGCTGCGTTTAGCTTTGAGCCCTGCTATCATTGCCGAGACAGCTAATCAAAGTGGAGACCGTGAACTTGCAGGCGACAGATCTAATTTTGCACGATCAAATAAGGGGCAAAGATCTTGAACTTAAGGTGACCTATCCTGAGGGTGCGGATAACTTTCCGGTTATTGTCTTTTCTCATGGACTGCTCGGCAGCAAAGACGGCTACCAGCCTCTAGTGCGCTATTGGGCTGAACACGGATATGTTGTCATTCAACCTACCCATTATGATTCTGCTTCTTTTCGCAAGCCAACATTGACAGAGCTGCGCGATTTGACGCCCCTTTTTGTTGGTTGGGAAAGTCGACCAGATGACATCATTTTGATTCTTGATGAGCTGAATTTGATTGAAAGTCTTTTGCCAAATTTTGCTGGAAAGTTTGACCACTCGCGCATCGGCATGGGAGGGCATTCGTTTGGCTCGCATACATCTATGTTGATTGGGGGCGCCCAGCTTTCGGCCAATAGCTTTGGCAATTGCGGCAATGCTAGCAGTGTTAGTAATATTGGCAGTATTAGTAATAGTGATAAAGAGGGCACCTCTGATGGTGCCAAAGCTACCACCAAAACTGCTTCTAATTCTCTTGGTAAACAGTTTCGCGACGAGCGGCCCCTAGCCTTTCTTTTACTTTCTCCGCAAGGCAGTGGCCGTGCTCTTACTGAAACAGCTGACTTTGATCAATCGGCCTGGGATGAATTTGAGCGCCCGATGATGATAGTGACCGGTACCGAAGACAATGGCCGGCGACGTCAAGACTATCATTGGCGTTCAGAGGCCTTTAAGCTAGGCGCCCCTGACGATAAGTATTTGATGGTCATCGAGGGCGGTTACCATGGCTTCGGTGGCATCACTGGCACTAAGTTTTTTGGTTCTGGTCCGGCTAATGACAGCCATGTAGAATGGGTACAGATGTCAACTTTGGCTTTCTTTGATCGCTACGTCAAAGGCTTGCCCGAGGCCGCTCGTTTTCTCACCGATGGCGAGCTTGCCAAGGTGAGTGGCGGTGCGGTGCAGGTCTCTTACCGCTGACCCCTGTATAATTACTGGGGTGATTAAATCGAAGGGCCATTTCGCTTGGCTAATTCGAGCAGTTGCTTAGTTATTTTGGCGGTCGGTCCTGAGGATGATAAATGCGCTTGTTGCCGGGTGAGCCCTATCCATTGGGAGCTACATGGGATGGATTGGGAGTCAATTTTGCAATTTTCTCCGAGAATGCCACCAAAGTTGAACTTTGCCTCTTTGATTCGATAGACGCTGAGAAAGAGTCAGAGCGCATTCTCTTGCCTGAATACAATAACAATGTCTGGCATGTTTATTTGCCCCATGTTATGCCTGGTCAGTTATATGGTTATCGTGTCTACGGCCCGTATGATCCTGAGAAGGGTTTGCGTTTTAATGCCAACAAGTTGCTACTCGACCCCTATGCTCGCGCAATCGTGCGATCGGTCAAATGGGATGATAGCTTGTTCGGTTACAAGACTGGCGACCCGAGCAAAGACCTTAGTTTTGATACACGCGATTCGGCACCATATGCGCCACTATGTGCCGTGGTTGATTCAGCTTTTTCTTGGGGCAATGATAGACCACCAAAAACGCCTTGGCATAAGACAATTATCTATGAAGCCCATGTTAAGGGTTTGACTTTTCAGAACTTGGATATTCCTGAGCATCTGCGCGGTACCTATGCCGCTCTCGCTTGTGAGCCTGTGATTAAGCACCTCAAGAGCCTCGGTATCACTGCCGTTGAGCTTATGCCGGTGCATGTAAAAATCAACGATCGCTTTCTTTTTGAGAAGGGGCTAACTAATTATTGGGGCTACAATACTCTCGGTTTCTTCGCTCCAGAATGGCGCCTAGCCTGGCAACAGGGTGCCGTTGATCATGTGCGCGAATTCAAGATGATGGTGCGCGCCCTGCACGCCGCAGGCCTCGAAGTAATTCTCGATGTTGTGTATAACCATACCGGTGAAGGCAGCGAGATGGGGCCTACTATGAATTTTCGCGGTATCGACAATAGCGCATATTATCGTACCAATACAGACGATCAGCGTTACTATGTCGATTACACAGGCTGCGGCAATACCCTCAACGTTACTCATCCTCGCGTCATTCAATTGATTATGGACAGCTTGCGTTACTGGATTGAAGACATGCACGTCGATGGTTTCCGCTTTGATTTGGCCAGTGCTCTTGCTCGCGAGCTTTATGCCGTAGACAAACTGTCATCGTTCTTTGATGTTATTGCTCAAGACCCAGTTATATCTCAAGTAAAACTGATTGCTGAGCCCTGGGACCTTGGTGAGGGCGGCTATCAGGTTGGTAACTTCCCGGTACTATGGACTGAATGGAACGGTAAATTTAGAGACATTGTTCGCAGTTTCTGGAAAGGTGATACTGGCAGTGGTGGAGAAATGGCTACCAGACTTTCTGGTAGTAGCGATCTCTATGAACACAGTGGCCGCGCCCCGCACGCCAGCATTAACTTTGTCACCTGCCATGATGGTTTTACTCTCAATGACCTTGTTACCTATAACACGAAGCACAATAAAGACAATCTAGAAAATAACAATGATGGTGAGAACCACAATATAAGCTGGAATTGCGGTGTAGAGGGTTTCACAACCGACAAAGATGTTCAAGCTTTAAGGGCGCGGCAGAAGCGCAATTTAATGGCTACCTTATTGCTTTCGCTGGGCGTGCCCATGATTAGCGGTGGCGACGAACTGAGCCGTACTCAGAACGGCAATAACAACGCCTACTGTCAAGATAGTGATATCAGCTGGTACAAGTGGCAAATGACTGCAGAAGAAGAAGAATTTCTTGATTTTGTGCGGAAGGTCACTCATATTCGCAAAACTCAACCTGTTCTTTTGCGTCGCAAGTTCTTGAGTGGCAGACTCGAAAGTCTTGACGGCAACCGCGATGTTGCCTGGTTTAATGCCAAAGCCCATGAGCTAACTGCTAAAGAGTGGACCAATCCAAATTTGCACAGTTTTGGAATGGTGATTGATGGTTTTGGTATCACCGAAGTCGATGAGCTGGGTGATCCTATTGTCGGCAATACCCTTTTCATGCTTTTAAATTCTTCTGCTGAAGACATTACCTACACTATGCCAGCACATTATGATTCTTTCTGTACGCCGGCTAGAACGGCTCAGAGTAAAGAGTGCAAAGAAGGCCGTTGGAGTTTGTTGATTGATACTTTCGATCAATCACGCGACGATTTACGATTTGATTTTGGCTCGAAATTTGTCCTCAATTCGCGCAGCCTAGTGCTCTTCGAATTGCTGCAAAGTGAAAGTGAAGTATAGTGAAGTAAAAAATGTAAGGCCCGGGCTCTTTGTTCGCTTAGTGAGCGCGCTCGTAGCGTAGACCCTTTTCTTTTCGTACTTGTTTTTGCTCAAACATTTTGGCGTCGCCACGGCCTTTGAAGGCAGCCAGACCTTCATTGGGGTTGAGTTGTACAACGCCAGCGCTAGCACCTACGACTAGTTCTCCAGGAACAGGAGCTTCATTTGGTTGCAGGGCTCTGATGCCAGATTTTTCAAGATTAGGCCTTGGTACCGAAGGAACGTTAGTGAGCATACCTTGGACGTCAACTACTAAGTTCAATTGCGGTCTCGGTGCATTATTGTCGTTGGCCGCTGTCAGGCCAGGAGTTGAATGGAATAGCTCTCTGAGCCATTGTTTGGCTGCCCGTTGCGCTCCGAAAACTTGGTCGATTTGTTCTTGAGTGGCAAACTTTTTCTCTACCAAAATTTTGCCGATTAGCTGACGATTTTCAGGAGTCTGTTGAGACTGAATACGCAGGGCTTCTTGAATCTGCTCTTCTTTCACTCCGCCATGAATTTTCAGAAGCTGGCCAATTTGAGGCAAGAAACGATAGCCAGTTTTTTCGCCTAGAGCAGCGAGATCGGCGTCGTTGTAGACTTCTACCTTTTGACCTCTTGTTACTTCACCTGGCTTTATACCAGTGCGCTCTTGTAAGCGAATCACTTCGGCATTGATATTGGCGGCGTCAACCTTCTCGCCGGTAATATTCGAGCGGGCTTTGATTAAGTTCTCTGCGAGGTCTTCGATTGTGCGGCCATCTTTTGCAATGGCTGTGCGCGACATCATCTTCAGCTTAATTACTTCGGCTGGATAGTTTTCGCTTAGTTGCCTAGGTGTGGGCGCTTCTTTAGCGACGCCGATGCGCAATTTTTGTTCGAAATTTTCTGCCAGTTGAGTGGCGTGGGTGAGGTCTGTTTTTGGCATCACTACCATAAATTCATCGCCGCCCTCACGCACGTGAATATCGGTGCCCCGCTTGAAATGGTCCTTGATCATGTCTGAGGCCTTTTTCAAAACAGCATCACCAACATTGTGGCCGAAATTATCATTGGCTGCTTTGAAGTTATCGAGATCGAGGTAAGTCATCGACAAAGGTTCTTGTTCGCGCCCACTGCGCGCCACTTCTGTGCGTAATGCTTCTTGGCCACCGCTCTTGTTCTTGAGGCCTGTGAGGCCATCAACTAGAGCGAATTCTTTAGCCCTTTCTGAATAACCTTTAGGATGAATTTCAATTGGACCCAGTGAGAAGTAGGGTTTGCCCTCGGTTGCGCGAGCTTGCAGGCGGCTAGATATCGCCTCTTTTCCCGCTGCTGTTCCGTAGCCTAAGCTGCCGAACATCGCACCAAAAGTAGCGTAAGAAGCGGCGTCTTTGCCTATCTCATTGTAGTTAAGTGCTCGACCATTCAAGACCGAAGTTAGGGTAGAGTGGCCAACACCGCCGATTGCACCTGAGATTGTTGCTGTTCCTACTGTGCTCAAATAGCCAGTTCTGGCAAGTAACGGTATGGTTTTTAGACCCATGGATGCACCGTCCATGGTGGCAAATGTGCCGACGCCAATGGCCATGTTGCGCAATTTGTTAATACCAAAATCTTTGTCGGCAATGGGCACAGTCAATTCGTAGAGTGCGCCGGTGGCTGCCGATTCAACTATCGGTACAGATTCTGCTCGACCAAAAGCTGCCGCCCGCGATACTCCTACTCCTTTTGCCAAAATGGCAAAATCAATAACGCTGCCAGCAATAGTACCGGCCTTGGTCCAATTATTGTCGTTGGTTGGCTTGCTAATTAAGTCGGGGGCATCTGGCTTGAATGAGGTAGTATGCCTGATTACTTGACTAACACCAGCGAGAGGTTGCTCTATAGCTGTGTAAGCCGCTGCATGCAAAGCATCGCCCACTCCTGACATTAAAGTGGCGTCGCTTTGGGTTTGAGCCCGCTCGCTTGTACTTTGCTTGTCGTTAGAGTGCGCGTTTAGAGGCATAACTTGTTTCCTTGGTCTCTTTCTTTGTACCCAAAGAGAGCAAAGGCTAGTCAGGGCGGTTAAACCGCCCCAATTATGCTTGAGCTAGCGGCCTCTATTTTTCGTTCAAGATGCTCTCTAGCTCGCTGTTTAAGCGGCTCTTCAAGTCACCGCTGAAGCCCACATGGACTACCTTGACAAGGCCGTCTTTCCCAATAATGACCGACTGAGGTATTCCTTCAACCTTGTAGTCGTTGGCCACTTTGCCGTCTTTGTCGAGGGCAACGTTGATTTGCAGGCCCTGCGAGCGCAAGAATGCTTCAATTTTGCCTGGCTCTTCTTTGAGGTCAATGGCGTAGAACTTTACCCCTTTAGCTTCGTAGGCTTTTGTTACTTCCGCTAAAATGGGGAGAGCTTGGCGACAAGGTGGACACCAGGTGGCCCAGAAATCTAGAACAACGACATTTTTGCCTTTGAGAGCCGCCAAATCAAATTTGCCACCATCAAGAGTGCTTAGCACTATGGCGGGCGCCTCTT
Organism: Candidatus Obscuribacterales bacterium; assembly: GCA_038231015.1. Classification (GTDB taxonomy): domain Bacteria; phylum Cyanobacteriota; class Vampirovibrionia; order Obscuribacterales; family Obscuribacteraceae. The sequence goes on from JBBRMD010000089.1 coordinate 11,789, forward strand.
TTTTCAATAGTTCATGTTGCTCAGCTTCAGCTTCAGGCGAGCGGCCATGATCGGCGGCCTGTTTGCTTTCGTTGAAGAACGTTTTGATTTCTTTAGCTGCTGCCGGTGGAGTAAACTTGTACTCGCTGTCGGCAATTTTGCCGTCTGACAATTGAGTGTAATCAAAGTTGATTGCGATATTTTGATCGCCGGTCATTTTGCCTAAAGACGGTGAAATGCGCCGCAGCCAAGGTGTTTTTCCACTTTCGATCCACATGTCCCAGCCCATTTTGGGGGCGTCAACTTTGAGGTGCTCACATTCCACGCCGTCAATTGTTTCTTTGCCAACTGAGCTGGCCCCGCTAACACCATAGACCTTCTGCATAAACTTGTATGGGTCGTCTGAGAGCAAGCACTCAAGGGCGTTGAGACCTCCGAAGTTAAAGCCTGTGGCGTAGAAAAATTCGCGGTCTCTGAATGAATCAAAGAAATTGTCAGTGGCTTTGCCTTTGATGAAGCCGAGACGTGGATTGTAGAGGTAGCGGTTGGTGCCGTCCATGCGCACTTCGCTGCCGTTGTAGCGGTCTTTATCGCTGCCAGCAATCGTTATTGATAACTTATTTGGGCGATTTGCAAAAATCTTAAAAGTAGAACGGCGTTCGTCTTTCTCCGCTCCTTGGCGGACTGTCATTTTGTATTCGAGCACAGTCTTGAAAGCTTTTTGCCCAGCATAAAAGTCGGACATTTTCTTCAGTAATTGATCAGCTTCAGTATTTGTTTTGGCTTCTGGCTTAGCTTCTGGCTTAGATTCAAGTTTGACTTCTGGCTTGCTTTCTGCGGCCGGCGTAGCAGCTGATTCGCCAGCAGCGTAGGCTGAGCCAACACTGAGGAGAATTGACAAGCTGAGAAAAAGGGAAGAAAAGGCAGTGGCCGAGGCTTTAGATTGCATAGTTAGCTCAATTCTGGGAACCGAGTAATTGTAGCCCAATAATTGAGAGAGAGTTTTCGCTTTCGGCTATGATAGTAGCCATTCCCGCTTGTCAGTAATAAGAGTATCTAGCCATTTGCGCCGCTGAAAACGAAGAGTTGCCGACCGTCCCCGCCGGGGGCCATGGCCGACCTATACCAAAAGGGGCCGAGTTTTCAGCTGGTATTTTGGTGGGCGGCTCTTATGAGATTGTCGATTACCTTGGCCGCGGTGCAATGGGTTTTGTTTACCGTGCTCGGCACAATGTTCTTGGTCGTGAGTACGCCTTGAAAACTCTTGGGGCTGAACAAGTATCTGAAACTTCTTGGCGGCGCTTTCAGATAGAAGCTCAAGCGATTGCCAAAATGTCTCACCCCAACGTTGTGGGTATTCACAATTTTGCTTTACACCAAAGCGAAGGCAATCCCCCAATTCCTTTCTATGTAATGGACTTGCTTGAGGGCAGCAACCTTGGTGAGCGCTTAGAAGAACACGGGTCGCCCCCTCTTGCGATTTTGCTGTCTATTTTTCAGCAGGCCGCTGCTGGCATTGGTTATGCTCATTCAAAAGGAATGATTCACCGCGACGTGAAGCCTGGCAATATTGTTTTATTGAACAGTCCTGATGCAGTCGGGGCAACAGTCAAAATCGTTGATTTTGGTATTGCTAAGCTAACCGATTCTGAATATGGCGCTCAGAAGTTAACCACTGCTGGTGAGGTTTTTGGCAGCCCTTTATACATGAGCCCTGAGCAGAGTATGGCCCAGACGCTTGATGCGCGCACCGACATTTATTCGCTAGGTGTAACACTGTATGAGGCGCTCACTTGTGAGCCGCCATTTATAGCTGGCTCGGCTGTTGAAGTGATGATGATGCACCAGAGCGCCCCTGTGCCTATCATTAATGAAGTTTCTCAAGTTGGTTATCCACCTGAGATTCAGCAAATAGTAGAAATGATGCTGGCAAAAATGCCAGAAGATCGTTATCAATCTATGGACCATGTCATTCACGATCTGACAGCCATAGCTCGCGGTCAAGAGCCTACTTTTGGTACTCATACCAGCACCAATATTTCTAGAGTAGATGGTCTCTCTAGCGCTACTACTCACGCCAATACTCTTAATCGTGTAGAAGATCAAGCCGTTGAAGAGGTTCTCGATGCTAGTTCTCCGCTTTATGGTGAGGCTAGTTTTGAGCAAGAACCGGAAGAAGAGCCAGAGGAAAAATCAGCACGAACGATAAAGGCGCTATCGGTTGGTTTTGCTGCGGTGGCAATTTTAGCTTCGCTTGCTCTATTTCTAGTTTCGCGAGCACCGGATAGCGTCAAGGTTGATCAGAAGTCTACTGATGAACTCACGCTTGGCACTATTTCGGCCGAAGTTGGGGTGACCGTCTTTAAAAAAGGAGGCACTGATTATACAGGCCTTGAAAAGGAATTGACTAAACCTGAAGGTGTTGCTGAAAAGCCGGCAAATCCAGATCGCGCAGACTTTGATTCGACGATGGAAATGAGTAAGAACCGCTTTGGTTCTTACGGCGGAGAGTTGAAGCCGCCGAGCGGTTCTCAGAATGATACCTTCATGTTTTCAACAATTGAAAAAGTTGATGGTGTCAAAATTAGGCGTTTCAAGTTTCCGACTGATATTACCCTCGGTCGCTTTGAAGCTGGTAAAAATGATTTAGACCTTGAAGCCAAAGGCCTTATTGATCTTAGTCTTGCAGTTAAATACACTTTTGTTCCATATCGTTCGACCGAGAATTATCCTCAGTATTTCAAACGTTTTCGCCCGGGCGATATTGTTAGGGTGGCCATGTGGCCAGGCGTGTGTCGTGATAAGGTGCTGGAGGGCATAGCTAACATTCCAGGATTGGAGTATTTGAACATTGCCAGCGATGATGGTTTCACCGCAGCTTCGGTTAGTAATTCGTTGCACAAGATTAAGACCTTGCAGAGTTTTAAGCTTAAGGAAAGCAAAATTAGTGGTGCTACTTTGGCTGCTGCTAATTGTTGGCAAAAACTAGTGAAGTTAGATCTTAATGGGGTTTTTGGCGTAGAGCCGCTGTTGAAAGAATTGCGAGGCTCTCCTGGCTTGAAGGGGCTGACTCTGCAAAATTGCAAGCTCAAAGGTCGTGACTTTGTACTTATTTCAACTCTTAGTAGTTTGCGCGGTCTCGACGTCGCTCAAAATAAGTTAACTGCTAAAGATCTTTCTGTGCTTTCTAAGCTGCCTCTCCTTGGGTATCTCAACCTTAAAGGCTGTGGGCTTGATGGAGCAGCTTTGGAGGAGTTGAGAAAGTTTCCGAGTTTGCGAGAACTAAATCTTAAAGTGGGCGAAGCAACAAAGAAGAAAGGTGCAACCCTCCTTAAGCCTCTCAAGGGCGTCTTGGTGCATCAGTGAATTTTCAATTAAAATTGATGTTTGCATTGTTGCTTGTTTAAATCGCTTTCTAAGGTAGTTTTATGACCGAGATTTGCATAACTTGCGGTAAGCCACCAGTAGCCAATCGGGCTGGTTCGGTGACCTCGTATTTCTTTCAGCAGAATTATTGTCAGTGTCATAACAAAAGCGAAGATGAGCAAGAGCTTGGTTCTAATTCTAGCTCTTTGGGAAAATTTAAATCTAGCGAAGCAGATAATGGCGATCAAGTTTGCTCAAACTGCGGCAAAAGCCGACCAACCAATCGGCGTGCTGGTTCTTTCACTGCTTTTTTGTTTAAAGAATTGCGTTGCAACTGCGCTGGCCCAGCCTCTAAAAGTGGTGCAAAAAATGTGAAAAATGCGCAAGGTGCATCGGCAACAAGTCGTGGCCGTCGCCCGGCAAACCGCTCTCGCACTGCAGCAAGGGTGGCCCAGCGCAAGCAGTTTACAGAAAGCTACCGAGAGTCAAAGATTAGCGGTGAAGCTACCGGGGAGTCTGCTTTTCGGCCTGGGTCAGTTATTGGTGGCGCTTTTCGCATTGGCTCAATAGTCGGTCGCGGAGGTATGGGGGTTGTCTATCTAGCAGAGCAAATGTCGTTGCGAAAGCAAGTTGCGTTAAAAGTTTTAGCCCCGGAACTAGTTAATGAGCAGAGCTGGAGGCGCTTTCAAGCGGAGGCTAAGATTCTTGCTCCGCTTAACCACAGCTCTTTGGTGAAAGTTTATGATCTAGGAATTCACGAGCAGAAAATTCCTTATTATTCTATGGATTTTCTAGATGGCCAAAGCTTAGAAGAGATATTGTCTGATGATGGCCCAATGCCTCTAAAGCAGACCTTATCTATTTTTGTCGATGTCCTTAACGGTCTGGCATACGCCCACCGCAACGGAATCATTCACCGCGATATCAAGCCAGGTAATATTATGCTGTGCACTGCTGGTGGTGATAATGTCGTCAAGATATTAGACTTTGGTATCTCTAAGTTAGTAGGTCCGAATGCCGCAAATTTGCAGAGCCTAACAGCTGTTGGTGAGATATTTGGTAGCCCATTTTATATGAGCCCTGAGCAGTGCGCAGGCAGCGCTGTTGACGCTAGGTCTGATATCTATTCTGTAGGCTGTACTCTAATTGAGGCTTTGTCTGGATTTGTCCCCTTTGAGGGCGAGCAGTTTCTTGAGACAGTGCTTATGCACCAAGAAGAAGAGCCGCCACTTTTGAGTGATTTAAATCCTGATTTGAAATATCCACCATCTCTTGATCAAGTTTTGGCAAAAAGCTTGGCTAAACGACCACTTGATCGCTATCAGTCTGCTAAAGAAATGGCTTTAGATCTTGGGCGGGTTCTGGAAGGGAAGACAGTTTCTGCAAAGCCAGAACGATCTAGTTTTGTGCCAGCTGTCGAGTCGTCTGCTTCTCGCCGACCAGCTAGGGCACGGGCTTCGCAGCGTGAGTTTGACTCAGTCGCCCCTTCTCATTGGCTGCCAATTGCCCTTGCTGTTGGCGCAATTCTGGCATTGACAGCTGTTTTTGCCTTTATGATTTTAGGACCGACAGAAAAAATAGCTGGTTCTGCTAACTCTGCTAATTCTTTTAACTCGGTTATAAGTGAACCTGCAAGCCCTGCGGTCACTACTGACAAAGCCACAGCTGACAAAAGCACTGCTGACAAAGCTACTGAGGCATTACCCGACACTCAAATCGACAAAATTTTTATTCCAATCTCGACTGTCTACGACCCTGCTCAAGATCCGCATGGATCTGAGACTGATAGCGCGATGTTTTCTACGGTTTTTGCAGGAGAGGGGCGCGGTTTGCGGCGTTTTAAGTTTCCCACTGACACTGTAATTGGAAATATTGGCTTCAGCGATGGCAGCTTTCTACAAGCCGCAAAGGGCCTGGTTGATTTTGATCTTGATAAAAAATTGGCCTTTTTCCCGAACGTAATTGTCGGCCGCTTTCCGCAATACATGAAGCGTTTTAGAGCGGGTGATGTGAAGGCTGTATTCTTTTGGGAGAACGCTTGCTCTGACAGCGTCTGCGAGGCCGTTTCAAGTATTCCGGGTGTATCGGAGGTACGTATCAATGGTTCAAAGAGGCTAACTGCCAACGGCCTTAAGGTCTTGAAGAAATTTAAGGAGCTAGATAGTTTGTCCTTTGCTTCTAGTGAGCTGACTGGAGAAGACTTAGCTGCTGCCGATTGTTGGCGGCAAATGAGAGTGCTAGTTTGGAAGAATGCTATAAAACCCCAGGCATTACTAGAGAAATTGCAGTCTAGTCAGCATTTGACTTCACTAAATTTGTCGTCTCGTAAGTTGACACACTCTGACTATCAGCTAATTTCAAAGTTGAGTAGTCTAGAAAGCCTCAGCTTGCCTAGCAACACCATGACTATCGATGATCTTGTGGTCGTTGCCAATCTGCCTCGGGTGACTGCCCTTGATATTCGCGGCTGTGGTTTAGGCACCAAGGTTATACCTATTCTTAGCAAGATGAAAAACCTGCGTAATCTCAGAATGCTCCAAGCATCTTCATCGACTGAGCTTAAAGCGAAGTTGATTAATCAATTGCCTCGCGTGAGAGTGTACGGCTGGTCTGACGTTAACTAGACTTTCTCACAGAGTGAATGCTTCTGGGGCCATGCGGACCATTAGTTAATTGGTTGAGTGCAGTGCAATTATTTCTCCACGTACTGCCATTGCATGGGCATCACATTTGATTTGCCTTTTATATTTTCCTCAATCACCTGTTTCATATGTTGGGCATACACATTTGTTGGTTGTATTTTGAGGGCACTGTTAAAGTCAGCATTGGCTAGGTCGAATTTGTTCAAGTAGCGGTTACAAGAACCTCTGAACAGATAGAAATCGACATAGTCTGGTTTCATCTTAATGGCATCACTGAGCTTTGCTACTGCTTGGTCATATTTGCCCAAGCCTTGCAGGGCCAGGCCGTCATAGAATAGATTCATAGCTGGTTGTAGGCTCTTATCGGTTTTGGTTGCTGCTATCGCCCGTTCAAGTGCTCCTCGATGCATCATAATTGGAGTTAGCGAAAAGTCAGCAGGGCGCAATTTATAGTTCATCGCGTTAACACTTCGTTCTAATGCGACTTCTGGCTGGTGAGCGAATTCATAAGCAATTACTTGGTCGGTTATTTGGCAGCCGTAACCTTAGTAGCAATAGCTTTTGAGCTGGTCATAGTATTTTAGTGCGTCTTGGTATCGCATTTGATGAAGCCCTCTGTGTCAATAATGTTTGAGACAGTTTTGAACCTGAGTTTAATTTCTGTTCCGATCTATGAAAGGCGAAATTTTTTTTGCTCTTTTAGATTTTTGGACCTTTAATTTCTCTGCTCACCCTAATGTGTATTTGGGTA
>JBBRMD010000090.1:0-17783 GCA_038231015.1 Candidatus Obscuribacterales bacterium
ATCCACCTTCAGATCTGCCGCCTTCTGGCCTTGGTCCGCGGTTGAATCCACCTTCAGATCTGCCGCCTTCTGGCCTTGGTCCGCGGTTGAATCCACCTTCAGATCTGCCACCACCTTCAGGTCTTGGTCCGCGGTTGTAACCGCCACCACCTTCTGGTCTCGGTCCGCGATTGAATCCGCCTTCGGATCTACCTTCTGGTCTTGGTCCGCGATTAAATCCACCACCTGAAGGACGACCGCCTTCTGGTCTTGGTCCACGGTTAAAGCCGCCGCCTTCTGGCCTGCCTGCTCCTTCCGGTCTTGGTCCGCGATTAAATCCACCACCTGAAGGACGTCCGCCTTCTGGTCTTGGCCCACGGTTAAATCCGCCTTCTGATCTACCTTCAGAGCTGCCTTCTGGTCTCGGTCCACGGCTAAATCCGCCGGGCTTGCGAGCGCCAAATCCGCCTGGTCTGCCTGCTGAACCGGATGATGATCCACCGGCTCGGTTGTAGCCTCCGCCGCTTCCACCTGGACGAGCGCCGCCTGGTCTTCCGCCACTTCCGCCTGGACGAGCACCGCCGGGTCTGCCACCGCTTCCGCCTGGTCTAGCGCCGCCTGGTCTTGAACCACCAGGTTTGCCGCCGTAACCACCTGACTTGCCGCCGCCTCCAGCTCTGCTAGGGCCGCGCGAACCATTACCTGACATTCCCATTGTTCTCTGTCCTTGACTAAAACTTAGTTCTATTGCTGATTTGCGGTATTTACCATGGACATATCATTCGAGACATGAATAATAGAAACTCAGAGAGCCCCTTATTCAGATGTGTACTCATGCTTTTCGATGTCGTCTTATTTGGTTGTCCCGTTGCGCTATCCGTCTGTCTGGCCGCTCACGCATACAGAGATGGGGATAAACGCTTCTTGCTACCCGCGTTCTCGTTCTTCGCCTACTGCTTGTTTTACTTAGCAGGAGGGCGGGATGTATTACTTTATCTCACTACGGCCCTAGTTATGATGGGCGGATGCGCATTTAGCGCCTGTCCGTAACGTAGCAAAGAGGAATTTTTACTCAGAATTCTTTTTAAAGTTGGCGTTTATGTGCGCTTTTTAGCCGCTGGAACCGCCACTGAGTGCCGATTTTGCTGAGCTTCAGCCAGTGATCGCATCGAAATATTATGTTTCTTCAACCAACGAGAGATCGTATTTGGGTCACACCACTTATTTTCGGTCTCACGATATATCTTGGCAATCTCGACCGTGCTGAGCTTCTCCTTGACATATTTTTGCTGAAGCCATTCTTTGTCTTGATAGAGAGTCTTGGTTCTGAGAGTCTTGCCCACGGCTTGCTCCGCCTTAATATGGAAATACTAGTAGTTTATACCCGCTTGTACTACATATTCTAATGGCAGGGGTATGATTTAAGGAGAATTAGAAATCATCCTTGGGGCTTGCCAGAGATTAGTGTCAAAGAAAGACTTTCATCTACCGCAGATAGACAAACTTTTGCGTGAACCAATTCTGCAGAAAACAGTTGATACTTTGCAGATTCGTCGCGAACTAGCCTCGCGTCATACAAAACTCATGGTTGATAAAATCAGGCAAGATTTAGTCAATGGAAAGCTTACTGAAGTACCATCGCAAGAATCGCTAGCAACGGCTATAGCAGCTGATTTAGAGAAGCTCTGCAAAAGTGGTATCAAGAAAATACTAAATGGTACAGGTGTAATTTTAAGCACAAATCTCGGCCGAGCACCGCTGCCCCAGCCAGCTGTAGACGAGCTAGCCAAAGCACTATGCTCGTATTCAAACTTAGAATTTGATCTGGAAGACGGCGGTAGAGGTGAAAGAACAGAACAGATCTCAAATCTGCTTGGCCTTCTTATTGGCTCACAGTCTGCCATTGTAGTAAACAATTGTGCTTCGGCAGTAATGCTTGCCGTCAAGGCATTATCAGATCAAAAAGAGACAATCGTATCTAGAGGTGAACTAATCGAAATTGGCGGAAGCTTTCGCTTACCTGACGTCATAACCTCATCTGGTGGCAAACTAAAAGAAGTTGGCACCACCAATAGAACCAGAGCAGCTGACTACGAAAAGGCTGTCTCAGAAAATACCGGCATGATTATGAAATGCCACCGCTCAAACTATCAGGTGGTCGGCTTTACGGAAGAGGCCAGCCTAAGTGATCTCGCAGCAATTGGCTCAAAACATGGAATCGCGGTTGTCTATGATTTAGGCGGTGGTTGCTTGGTCGATTTACAACAATTTGATTTGGTCGCCGAACCCACAGTGCAAGCAACACTTGAAAGCGGAGCAGACTTGGTTCTATTTTCTGGCGACAAACTTTTGGGTGGTCCGCAAGCCGGAATTATTGCTGGCAAGAGCGAAGTCGTGGCCAAGCTGCGCAAGTCACCCATATACAGAGCCCTACGGGCAGACAAGATGGTAATCGGTTTACTTGAAGCCGTTCTCAATCAGTACATATATGTAGATGGCTATAAAAACCTGCCCGTCTTTAAAATAGCTGCTCTAAAACAAGATGCTCTACTCAAGCGCGCAGAACTCGCTGCTGAAAAGTTGCACGATTTGCAATGTCTCGACATTTCGCCTACAGCATTAGAAAGCACAATGGGTGGCGGAAGTTTACCGGGCGAAGTGCTCGCATCGGCCGGCCTAGCAATAAAAGTGAAAAAACGAAGTGGCTCTCAGGCGCACCTACCAAGCATCTCAAGCCTGGCACGCTTGCTCCGTCAGGCAGAACCAGCCGTGATTGGTAAGGTGACGGATAATCAATTGCATCTCGACTTTCGAACAATTTCTCCTGCTGATGAAAACGATTTGTTGGCCGCTCTGCGCTCGGCAGATCAGGCCCTGAGCAGTCGCTGAGCAATCTTTCCAAGAGGTTATGATGGTGATTGATAGCGATTGAGGCCACCAATGAGCGAACTAAAAGAATTGGAAACTCAAATCAGTCTGTTGAGCAAGCGTATGGAAGAACAGATGCGCATCACGCGCAACTTAACGGCATTATGCACGACTCTAATTGTCGGCCTAATGTTCTTCATTTTCTGCCAGACAATGGAACATCTGCCATCTATTATTGTGCTCCGATATATGAGCAACCTTGACTCGATAGTGAAAGAATGGCGCCAAACCGAGCGCTGTCTCAATGCTCCGACCAAAGAGTCAAAAGAAACTAAAACTCAAATCAAGGCAGCGCCAGAGCCACTAAAGCTCAATTGAGTAGAACAAAATTAGACGACCTATCCGAACTTACTTTTTCAGCAAAGCCTGACGGCGCTTAACTTCTGCTTCTACTTCATCGGCTGAAATATTGTTGACTTGCATTGGTCCAGCACAGATTTCGCGCCATGGTGCTCCAGCAAGAGCCTGGCGCACGATTACTTCAAAAACTTGAGCGCGCACCCCGCTGCCATAACTTCCCGTGGCACCAGAAAATGGTGTGGTCGGAGCAGCTACCTGCGGGCGAGGAATTGCTTGGCTAGGCATTGCTTGATTAAGGGCAGAGCCATTGTTAGCGACATTAGCAAGGTCTACAGGCGCTGGAGACTGGGTTTGCATCGGGTCATCTACTACCGGATGGGAACCAGAGACTTGTGGACTGGCCTGAACAACGGGAGTAGGCGCTGCTTGAACCGGAGCTGGTTGCGGAGCAGGCTGTGGTTGTGGTTCAGCAAAGAGTTTTGGCGCTTCAGTAAATAGCGGAGCAGCCGGAGCTGTTGGCTGTGGTTGTTCAAAGAAACTAGTTGATTGCTTTGGTGCTGGCGGTTTGGCCATCGCTTCATCAGCGGCAGCTTTGGTAGAAGTCAGCTGTCTCTGCAGGTCAGCCACCATATCGCGAGTCTGATCTCGCATTTCGTCAAGTTGTGTCTTGAGCTGTGTGATCTCAGAGTCTTTATTGCCGAGCTCAACTTCTTTGGCTTGAATTAAATCATTGCGTTGCTGCACCAGTTCAGAGAGCTTTTCGTACTGACCAGAGAATTCTTCCCAGCGCGAATTCAACATTTCTTGGGTGTCTTGCACCTCTTGATCTTTAGCCGCTAAGAGTTCAGCGAACTCATTGTCCTTAGAGTCCATGCGCGAACGCATTTCTTCATTGTGCATACGCAATTCTTCAATCTGCGCAAGCACGCTCTCGTCTTGAACGACTCTTACAACTTCCACTTCACGAATGATTTCGCCGGCTGAGCCAGTTCCGCCCGATAGGCCGGAGGTCAATGTATAAACTGGTTTAGGTGGATCTGGTGCCTGCACCGCATCATAAGCAGCGCGGAAGAAATCTCCCGAAATTCTCTGAGCACCCAGCAGGTCAACCAATTTGCGCAAAAGGTCTGCGGGATGTTCAGACGGAAAAACAGCCATATATGCGCATTTAAATGTCCAGGGATCAATCGAACCACCGGAGAGTTGATCGGCCAAACTGTGCACTAGCTCTTCAGGCGTGAGCTTAGCCTCAACCTTCGGAGGCTCTACATTTCTTGCTTCAAGAGTAACAATCAAATTGTCGATGGCAGGCACCAGCTCGCCCACAGCCTGCATGGGCTCAAGGGCTGCTGACATTGATTCACTTAAGCTATTCAAACTGAGGCCAATTTCATTGAAAGCTTGATGTTGGATAGTCTCAGCTAAGTTTCTAACAATTTCGAGTTGCTCATTGGCGGCCTTAGAAATTTGCGCCATGTTGACCGAGCAAATGCCGAGCTGCTGATCAAGTGTATTGAGCAGTTCAATTACTTGTTCTTGGTGAGCAGTGTCAACGGTATTATTGGCCGTGAGGGCAGCAATCTGACTGGGAGTGATGAGCATCGCTATGTCAGCCTCAGGAACTTTAATTGCAGCAATATCGGCTACAGCCATTGACAAGGCTTCAAAACTTGGCGGGATGGTGGAAGACACAATCTCTTGTTCTTGAGCAACTCGCTCATGGTCAACTTCTGGCTCAGGAACAGCCGGCACTTTATCAGACACTACGCTAGCGCTATTTTCTGAACGCGCATTTTTAGGGGATGCCACTGGGGATACCTCGAGCAAATTTTCGTCAGCCTCGCTGTGAACCTCAAGAAGCGCATCTGTCGGCTCTGAAGGGGGTATGAGCGAAGCAATATCAGTAATATTAGTAGTGTTAGCAGGATTAGTGTTAGGAGTAGTAGTGGTTGGAGAAGCAGCAGCAGCAGGGTCACTTGCAATCTGGTAAGGTTCGGGATTATACGCGTCTGGAGCAACCGTCTGTTTGGCTAAAGTACCGCGCAGGCGCGCTCGTCTGGCAGCAAGAGATGAGTCCTCACCAGACTTCCCCGAAGGCGCGTCCTGAATAGAACTACTGGCGCTTGCCTTGTCTTCGCGAGCCATCTAACAATCCCTTCCTAATGTCACCTGATGTCACCTGATGTCACCTGAGGCACCTAAATAGATATGTACCCGCCAGCACCGTAAAAATTCGAGTTGAAATCGCTAATTCAAGAAATTACTACAAATTAGTGACAGAGCGGTGACCAATGAACCCCACAATTGCAGTCACCAACTTAGTAAGTATATACCTCAAACTAGGCAAAGAAGAGGGCCAAAAGCGCTTGACAAGGGCGCGTTTCAACTGTACCATGCGTCTAAAAGCTAGTTGTTTAGCCGTTTAAGTGCAAATTCTTCAAAGTTCACCTTACTAAATAAGACATTTATCGGCAGCTGCTAGGATTGCTAGCTCATCCGAGGTAAATATTAAATAGAATCGTCAGCAGTTATTGGTGATAATGCCAACGTCATAAGACGACGGGAGTAAACGGTGGAGATTGCCATCTGCCCAAATTGTGGGGCAGTGATCAAGCAGAAGGTAAAGGGTTGTGGTGCATGCGGTGCAGCGCAATCAAAGTTTGCTGCAACAATGGTGCCAACTTTAGCATCGGCTGCCGCACCTATGGTGGTATCAGTTGCACCTGATAGATTGATCTTAGAGAGGATTGTATCCTCTCGCTCAGTGGCCACTCTCCTTCCTGGTAGCGATAATACCTATGGCAATGACGGCGGTTATGCTGACCCTTTTAATCGCGATAATTCATTCCAAGATTTTATACCGAACCTTTTTGGCACCACTGTTTCTACTTCTTCATCTACAGCCTTACCAGCCTTGCCTGCACTTCCAGAACCAGCGGCTCAAGCCGTTGAAGGCAACGGCAACGGAAACGGTCACGGCAATGGCAATGGAAATGGCAATGGCCACGATTTCTTCACCTCTACCGGTCAAGTCACTCAAAATCAACAATCTTCTCAGTCGCAAGAAATTGAAGCAATAAGCTCAAGCCAAGCTGCAGCACCTACCGACTTCTTTGCCGCCGATCAGAACTCTGGCACTGTTGCCCCGTGGGATATGGAAGACGCCACAGCAGAAGCCGATAACGAGCACAGCGATAATGGCACTAGCTCACAAGACCCCAACACGTCTCAATCGGTCTCACTGAATCAATTTAATTTCAATCAAAATGCTGCTCCTCAAGAAGAGTCATCACCATTTAGTACTGCCGTTGATCAGACAGCAGAGCAAACTTCAGAAAGCGCTCAGAGCGCCGATTTTGCCAATGAGCAAGAATCGCAAAATATCGCCCAAAACAGCGGTACCGAAGGTGCTGAGTATAAAAAAGCGGCCAGCGAGCCTCAAGCAGAAGCACAAGCGCCAACAAAAGTAGAGACAGTACCAGAAGCACCATTCAACGTTCACAAAGAGCAACCCATACCGACTCGTCCACATGTAGCCGCACCAGATTTCTTTGCTTCAGACAAAGCTAAAGAAAACAGTTCGGGCAAACCAGGGAGCGCCACATCAGACATTGCCAAGCCAGTCAAAGCAGCCACAGCAGCCGCTTTTGACTTTTTTGCTGACAGCAACAGTAGCAGTAGTAAGAAATCAAGCTCGAACAACTCGGACAATGAAAATTCTGATAGCTCAAGTAGATCGAGTAAAGCAGAGAAGACTGAGAAATCAGAGAATGACGCTCATGGCACCTTTGAAAGCTTACTAAATACAAAAAGCCGGCCTACCGGTGGTCATCCAGAAGTCGAAGGCAATGTAGCAAAAGCTGTCAAAGGCTCAAAACCAACAATCGCCGAGCCGAAGAGTGGCTCAGGAAAAGGCCGAGCTGCGTCCGCTGATGAAGACGATGACGATGAGGAAGAACGCGAGCAACTTAAAGCCAAGAAAAAACTGCCAGTAAAACGCGCTCGTGCCCATGATGACGACGACGATGATGAAGATGAAAACGACACAAATGAAAGCGCCGACGATGAAGACGACGAAATACCACAACGCCGTTCGTTCTCTGGCTCATCTACAAAAATGAAGACAAGTGCTAGCAGACCAGCTGCAAAATCTGGTCGATCGAGCGCTATCAAAAAATCAAAAGATGACGATGATGAAGACGATGATTCTAGTAGCCTACGAAACAAGTTTGCCAGTGGTCAGGGTCTCTTCAATGTAGCCGGATTTCCGGTCGGCATCAAACTAATTGCCATCACTATCGGCATCATTGGCTTCTTTACTTTCGCTCTGTTCCACGTTCTAGGAAATGTCGCGAGCTTAACCGCTGGGCAGAACACAGCTGACAAAACCAATGGCCTGGCAGCCATGAATCCTGAAATGCCGCGTTTGGCAGGCGACTACCGCGTACGCGTCAAGCAGGGTCAAAATCAAATAGATGGCCAGATGCAATTAAGCCAAAGTGGTACCAAAATCAGTGGCCGTGGCCAAGACCGAGTTGGCCCGTACAAAGTAACAGGCTTTATAGATACAAGCAAAAAGACTCTAAACTTCACCAAGCGTTTTGTTGATCCAAATGGCCGTGACACTGGACCGCCGATCTTCTTTGTCGGCAACATTTTGCTTGAGCATATTCCTCTACACGTAGTTGGTGTCTGGGAATATACAAAAAAATCAGGTTCAAGCTTTGGCTATCTAAACAAGGCCTCGACCTCAAAAATCAAAGGCGAGTGGTTGGCCCAACTTGATAGAGCAAAGGCACTAGACAGCGAAGGCAGCTTCATTGACAACAATGTCGCATCAGTGATGAACAGTGGCGGTGAAGGCACCAAAACCGGCAAATCCTTCAACCCTTTCGACTTTCTCACTGGCAATGGCATATTTGTCTTCGTCGGTGTAGGTCTCGCTCTTGTGATGGGCACATTCACTATGTTTGGACCAACAGGTCAGATCAACGTCTGGATCACCAAGCAATATATTCCAACTCAAGTACGTGCTCAACACAACAAAGTTAAGGCACAACTAGCTAAGGGCCTAAAGAAAGGCAGCCTGCCTCTAGGTCAGAGAACTGAATGGAAGTGGTGGTTCCCGGCCCCTTGGGTTGTGAAAGATTTGGCACTGCCACCAGAAATGCGCAAAGTTAACCCGCACGTCTTGATTCTTGGTCAAGGAGGCAAGGGTAAAACCAGACTAGTAGCAAGTATGATCGCTCACGATATCTTGAGCGACGATAGAGCAGTGGTCGTGATTGACTCTGATGGAACCTTGGTAGACTTGCTCTCCCGCTGGATCTCGGCACAGCCCAAAGCTCGTGAATTAGCCAAACGCGTTATTCTGATTGACCCTACTCACAAGGGCAACACGAGCGCTTTCAACCCTCTACAATTGGGTGACATGGGCGATGTGCAAACCGCGGCCGGTTCGATTGTTTACGGCTTCAAGGCCATCTATACCGAGCCTCCGGGTTCGCAATCACAATGGAACGCTCAGACAGCTGACATTTTGCGTAACGCCGTCTTGCTATTAATGGCTAACAACAAGACCTTAACCGACTTGCCTAATCTGCTCAACGACAACGATTTTCGCGATGTTTTGTTAGAAAACGTAGAGCGCAAGAAAGAAGAGCGTATAGAATTTTCAACCCTGCTCGATCAATGGGGAAGGTACAAGAAATTAGCCAGAACCGATCAGTGGATCACCTGGGTAGAGCCTATTCTGAACAGAGTCAACCCGATGTTGAGCAACCCTCGCATTCGCTCGATTCTGACCAAGCCAGAAGGCGATCTTCACATGCTCAATGTTATAAATGAAAAGAAAATTCTCTTGGTCAAAATTCCTCAAGGCGAATTTGGTCAAGACGCCAACTTGCTGGGTTCGTTGGTAGTCAGCGGTGTCAAGCAAGCGGCCCTCACTCTCTCATCAGGCGGAGCTAGCAAACAAAATCCAGTTGCTCTCTATCTAGATAACTTCGACAACTTTATTGAAAAAGAAACTCTAGAAAACATCACTTCAGAAACCAAGAAATTCAAAATTGGCTTGGTGGGCGTTACAAAGAGTTTGCAGCACCTGCCTGAAGATTTCCGCAACGAGCTAATCATCAACATCGGCACATTGATTACCTTTGCCCTATCTAAAAAAGACGGTGATTTACTTGGACCGCAGATGTTCCCAATTGATGGCCGCAAAATTAAGAACACTACGATGACAAACTTCTTCAACCCAGTTAACTCGACGCCACAATTCGAACTTGTATCAGACGAAGAAAAGCTCAACATCGACAAAGTAGTGCGTCAAGAAGAACGTACCTTCTTTGCCTACAGAATGGGCGCAGAAGGTGCTCTGTTCAAATTAAAATCGCACCCATTTGAAGATATCTCAGATGATAAGGTTAACGAAAAGTTGATCGACAAAATGCGCTTGGCTACGTCGAAAAAGTCAACAAAGAGTGATTCTGGGAAGATCGCCGCAGTCAAGAGTGAAGATTAAGTAGAAAAACTCTGGCACAGCCAAAATCAAGTGTGCCAAGGCAAATAGTTCGTGGAAAGAAGATATCTAAGGGCGATTCTTAGTAGGATAACTTGATAAGATACGCATAGCTTGCAGTAACCGCATTCAGTTGCAATGAAAAAATGACTCAGGGGCCCAACAATCGTAATATCTGGGAAGAGAAGATAGCCGATCTTCGAAGATACGATCTTGACAATCTTGAGAACGATCCAGTCGCCCCTGAAGACATTATCAGTTGGCCGGTGCCTGGTATGACCTTCGTCAGAGTCGATGGCATTCTACGCTCATGGGACATTGAGCGTGAGAAGCAGCAGCACGGTCAGCAAGCTCAACAAGACCCTGACCCATCAAAACCACCAAAGCGAATGTATTTGATGGAAGATGCCCTCACTGGTCTCTACGGAGAGAAAGCCAACATCGCCTTTCTTGTAATTGGAACCAAGACTGGTGTCAATTACTACATGGGCATCTCTCAACCACACGTAAACGAAGGCGATGATGCCACAGAGTCACCGGCTAAGGTGGCATACAACAGCCTCAAGTCTATTTTGCATAGTGTCTACGGCGGTGTTGATGTACACAAAACACCATTTTCATCAGATGAGATTCACGCCCTAGTTGCTCCACTCACTAAATACACTGGCATTGTCACCGGTATACCGGCTCTAAAATCAACCAGTGGCGAAACTATCGAATCTGAGCAAATCGAGAGACTGGCAGCTGGCCTAGCTGGCAAAGAGTTTGCTTTTCTCACACTGGCTGTGCCAATTCCGCCAATGAACGTCACTAAAGAAGAATTTGCTGTCGTTGATCAAATTCAAAGAGCGCAAGAAAACGAAGACCCTGAAAAAAAGCGAAAAATCAAGTATTACCTTGAGCTTCAAGATGCCTACTTGAAGCATATTCAGCTTGGTACGGCCGTTGGCATGTGGCTGACAGTGCCATACTTCTTCACCAATGACAAATCAGTCTTCGTTCGACTACAGTCACTCTTGCGAGCCACATATGTTGATGAATCGAGCAGACCGACTCCGATGCGCACTCATGAAATACCAGGTCTAGCCCCGCACATCCAAGAATTTGGCCTACTACGCAATAAACGCTCTGAAGAAGTTTTTCAGGGCATGATGGAATACAAATTCTTGAGCCCGCTAAATTCGCGTATGCTCTCCGCTTTTATTCACTTACCCAAGCACGAAATGCCAGGTTTCCGTATTCGTAGATCGGCCGAATTCAGCCTTGCTGAAATTCCGCCACGAGATCCAACTCGAGTAATTGCTATCGGCAATATTCTTGACCGGGGCGAAGATACAGGCAACCTCTATTACATTGACGTTGACGCTCTGCAAAAACACACGATTGTCTGCGGTGTTACCGGCGGTGGTAAAACCAACACCTGTTTCTACCTATTGGGTCAGCTCTGGAACTTTGGTATTCCTTTCATGGTCTGCGAACCGGCCAAATCAGAATATCGCCACATGATGTTGATGTCAGAATCATTCAAAGGTGTTGGTCAAGCCTTCTCACTGGGTGACGAAACAGTTTCACCATTCCGTTTGAATCCTTTTGAAATTCTCAAAGGTGTCAAAGTCCAAACCCACCTTGACGCGCTCAAATCGGTATTCAATGCTAGTTTTGAAATGTATTCACCGATGCCGCAAGTGCTAGAAAAAGCGCTCAACCAAATTTATGCAGTGCGCGGCTGGGATTTGGTCAACAACGTAAACAGACGATTACCACCGGGCATGACCTTAGCAGACCCAGACTGCCCAGCTGAAATCTTCCCGACCATGAAAGATCTCTACGAAATCATCGACCCAGTAGTTGAAAGTTTCGGCTATTCAGACAAGATCGGTCCCGACGTACAAGCGGCTCTCAAAGCCAGAATCGGTTCACTTTTGATTGGCGGCAAAGGGCAGATGCTCAACACTCGCCGCTCAATTCCTTGCGAACAACTATTCGGCAGACCAACAGTTGTCGAGCTAAAAATGGTCTCAGAAGACAACGAAAAATCATTCCTCATGGGTATGCTATTCGTCTTCCTATACGAGTATCGAGAAGTTGGCGGCCCGCACGAACACTTAAAGCACGTCATGTTAATCGAAGAGGCTCACCGTCTTCTCAAAAACGTTCCTACAGGCGGTGGTGCCGATACGGCAAACCCTGCAGGCAAAGCCGTTGAATTCTTCACTAACATGTTGGCAGAAATTCGTGCCTACGGTCAGGGCTTCATTATTGCAGACCAAATTCCCAACAAACTGGCTCCAGAAGCTCTTAAGAACACCAACTTAAAAATCATGCACAGAATTGTGGCGGTAGATGACCGCGATTCTATGGGTGGTGCCATGAACCTTGATGATGTGCAAAAAAGGCACGTTACGGCTCTAGGTCAAGGCCGGGCGCTAGTTTACGCAGAAAAAATGGAATCACCATATCACCTGCAAATCATGTTCGATAAAGAGAAAATGGTGCCGCCACCAGATACTCCGGCTGAATCGGATCAGATTGTGCGCGATGCAATGAAACACCTAAATATTGTCGGTACATTCGACCGCCACTTAGGTTGTAAATTCTGCTTGCACCGCTGCGATTCACAGATCTTAGACACAGCAACTCCAGTAGCGGAAGACCAAATTTTCAGGCAAGTCTACAACCGCTATATTCTCTCGACTCTAAAAGACTTGACTCAATTAGTGCACTTCAGAGCCCAGATAATTCACGAAATTCAGCGTGTAATCGGCGGCCGGGCACGAACCGGTAACATCACAGGCATTACTTGGTGCGCTCTAGTTCAGGCAACAGAACGCTATTTTGAGCGCAAAGGTGAGGAGAACTATTGGTTCTACGATCAAGTAAAAGAGCAGCATTTGCGCTGGCTCAACTTGCTTAGACCGGCCTTCCAACCAACAGAAGTAAACAGACGTTTAGACATTTCAGTGCTACGCCAGTGGCGTGATGACTTCCTCGAATTACACAAGCGCGATCAAGGTCCACTGCCTACCTGTGCTCCATGCACATCAAAGTGCCTCTACCGCTTCGAAGTATCAGAAGTAGTGCGCGACCCTAAAATCAAGTTCGACTTCAACTCATCTATTAACCGCAAAGATACTCCTGCATCAGACTCAGCCGCTTGGTTCTGTCGTCTGCTCACAGAGCGTCTTATCGGCATGCCTGATGTAGATTTAGCCTACTGTCTCGCCGCCCACTTGATCAAAGACCAACAACTTTCAACAGATGCCCAATTAGTGCTTCTGCACAAAGTAAGAAACGCTCTGGATAATTTCCAAAATGAGAGCGAGGCCGAAGGTGGCGATGAAGGATGATGACGATTTGCCGTCTTCTGGAAACGAGAGTACAAGCCAAAGTGAAGGCAGCGGACAAAATTCAAACAAAGCTCAGACCAGAGACAATGATTCTGAACCAGCATCTCTTGTAGACGAACTTGGCATAGTCGATATTTACGAACCTATGGCAGATTTGGACGGCAAGGTCTTTTGCACCGCCGGTAGAGACACGCCAGTAGCTGAATTTGAAGCTGACTATTTAATACTGCATCCGCCTCAGCTGCCATTTTATGATCAAGGACCTGCTGAGGATATTGTCGTTGGCGTAGACGATCGCGGCATCGTGCTCAATGAGCTTGGCGTTCCAAAAAAAATTCCAACTGCAAAATACCAAGGCTTTCCAATCTACTATTTTGGTGAACAAAAAGAAGGCACCCTGAAGCATTATGCCACGGTGCTAACAGCGGATGAACGGCTCGTCTTCATCTATAACGACAAAGAAGAACGCCTTACCACCGATGACGTTTTTAAACTGCGAAATAAATCTGTCAACGGCGAGATCTCACAGTTTCCGGGGTTGAGCTGCATCATTGACGACAACACAATTGCCGACGAACGAGTTGACGCCAGCGCCATGGTCAATACCGATATCGAGCAGTAACGATAGTGAATTAAGCTGAAAGTTTGCGACCGGCAAGGTAGCGTTGGCAATAATCAAGCCAGTTAGATGTAAGTTCGTTGGAGACCATTTCGCCAACAGCTCCACTTGGAAGGTCAATCTTGATTGTCTTCTTGCGACCATCGCGGTGATATTCATGACGAACAGAAGAGTCATTGCTTACTTCATAGCTGAGCACAGGCGTCCATTCTTCGCCAGTAAGAACCTGCAATTGCTGACAGATGAAGGTCATGCCATCGTATTCTTTCTCAGTTTTGACCAAGCGACAATTGTCATTCAATGTCTCAACAGTGCGACTAAGCTCAGTAGCATTCTCTCTCTCATCTAAACTACGAGTGAGGTTAGAAGATACACTGCCACCTGTATTGCCAGATCCAGTACTTCCAGATCCAGTATTGCCAGTTCCAGATCCAGTATTATCGTTTCTCGACCTGGAGCTGGTGCTGTATGAAACAGGGCCACTGTTGCCACCAGTGATGTAGCTGTCAATGGCGCGGCTATTGCTATTGCTGCCAGTATTTTTACCGTTGTTGTTAGATGAACTATTTTTGTTAACTTTGCCGTTGTCGTTCTTATCTGATGACAAGCCATTGCCACGAGCTTGTTCAGGCAGCGACAAAGTGGTCATATCAGGATCAACCACAGTAGTCTGTTCTTCATAGCTGTGGTTATCATTAACAACAACTGTATGTTCAGGCAAGGACAAAGTGGTGTCACCACCATTTGGCATGCTGAAAGTAGTAGCCTGAGATTCGATGGATGGTTCTTCCTTCAATTCAAAGACATAACCACAAGCAGGGCAAAGATTGGCATTTTCGCTAATCAAGCGACGGCACCCACCACATGGCTTGGTGGCAACGTTAAAGAGAGAACCGTACGAACCCACATATTTTTGAGGCTCACGAGCAACTGGTTTGAGCTCAGCAGTGTTACTTCTGAACATCTCAATCTCTTCACGAGTTGGAATGACAATGTTTGCACCGCGAATTACCACCGCCAGTGGTGCACCCTTGCTATCAGTATCGGTGCTGAGGCCGTTCTTCTTAGCCAGGAGTGGCCACAATGTGACGTCACGCAGGTCTGGGTGCTTCATTGCAATAGAGCGCAGGGTGTCTCCTAATCGGACAGGGTAAGATTTCTCAGAGCCACCGTCGACGGCCTCTCTAATCTTGCCCAAGACTTTTTCGATATTGGCTTTGCGCTGATCAGCAGCCACTGAGCTGCGAGCTTCAAGACCTTGATGACTTGAGCGGCTACCAACATTATTGAGGCGGGCAGTCCATTCTCTCACTTGCTTAGCATTAGGCATTGTCAAAACAGTACCAGGCTTGACGATGTAAACTCGTTTGCCACCTTCCCAGCGTACTTCAATCTTGCCTTTGTTCAATTCGTAGATAAGGTCAACCAAGCGCACATCTTTGAACTTGCGCAGAGCAATTTTAATGATGGTGTCATTTGGTTGGACAACATACTTCTCTTGCAAATTGTCTTGACGAACAATCTCTTGAGCAAGCTGCCGCTCTTCAGCCATACGTTGAGCTGTAGCCCTAGCTTCAGCTTCGGCCTGCTGTCTTATGGCGATAACAGTAAGAATCTCGTCCGAGTGGCGCTTGTCCTCGTCCTTATCAACTTTGTCTTCGAATTCTTTCTTACGACGACTATCATCTTCTTCTCTGCGCTTGATTTTCTCAAGCTCATCTTGACTCAATCTCAACTCAGCTTCGCGTCTAGCACTTTCTTCAACTAAACGAGTAATGCGCTCCTGTTCAGCGTCTCGCTCATCTCTAGTTTGCTGCTCTATCATGCGATCAATACGGGCCTGTTCATCAGCTTTTTGCTGTTCTGCAGCAATCACGCCGTAATCGTTGCCAGCAAGGCTAGAACTATCTACGTTGATAGCATTGATTGTTCCGTAATCAGTACTATTAGAACTGCTGTCGGTGGAAACAATTGGATCGCCGAAATTAGCAGAGTCAACACGATCAGTTGGATAGCCCACGGTTTCATCAACCGATGGTGCAGGTGAGACAATTCCAGAATCGGACGAAATAATTTGTCGTCTCTCGCCTTCTGGCTCTAAAACAGAATCGTCGCGGTTGGGAGCCTTAACTTCAGCAGAAGAAAGGCCGAGGTTCTGAGTTGCTTGCTCAAGCCAATCAGGAACTTGAGTCGAACCAGAACTCTGCGCAGAATTAGATTGGTTATCCGGCTGAACTTGCATATTCGAAAGCGGCTGACCATCGACACCAATCATGCCGTCTACAAGTGAGGCAGTGCTTGGGATAACAAAATTGATAGTATTTGGATCAACGATTCCATTACCTTGAGCAGTGTTTGGATCGATATAGCCAGCTAGACCAAGGGCGGCTGCATTTGGATCGATAATTCCATTAGCTGCAGCATTGGGATCTAGCGCTCCCAAAAGACCCAAGTTTGCAACGTTGTCATCAATGACACCGTTAACACCAAGATTGGCAGCATTCGGATCAACGATTCCGCCGATTCCCAGACCTAAGGTATAAGGCTCATTTCCAGTGAGTGAAACTGCGGCGTTACCATCGGGCACACCCGGCAGACCCAAACTTAAAGTATAAGGTTTAGCATCTTCAGTCAACGACAGGCCTGCAGCGCTAGCATCAGGAGTTGCGCCCAAACCAAGTTGGAATGGTTTTGCTTCGAAGGCACCGCTGAGCGAGTCACCAAGACTGTTGCCATCGAGGGCACCACTAGCGGTAGCAAAATCACTTTGGCGCGGGACACTGGATTGATTAGATGGCGAACCGCCGGCTGGCGAAGAAGGAGTGTAGTTGTACTTGGCAGATGCGTCAGCGAGCCAGTCGGTGATGCCACTGACAGGCACATAGGTTTTCGAATCGATTGCCTCGAAATCAGCCTTGCTACCTTGTTGATCACCTTTACCACTGACGGTCAGCGAATCTATGTTCTGAGCACTCGGCAAGTTAGCAATGTTCTGAACATTCTGAACATTCTGCACATTCTGCATACCTAGTTCGCGAGTTGGTAAGCTGCTTTCACTGTAAATGCCGCTGACAATGTTCGACTGTAATGGTCTATCACTCTCGACATTTTGGAGCTCGTGTGCGCGAGACGAAATAGAAGAAGTATTGTCGTCCACTGGTTTAGCAACCACAATTAAGTGATCGGTAGGTATTTCGTTAGTGCGGACGATTCCTGACTCATCGGTATTGCTGCCAGCGAGAACGACATGTATACCACTTGTGGTGTCAGCAGAAGGAACGCCCTGACCCGTAGGTACAGTGAAAACAACCAACGGATTTTGCGAGGTACCGGCAGTCTCATCAAAGACTGGCTGGTTTCTGCCATTATCGATAGGAGACAATGCTTGTAGGCGTGCAGCGTCAGCGGCGCTGAGCTGTACTTCAATTACCTTCAATTCTTCATTGCGACGAAGCGCTTCAAGCTGTACTCTTTGCTCTTCGATTTGATTTCTCGATTCTTCAAGCATGCGGCGAGAATCATCTTGGCGCGTAATTTCTTCGTGTCGAGATACATCTTGCTGGCGTTTGCTTTCAAGTTCTCTCCTTGAATCTTCTTCGCGCCGTGATTGTTCTCTTGCGACTTCAGATTCTTTCGCAACCGTACCAGAAGTTGGAGAGTCGCCCAACAGCACACCGCTGATAATCACATCAACAGGCACATAGACAGGAGCTTTTACATCGCCCAATTTTGTGGCGTCAAGATTTGGAGCGTTTGGATCTACAACTACCTTGGTGGTATCAACTACTGGAGCGTTTGGATCTACAACTACCTTGGTAATATCAACTACTGGAGCATTTGGATCAGGAGAGACTGCGCTAGCATTTGTCGTGGTGCCATTTAAAGGTACAGTTGCGCCGGCAGATGCGACAGGGGTAGTAGCACCATTACTGATACTAGCAGTTGTTGCAGATACGGCTGCGGATCCACCAACCGCTGTCGCTGCAGGTGTTCCAGGTTCTGTTGCGGTATTTGCCGTAGTAGTGCTTCCGGCTGTGGTTGAGGTTACAGCAGGAGTTGATGCTCCAACTCCTGGAGCGACTGCAGACGA
>JBBRMD010000091.1:0-17638 GCA_038231015.1 Candidatus Obscuribacterales bacterium
CCCATTCTGTGGGTCTTTTGGAATTTTCAGCGCGTAAAATTGATTTATGGGGCAGTCTTTAGTATTCGATCTCGGCATTTAGAAATTACAAAAAAGCTTAAACTCTAAAAAAAATTTGTCTCAAATCATTGACATGTTCCGTTTTACTTGGCGACGGCTAAGCCATCAACTATTTCGACATTGGCTAACTTCAAAAGTTGCTCGGGCTTAAGAACAACCTTGGTTGAGCGGTTGCCACCACCAAGAATTACTTCAAGGGGACTGGCCATCACGGCGGCATCAACATAAAGTGGGATGTCCGGCAAACCGAAAGGAGTCACTCCACCTATTTGCATACCAGTCAAGCTCATAGTCTGCTCAGCTGTGGCAAAAGAGACTTTCTTCACCCCTAAGAGCTTGGACACCATCTTATTGACGTCTAGTTTGGTATTGGCCAGTACAACACAACAAGCAAAGCGCACGGGTTCGACTTTAGTGGCCACTACAATGGCATTGGCCGATTGGGCCAACTGAAAGCCGTACTTTTCACAAAACAATGCTGTATCGGCAAACTCAGGATCGCATTCGAAAACGCTGTAATCGAGCTTTCTATCTGCTAAACCATTGGCCACCAAGGCATGCAGCTTCTCTTGTAGTTCTCTCACTTCCACCCCTCAAGTCTAGGCTATCGCTCTTTAGCACGGTAGCCAAGCGTTCAAATCTTATGCAAGAACAGTTAAGATGCTCTTACTCTACCGCCAACAGTCGATAATTCTAACGCCCCCGGGGTAAATTGCAAAAGCAGGCTATCAATGCTTTCAGAAGGATTCAACCAATGCAACGCTGGGTCGCACTAGCCCTTGTAATTTTCACAATTCAGCCAGCTTATGCCGAAACATGGGATGAGCATAATAAAAACGGCTTGGCCGCTTTGCACGACAACAACTATGCTGAGGCAGAAAAAGAGTTTTCTGCTTGTCGCCGCCAAGCAGAAAAAAGTGGTGCCCGTTATGGCAACTATGCCACCACATTGGTGAACCAAGGTTTGCTCTACGACAAGAAAGACAATGTCGCTGAGTCAGAAAAAGATTACAAAGAAGCTTTGGCCATTTACGAAAAATCGTTTGGCAAAGACGCCATACAGGTCTCTAATGCTGTCAACGGACTAGCAGACCTCTACAGACACCAGAAAAGATACAATGAAGCCGCCCCACTCTACCTGAGAGCACAGCAAATTAGAGAAAACGTGGCACCAGACCATCCAGATTTTGCCGATACCCTCAATGGCCTAGCAGATGTCTACCGCAAAACTGGCAAGAATGCAGATGCGGCGCTGGTATATACAAAAGTCTTAGATATTCGCAAGAAAGCCTTTGGTGCCAACCACCCTAAAACTGCAAAATCTCTCGAGAATCTGGCTGGCGCCTATAGTGCCAGCGGGAAGCTCGACATGGCAGAGCCTGTCTACGAAAATCTGGTTGCGGCAAGAGAGAGTATCGGAGGTCCAGACGACACCAAAGTTGCTCAAGCTCTGGAAGAGTTAGCTGCAGTTCAAACAAAGAACGGCAAATACAAGAAAGCCGAAAGCCGCTATAAAAAGGCCTTAGCGATCAGAGAGAAAAATGCTAAAAGCGAGCCGGCTCAATTAGCCAATTGCCTGAACGGCTACGCTCAACTATTGCGCAAGACAGGCCTGAATGATGAGGCTGCCAAACTGGAAGCGCGCGCGAAAAAACCAGGTGGC
This sequence comes from Candidatus Obscuribacterales bacterium, assembly GCA_038231015.1. Lineage (GTDB taxonomy): Bacteria > Cyanobacteriota > Vampirovibrionia > Obscuribacterales > Obscuribacteraceae. The sequence goes on from JBBRMD010000091.1 coordinate 1,724, forward strand.
AAGTAGATTCGCATAACAGCAAACTTTACGCTGATACCACAAGCGGTGGCAACGGTAGCCGAAGGAAAAATTTGTCAGATGACCTCAAAAGAAACAGATAACTCTCAGCATAAAAAAATCTCTGTGATGCTAGTGGAAGATCATCAAATCACCCGCATGGGTCTTCGCTTTGCTCTTGAGCAAATTGCTGATCTAAATATCGTAGCTGAAGCCGCTGACGGTAACACCGCTGTCTCAACCGCATTGCAAGTAAAGCCTGATGTCATTCTCATGGATATTGGCTTGCCGGGCTTAAACGGCATTGATGCCGCTAATCAGATCAAAGCCAAAGACCCTGCCATTCGAATATTCATGCTCACTTCACACAGCCTTGATCAAGACGTTATGGCTGCTTTCGCAGCCAATTGTGATGGCTATTGCCTCAAAGATGTTGCAGTTGACCAATTAGTCAATGGCATTAGAGCAGTCAACAGCGGTGGAATCTGGCTCGATCCCTCAATTGCCAAACGAGTGATTCGCTCTTATGTCGACCATAAGCCATCAGCAGTACCGATCAATACTAGCAGTCTAAGTGAACGCGAGTTAGAAGTGTTGGGCCTAGTGGTCGAGGGCTTAAGCAATCAAGAAATTGCCGAGCGGCTCATCCTCAGTACTGAAACAGTCAAGACCCACATGCGCCACATTATGGAGAAGCTAGCCGTCTCTGACCGCACCCAGGCGGCCGTCAAAGCCCTGCGCACTGGTTTGGTCTAAGACAATAGAAGTCCGCTAATAGGAAGTTTGACGGTAATTGTCGTACCGTTCTCCACATCACTCTCACAGGTGATGCGCCCTTGGTGTAATTCGGCAATGCGGTGGCAGAGATATAAGCCTAGGCCAGTCTTGGCGACATAAGTTTTGCCAGGAACACCCTGCCAAAACTTAGAAAGCATACTAGTCTTAACCTCATCTGGCATCGGTTCACCGAAGTTATGGATGCGCACGCAGACCCTCGAATCAAGCAATTCTGCAGAAATTTTGATGGCCTTACCTGGAGCACCGTATTTAAGCGCATTATCGAGCAGATTCAAATACATCGTTGTAAGGGCCTCATCATCGCCCCAAATACGACAACCAGAATCGAGTTCATTCAACGAAGATTCAACATTGACCTTCTTCTCGGCAGAAAAGCGACTTACACAATCGATTAGCAGCTCCTTAGCATTGAGAATACGTCTTCCCATGTCGCTGCCAACTTCATAGCGATAAATTTCAAGCAAGCGGGTGACAAGCTGTAATTGACTTTGGTTGGCTTCTTTCATAACCACCAAAGCTTCTTTTTGCCCAGAATTTAGCTCACCCAAATGGCCACTGATGAGCCCGTCCAGCAAATTCTTGGTGCCAATCAAGGGCACATTCATATCATGGGCCAACGTGGCAATGAAATCTTGTATAGCAGCCATTCTTAGGGTCTGTTCTTCCGAACGACGACGCTGGATAGCATAGCGAATACTACGAACAAGTGATTCGTTACCGATGTGCTGTTTAACTAGATAGTCTTGAGCGCCCAAAGTAACAGACTGGAGGCCGAGCTGCTCATTATCACTGCTGGTCAATATAATAATCGGGCATCCATCGGCGAATTCTCTTGCTCTACTTAGAGAGTCGAGACCTCGACTATCTGGCAAGTTAAGGTCAAGAAGAACAACATCTGGTCTTTCTTCTTTAAAGTAGCGTTCGGCTTCTGCCATGTCGCTCGCGCCATGCACATAAAACTGCGGCTGTTTGCGAGTAGCAAGTATTTTCCTTACGTACTCGCAATAATATTTGTCGTCTTCGATCATAAAGACGTTTACAGACTGCATGTTCTCGTTGGCTACCATTGCAATTCAACACGTCGTATTCGCAAATTCAAGAAACCAATTTCATCATACCATTCTGCAAACGTAATGCATCCCCCAAACGATTAGTACCACGGGGAAAAGCGCAGACGAAACCTCATTTGGGTGATAGCGCAATTTGAGTGCACGAGGGAAAATTAGGGGGTAGAGTAAGCGGCGCCGACCGAAGGCAAACAGAAGATAGGCACAATGAATCAAAGCCAAAGGAATGATAGTCAGATTAAAATTCTAGTTGTGGATGACGATATCTACTTTCGTCAACTTTTAGTACGCATACTGACTGCTGCGGGCTACCATGTGATTGATACTCGCAGCGTGGCAGATGCCCTAACCGCATTAGAGCAAAGACCTGACTTAGCCATCATTGACTACCGCATGCCCGGCAATGACGGTGCCTGCTTTATCAAAGAGCTGCGAGAAAATGGCTACAAATTTCCTATCGTATTTTGCTCAGGCTCTGGCCTAGATCAAAAAACCTTTACATCAATGCGCAATGTTTACCAAGTAGACATGATCATTCAAAAACCAATTCATCCTGAAATGTTTGTGCAGCAAATTGCTGATTTGATGAGAGAGAAACTGCAACTCGTTCGCCAAGCACAGCAAGTCGATGATGAAGAAAATTATCAAGCGGCAATAAACACGACTCAACAAATTGAGTCTTTCACTGAGCAACAGCAAGAGCATGAGAGCGCGTGCCAAATCGATATCGAGAGAAGCGACCAAACCCTCGAGGAATTTCTCCATCAAATAAACTTGCTTCCTCAACAGCAAGAACATACCCATGACCTTCCGCAACATGCTCCAGCTGAAGCACCACATGTAGCTGAATCAGACAAACAAGAAAGCGAATCAGAAAGAATAATCAGAGAAACAGAAGCAGCAATTGCAGAATTGGGAAACAACTATTTGCACGAACTCAACAACGAGTTTGAGCAGATGACTCTTGAGGTAAGAGAGTCTATTGACCAAAGGGCCCCTGAATGTCTTAGCAATTCACGCAATCGCGCCCATCAACTTAAAGGAACAGCTGGTTCACTAGGTTTTAGAGATCTAAGTCAAATTGGAACATTACTAGAAAAACATTTGATCTCGGCAGAAAAAGAGTCTATCAACCCTGAGGATGCGAAATGGGTTGCAATATTTGACCTAATAGAACAAGCTTCGAAATGGGTTAGCGCGAAAATCGAAGAGCTGCAAGCACCAGAATCAGACCCCCTAGTTGAGGTTCTACTTAACAGCGGAAAAGTCAGCATCGATTTTGAACCTAACTATAATGACTATGTTAGCAACGAGGCAGAAAGCCGCTTGCTGCCACCACGGGTATTAGTGGTTGCTAGTGATAGAGAGCTTTTGAGTCAAATAGAAGATATTTTCAAAGAAGAACAAGTTGCCCTAACCTCACTGACAAGCAGTATGGAAGCTTTTTCTGTGCTTGATGATTTGCAGCCGGCTCTAGTGATGTTGCAAGAAACAATGCCAAGCGTTAGCGGCAACGACCTTTGCCGCATGATTCGCTGCAACGCCCGCTGGATAAATCTGCCAATAGTGATTCTCGCCGAAAGCAAATCGTGCTCAACTGAATCGCGTCAAAGCCTATTTGCAGCCGGGGCTAGCGATTTCATTCTCACTCCCATAGCTCAACTCGACCTCAAGGCAAAACTCAAAAACCACCTAGGCCTGACTTGTAATGAGCAAACGACTGCTACTAAATAACCTCAAAACGGCAATACGCAAATCGCTATTAGGATGCTAAATTTGAAAGCGCGGTAAAGTATGCTTTTTAGCTAGTTTTTTTAGCTAGCTTTTCTAGCCAAGCTTTTACCACATTTAATATTCGCCCTGTAACAGACCAACGACAATATGGAACTTAACGACCGCTGGCCAGTCTCCGGTTTCAACTTGTTAGGCTCGCTGCCTAAATGACGCTCTTGCACCCAAAACAAAGGAAAATACATGTCTCAGAAGAAGCCTTCTCTCACCTCTCTATCGTCACTGTTGCTAGCTTTTATGACCCTCGCTTCGAGCTTGTCGATTGGTCTTCCTGTGGCTGCAGCTCCTAAAGTGACAACCACGACCAAGACCACTACTACAGTTACGAAGAGAGTACCGGTCTGGGCCAACAAGATTAAAGTCCCCTACCGCTCCTGGTTGCCCGTAAACCAGCCGAAAGAAGTACTTCTCTGCGTTCATGGCTTAGGCTTCAGCAGCGCTTCGTATGCAGATTTTGGTAGAGAAATGGCCGGTCGAGGCTTCGCAGTATATGCAGTAGATGTGCGTGGTTTCGGCCAATGGGCTAAACGTAAGGGTCAAGACACTGTAGATTTCGAAGCTTGTCTCCTAGACTTAGAGCAAGCGTTAAAGTCGTTGCGCAAATCATATCCAGGCACTCCAATCTTCATGATTGGTGAATCTATGGGTGGTGCCATCGCAATGGCAATAACTGCTCGCCATCCTGAACTAGTTGATGGCTTAGTCTCATCAGTTCCATCTAGCGATCGCTACTTTAAGGTTGGCGGCGAAATCGTTGTGGGCGCCCACTACCTAGAAGACCCAGACAAAAAAATTGACCCTGAAATCATCAATAAAATCAGTACTGATGAAAAAACGAGAGCCCGGATGACAAGTAATTCTATGAACCGCCTAGAACTGTCACCAAAAGAATTGAAGCAGTTCGAGACTTTCATGAAAGGCAATTTTGATAACGCTCATCTGATTGAAAAGCAACCGGTATTGATGATGGCTGGATTCAAAGACAGACTTGTTAAGCCAGAAGGCACCATTGAATTATTCAACGCTATTTCGACTCAAGACAAACTAATGATGATGATTGGAGACGGCGAGCACCTGTTGCTTGAAGAAAACCAATTGACTGAACAACTAGCTCAAATGCTCAATGTCTGGATTACAGACGAAGGCAGAACATACAGAAGCAAAGCTCACTAGAAATTAGGGGCGAGTACTGATACGGAAAGGCGCGGCGGGCAAGCTCTCGGCATTAAAGAGAGTAGCTTTAGCTGCGTCTTTCCAATCGTAGCGAACTTCAATCGGATTAACCACTTGGGGGCTACTGACGACAATATCATTATCGACAATTTTTACTTCAGCCGGAAAAGTTCTGCCTTTGGTATCGATCATCTCAAAACCAGTATCTTGGCCCACTTTCAAGCGCAAAGCCAAACCATTTTTTGCGTTACTAAAATGTACTTTGATAGCAGATCCTTGGCTATCATAAGCCTCAAAAAATGGCCCAAAAGCAGTTTTGCTTTTCTCAAAAAGTTTAGTAAGAATTGCTTGGCTAACCCTACTAGGAAGACCTTCAGCTTGATTCAAACTGTGGTGACTACGATAATCGGTGGTGACAATCATAGAGGTCGAACCTACGGCCATAGCCGAGGCTTGAGCATCGCGCATAGTGATCCACGAATTAGGAACGCCAACACAAGCCGCCAGTGTATCCATTGAAAAGCTATTAGAAGCAATTTCACTACTAGGCAGCTGCACAAAGACAAAAGGAATATCCGGTTCTTGGGCCCAGCGAGTGCGCCAGTCGCGGATCATCATCGGCAGCAATTTGCGATAGCTGGTGGCCTGACCAAGGTCATGCAAACCCTGATACCAGATCACTGCTTTCAGACTGTAGCCAACCAATGGTGCCACCATGCCGTTGTAGGTAACACATGGCTTGGCAATACTACCAATAGTTGGCTTTCCATCTGGGCCAATTTTCGCTTGTGCTTCTTTAGGATCGCCTTCCAAAATCGACTTGAAGACTGACATCTGTAGCAGTCTATCTCTTGAGACCCAAGAGGCAATCGGTGTCTCAGGACAAGAACAATCAATTATTCCCACCGGCACTTTTAGATTTGCTTGCAAATTTTTGCCGATGTTATAGGCTAAAGCCGAACATTCAGCTAGTGAGGCCTTATCAGCGGTACAGACTTTCCAACTACCAGCCAAGGTGCCAACAGGTTTAGCGCTGGTGCGCTTGGGCACAACGAAAAATCGCAATTTGCTATTGGCAGTGGTAGCACCGGCAGTATCGCCAGCCGGTAAACTCTTAAGTGTATCTAGTAGTTCGCTTTGTCCAGCACAAAGAAAGACTTCGCCAACTTGCACATCTTTGAAAACCACAAGGTTCTCACCCTGCACTTTTAGCTCTTGAGCGGCACCAGGCTCAGTCTCTTCGAGCACCACATGCCAATTGCCACTCTTGCTAGCAACGCAGCTAGCATGCTGATTGCCAAATGTGACCTGAACCTTTTCGGCGGGTTTAGCTGTTCCCCAAACTTTAAGAGGCACATCTTGCTGCAAAACCATGTGGTCAGAAAATATTCCCGGCATCTTCACCGCAGCAAAAGCAGGCTGGTTCAGAAACGCTAACAGGACAATTAATAGTAAGGCTCTCAAAAACAATCTCTTTCCGACGGCCACGCACGAAGTATCACAGGATCAAGAGTTCAAAGTATCAGATAGGTATATCCAGAGGTGTGAAAATTGTCTCACTACAACTAAGTAGTATGGGGTTGAAAAGCAATAAAACCAGTGAATAGTTAAGCAATCAGCCCCCCGCCCAACAGGATAAAATTGACCCTAACAAAGTCTCGAAGTCATAAAACTACAGCCCACCTCCTGACAATCAATATTATGTGCTCTTCACTGCCAAAATTTGTTGCCATAGTGCTCCTATACCTCTGGGCCCAACAAGGAGTGCTGGCCCTTGAGGGCAAAATAACAATGACAGCCAGCGAAACGGCTTTTGTCAAACAATTGGCCGAGTTGCGCCGCGCCGGTAGCTACCGACAAATCAGTGAAACGCTGAAAACTATCAAGCCTAACGAGCACAGCCTTGAGTTTTGCCTGAAGGTGCCAGGGGCAGCCACAGCGAAATCTCACAACATTAAAGCAGTGGTAGATTTCATCACCAATGCCATTAAAGTTTATCCCGCTAGTGAGCGCCTGTACCTAAAGAGAGCCGAGACCTGGCTTAAAGTGGATGAAAGTGAGCTAGCCTTACCAGATATTAAACAGGCAATTGCCCTGAACCCGCGCCTGCCTGAGGCCCATTCAGACCTGGCAGAGTTCTTGCGCAATCTACAGAAATATAAAGAAGCGATTGTTGAGGTCGATAGGGCTATTGCCTGCGGAGGGCCAAAAGACAAGCTATATGACCAGAAGGCCGAAATGCTAGTGCAGCTGTTTCAGATAAAGGCGGCAGAACAGGCCTATAGAGAGGCTATTAAAAATTCAGATGCTTCTAGGGCCTGGCAGCCACGCCAGCACCTTGCACGTATGTACAGCGGCAGCAAGCGCTTCAGCGAAGGCCTGGCCGAATGGACTGCGATGGCCGGTAAAGAGCCAAATTCTGAACAAAGAATCGAAATGGCCGTTTGCCTAATTGGCCTGGGTCGCTACCAAGAAGCGCTCAATATCCTTAATGCCGAGTTTCCAGAAGAGTTTAATCTCAATAGCCACAGACTAAAAAAGCAGTGTTTTGTCGCTCTCAAAGACCCAGCCCGGGCCAAGCAACAAGATGAGATTATCGCCAAGCTCAGTGCAGATTTTTAACAGTAGTTTGCTATAGTGAATTCATGAAAAAGCGACTCTTATTTTTTGGCTTAGTGGGTGCGGCCGTAGCGGCTGGCATAGCGCAAAATGAAGCTGTCTCAAAGGCAGAACAACCTAAGTATGATGTCTTAGAAAGCCATGAAGACATCGAGATTAGGCAATATGACCCCACTGTGGTGGCCGAGGTAGAAATAGCTGGCACGCAGAAAGAGGCGCTCGAACAAGGTTTTCGCGTATTAGCCGGCTATATTTTTGGTAAGAACCAGTCAAATCAGACCTTTAGCACTCAGAAGATAGCGATGACCGCTCCGGTTTCGCAACAAAAGAGCGAAAAAATCGCCATGACAGCCCCGGTGACAGCCGAGGCCCACGGCAGCATCTGGAAGATTCGCTTCACTATGCCCTCTCAGTACAGCCTGGCCACGTTGCCCCAGCCAAAAGACGAGCGTATTCAGCTTTTAGAAGTACCAGGAGAGCTGGTGGCCGCATTGCGCTTTTCTGGCCTGGCCAATCAACATGACATGGAAAAAAAGGCCGATGTACTTGAGACATTTTTGATTAAGAACAACAAGAAAAGCTTAGGCGAGCCCGTTCACGCCTTTTACAATCCACCTTGGACTTTGCCATTTTTACGTCGCAACGAAGTGCTCATCAAGCTTGCGCCTTAATTTTGCGCCAACAAACTTAAACTGTAAAAAATCAAAAACGAAACATTTAGCCTGCCAAAAGTTGGACAGAATTTGGCCCTATTGTAGTTGCCAAGGAACACCCCCGGTTCCTGACACCCACTAGGGCATTTTGAAAAACTTTGCATAGAAAGCATTTCTATGAAACTTGGAGGTTCGTTATGGGCAGTGATTCAGTAAGCAGATCTGTTGTGAGAGATTGTTTCGGTAATGGTGATGAGCGAACTTCAAACAGTTTCGAAAATCAGCAATTCAACAATGGCAGAGATTTAGTTTCACAAGCTTATTCAGATAACTCACTACTGCGCGACAGAGAATCTGGCCCTCAGCGCTTTGAGCGCCGGGTAACTCCAGACTTTAGCCAACTTGATTTACAAAAACAGCTTAACCGCGATGGTAGTGAAATTACCTTCAACGAATACTCGCAGGTTACAGCAATACGAGACGCCGCTGACCGTAGATTCGAGTTCAAATATGACCATAAATCTGGTGAGCTCAACCAAGTCAAAAACGAGTATGGTACCTGGAAGAGACACAAACATTCTGATGAATGGAAATCTGACAATGGTAGCAAATGGCACGGCGAAATTGAAGTCAATGCCCGTGGCTATTCATATACCAATTACGACCCTCAAGCCGGCCGCGGTGACCGCACAATATATCGGCCCGATGGCAGCAAAGCCGTAGAGTATTTAGGGCCTGAGCGCGAAGTAGTTTCTTCTCGCAGAGAAGACAGAAACGGCAACGTTAGACAAGATGAATATCGAGATGGCAAAGTGAGTTACACCTTTAACGACGGGCGCAGAGTTAGCCGCGATACTAATAACAACTCTCTGCTCGCCTTCGACCGCGATGGCAACTTGAGTTCAATGAGAGATGCAGCCGGTAAGAGATTCAGCTTCGGCGACTATGACGATCAAGGTCGACCACAAAGAATTTCAGACGAGCAAGGCAGTTGGACTCGCCACGGTAGAGAGCAATGGGTAAATAGCGAATCAGGAAAAAGTCGCTATGGACAAATAGATGTAGACAAATCTGGATCGTTCTCATTCACAGAAGCAGGCACCGGCTCTGGTCGCCAAGTAACACACACTCGAGATGGACAAAATATAGTTCGTGACCATGGAGTTATCACTACCACCGATAAAGACGGTATTAAGGTGAAAACATTTATTGATGGCACCAAAATTGATGGCAATAATAACGAAGACGATACTAAAGCAGGTATCAAGTTCAAAGTGGTAAAAGGGGTAACGACCGCAGGGGTTCTCAACTTCAGCGGAGCAGACTCGCATACAAAAGTCGAAGTAGTGCACGGCAAAGATGACATACACGCAGCCATTCATAGCCAACCAGACAGTGCAGTGAGAGCAATGCAAGAGGGCCGCGTAGTCTACAGCTTCAATCACAACGACAAGAACAATCGCGCAGGCTTGGCCAACGACATGCTGGGAGCCACCGACCTAGCCATGCTAGACCGTTACAGAAGCAGTAATCCCAATCAAGATATTGTAGTGATGGCTTGTTATGACCAACAAGCTCACGGAACCCGCTACCAAATCTACGGTGGTCTTGAACTAGCCAGCACCAAACCTGGTGACACAATTAAAGCTGGCGAAGTAATCGGCCGCGCCGGAGATCAAGGCTACACCTATGCAGCTCGCCGTCAAAGACTGGCAGGAAAGCCGGTGGAGCTTATGGTTCAAGGGCAACGTTTTTAAATGAGTTCAGTTTTTTAATTTTATAGAGTTTTTCACGACGGGGCAGATAGTTGTGAGCGTTGTAAGCCGTTATGGCGCTCACAATCATCTGAACTTTATTCCTAAAGATCAAAAAAAGTCAGGCAAATATGTCAGTCGAAAGAGACCAAAACAAACATTTAGACCACAACAAACACTCAGACCATAAAAATCATCCCGAAGCCAGCAAGGTCGAAGGGCATGCAGAGAAGAGCAGTTTGCATTTATTGAACGCTCATGGCGCGAGCAACAAACATCAAGACACAAAAAAGCTTGATAACAGTAAAGACAGCCCAGCTCAAAAGCATCTTCCAACTCTAGAAATTGTCGACCACAAAAAGCTGCAAGACAAATTAGTAGATAAATCAAACAAACACAAACCCGAAGATCGTCTTCATGCCGCGCACAAGCTCTACGCTAGCAATCACAAGCTATTCTCGACAGACGATAAACATGGCAAAGTGCACCACTACCAAATAGTAGAAAAACGAAACGAAAAAGACCACAGCACCAAGGTGGCACTTTTTGAACTTGATGGCAAAAATATTCGCCTAGCACTCGACGGCACCATGAATGATAAAGGAAACTTTGAGAACGTCAAAGAACACTCCTCTGAACCAAAGCAATTCAAAAGAAACAAGGCAGAGAAAGCCGACTCTGATGACGATGGGCAACAGGTTCATACGAAACATAAACGGCACCGGCACAGTGCCGGTCGAAGCCATAGAGATCACCTTGCGAGCTATCATTCAACGCCAAATTCAACGTCAGATTCAACGCAAGATTCAACCTCAGCAAGAGACGGCTTTGAATCGCCTGGCAAATTTTCATCAATGAGAAATCTTCCATCTAGTGAATATCTACCGTCAGGCGGTAATCTTCCTAGCGATAAGCTAATCAAACTCGACAACGGCATGATTTACCTGCGCTCAAAGTTAGCGGTTGATACTGATGGAGGGTCTGATTGGCAAAGTGATCGCTACGGCCAAGCAACCACCAGTTTAACAAATAGAGACGGATCGTCTCTTGATGCCAACAGAACCAATTACTTTGTTTTACCCATGACCTACGAGTATAAGAAACTGGGAATTGAGCTCGGTGACCTCGCTTGGGTGCGCAATGCACGCACCGGTAAAATGGTAGCGGCTATCTTCGGCGATCACGGTCCCCGCAGCAAAATAGGTGAAGGCTCTCAAGCTCTTTGCCGGGCCCTCGGCCTAAGCGGCGACCCTAATAGCGGTGGCACAGATAAAAAAGAAATAGAATTCTTCATTCAGCCAAATTCGGGCAATGGCAAAGGTGATATTGCCAAGCGCGAGAGCCAAATGGTGGCCAAGCTAGAACCTCTAGAAAAAGCACCCGCGAGACATTTAGGCGGCAGTATCAGCGACAAAATAGTCGCCTGCGCCCAGGCAGCAGAAGGTGATCAACTTTGGCTTAACCATGCCGGAGCAACCCAAAATGGCCGCTTAGGCTGCGCCATATCAACTTCTGAAGTACTAAGCCAAGCCGGTCTTGATATCAAAAAAGAAACCGGAGCTTTCGCCTTAGCCAATCAATTGCAAGGGCGGGGCTGGAATCGCATAGCCGTTTCGCAAGCTTCGCCCGGCGATGTCATCTATGGAGTTAAGCCCGGAACTGTGCAAGGCTCAGGCGGCGGCAACGCCCATATCGGAATCGTCGGTGAGCGCGAAAATGGTAAATTAATGGTCTTTGCCAATGTCTCGAAAACAGGTCGCTGGACTCATGAAACCGCCAGTAGAGGCTTCAGCCCCAACCGCTTTGGCGATCAGATTTGGGCATTCACACCACCACAGTCTGCACAGGCCTGAACTTAGGTTAAACTTAGCTACCTATGTTTAGCCGCTTCAACCTAACTTTATCGCGCAAGGCAATTATTCTTGTCTCGGTGCCGCTCATATTCGAATTGCTCTTTGTTGCCGGTCTAGTAACTCTGCTTGAGCAAGCAGAACAAGAAAGAGCAAGAGAAGCCCACGCAAGAGACGTGGCGACTCATGCCAATTCGCTCTTACGTCTGCTGTTAGATGCAGGCATTTCAAGTATTCTCAGCTATCTCACCGAGTCAGAAAGTCACCACAAACGCTACCGCCACTTAGTAGATGTATTCAACAGCGAAGCGCGAGAACTGAAGGCATTAGTGCGCAATAACGAACACGAAAGCGCCATTTTCGATCGCTTAGCTGTTCTCAACCAAGTTTGCATAATAGAACTAAACACCACCCACGACTCAATGGTGAGTGGCGACAAAGTGGCCTTATTGAAAAAATGGGTCTCCTTACAAAAGACCCTCAATAAAATTTTCCAGTTAGCAGATCAATTGGTAGAAGAACAGCAAGCCGTACAGCTAGCGAAAAAAGAAGCGCAGATACAATACAGAAACGGCGTCAAACTGCTTATTTTTGTAGCAGTGATTTTCAATATTTTGCTTGCTCTAGCTTTGGTGGCATACTACAACCGAGGCACGACCAGAAGACTCAAAGCATTAGTGGCCAACACAAGGCAGTTAGCAGCAAACAAACCGCTCAATGCACCGATCAAAGGCGACAATGATGAGATTGCCGAGCTAGATAGCACTTTTCGCACCATGGCCCTAGCCTTGGCCGAGGCCCTCAGAAAAGAAAGGGCCGTGGTAGAAAATGCCGTTGATGTAATTTGCTCAATAGACGAGCAAGAACGAATTGCCAACGTCAACAGTGCCGCTCTCAAACTTTGGGGCTATGAGCCAGAAGAGCTAATAGGTCTGAGACTAAGTCAGCTTCTTGATTCTGAGCAACTGCAAAATACTCAGCGCAGCATAAGCGCCATAATTAACAGCAAAAGCGAAGGCAACTTCGAGAACAAGGTCAAGCACAAAGACGGCAAATTCGTGGACATGCTCTGGACCGCCCAATGGTCGAACCAAGAGAAAGCACTATTCTGTGTCGCTCACGATATTACCGAGCGGAAGAAAATCGAGAGCCTCAAGCAAGATTTTGTCGCCATGATCTCCCACGATTTACGCACGCCACTAACATCGGTGCAGGGCTTCCTTGAACTGCTAGAAGTAGACGCATACGGCCCGCTATCGAAGCCCGGCAAAGAGAGTCTAGAACTTGCCGAAATGAATATTGATCGCGTTGTGCATTTGGTCAATGACATACTCGACATTGAAAAGCTAGAAAGCGGCATGCTAACTTTTCAAATGGATGCAGTTGATCTCAATGCAGTGATAGTCAGATCAATTGAGTCAGTTACAGGTTTTGCTAAACAGCAAAGCATCACTATCGACTATCTGGCCGCTAACGAAGCAGTTGAAGTAATGGGTGATTTCGAGCGCCTCACTCAAGTTATAGTAAATCTGCTAGCCAACGCCATCAAGTTCTCAGAAAAGAACGGCTGTGTAAAAGTTGTGCTCAAAGCTGGCGTTGAAATTGAAGTGGAAATTATCGATAACGGTCGCGGTGTGCCCCAGAATCAGCGGGCTTCGATTTTCGAGCGTTTCCGCCAAGTTGATAGTAACGACGCCAGAGGCGGTTCAGGTCTGGGCCTAGCAATATGTCGTGCTTTAATAGAGGAACACGGTGGCACAATAGGGGTCGACGATCTAGCAGAAGGGGCTCAAGGGAGCAAGTTTTGGCTCAAATTGCCTAGATTTGAACTGCCTCGACAAACATAGAGCAAACTAATTACTTTCACGAGATTGTTCCGAAGCAGCCGATTGGCCAAGTCATACGAATAAGTGACGACAGCCTGGCCCTGCGGCGTTTTCGTGGCCAGCCGATTGATAACGTCGTACGTGTTCGTTACCGTGTTGCCATTGCGTATGGTGCGCACTAGCACGTTGCCACTAACGTCAAAGGTCGCAGCTTCGGTGCTCGAATCAGGATAGGTGTGAGGGATTGAGATCATCGGCACCCCGAATTGAGATCATCTGGTGTTTTCAGCTCACTTTAATTGAGACTATAAGTGCGCCCCGATGCATTTTAATTGAAACTCAACGCACTTTAATTGAGACTGGTGCAAATTAACTGATATCGGGCGCACTTTAATTGAGAATGATGAAAACGCTGACTGCATAATTCTTTCGGGGTGAAATCCAATCCCGTGGTGTATTTGTCAGATTCAAAAGCTGTAAAGAAACTCGATAACGTGACACCATTTTGAAGTTTGGTTTTTATACAGAGTTTTTAGACGTCTCAAATGCCCATTTTTCGTTCAAAGTGTAAAGAAACTGAACGCGCCTACAAAACCATCGTTTTCTGGATCTGGTGGCACTTTCCTCATTCGCAAATAATTTGAGCCAGCGCCACCAGATGATTGCGATCCCATTTCTACGATCTCAATTCCTTAACCCTATGATCGCAAGCCGCTACAGCTAGTTGATTCTTGAAAGTGCAATATTTTTAATTCGAGAGCTCGACGAACTCATTTCCTACACACAAACCTAGCTGAGCCAATGGAATCACTTAAATTTCTACAAGCCCTACTGCGAAGGAAATTATTCCTAAAACCCTCAGCGAAGCCAGTTATCAGTCAATATTTATTTTGCATTATTTGGAGGATTGCCTAATTCTATGATCTCTGCATTGTCGCGTACCGAAACCTGATAACTGTTACGAGGGCGGTATTTGCCACCCGATATCAAGATCTTTTCGGAACCAATTGGTATCGCATTCAACGTTACTACTCTCTCTTCATTTTTCATGTTATAGAGCCGATAATAAGACATATAGCCAACTACACTAATGGTATCAGCCTTAACATCTATAAGTTCAATAGTATCAAGATCTACCATTGAGCGGTCTTTCAGGCCCATTCCACTCATAACCAAGCAGTTACCTTTTTCATCTAAACATGCAGTGCCAAATGTTCGAAAGGAGGCTGGATGTGAGTCAAGTTCTCGACTCACTTGAGCATCCACATCCACTATTTCTATCGTAGGGCGCGACTGCGGACCATGCTCTTGCTGACCACCAGCAAGCATTACTTTTCCATCCGGCAAAAGAAGTGAAATGTGATTGCGTCTTCGACTGCAAAGCACAAATTGTTTCACTATTGAATCCGTTTTGGAATCGAACACTGTGGCCATCTGCGCCATGTCGGGTGAGGAATAAGTGGACTGTCCACCGGTGACTAAGAAATAATCAGATTTGAGTCTAACAATCGATGCGTCCTTCACTCCTACGCTGATGCGGCCAAACTTTTCATTGAATTGCAACTTGCGACTTGCACAAAAATTAATAACATTTCGCCAGTCAGAGGTCAATCGCGTTCGCTCTAATTCAGAAAATTTTGCACGATAAGAATCGAAGGCCAACGTTTTATCGTGTTTAGCTACCTCCATTTTTTCCAAACTTGATTTTCCAGTGGTCGGTGAATAAGCAAGAAAATTACCATTGTAGTTGGTTAGGGTGCCAGTCATAACTTTGTCTAAGTCTAATCTAGTAGACGGTTTGAAAAATAGAACCGTTCCATCAGTCATTTGCAAGAAATTACCACAATTGTAGTCATCCTCAAAACTTTGCTTATCGCGTCGATACAACTCTTCTAAAGATAATATGTTTGCATTCGGCATGGTCAATTCTTCTCTTTCCTCAGGCGAGACATCGGTACAGGAAGCCAATCCAATGGCAGACAAAATTGACGCCAGTGAAAAGGAAAGGATTTTTCTACTCATTTAGAACTCCAATCTTTATAGGCTCTGATCTTATCAACCTTTGCGAAAAGAAGTTGGTGCGAGCAAACACCTACAAAAGTGATTGCCCGCACCTAACCTAAATTATCTCACAACAGTTAAGGTCAACTAATTGTGTCTGTCCGGCTAGTTGAAAAACAACCCTGATTTCCTGTACTTTTCGACCCTTAAAGCAAGGAAATCGCAGGAAACAGATGCCACCAATAATGCCACTAAGCTATTCGACCAATCGAAAGTCAAAAATCTCCGCGACTTTTTCACCTTTAAGGGGTCAAGAAAAGTGCCACCAAATGCGCTGTCACTATTATCTGCCAGCGGCAGATAAGGTCGGTTATGCTTCATTGTGC
>JBBRMD010000092.1:0-16599 GCA_038231015.1 Candidatus Obscuribacterales bacterium
AACCAGCCCCAGGTAAAATGGGAGTTGAGAAACTACCCTGGATGCACACTTTCGTCTCTTTGCTCAGGAGATTTCTTGTCGGTACTTATCACGGTGTCAGCCCAAAGCTGCTCCAGCTCTACCTTGACGAGTTCGCATTTCTCGCGAATCGTAGATACGGCCAAACCAAAATTTGGCAAAGCCTCATCCGTGCTTGCGCTTTCACAAAACCTGTCACTCTTGCGGAACTAAAGTGATAGGCAGATTTGCTTGACTGTAATAGACCGGTCAACTAAAAATCCAAGCGAAATGAAGTATTTGTGCGGTCATGACCCTTGAAGGAAAAATCGTTATAAATTTTGCAGGGAAATTCCTGCGAAATTTCCCTGCAAAGCGATAGACACAAAACTACCACACGTACTACCTACTGAAACTGGCATATGTCATGTAAAAAAATACGGTTTTAATACTATTGTAGATAGTAATAAAACCGAAAAATATTAAGCAAAAAAGAGCTACGGATTTTATCCGTAGCTCTTAAAAGTCTAATCACAACACTAAAAGTCTTTCTTCTTCTCGCCCTAGCAAAAGCTAAGAACAAGTCTGCAAGTAGTGTCGCTTGCTATAGCCAACTAGCAGAATCAGTCGTGGAACTGACCGGCTTCTGTAGAACCAGCCAATGCCGTGGTCGAAGACCGCCCCGCAGTAACGGTTTCGAGGATGAGGTCAAAGAGTCCGGTCCCCACCTCCTTCTGGTGCGCGATAGCAGTGTAGCCGACCTTCTGCGCTGCAAATTCTTGTTCTTGCAGACGCACGTAAGCTGGCATGCCTTCTTGCATATACTCGCGAGCGAGCTTCCACGAACTGAGGTTGATCGAGTGCCAACCAGCCAGGGTGATGAATTGAAATTTGTAACCCATGGCCCCAAGCTTGGCCTGGAAGTCCATAATCGTTTTGTCGTCCAGGTTTTTCTTCCAGTTAAAGCTTGGCGAGCAGTTGTAGGCCAGGAGCTTGCCGGGGAACTGAGCATGGATTGCTTCAGCAAACTGGCGCGCTTGCTCCAGGTCAGGTTTAGAACTTTCGAACCAGAGCATGTCTGCGTACGGAGCAAAGGCCAAGCCGCGCTTGATGGCAGAAGCAAGACCTCCACGCACGCGCCAGAAACCTTCTGGAGTGCGCTCACCGGTCATGAATTCGTGGTCACGTTCATCCACATCGTTCTCCAGCAGGGTGGCGTCGAGAGCATCGGTACGGGCCACCAAAACGGTTTCCACACCGAGAACGTCGGCGGCCAAGCGAGCTGCAACCAAGGTATTGATGAACTGCGAGGTTGGACGCAGTACCTTACCGCCGAGGTGACCGCACTTCTTGGCCGAACCCAGCTGGTCTTCAAAGTGAACACCCGCCGCACCGGCTTTGATGAATGACTTCATCAGCTCGTAGGCATGCAGTGGTCCACCGAAACCAGCCTCAGCATCAGCGACGATGGGTACATACCAGTCGACGCCGTTGTGACCATCGCTGGCATCGATTTCATCAGCGCGCTGCAGGGCGTTGATCAATTGTGTGACCAGGGCCGGAGCACTGTCCACAGGGTAGAGGCTCATGTCGGGGTAAACCTGACCAGATTTGTTGGCGCCTGCTGCCACCTGCCAGCCAGAAAGGTAGATAGATTGAGCTCCCTCGCGCACCATTTGAACAGCCTGCGGACCGATCATGGCGCCGAAGGTCTTGACGAATGGTTTGGTGTTGAGGAGCTTCCAGAGCTTCTGTGCGAGGACTTTGGCGTGAGTGTGTTCTACCTGAAGGCGCGGCCGCAGGCGAACGACATCTTCGCTGGAATAGGGACGAACAATACCACTGAAGCGATCGTTGGCCCACTGGCTAGAGAGTTGCTTGTTCTGGACTTTGAGAGATTTTTTGGTCATGATTTTAGGAGATTTCTGATGCGCAATTTAAGTAAATAAATCGCGGTGTTTTAGTTGGCACTGCAGGAAAGCAGTGCAATTTTATTGTCGGCAAAATAATTGCTGGCAAGAGCGAGTAACGCAGTAAAGTTCTCTGAGTAAACACCCGCATTATGTTGAATTCCAGACTCAAGGCGACTGACCGAGTTGGATCGACTGACCGTCTCAGATCTTAGCTACCGCTATCTCCTAAACAGCGCAAATACTGTCACGGCGGCCTGCTGATTTTTATAGTGTGGCTTTGCTAAATCTTTTGAGAGAGCTTGAGGTGAGTTTTGGGAAAGAGAACTTCTTCTGGTCTATCAAGAAGTATTTAGTCCAAGCCGCCGTCACTAAGCCGCTCTCATACAGAGCATCTTGCAACATGCCTTTACCGAAATCTCGCTTAGGCTCACAGGCGCCAACCGCTAACATGATTGACAACCAGATTTTCGTTAAGACGGTACTTAACGTCCTAATCTTAGCTAGAAGTAAGACTCGCATAGCTAGTGCAAAGACTGCCTTAGGCTAAACTCTATCAATGGCAATTACTAACGAATCACGCGACAAGCTGAAAGCACGTCTATCCAAAGCAATTGGGCATTTGAATGCAGTTTACAAGATGGTTGATGAGCAAAAATACTGTATTGACATCCTCAACCAACTTAAAGCTGTGCAATCAGCGCTCGATAAAAGTGCTGAAATAATGCTCAAAGATCACCTCAACACCTGCGTCGTTGAAGCAGTGCAAAATAATGACTCAGCGCGGGTTATGGAAGAATTGTGGCAGCTACTGAGACACAGCTCCGAAATTGACGGTGCCGATCAAGTTGTAGATTCGACCACTGCAGGAAATACTGCAAATACTGCTACTGGATCTACTGCAAACCCTGCTGCCGGAGTTCCAGCCGCTGAAAAAAAAGAGTGCTGCAACTCCTAAACATACTCTCCCAAAAAGCCAGTAAGCGATTAGAAGCACAAATCACCTAATTGGGTGATTTATTCCAGCAAGCCATTAAGTTATCGTTTTTAATAAGTAGACTAAAACACTCAAATCGAAGAGTGTTTTAAAGCAATCATAGGCAATCCTGGTAACCCGGCTGACTGCACTAAGGGGCCATTATTGAAACGAAAAAAGTCAAAAAATCACTTCGCTGTGATTGAGACTAGTGTTCGAACAAATGCTTTGACTTTCTCTAGGGAACAATCACCTAGTAGTTCGCGCACTCCTGTTGCCGAGCCGCCTAGTAAAGGTTCGGATATTAGCGCTGCCTTAAATGGCACGCCAGAAGCTTTATCAAACGAGCACTCTGGCTATAGAGTGCTGATACCAATAAACTCCCAAGAATCAGCACTTTATGCGCTTGAGTCTGCCATGGCCCGTAAATGGCCAGAAGACACCCATTTTATGTTAGACCCAGTCATTGAAGGGCTTGCAGGTAGCCGCTTAGAATCGAAAGTTGTACATAAAGATGTTTTATTAGCTGAGCAAGACGAACATCGCGTTACCGTCCAAAAGTGGCTAAAGAACCTCACTAACACGTTTAAACAA
Organism: Candidatus Obscuribacterales bacterium; assembly: GCA_038231015.1. Classification (GTDB taxonomy): domain Bacteria; phylum Cyanobacteriota; class Vampirovibrionia; order Obscuribacterales; family Obscuribacteraceae. Next base: position 3,478 of record JBBRMD010000092.1, read on the forward strand.
GTCTTCCCAAATACCGATAGCGAAATAGAGTGCGGCGGCAATGAAACCGATGGCACCCGCCAGTTAGTAGAGCAAGCACCAAAACGGATAATTATCGCCACAGACTTTTCACAACAGGCAGCCACAGCTATTCAGTGGGTAGCTGATTCTCACTGGCTAGACAATACAGAAATCAGACTAGTTAAAGTCACAGCAGCTTCAAAGCGCCAACCAGGAGTGTCATTTCTGACCGGCTCCAAAGGCTACTTTTCAGAGCAGCAGCATCAAAGAACTATTGAGAGCAGACTGCGCATAATTGGCGTTGCTCTAGCCTTTAAAAATCCACGCTGCAAACGAGAAGTGCTTGTGCTCCAGTCTGATTCTGTTGCTGGGGCAATTCTCGAACTAGCATGTATGTGGGATGCCGACTTAGTGGTCTTAGGAGCAGAAAGCTCCGGCGGTTGTGACGACGCGAAAATCGGCTCAACCGCTCTTCAAATAATGGATACCCTAGAATGCTCCTCAATGTCTATGAGGAACGGCAATAGCAAGCAGGTTCATTTCTCATGGTATCCAGAGCTACAGAAAGCAAATTACATCGGGCGGCAAGCAGCAAAAACTAAGGCGAAAAAATCATGAGTGAGACAGATGATCATCACTGGGAAGATTTTGCTCAATGGTGTTCATTTGCTCTCCATCAGCTAGTCTATGTTCCCGCATGCTGCCTGCACGCCATAGAACAAGAACTAAGAGCCAAACACGGCGATCCGAAAATAACGCACAAACCGCATAGGTATTTTGAAAACCATCCACTCAAACAAATTGAACTAGCGGCAAGTGGGCCTGACTACCACGAAAAAGCAGCTATTCACGACCAACCGCATGTATGCCGAAACTGCGGCGGTGACATCATCACTCGGGTGTATTCAAACGATGCTCATGAGCATCTCAAGCTTAACAATCAAACCTTTCAAACTTGGCTATCGAATGAACAACCGACCCTAGACATAAACCAGGCACTGCCTCACCCGACCGGATATGAGCAAAATCTTCTAGGCTTTAGTGACGAGCATCTTCAGCGGATAGAGAAATATTGGTCAGATCATCAAATCACCAGCCCCAACTGCGCTTTCAAGTCCGCGAAACTAGCAACTGCTGCCGACTGGGAAGAAACTAAGCGACAGGCCTTAGAAGATAGCGAAGTGTCCGCTTGAGGCTTTGCGAGGTGGAACGGGCAAAACAAAAGGCAAAAGAAGAGCCGGAAACTGAGCCGAAAACTCAGCCGGAAACTGAACCGAGAACTTAGCCGGAAACAGAACTGGAAACTCAAGCAAATGGTTATCGATCGCCAATAATCTCATCAGCAAGACCGCGACTGGCATCGTCAAGGGCTTTTAAATCTTTTTTGGCTAAATCTGTTTGCCCGAGTTTTTGATAGCAGGCGGCGCGTTCTTTATAGCAAGTGGCTAAAATCACTTCTTCTTCACCATTGGGGCTGATTTTTCGCAAACTTGTCATCCTAATGGCTTCGCTAATGCATTTGATAGCATCCTGCCAGCGGCCTTGAGTCTTAAAGCAGTCAGCTTTCACCATTTGAAGCGCAGCACTAGAATCACCAGGAACAGCCTTGAGCCCTCTCTCAACCATGGTCAACGCTTCTTTGCTCTTTCCAGTTTTGAGCAACAAACTGGCCGCACGACAATAATATCTGACCGGCGATGAACCGCCCAAAACTGCTAGCTTTTCGAAGTCTGCGGCGGCTTCAGTTAGCCTATTAGTAGCGCTATAGCAGCCACCTCTAACCTGATAAGCCTCACGCATGTCGTACTTAGCGAGGACAATATTGCATAGCCTGATAGCCTTATAGTACTGAGCCTCACCTGCGTAAGATTCTGCAGCGCGAGCCACAACGACAACGGGAGCTGCGCTTAGATTTTTCACAGTATCAAACAAAACCACTGCTTGCTCTGGTCTATTTTTAGTGGCCAGACAAGCGGCTTCCCACATTGTGCGCTCCTCACCATCGCCAGGATGAACAGGACTGTCCTTCAGCAGTTGTCGAACTTCGGTGACGCGGCGTTTACGTAAGTGAGCAACTAATTTCCCCACCGGTAATTGATGAGGGCTTATTTGTCCTACTGGAACACTGTACTTCCACTGATCTCTTGGCTCTTTACTGTGTGGCTTTTCTTTATTAGATGAAGAGCCATCGCTTCCCTTAATCGCAGTGGACGGAACTGGTTCTTTCTTCGCATTATTATGAACGGCTTCTTTCTTCGAATTGCCGGCCTGGGCGGGATCATTTAGAAGTGGAAGCAGTCCGACGCAAATTACTCCAAGAGCGGTCAACTTTGCACAATTTCGAAACAAAGGAATTGCAGAAAAATATGTTTTCAAACGAAGAACTCTATTAGGTGAAATCATTATCAAAAGCTCTTCTTTGATGAAACTGTAAGTTTGCTTACGAAGCAAAATTAGCAAAAGAATAAACTTCTTCCAGCTGCATTGATCATAGCTGTTTTTCATTGCCAACGAGCATTATCAGCAGCTGTCGATGACGCATAACTCTCTTTTTCTAATTGACTGTGTAAAAACGGTACGCTGCCAGCGCATGTTGAAAGCGCCGACAATTCTATCTCTTAGCCACGCTGGCATCAATCTTGCTTTGCCAACTAACTCAACAAAGTCATTTCTTTCAAACGTCAATATTTGCTTATATATAATCTCAAGTGTGATTGAAAGCTGCTGAAGAAACCAAAGCGCTCGAACAGTTTTACCAACGCGACTATCCGAAAGCTGAATTTTTCTACCATTACATTTTCGCAAATAGATATAGCCTTCACCGAAACGAAACCTAGTCGAATGGCCAGAAGTGAGAAACTCATGCACTCCTTCGCCATCTTTAAGACTATCTTCGCCACCGCACAAGTCACGTTGCAAACCACGCTCTTTGGCGCATGAGGAGCCAGGCTGAACAATTTCATTTCCAAAGGCACGAAGTTTCACTTTGGCAATTTCTTCAGCTGTATAGACATGCTTGCGCGTGTCAGAATCAACGAAAACGCCACGTACAAGCCGTTCCAAGACATTCTTCTTAATTAGCAAAGCAATACTTTGATCAATAGCAGATCGCGAACCATACTGCACACAAGACTGCGTGCTGAAAGGTTCACCAGGAGGGAGAGACGCTAAAAATTTTCGAATTTTACTCATACAAGTAGACATGTTGTCTCGCCTCTTGCCCAAAGTTGTTACGTATTTAGATAAACGTAGAAACTTGACAAAAAGTTCAACAGCAAAAAAGTTCAATTACATCGCAGTTCCCTGACTTTACGACTTGGGGAAAGCAGCGAAATTTCTTCAAAATTTCCCAGCAAATACTGAGTGAAAAAGCACAAGAATCCTTTCTTCAACTCATCAAAAGGTGCATCACTGAGAATCACCAAAAGCCGAAACAGATAGCTACCTTTTCACTTGACGCAGTTTTTGTGGCTTCTCTTTAGACAATAGCCCGAGCTTCAATGAGAGCGGTCCGCTAACCTTTAAGCAGCACGATTTTCGCGTTTACGCCGCACCGATTCACCGTAGGCGATTACGGCAGACATGGAAAGACGATAATGAGGACCCACCATGCGGCTGGGAAGCACACCCCTCTCAATCAATCGTAAAATGAATGGTCGAGTCAAACCTAGATAAAGAGCTGCTTCAACAGTACTAATTTCATTCTCAAATGACATTTTCTGATACCTGTGTACACCTGCAGATACCCTGACCGTTCAAGCTACCAATTAGTTTCAAATCACTACATTATTTCTTCGCCGCTCTATATGTAGAGGATTACGGTTCTGATAATTAACGCCGACAAATATTATCGCCCTCTCACACTTATCAGACATACTTTCAGCCGCATCGATAGATATACAAACGCGCATGAACAGCCGCTAATCACCAATAACGCCACCAGGGTGCACCACCTATAGAGCCACATCCGCTTAGATATATCAGCCACCGCGAACGCCACCACGAGCGCATATACAAAAGCGCTATCACATTATCAGACTTCAAGCCCTGTAAGGCTTTGCGGATATGCGCAAGCGCTGTCAAGCAGAACCGCCTACACCACATATAGCAGTGGCGACACTAGGGGTGGAGAGACTATTTTGTGATTTTATCTAACCCGCAAATAGAATCACAGCAAGCAATTACAGGCTTTGAACATGTTTTGAACATCATTTTGCCAGTTGCGGAGGTGACCCTACCGGTAGTAGATTATTCATAACGAAATCTTGCGCAGAGGTCCTAAATACCTCTCATAAAACAAAAAAGTTCCAATCACAAATCTCGGTTTGTGAGTACCGACTCATGAGTCGGTAAAACTTTGCCCCAACGCTCCAACAAAGCCCCGCCCTCGCGGGGTTGAGTTGATGTGCGTTCACGAATCTGCCTCTTAATCTGACCTTGCATCCCTTACCGCCCCAGAGTCTATCTCCACAAACCGCTCGGTCCGCCCCACCCCTACGCTACTCCACACAACCTTCGGTCCACCCTGCCCGCCACGACCTCTATAAACGAATCCCTTATCTCTGTACTAGGAAGGAACCACATATAAATGCTGACAGTTGAGAACAAAGAAAATTCCTCTAAAGAAGACTCTCCTAGCGATAACACTTCCGAGAAAACAGCAGCCAGACCTGTTTCTATGTCGTCGACAGCGAACTCACCAACTGCTGTAGTGGCCAATACCACTAAGCCATCTACTTCTCCAGCAAGCACTGTGATACCAAAAGAGGACTACAGCGGCCGCTACTGGGAATCAACCCAAGAAACACTAGTCGGGCTATATGGCAATAGAGATCCGCTAACTGGTCAACCTATAGAAGGAGTCAACGACATTATTCATAGAGTGGCTGTTTCAGTGGCTTTAGCCGAGCTGAAATATACTCTGACACCATCTGAACTTGTCGAGCTCAGCCTGGCCGACGCTATCAGCCATCCTAAAGTGGCGCAGTGGACTCAAGTATTCGCTGACAACATCGGCAATCAGAGATTCTGGGCCAATACTCCAGCTAATATCAACGCTGATCCAGAAGTGTCGCTCAAAGTTCTTCAATATTGGGCTTTCGGTAAACTCGCCAATATCAAAGAAGAAGATATCTGGTTGCGCTCAGAAGAACTGCGGCATGCGGTCACTCAGGGCAAAATAACCAATCTTTCAGAGCACGAAGTGGCAATGGGTCACCTCTCAGCTTTCTTGCGCGGCAAAGGCTGCCTAGCTGCCTGTGGAGTCGCTTTTGTCGTCGACAGCCTAGAAGGCATCCAAGAAGCCGCTCGCATCGAGGCATTGGCCGCTAAGGCAGCTATGGGAATGGGACTAAATACTTCCTCTCTACGTCCTTGGGCTTCTATCATCTCTAATGGTGCTGCCGCCTCAGGCCCAGATCGCTTCTATGAAAAAACCATCGCCAAGGCTGTCGAAGCTGTCGCCCAAGGCGGGCGCCGCGGCGGAGCCCTAATTGAGCTGCGCAACTCCGATCACCCAGACATCCTCTTCTTCATTGATAAGAAGAAGTTGATTCCACCACCAACTATTTCGCAAATCTACAAACAATTGCGCAGCGAACTAAGACAAGAATCTGGTGAAGATTCTATGTCGTACAAAAAGCGTCTGCTCAAACTGGCCGAACAAAAATATGGTGAGCAATATGCAAGCTACATCGACAGACAGAACTATCTAAAGAACACCAACGTCACTGTTTTGGCCATGCCTGGATTCATGGAAGCAGTCGAAGCCAAACGTTTCTACCCAGCTTCTTTCAACAACCAAGCCTGGACAGGCCCGGTCTACGATCCACGCAAACCAGTGCTAGACGCACGCGGCCAAATGACTGTCAACAAATTGACAAAAGAACCAACATATCAGGAATATTCCGTAGACATCACCAAGCATCCTGAAGCGATTGATGCTGCTCGCAAATTGAGCAATGCCATGGTGGAAATCACTGATAAATACGTCAAAGCCCACGGCTACTTCTACGCACCAGATGTCTTCCAGCGCGTGGTCGAAGGAATGAGAGATTCAGGCGAGCCAGGCATTGGCTTCTACGAAACCATCAATGCTGGCAACGCTAACAATCATGCTTACGATCTCAATACTTGCAATCCTTGCGGCGAGCAGTTCTTGCCTGCCGGCCTAGGCAAAGACGGCCGTACGTACATGGGTAACTGCAATCTCTCCTCACTGCATGCCGCTCACTCCGATTTCTGGAGCCCAGATGGCAGCTACAATATGTCAGCGATGCGGGCGGTAGTGCGCGTACAACAGCGCTTCATGGATAACGTATCAGATGTTAGCTGGTATCCAATTCCACTTCAGAACATGACTGCTCGCTTGGAAAGGCGCAACGGTGGCGGATTTGCCGGCATCGCAGAATTCCTTTCAAAACTAGGTGTCGAATTTGGTTCGCCAATCAGTCATCAAGCGACTGAGGAGCTCTTCCGTCAATACAACAAAGCTTCACTGGAAGCCTCTGTTGAAATGGCTAAAGACCGAGGTGTTTACCCGCTTTGGGAAGGCAGCCGTTTCCACAAGAAGGGTCTACGAGTTCGCAATAGCTGCTTGACCAACAATGCACCTACCGGAACTCTTGCTCAGGCTCTACAAACCAGCTGGGGAGTCGATCCACACAACGGCATCGTTTTCTCGCGCAAAGTGCGTTCACGCTTTGTCGACTTCGTCGCTCCTGGCTTCAAAGAATTGATGATCAAGCACGGAGCTTGGCCAGAAAGCGAAGACGCACAAAAAGTATTGATGAAAAAGATTCGCGACAACCACAAATCTTGCCGTGGCATTGCTGAAGTTCCTGAAGTTGTGCAAAACGCTTTCCCTATTCGTGTTGAGGTAAGCCCAGAAGGCTACATCAAGCACTTAGCTGCCATCCACGACGGCGCCAGCGATATGCCCGAAGTATTCAATTCGGTCTCAAACACTTGCTCTATTCCACTTGATTCAAGCGAACAAGAAGTACACGACTCAGTCATTCTGGCCTGGAAGCTTGGTGTCAAAGACATCACCTTCTATCCAGATGGCAGCCGTCTATCACAGCCCGTAGAAAAAATCGCCAGCAACGACTACGACCGCGAATCAGATTTGCTTGCTCAGTTAGGCCACCAGGAGCGTCGCAATATCCACGTAGACGAGACCATCGGTCAAAACTACAAAGTACGCGTCGGTTCACCTGATGGCGGCTCCACTCTGCACGTGAGCTTGAACCACGAGAAAAATCATCCTGGCGAATTAGTCGAAGTCTACGCCCGTATGGGTAAACCAGGCGCCGTTGAAGCCGGATTGTTCGAAGCAGTAGGACGACTCGCTTCATCGTTCTTGCAATACGCTGCAGAGTTCGGCGAAGAAGAACGCTCTAAAGCAGAGATGACCATCGTTCATCAACTGGTGAACATCCAATCAGGCTACCCAGCCTTCTTCAAATTCTCAGACTCTGACAAAGCCGTGGTGGTGCAATCTCCATGCGATGGCTTGGCCAAAGCAATCCAGCACTATCGCAAAAATCACAGTCAAGATCACGAAGAACTAGCGCTAGCAGAAGTGTCACTCAATCACGGATCTGTTCCTGCTGCAGCTATTCACAATGCCAATCAAAGCCAAAGTGGAACGGTTAGCTCAGTCACTACCAATGGTGCAAGAGCTCAAGCTCCTTGCGGCAAATGCGGTGGCGCAGAATGGCTCAAAATTGACGGCTGCAATGTCTGTCAATCTTGTGGCTACAGCAAATGCGGCTAATGCGAAAGCAATCAAGCAAGGGAGGCCGAAGCAACGGTTTCGGCCTCCTAAAATAACGGTCTGGAGATAGTTGCGGGCGCGGCTATCTCCCCCGCAAGGGTTTAGGGGCTATCGACTGAATAAGTGACAGAGAGCCCCCCAGAATTGGATAAAAAAGAAGCAGAAGAAAAAGATAAAGAAGAAGAAGCAGGTCCCCTCGGGGCTTGCTTCTTCTTTATTGGAAAGGATTTCTGATCGCAAATGTCTGTGCGTTCGCACAGTGAAGAAGCCGCCGAAAATAGTTAGTCTCAAAGGCACTCCAACGAATGGTGCGCCCAATGACAAACGACTATCCTGGAATCTTTTCAATCGGTTCCAATCAATACATTCACGTCAACCATGGCTGGTGGTGCACTGAATGCACTAATCATTTATTTGAACTCGACGGAAAAACAGACCATACCTCTGAATGGATTGATGTCCTCCGTCAGTGGTCAAAGATCGCGCTCCTCCTGCTTTGGGACAGCATTCTTGGACTCGCGATCATGACGATGAGCTTATTTATTGGAACCGTGTGGATCTTGTTCTGTTTTTTCGAAGGAGTAGACAGCGACACGCGTATTTATGAGCAACAGCTACGCGAAAAAGATGGCCTTGAGCGTGGCGAGAGGGATGACTTAACCCGGGAATACAATCAGTTACTGAAAGAGCGCCACTACCTAGTGGTGGCGATAGACCAGTGCAAAACTAATCTGAGCAAGGAAAACTTCGTAGCCAAAGAAAAAAGCTACAAAAAGCCCGAACAAGATTTCATGGAACGAGGCATCCCATCAAGGCCACCAGGCCCGAAGGTAGACGAGGATAGAAGTCTGCTAGACGGTTACTCGACGCGCCTGGCGACTATTGAAGCGAACCTCGCCGATTTTGAAAAAAAATTGAAAACTCATCAAGGAGTTTAAACAGCGAGAGAATCAGATTGAACTTTTTTGTGCGAAAAAAGTTCAATTTTGAAATGAAATAACTTTGTCCTTGTGCGACTTTCAGAATCACAGCGAAATTCCTCCGAAATTTCCCATGGTTTTCAGAAATGGAAGAAACAAACAAACAGCTCGGCACAAGCAGACATTAATTTCCATGCGAACGAAAATAGTTAATTCAAAACACCCGCAAATTTTACTGATATTACACCTGAACAGAAAGGCATTTCTCAATTTTCAGCGCGGCGTTCAGAAGTTGATTTGAGGAAATCCTGATATTGCTTGAGAGTAACCTGATAATCAGGATTACTCTCCTCCATCAAATCGCCTTTCATTTTTAAGGTCATGCGAAAAAACTCTCCAGCCTCGGCATCGAGGCCTTGAGAACGGCACAAGGTTGCCAAATTTCCAAGAGCGCGAGCAACAACCATACTGCCTGGCCATGCCTCATTAGCCTCATGAATTACACAGTGGCGGAAAAGTTCAACACTTTCATCTAAACGGCGCTGCTCAAATTTAACGGCTGCCAGACTCATGAGTTTTAAAGGCAAGGCCGACCAACGCAATTCGTCAACAGCTTCTAAGCGAGAACTGTGGCCAAGCTCGCTGCGCTCATAATGGTCTTGGGCACGTTCAGTATTTCCCATGCGCGCAAAAGCGAGAGCGAGACCAAAGTGGGTTAGGCGCGTATAGAGATGGCGATCATCGAGATTATTTATGTAAGTATGCAGCGAAGCTTCAATCAGAGGGATACTTTCAGCTTCTCTCCCGGTCATAAAATACAGGCCCGCAAGAAAATTTCTATGCATGGCGGCTGCTAAAGAATCGCATCCATGCTCGGTTTCAATTAAGTTCAGAGCTCGTCGGTAGAAACTTTCGGCCATCTCGAACTGCCCGCAAAGTCGACAAGCCACACCCATTCGGTGAAGAGCGGTAAGATCAGCGAGAGTGGCATCTTCAATTAGGCTCGGTGCAAAATCTGCGAGGTGCTGAAAGAAAGCACTTTGCGACATGGGCGCCTGTCCGGCACCAGCGGCTGAGCTCGCTAAACCGCTACCCGGATCTAAACCAGGACTATTGAGCATCTCCTGAGTTTCCAGCAGGGTTTCAGCAAAGGCATCAACCATACAAACCTACTTTTTGCAACGTTTTTTTCTAAGTAATCGGAGCACATTCATCAAGTTACTTCAGCTATTTTACCCTTTGAAGTTGGTGGCTAGATGAGTAATTCCCACTTGGCACCCAGATTCGGTCGTTGGCACCCAGATTCGGTCGTTGGCACCCGCATTTCGTGGTTGGCCCCGGGATACGGTGTGTGGCCTCAAGCTTTGGCGTGTGGCCTCAAGATTCGATGGGCTGACTAGCGCTTCAAAAGAACTGAGTAAGTGCACAAATCGACCCTGCGCGGCCTAGCAAAACTTAAGAGAGGTCAGACTGCGCGGCCAATCAAGATGATTTATTAACGTATGCATCGCTAATGCGGCGAGTCTTTCAAGGAGCCAGAGTATAATCGAGAGGGAGTAATGGGTTGGGCTTAAGACGTGCGCAATCCTGAGAGATTGAATTGAAAGAACCTTTCCTGGCTGGTTTGAAAAAATATTCAACGATCTTGATAGCGCTCTGCCTCATCAGCGCAAATTCAGCTCAGGCCTCAGAGCAAGCGCTATTCCTTAAACAAAAATCTTTGATGTTAGGGCGCACCGAATTGCTCTATAGCAAGGATGGCATCAAATTAGACCTTTACGAAAAATCTCAAATTTTACTGATGCGGCCACCTCTTTGGAAGGTGCAAATTTGCCACACTGGCAACAAGCTGTATTGGGAAGGTGACGCAAAAAGTTTTAAGTCTAATTTCAATAACACTTGTGCGATGTTTCGACCAGGTGATCCAAGTAGTTTAAAACCTGGCTCTTCCCAAAAATCAGACAAGAAGGGCTTGAACTGCCTAAAATTCGATCTGACTGGTCAGAAATTTGCCAACCTGGAAAACCTTCATACATGGCAGAAGTTGCTAGTCCGAAATGGTTTTCTTTGGGCCTTGCCAGCGCAAGGAGTGCCAGCACAAGCCACTCGAGTTCTGAGCCTTTCCTTTGGAGCACCTGTTACACCAGGAATTCCGCTGGCCATGACCGTCTACAACAATGGAGGCTCACACTCAGATGAATTTGATCTCGTTGCGGTGCAGCACAAATCAGCCACTACGAACGATTTCAAGGTTCCAAGCTCGTTCAAAAGAGTGAGCAAACCTGAGCAACTAATAAACACAAAAGCTTTGGGCGAAGATTTTGCCGAAATCTTGAAGTAGCGCGACAAAGTCTTTGCAATGTGGCGTTGCCGGCAAAATGTTCAACTCTATTTCAAGACATCTGAATCGATCATGCGAAGTAAGTCACGCAGGTGATGAGCCATCAGTGATGATACAGCTGCGATGTCTGAAATAATGTTGATTTGATCAGTCAAGTCGTCGATTGTCAATGCTGTCCGCGCAGACTCAACGCCACAGACGAGATCGAGCTTAGCTTGCTCTTTCTTAGAACCATGCGGTTCAAGCCATTGTCGGCTGATCCAGTAACTCTCTAGCTGTTCGACACGTGTCCATTCAGGATGATCAAGTGAGCGGCTATGCAAGAAGCGCCAAACGCTCTCAGGATAAGCCGTGCGCCTATCAACCGGCCGACCAAACAACTCGGCAGCAACAGTAGGATTTCCCGCTCCGCGAGTCTTCCCACCGGATGCTTGCTTGAGAGAATACATCGACATTCCGGTAGAGATGACGCCCGAGAGCATCTGATTGAAGTTACCAGGAAACGGCAGAGCATTCTTCGGAAAACCCAGCACCGAACCCACAGTGTTTAGTGTGCCAGATGCGATGAAATTGATGGCATTGTTGGTCTCGATGCCGTGATCGCGCTTATCAATTAGTACTTGCCGCAGCGCTTCTAAATTGCCTTTCTCTTTCTCGGCTTCGCCCTGGATACTAGCCACATCAAAGTAGCTCTCCAAAACGGTCTCAAGAATTTGCTGACGGATTTCAGATTTACGCTCGGCACTTAGCTTTCCATTAGGATCATTGACTTCGCGCAGAAGCGGCATAATTTCTAAAGCTTCAGCTAATTCTCTAGTAGGCGCTGCCAATTCTTCAATTTTCAAAGGAGCGAACAATTCGCGTTTAGGCCGCTCAACCAAATTAGTCACAACTGCTCCCTTCTTCGGGGCATGCGAGGTTCCTTTAAGATGAAAGCGGGTTGAGGTGTTAGTGGGAGTTATTGACCCAGAGGGAGACAAGGAAGTGGTTGCAGAGCCAGTCCCAGAAGGAGAGCCATTGGTAAAGCTGGAGGCATCGGCCGGGTCAGCAACGGTGGCCGGTGTAGCGCTAGTCTTCAATTCAGAAATAGCGGTGCCATGAGAAATAGCACTGCCTTGAGAAATAGCATTGGAATCCGAAATAGTGCTAGAGCCAGCTGCAGCCGCAGTGTTTGATTGAGAGTCTACGAGCCCGCTGGCACTCCGCGCCAAGGCCAAGTTAGAAGGAAAACAAGTGAGCGACAACAATCCTACGCACACGCAACTAAGTCTAGCCACATTATTTGATCGATTTTGCATCACCTAAGTATCTCAGCTTGCGCTGCGCAGAGAACTAAGTGAAGAATGCTTTACCGATTCTTTACAGATTTCACTGATCTAGAAAAATTCCCTAACAAACAACTGTCTTAATGATTTCAAGGCAGCTAACCGCTGTCGGCCTCAATCTTGACCAAATGGGGTTGCAAAATGTCTTTATCCTCAAAACGTACTGCGCGAAATACCCAAACGATCGTGCTATTCAAAATGGGAGCAGTACCAACTACCGAAGATCTCAAATATGCTCTAGGTGAGGCGGTAAGGACGCGCAAAGCAGTTGAGCTGCCGTTTAGGCATCCTGAAAACGGCATAGAATTTGCCGTACGAGTAACAGCTGGAACGAGCATAACACCGCCGAAATGGACGTTTCAATTAGGACAAGAGCATGGCAGCCTGGTTCTTTGGGGTAAGGAAACCAACGAAGTGCTCGTGATTCAGGGCAAAATTCGAGTTGATTCACTCCATGGAATTCCGCAAAGGTTTGGAACACCAGCCACTTTCCATCTCTAGATTGGTAAAGAAAAGCAAAACGAAGAAAAGCAAAAACTAAGAGAAGCACCTACAAATTTCCAAATTGGTATAATCCACTCTAATTTTTCTGCTACGAAAGTAGCATTTGAGTGCGAGTGACCTTCCCCCCATTTAGCGGACAATAATCCGACAAGTCGCTCCATAACTTAGAATGTTAACTGGAGGGACTGATGGCTAAGAAAATAACATATACACAAGAGTTCAAGGACACGGCAATCAAGCTGGCCATGGCCGGGG
>JBBRMD010000093.1:0-16165 GCA_038231015.1 Candidatus Obscuribacterales bacterium
ATCTTGCAGCGATGTATAAGTCTTGGGCGAGAGATCTGAAATGCGATGGGCTTCAAGACAAGCTTCTAACGGGCTGACGCCTTTGGTTTCAGCGTAGGCATTGACGCGGTCTAGGGTAGTTTTACCGAGGCCACGTTTCGGTGTGTTGATGACGCGGTTGAAGGCTTGGCCATCTCTCGGGTTGTAGATCAGCTTCATGTAGGCCAACATATCTTTAATTTCTTGGCGGTCATAGAATCTGGTGCCGCCAACAACAATATAAGGTATGTGGCTGCGCACCAAAATTTCTTCAATTGCCCGTGATTGAGAGTTGGTGCGGTAAAGCACAACGTGCTCAGAATAGTTTTTGCTACGAGCGCGACTGCGTTTAATTTCTTCGGCTACATAATAGGCTTCGTCAATTTCGTCTTGTGCTTCGTAGCAATTGACCTTGCCACCTTGGCCGCGGTTGCAGCGCAAAGTCTTGTCGATGCGCTCTGTGTTGTTAGAAATGATGCTGTTGGCCGTTTCTAATATGGTGGCAGTGGAGCGATAGTTTTCTTCCAACTTAATCAGGCCGCAGCCTTCATAATCTTTCTGAAAACCAAGAATAATGCGGTAATCGGCTTTACGCCAAGAATAAATTGATTGGTCGACGTCGCCTACAACTAATAGGCTGCGCTCGCTCCAAAGCTGAGCGAGAGTTGGCACGCGTCCTGCTTCTTTCGCTTCTCTCATAAGGAAGTGCTCAGGGCTATCCGCTTTGGCAATCAGCGAAATTAGATCGTATTGTGATTTGTTTGTATCTTGGAATTCGTCAACAAGCACGTGGCGATAACGGCGCTGCATGCGTTCGCGCACCATTTGATTTTGTTGCATCAAATCGGTGAAGATCAAAATCAAGTCATCGAAATCAAGAGCGTTGTTGCGCGCTAAATCGGTCTGATAGGCGCTGAAGATTTCAGCTAAACGGCCTTCTCTATAGTTCTTCGCTTCTTGGGCGTAAACATGGTGGGTGTAGCCATCGTTTTTCAGCGACGAGATAGTGTGGCGAACTTCTTTAGGAACAAAGACTTTGTCGTCGAGATTGAGTTTGATGATTTGAGCCTTAACCAGACTCATGCTGTCGGTCTCGTCGTAGATGACAAAATTGTTATCCCATTTCAAGCCATCTTCAGTCTTATAGTTCGAAATTTCTTGGCGCAGCAATTTGGCACAGATGCTGTGGAATGTACCAATCGAGATGCGGCGGGCTTCGTAAGGGCCGACAATCTTTTCAATACGTTGGCGCATCTCGCCAGCGGCCTTGTTGGTGAAGGTGACGGCCAAGATTGATTCTGGTTCTTGTCTCAGTTTTGAGATTATCCAGGCGATGCGCTTGGTGAGAACTGTGGTTTTGCCCGAACCGGCTCCGGCAATAATCAGTGATGGACCCCACATTTGCTGAACGCACTGAGCCTGCTCGGGGTTGAGACGGTCGAGCAGCTGGGTTTCTAGGGCCGCCACTTCGGCATCGCTCATGGGCGCATATTGCGGCCGCTCGCGGGGCACCTGGTAGGAAGGCGTGTACTTCGAGTGGAACGGCGATTGGGCCGGTGCACTGTGACTCGCTGGAGCGCTATATGGCTGAGCTGGGGGCTGCTGTTGATGCGCTGGCGTATGCTGATTCGTTGCCTGCTGTGGCTGCACCGGCGCCTGTTGGGTTAGTTGCTCTGCGCGTGGCGCTTGGCTCTCGGGCGCGTCAAAAGTGACATCGAGGTCTACCTCATCTGGGTCATCTACCAGTTCTAGTTCGTCCTGCTCATGCTCGTCATAGCCGCTAGAAGCATGCTCGTCCGTGGCATGCTCTTCTAGCTCAAGCTCGGCCATAGCCAGCTCATCGGCGTCTGACGCTTCTTCATTAGGGTCGTTCGACCCAAATAAGCTCAATTGTTTGTTTTTGCCGGCCGATGTCATAACTGGGTCTCTCGCCACGTCTTTCTCCAACTATAAATGATGTCAAGCATTCTCCGCCCTGGTGCGGATATATAAATGCTATGCGTTGGGCTCTCGGGCGAATATTCTCTGAAACGCTGCCGGAGGCTCCCACAACTCTAATTGTGAGGGATCAGAAGCTCGCTGTTAATTAAAACTTGTAAACAGCCTGAGGCTTGCTAGGTCAAAACCATGGGGAAGGCTTGTAATCTTAACTATTAACGAACAAATTTCCACGGACCAGTAAAGACTGGCGTCTATATAAAAGGGATTGGATAGATATACATGAGTCGAATTGAACCCAGCTCCGCCACAATACCTACCGTCGATGAACTGGCCCAAGAGCTTCTCTTAATCCAACAATCAGGCCCGCGCAAAGTAGCCATCATTGGTACCCGCAACTTGCCCCTCACTCATCAGCAATTAGTCGAGATGCTTTCTTACGCTCTCGTGCTATCCGGCAACCAAGTCGTCACCAGTGGCGGTGCGAACGGCTGCAATATGGCTGTGATTCGTGGAGCGCAACGCGCTAATCCAGATCGCCTGAACATAATTCTTCCGCAAACAATTTCTCAGCAACCTGGCGAAGTTCAAGACCTACTAATAGGCATCAAGAATATCGTTGAGTATCCTGAAAGACGTACGATGACCTTGGCCGATGCATCGCGCATATGCACCCATGAAATCATCGATAGATGCCAGCAAATAATTTGCTTCCTCTACCACACTTCCCATACACTGCTTGAGTCGGTAAATTATGCTAAAGAACATCGTAAGATAGTCACTAGCTTCTACCTCGACTAACCAGCGGGAATTAACCAGTCAACCTAGACCAACACGCTACTGCCATAATTCAGCAGGGTTCGCTCTTGGCGGCTCTGTTGCACTTACTACTGCCGTGCGTGGCGGCCATGTTGCTGACGGCTTTGTGCATGCCGTTCTACATCAAGAAGTTGAACTCGTTGCAGATAAATCAGTTTTTGCGCGAAGAAGGGCCCAAGAGCCACTCGCACAAAGCTAAAACTCCCACTATGGGCGGATTGGTCTTCATGGTCACCACGCTTGTGGTGGTGCTGGGCATGGCCGTTGTGCCGCTTGGTTCACTGACCCTGCCGAAAGATCCCTCGTATTTTGTCGTCATTATTATCGGCTTCTTGTGCGGAGTGGTGGGGCTGCTCGACGATTCGGCCAAGGTCATAAATAAAGGCAACAAAGGCATATCCGGATATGTGCGCTTGGCCATCGAGACCTGCCTTGGTGTGGTGTTAGCAGTGGTGCTGCTCATGTTGAACGATAATAAGGTCTTGCTGCCTTCAGCACTTTATTCGGCCTTGTATGATCCACTTAATCAATTTGGCTTCATGGCCGACGTCACTTCTCCTGTGGCAATCATGATTTTGCCCACCATACTTTTTATTGGGCTCGGCGCCTTTCTTACCGCCGCTACAACCAATGCCGTAAATCTGCACGATGGCATGGACGGTTTGGCGGCAGGAACAGCCTGTCAAGTATTTGCGGCGATGGCAGTCATTCTTTTCCTCACCGGCGGCGATGGCTCGGTACAGTACGGCTATGCCACCATATCTGCCACCGCCTCAGGCGCTTTGCTCGGCTTCTTGCTGTTCAATAAAAACCCTGCCGAAATTTTCATGGGCGACACTGGCTCTCTCTTTATTGGTGGCTTAATGGCCTGCCTCGCTTTAGCCGGCGGCATCGTAGTTTGGTTCGTGCCGCTCACACTGATTTATATCGCCGAGGCGCTCTCGGTCATGGCTCAAGTGACCTACTTCAAATTAACCAAGCCCTACACTCCTGAAAAACCGATGAGCGCCCTTGCTCTCATTAAGCTTAAATTGACCAAGCGCCTACCGGGCGAAGGCAAGCGCCTTTTCCGCATGGCCCCATTGCATCACCATTACGAAGCTGTTATGGCTGAAAAGGGGTGGGCGGAATGGCAGGTCGTGGCGGCATTCTGGGGGGTACAGTTCATCCTGTGCGCCACTGTATTAATAACCTTCCATTATCATTGAGCTTTATCTATCGCTGACTTTTATCTATCGCTGACCGTTCCCTCTGATTGACAGGTCACTATCACTAAAATTTTGATGTAAGCTTGAAACCTGTTCTAACGTAGCTTTTGCCTCAGGAGTCAGTGGGTTGTCAACCCAAATTTCACAGCTAGTTTCTGATTTAGCCTCCCAGGGCAAGTGGGACGAAGCTTACGCTGGCCTGATGCGCTTCGCTCAACAGAATCCAAGTGGCATGAACGATCCTGATATTCAGTTTCAGCTCGGAGTAATTTCGTTCAACAACGGCAAACTAGCCGAAGCCGAGCGCCACCTTAAAACAGCTCTTTCAATTGATTCGACGCGTGGCGACGCCCATTATCGCCTCGGCCTAGTCTTGCTCAAAGACGGCCGCCCAGCCGAAGCCATGCCAGCATTCCGCGATGCCTGCGAGCGCCGCGAAGGTTTTGCCGTTGGTCACTTGCACTGGGGCATGGCACTAATGGCCGGCAACAGTTTCAGAGGCGCCATCGGCCAATTCAACCAAGCAATTAAATTAGAGCCGAAACTAAGCGCTGCATTTATCCAAGGCGGAATGGCCAGTTTTCGCATGGGCCAATTTATGGAAGCAGCGCAATATTTTCAAGCTGCCGTCAACAACGAAGCTGATATTCCTGAACCGTTAGTTTGTCTCGGCATCGCTCTATCAGCCATGGGCAATGATAGCGATGCCGGAAAATGTTTCATGCGCGCCTGGCAGGTGGACGGCAAAGACATCACCACTTTGCGCTACGCAGCTTCTGCCATGGCTAATGCCGGAATGATCGATGACGCTGTGCGCCTCTTTCAAGAGGCCGTAGGCATGGGCCACCGCATGCTCACTGCCCGTGAGCGCGCCTTGATTTATAACGACTGGGGTGTCTCACTATTCAAAGCTGGCCGTGCTGAAGATTCGTCTGACAAGCTAATGGAAGCTTCTGATATGGATTCTTCTTGTCTCGAACCAATGATGAACCTTGGTTTGGTATGTGTTGACTTGGGCGAATACGAACGCGCATCTGATGCCTTCCAAAAGGCTCTCACACTTGATGGCAGCAATAACGAAGTGCGCGTCTACTTGGCTGTCACTTACATTTTGATGAACAACTGTCAGCAAGCCCTTACTGTTTTGCAGGAAAAAGAGCAAGATGGTCGCTTTGATTTTTGGTTAGGGCATGCCTATTTGGGCATTGCTAATTATGAGAAAGCCGCTCAATATTTTGACCGCGTTTTGAAGAGCACTCCATCAAACTATCAGGCTATAGACGGCCTGGGCTGTGCAATGTTCTTGTCAGGAAATTATCCTGAAGCCGTGCAGAAGTTTACACAAGCAATTGCACTGCGCGAAGATTATGCCCTGGGGCATTTACACTTGTCGCGCGTCTTTGATGAAATGGGTGATACCGAAAGTGGTGCTAATCATTTACGCCTCGCTATTCAGTATGATCCTGAATGTTTGAATCCACAAAAAGAAGCACTCGATAGATTGCTCAAAGCATCGCGCTACGAATTAGTCGAAGCACAGTCGCTCAAAATCTTAGCGATCAACCCCCAAGATGCTGATGTCAGAGTTTCTCTGGCGCGGGCTTTCAAAGAACAACAGCGCCTTGATGAAGCAATTGATCTAGTCACTACTGTCATTCAAGAAGACCCTAAAAACGCAGTGGCCCGCATTGTCGCTGGACAAATTTATTTGCTACAGGGGCGCTTTGTTGAGGCCGATGAAATGTTCCGCGAAGCTGACCAATATTCAGACGGTGACCCTGGATTATTTTATTACTGGGGTAAAGCGCTCTCACTCTTGGGTCTGCAAGAACTTGCCTTAGAGAAATACGAGAAGGCCACCGAAATCGACCCCTACGACGCCGACGTTTACGACGCTTGGGGCCAGGCTCTCAAGTCGCTGGGTCGCTTTGCTGATGCCGCCGATGTCTATCGCCGGGCGTCGGAGTACATATAAGAGAACGCACAACTCCACAAATAAAAGTGCATTCTAGAGTTGTAGAAATAATTTGCTGAGGCCCTATGTCGCTAGAAGATAAGCCGCTGGAAGATAAGTCAATTGAAGATAAGTCATTAGGTAGTCTGCTTTCTGCCCGCGAAGCACTCGAACGCGGCGATTTTAAGGCCGCCAAGAAAATGGCCAGCATGGCCATTAGTTTTAATCCTTCTATTGAGGGCTACTACTACAAAGCTGAATCTAATTTCCTCGCTGGTGATCTCGCTGCTGCTCTTGTTGATCTAGAAGCCGCCCGGGATTTATGTAAGACTGATGAAGAGAAAGAAACCTGGCGTGAACCTTTAGAGCAATGCTTCTTGCGCGTCAGTGGTGCTGAGTCTGACGACGATGGGCCGCCTGTTTGCGAAATCATTTCGGTGATGTTGCCCACGCCGATACAAGACAAAGATAAAGCCCTCACTAAAATTATCAATAATCCCGATCTCTCGACCAACGGAGAGACACTTCAGCGCACTGGTCATAGTGTTGTTTACGATATTGAGTTTTTAGAATTCAGTCCTGATTGGGTTGATGCAATCATCGAGATGTCCACTACTGCGCTTGAGTCTACCGTCGTAAAGACAATACGAAAAACTGCTCACTTTTTGCATATCACTGGGCCTAATGTAGAAATTGAACAAGAGATTTCTTCGCAAGTCGAACTAGCAATTCAGTTTGTACAAACGCTAGAGCCATTGGTGCGCACCATAGAGGCTCCGGTGGCTGTTCTGCGTGGTTCTAACAATGTCGTCGATTACGACACTATTCGTCGCGTTTGCGATGATATTAATCCTGAAAACCTCATCGCCTTCTATATCAAGGTGATGAACTCTGGGGAGAGCCTGTTTTCTGTTGGCATGCATCAGTTCGGTTTTGAGGATGTAGAAATTCCCTTCTCAGTGGTGCCTTTTGAAGAGGCCATTGAGCTAATCACTGAGTTTATGCATTTTCAGCTTGTGAATAACTTCTCTGAAGCGCCGGAAGATGTCGAATACGAGTCTAACTCTGCTGTCTATTCGCTTAAGCGCTTAGCAGAAGTGCGCTTTGATGTCGACGGCGAAGCGCGCCACAACAGCATCGGCATTTGGCACTTCCTCGGTACTGTGAGCGAGTAGCTGGACTGTTGCATGTTGATGAGGGCTTTTTGGTTTCGATTTTTGTGGTTCTAGCAATTAACTTGCATGCATGCATTTGCTTGCAGAAAATATGGGCATATTGACTGTGTTCAATCGACGACAATTCGCTGACACTTTTTGGTCGAACGTCAATATATAGCCACCCAGGTTGCGGAACAAGATTTACCAAATGAAAAAGAATCCAAAGAGTGAAAACCAGCCCGCCCCCTCAATGCTCGCAAGGCAGCCCGCCATCGAGGCGGAGTATTTAACCAAGCCCATGCACTTGCAAACTACTAAAGAGCGTTATGAATTCGGCCAGGCTCTCAGGGTCAAATGTTCGCGTGAAGCTCACGCAGAGTTTGTTATTGACAGACCCGGTCGCGAAGACCCGATGGATTTGCTCATTGCTTCTAGCCACGAGCGTATTGAAAGTCTCTTGCCTATTAGATATGGCCGCATGGTGGCATCGCCCTTCTCTTTCTACCGGGGCGCCGCTGTAATCATGGCCGCCGATTTGGCCGTGACGAAAGCGACTGACTATGCCGTGCAATCTTGCGGAGACTGCCACCTGGCAAATTTTGGTGCATTCGCCACCCCCGAGCGCAATATTATTTTTGACATCAATGATTTCGATGAAACCTTCCCATGCTCATGGGAATGGGACCTAAAGCGCCTAGCTGCTAGCTTTACTATCGCTTCTGCGCACAATGGTCATAAACGTTCAGAGGGAATGGCCGCTGCGGCCCGCGTGGTTGAATGCTACCGCGACCGCATGGACGAGCTCTCTAGAATGAGTTGTTTAGACGCCTGGTATTCCTATTTAAATTATGAAGACCTGATTGAGCTCACCGACGACAAAGTGCTGAAGAAACGGCGCAAGAATGTTTTGAAAAAGGCGCTAGACCGCGGCCATGCTGAAGAGTTTGTCAAACTGGCGACCGTAATTGAAGGAACTCCGCGTATTAAAGACCAGCCGCCTTTGATTTTCCACCAGGAAGGCAGTGATACGACCGAGTACAAAGAGCGTATGCTCAGCAATATTGAGATATACCGAGAAAGCCTCACCGTGGAGCGCCGCATCTTGTTTGACCGCTATCAGCTTGTCGACACGGCCTTGAAAGTAGTGGGGGTTGGCAGTGTTGGCACCGTCTGCGGTATCGCATTGTTGTTTGCTTCAGAGAATGACTCCCTTTTCTTGCAGATAAAAGAAGCGCGCAAATCTGTTCTTGAGCCATATTCGCACTTTGTTAACCATGAATCGAATGGAAACAGAGTAGTTTCTGGTCAGCGTTTGATGCAGGCTGCCACCGATGTCTTCCTTGGTCACTATGTTGGCGATGGGGGCAAACACTTTTATGTTAGGCAGTTGCGAGACGTCAAAGTGAAGCCGATGATAGAGATCTTTAGCCATCAGAACATGCTCGGCTTTGCCCGCAACTGCGGTTGGGCCTTAGCGCGGGCCCATGCCCGTTCAGGCGACCCTGCTGTAATCGCAGGCTATATCGGCAAAGGCAATGTCTTGCCTAAAGCAATCGCCGAGTTTGCCGATGCTTATCGCGAGCAGAACGCCCTCGATCACGGCAAATTGCTTCAGGCCATTAAGGAAGGCCGTATTGAGGCTGAAATAGTCTAGAGCGATGCTGCCTTTGCTCATCTAGACTTGCGATTGCCATCAGCTGCTAAAGCCCAGATAGAGAAAACTGCTGAGTTGCAAGGGCTGTGTCTAGTAAGGTGTAACTCCGCGAACGGTTTTCAAACGCTTAAGCACTATTGAGCAGGAACTCGGAATACTTTAGTACAGCCTTCACGGATAACTCTTGCACTGCGGGCTAAGGTCTCAGTTGTACGATTTGTGCCACTGTTTTGCTATTGCCGGATACTCTTTGGCAAGAGAGTTGGTTGGTGAAAATCTTCGGTGGCTACAGTGGGGGCAGCCCTCACTTTTCTTTGTCGAAGAGTTTTAAGACCTTGGGAAATTGGCGCAAGTCGATGCCGTATGAATCGAAATAGCAAATCGGACAGCTGCTTTGATGAGACGTAGTGCGACTGCTTATTGTAGATCTCCGCCTCCGCATCGGATGCGGCTCAGCAATGTCTTCGATTAAGCGTCTGGGCATCTTTCTGGCCTTCGTGCTTGTTGCTTATTATTGCGGCGCTTCCATTTTGTTGCCTTCAGAGAATTGATTTAAATCAGCCTTCGCTTGCCTGTATAGAACTTGTTTGATGTACTGCTGGTATGACACGCCCATAAGGTCTGCAACTCGTTTGACAATTTCAAGTTGAGAAGATCCCCAGCGAAAATTTACCCTGCACTCATCATCGGCAATGGCAATTTGGCGAACTGCTTCTTCGTGTTTTTCTGCAGGAAGTTCTACTCGTCCACCCGAACTCATCTTAGCGGGGTCGAACTTACCTCTTGGTTCTCGTTGCATCGTTTTCAGTCCTTTTAAAGCAGCTAATGATCAGGATTTTGGTTTTCTTATCTTGATCTAGCCAAAGCCAGTAAATTCCAAGGCTATCAGTGTAAGTCTCCATGCGATTATGTTCGAGATTTTCGCGCTCTTCTGTGCCCTCAAACCATGCTTCGATGGCGTCTTTGGGGTAGAAGCAGCCGCGAGCATAAATGTGAAGCATGTCTGGCGGGTTCTCTTCGAACTTAAAGAAGAACTTGTAGCCTTCGTAGTTGATGATCTCGTAGGTGTTTTTCGCCATACGTGCTCCCAGTATGTACTATTATTGTACCGCAGGTGTGGCAATTTGCCACCGGGCCAAGTGCTGCACGCACAGAGTAAAATAAGCACCAACGGTAATGAGTAACTCCCTTTCCTGCTAACAATAAAGAGCACCCCCTATGACCATGAGCATGACCAGGCGCGTCAGCTCTAAAGTGAAAACTAGAGAGTCGGCCAACGAACTCTTTTTAAAGAGCGAGCAATTGCTGCGCTTTCGCATTGCCTTTGCCCTTGTTAGCCTAGTTCTCTGCGTCGGTATCAGTACTTTTGCCGGCGACGAATTTGATTTTCGTTCGACTGCTGCCATCGTCGGTGGTGTCAGCTTCTATTCTTTCATCGGTCTCGCTTTTATTGTACGCAGTCTGCGCTATTCGGCTCCCCGTCTGCGCGCTTTCAACATGGTGATGATTACTCTTGATGTTATTTGCCTGACCGGCCTCGTGCATTTCACAAGAGGAATAGAATCAGACTTATACGTTCTCTACATGCTGCCGATTTTGCTATCGAGTTATACATTTGGCAAAAAAGGAATCTACTTCGCTGCCCTCCTGGTGACAATTTCGTACATCGGCTTGTTAGTTTCAGAAAACGCTGAGCTACTTCCATATGTATTCAATCGCGACACTGAGCGCGGCCTGGCAGCAGCATACTCTGACAAACTCTGGCGCCGCATCTTGGCTAGAGCTTTCTTCTTCGCCTCGGTGGCCATGCTCTGGGCGCGCTTCTGCGACTATATGAGCCGCGTGGCCAGGCAAGGCGCCGAGCGCTTGCTCGAACAACTCGATGCTAACGAACGTCTTATTTCAGATTCTGACGAGCGCGCCAAACGAGAGCGGCTAATCAATTCAATCAACAAAGGGGTGCGCTCCACTTTAGAGTTAGACAAAATTTTTGAAACTGCAGTAGTGCATTTGGCTCAGGCTGTGCAAACTGACTTGGTGGCACTCATTTGTCCGGCTCAAGTAAAACTAAACCCAGGCGGAGCCAGCCCGACTGCATCAGGCTCGTGGTCGTCTTACGCGCCAGTAGTAGTTGAAGAAACCCGCGAGCACAACAGCACGCCGCAGCTCAGCGGATATTTAGCTCAATTTATTCTCGACTATAAAGGTAACTACGAGCGCGACAGCGACGGCGCCAAGGTCAAGACTTTCGTCTTCCATCATCCTGCAATTGAGCCATTGTTCGCACCGGTGGCCGCTGAGTTGAAAGAGCTAGGCTTCCAGACTCTGGTAATCCAACCAATGATGTACGGCGAAGAAAGCCGCGGCGTCTTCATGTTGGCCGACAAGTCTGAGACCCGCGTCTTCACAGAATCTGATGTCGTATTGACCAAGGTCGTGGCCGGGCAGGTAGCCGTGGCCGTCGAGCACGCCAATCTGGTCTTCCAGCTATCGCGCAAAAACAAAGACTTAGTGACCAAGAACCTCAATTTAGATAGCAAAAACCTCGAACTGAAGACAGCCCAATCGCAGCTCATCCACCAAGAGAAAATGGCCTCATTGGGTCGCCTGGTCGCTGGTATTGCCCACGAATTGAACAATCCAATTAACTTTGTGCACGGCAACCTGCCCTACTTAAAACAGTATGTCGAGGAGCTTAAAAAAGTGATCGGCGCCATCGATGAGTTGCCAGCAGAGCAGCGCAAACCAGTAGACGACCTCAAGAACAAGCTCAAGTACGATTTTCTTGTAAGCGACCTAGACAATATTATTGCTGACCTGAACGAAGGCGCTGAGCGCATCCGCCATATCATCCGCGACCTCAAGAGCTTCAGCCGCCTCGATGAAGCCGAGCTCAAAGACGCCTCCATTCAAGAGGGCATTGAGTCGACCATGAAAATTCTCTCGCAATATTATGGCCGCGACAAAATTCCTGTAGACGCAGACTACGCAAAGATTCCGCCAGTTTTGTGCTATCCAGGCCAGCTTAACCAAGTATGGATGAACCTCCTCAGCAACGCCGCCCAGGCCATGAACTCCGCCGCCGAGGCTCGCGCCGCTAAGAGTGGCGGCACATCCAATAGTGCCGTGACAGCCCTCAAAATCAAAACTGAGCTAGAAGACCAGTCTGTATTGGTCGCAATTACTGACTGTGGGGGTGGAATTAAAGAAGAGGTTCGGAGTAAAATCTTTGATCCCTTCTTCACTACCAAGGCCGTTGGTCAGGGGACGGGGTTAGGTTTGTCTATATGTCACTCAATAATTGAGCGTCATGGAGGCCAAATCTGGTTTGATAGTGTTATGGGCGAAGGCACGACCTTCTATGTGCGCCTGCCGCTCCAGGCTGTGACCAAGCAATTGGCCGGCTCTATGAGTGAGCCAGACTGAGCAAGTCGAGCTAAGCAGTTCATAGCGAAGAGCCACTAAGGCTGAACTAAGTCCGAACTAAGTCCTAAAGAGGAAAGCAATGCGGCGCCACAAAATATTAGTAGTGGATGATGAGATTCCCAATCTCCGTTTGTTGCGGCGCGTACTCTCAGACGAACACGATATTATCGAGGCCCCAAGCGGCCAAGAAGGTCTTGAAGTACTGAAAAATGAGTACATCAGCTTAATTATCACTGACCAACGCATGCCAAACATGACTGGTGTTCAGCTTCTTGAGCAGTCGATTGCCATTTGCCCAGATACAATTAAAATTTTACTGACCGGATACACCGATGTGCAGGCCCTTGTAGACGCCATCAACGCCGGTTCTGTCTACAAATATATTGCCAAACCGTGGGACGCCGACGAGCTAAAGCTAACCGTGCGCCGCGCTCTAGAGGCCTTTGAACTCAAAGAAACCAACGTCCGCCTCTTGGCCGAACTGCAAGTAGCAATCGGCGAACTCGAGTCAGTCTCAGTCGGAACCATCCGCGCCTTGGCCGACGCCCTCGATGCCAAATGCGACTACACTGCAGGCCACTCCCTGCGCGTCAGCCGCATCTCGGTACTAATCGGACGCCAAATGGGCCTCAGCGACGAAGAGCTGCGCGACGTCGAACTCGGCGGCATCTTGCACGACATCGGCAAAATTGGCGTGCCCGAATCTATCTTATGGAAGGCCGACAAACTGACCTCCGAAGAAAGAGAAATCATGTGCAAGCACCCCGTAAAGTCGGCCGAGATTATCGGCGACCTGCGCGGCCTAGTGCGCGCCCGCGAATACGTCAAACACCACCACGAGTACTACAACGGTGAAGGCTACCCCGACGGCCTATCCGGAGCCGACATTCCTGTTGGCGCCCGCATCATCTTGGTCTCAGACGCCTACGACGCGATGACCACAGACCGCCCCTACAGAAAGTCGATAGGCCACGAAATGGCCATGCTCGAAATCAGAAAGATGTGCGGCAGCCAGTTCGACCCCGAAGTGGTCGACGCCCTCTTTGCCATAATCGGCCCAGGCGGCCACGAGATTGACCGCATTATCAATGAGCAGTTTCCCGATAGCTTTATTGGCTTGACTCTGCCCGGAGCAGATCCAACAAAGACTGGTAAACGCTTTCAGGATGAAGCCGAACGCCAAGCCCGTCTTGCAGCGATCGAGGCGGCGAAGTAGAGTTCGCTTCTGGCCTATCGGCTAAGACTTTGAAATTTGCCTGGGTCGGAATAAGCAATTTGGGATCGGTGGGACCAAACAAGGCCACAAGATTCTTATTGAGCCCCACGCCAATGTGCATCGGAGCCGAGTCAACGCACACGAGAACATCACATATGCTCGTCAGCGCTGCCAAATCGGCGAGCCCCTTGGTCTTGCCCACCGCACTTATATAAGGAGCGCCGTTAGAAGCGTTGCCGTTAGCACCCGTGCCATCACCGTTTGCGCCCGTGCCATCACCGTTAGCACTCGCACCCTCACTACGCAACAGCTTCTCTAGCTCAGCCACGACTTCTTTGTCGTCAGGCCCACCGCAGAGAATGACGCGGGTTTGGAAAGGTTGGTTTTTTTGTTTTTGCAGCAGTCTTATAAATGCTAGCCAATTTTCAGACGACCAATGTTTGATAATGCCCTTGCTCACAGCCATTTGCGATGTGCCAGGATGAATCAAAACAGTCTTCACCGGTCTAGTATCAATCTGCTTAGTATCATCAGCGGTGACAGCGTTTTGCGTATTTTTTAGCCCTTCTTCTAGAAAGGCTTTCATGGCAGCCAGTGAATCGGCCTTGAGAGTGATGCTTGGCACTTGATAAGTGCCTTCGATATCGCGGATAGAAGCATTAGGGTTAGCCTTACGTCTAAGATAATTGGCCATGCCCTTAGTTAGATCGTGATACATGTCAGCCGCATACTGTTCACGCAAAAGCTTGACTGGTTGCGTGAGAAGCGACTTCACTGGCGAACCAGAGTCGTATCCGACTCGTAATTTTATGCCTGATAAAAAAAGCAGCATTGCCACCATGGGCGAAGACCCAGACGAAATGACCATGTCATACCCGCCCTTGCGAAGCAGCATGGTGAGCGCGATAAGGTCAAAAGGTGTAAGTGGTCTCTTCTTGATATCGAAAGTTATAATCTTGTCTATAAGATTGGTGACGTCCATAATCGACTTTGAGCGCGGCTCAAGCAAGAGCGTAAGTTCGCACTCAGGCGCCAGTTCTTTGATTCGCTCCAATGTAGGAAGGAAAAGAACTTCATCTCCTATACCGCCAAAATTGATAGCGAGCACTTTTGCCGGGCTACTCATCGAATAAGGGTTTCCATCTCAGATCTAATAACAGCACGTATAATAACCAAGTTTGCAGGCATCCTCAGGTTACATTGAAACCAAGCTACTGGCTCTTTATTTTTATTTTCTGCGCCGTAGTCGGGGTTGGCGCGGGTTATTTTGTCACGCTCGCAACTAAGCCACAGTTAATTCCGCCACAGCTTCGCATTGCTACTTTGCGCGAACCGGCCACCATACTGTTTCTCGGCGTCGACGTGGTCTACACCGACATGGGCCGCCGCAAACAGAAAATAGATAAAGACGCTTTCACCGGACGCTCAGATACCATCTTAGTGGCCCGTCTAGACCCGGTTTCTAACTCCCTTAGAGTTATTTCAATTCCGCGCGACACCGAAGTGCGCATCCCCGGCAATGGCATACAAAAGATCAACGCCGCCAACGCCATCGGCGGGCAAAACCTGGCAATATCGACTGTCAGCGGCTTCTTAGACGACACTAAGATCGATCATTATGTAGTTCTCAACGTTCACGGCCTAGTAGATCTGGTCAATGAGCTGGGGGGAATCACGGTCGAAGTTCCCAAGAAGATGCAATACATGGACTGGACAGCCAAGCTCAAAATCGACCTAGAGCCAGGCATGCACACACTTACAGGCAACCAGGCCATGGGCTTCGTGCGCTTCCGTCACGACGCTCTCGGTGATATCGGACGCGTCCAACGTCAATCAATATTCCTGCGCGCAGTTCTCGACAAGGCCTTAAGACCAGATAGCTGGCCCCATTTGCCAAAGCTTCTTGACATTGCGCAACAATACATAAGTACCGACATGAGCATTCAAGACATGATGGGAATGGCCAACTTTGTCCGCGGCGTTCCGAAGTCTAACCAGCTCTTAACAATGATGCCTGGCACGTTTTCGCCAAATGGCGACTGGGTAGTAGCTGCGTCTGATATACGCAAAATGGTGGCACGATTGAATGGTGCCAACTTCGTAGAATCATCAAAAGATGACATACGTGTATCGGTCGAAAACTCAAGCGCCACTGAGGGTATGGGGCGCAGAGTGGCAAAACTTTTAGGTGTGCGCGGCTACAGAAATGTCAGCGTGCAACAACCAAACTTAGATTGCCCCGAAGGCATTAAACGTACGCGAATTATCGCTCAGAAAGCCAATCCGGAAGACGCGAGTTTAGTTAGAAGTGATTTGGGGAGTATGGGAGATATAGTCAATGCATCTGTTGGAAATATCGAAAGCTCAGTCACCGTGGTCGTCGGCAATGACCTGGCTGCCAAGATACTAGAACAAGAGAAGGCCTTAACTATTCCAGAAACGGCTCCCCGAGCCAATTCAAATGGCCGTATTATACGGCGCTAAGGGCAATTGTTCAGAGAATGTTATGTTTTCTCTTTGAAACATCCAAGCACACTTAGTATTTCATGATGTACATTTGAGTGAAATGCACTTACACTCGAACCGAGGGAGAACATGGCAAAGTTCTCATTCAGTTGAAGACCTAGTTTCAAAGATCTAAGTCGAAGTTCAAAGTACGTTGGTAATATCTCTCCAGGCATCTAAGAGAATTCTAGAAAGGCAGGCGGCATGATTCATTACGTTTATTCAACACGCGGCGGCTATCTCTATCTTGTAGGCAAGCACAATCAAGAG
>JBBRMD010000094.1:0-15794 GCA_038231015.1 Candidatus Obscuribacterales bacterium
CGGCAGCGTCCGCGGCAGGAGCCGTGGTGTCCATGTTGAGCTTGGCGCGCAGACGGTCACGGCCGGCGTTGGCAGCAACCTGTTCGGCGAGCTTCTCGCGGGCCTGGTCGGTGGTCGAGCCCTTGCTCATGTCGTTCTTGGCCCGAGCTTCTTCGAGCGCACGATCGATCTCGGCAGAGGCCTGGCCGGCGCCGGAGATTTCGGTCTGGATGTCCTTCAGCTCCTGACGAGCGGCAGCAGCCATCTCGAGGGAAGCCTTGAGGTCGACCTTGTTGCCGTCCTGCTCGATGCGGCTCTTGAACTTGCCGAGGGCCTTGGTGGTTTCCTCGAGCGCCTTCAGGGCTTCGTCGGCGACGGCAGAAGCTTCTGAAGCGATCTTCTTCTGCTCTTCGATGGCAGCTTCGGTGGCAGTGAAGTCGGCCTCGATGGCAGCGACGACGTCTTGCGGAGCCTTCATCTGGTCGGCCTGCTTGTACTCGGCTTCGATGGCGGTCAGCTTGTCGCCGAGGGTGGTCAGCTTGCGGTTGGCGATCACGGCACCGGCCTTGGTGCGGGCGACCGAGTCACGCTGCGCAGGAATGCGGCCGACGAGCAGCTTGTACTGGTCTTGTTCCTTCTCGAGGGCCGTGGTGCCGGAATCGACAGCCTTGCCACCGCGGATGCGGAGCAGCTGACGGAACTTGGGCGAGAAGATCACACCGGCGATGACGGCGACGACGACGACGATGATGGAGATGGAGAGTGCGGACATGGTGATTTTCCTGTGAGTTGAGGTCGAGAGCCAGTTCGCCTGCAGAATGAAGGCGAATGCTGGGAGTCACTGCTAGTTACTGAAAGGAGAAAGAGCGTGGTTATTGCTAACCACGCTCATGTATTGAAATCGGCAGCTTGGAGCCGTTACCGCTCTTAGACGTACGGCTTGAATTCGCGCGGGAGCACCTTGGTGGCGCCCTGCGGCAGGTCGCCGGCGTTGGTGAAGCGGTAGTTGAACTTGGCCATGGCAGCGTTGTACTCGGCGGCCAGGTTGTTGAAGTTGGCTTTGAGGCCGGCCACTTCGTTCTGCCAGAGGTTGTACTGCTCGACGTCGGCGCGCACCCACTGGTTGCGCGGCGTGCCCTTGTAGCTGTCGTCCATCGACTTGATGCGCGCCTGGGCGGCATCGATGTTGGCCATCTTGGCGTCGAGCTGGGCGCTGGCGTCCTTGAACCACTCATACTTCTGCAGCAGGGCCTTGGGGCCGAACTGTTCCTTGACCACCTGGCCAGCGTCGCTGAACCAGCCGGCCGAGTAGCTGAGCACGCCGCCGAAGCAGACGAGGGCGAAGACGATGAAGATCCACTTCATGCCAAAGCCGATCGGGCCCTTGCTCTTGGACGGGTCGATGTTGTTCCAGTTGTCGTTCATGATCTGTTCCTTGGGGTTGTGTTGAGTGCTGATTCGGTGAGAGAAGTGCTAACGCCTACTTCTTCTCGCCGGCGGGTACGGTTGCGGGGACGGAGGCCGGCGCGCCTGGGGCAGCGGTCAGCTCCATGTTGATGACGACACCCTTGACCTGAATCGGCTGGTCGGAGATGTGGATGATCTGGCCGCCGGTGAAGTAGTGCTGGTGGTAGCGGCCCTGGGAGTCGAACCAGTAGATGTACTCGGCCGAGTCACCGTAGGTGCCGTCGTCCTGCAGCACTTCGCTGGTGTAGTGGCGCTCGCCGCCGAAGTCGACGGGGAAGCCAAGGGTCGACCCGTTGACGGTCTTCGGGCTGAGGCGCTTGCCAGATGAGGTGACCTTGCCTTGCACCGTGGAGTAGATGATCACCTGCCCGGAGTCGGGAGCGATGATGTAGAGGTGCTTGACCGAGCCCGGAGTGTTGTCCATCTTCAGGCGGCCGGCGATGTTGTCCTGCTCGACGGTGCGACCGGTGTTGGGGTTGACGGCGACCTTGACGGTGGCTTTCTGCACGCCGGAGGACGATGAGGGAGCTTCATCGGGTTTGCAGGCGCTCAGCGAAAGAGCGGCGACCGAAACGAGGGCGATGGCGAGGATGGAGGCGGAATTGCGCTTCATGATTGATCCTGTTTGGATAACGAGGTTGAGGGGCGGACTGTCGGTTGTGGGTGGACTACTGGCGATGGGCGAACTACTGGCGAGGGGCAGTGATGTCGGCATTGATGACGACACGCTTGCCGACCAAGGGCTGGTCGAGGATGGCGATAACCTGGCCTTCGGTGAAGAAGTGCTGATGGTAATTGCCGTTCGTATCGAACCAGTAGAAGTAGGGCACGGACGACCCGAAGGTTCCGTCGTCTTGCATCATCTCGGTGGTGATTTGTACTTCGCCGCCGATGAGAATTCGCATGCCTTCGTAGTGCGTGCAATCTTTGCCGCAGCTGTACTTTTCGATCGACGACCGCGCAGTGAGGCGCTTGCCACCAGAAGTGATCTTGCCTTGCACCGTCGAGTAGAGGATGACAGAGCCGGTCTTCGGAGAAAGCACATAAAAGTGCTTGACCGAGCCGGGCTTGTTATCGCGGTTGTAGCGTTCAGCGATGTTGTCTTGTTCGAATGTGCGTCCAGTGGCTGGGTTCGGGCGAACTTCCACGTGGGTAGGTCTGACACCAGATGTCGATTCGACAGCTTGTGCGTACGCAGCACCGAACAAGACCGCAACACCAATCGCCGCAACCGCGGAGACCGTTCGCAATCTGTTCATTGAGACTCCTAAAGTTTGCGTTAGCTCTCACCAACCGAACAACAATCAGGTTATCCGCGATTCGACAACACTTCTCTTGGACGAACTTCTACCGGCAACGAGGTTGCTGGCAGAAAGAGTTGTGGTGCTGAATTGGTTTGGGTTGCGGAAAATTAGTCCTGAGGGCTGATGGGTGAAAAGAGATAACTAATGGTTATCAGCCCAGGGGCCCACGGCGAAAGGTAAGTAATGTAACGGGTATAAAAATAGCGCTCGTTACGGTTCTTAACATCCGTGAATGGCTTACTGGGGCTGCTTCTTGGCCGTGTGACCTTTGTCAGCGATTTTGCTAGCATTTTCCCCCGATTTTACATCTAAGTAAGGGGTGGGGAAAATACGGATGCGCTAGGTTGTGCTAGGCCAGAGTTGTTTGAACTGACGGTATATAGGTTTGTCTAAAGCGACTGGGAAACTAGTGAAACCGCACAAGAGACCTCACGAGAGACCTTGCAAGAAACCTCACAAGAGACTTCATAAGAGATCTCATTAGAAAGCTAGCGCGAAATCCCAAGCGCAGAGCACTGAGTTCTACTCACGCCTTGCCTAGCGGTGCTCGCATAATCCGCCAGACGACGGCGACAATTAGAGTTGTGGCCAAAAATGCGATGTGGAGAATGAGGTGCAGAATCCAGACTTCACGTGGCACGGCCGTTGCACGAATGGCGTCTTCCAGTAGAAGAACGCTGGAGACGCCGACAAAGGCGAGGCCGAGTTTGACCTTGAGCATGATTGTGTCGATGTGATCCAACCATTGAGGCGAATCCTCTTTCTTCTGAAACTTGAAGCGCCTTACATATATCTGATGGCCGCCCATGATTGTCAGAATGAGCAGAGCGGAAATCATAGCTTGGTCAAGCAGGCCGACAATAACGAGCATTAGCTCGTTGTGTTGATCGCCCCCGATAATCAGCTGCGGTGCGCTTAGCACGAGCACCGCTATGTGCCAGAGAAACTTGGCGACATAAATAGACAGAGCGATCAATAGACCGCAATTAATGGGATAGAGCAGCCAACGTGCCTGATACATTGCACCATCGAGTGAGAACAGCGGAATGCTGTCCGGTGTTTGTTTGTTCAGTGTCATGGTGTTCTCCTGCTTTTTGCAGTTATCGGCTAGGTGGGACTTGCAGTTATTGTTAGAGTGAATTGCGGTTGTCTTTTGCGGGAATCGCCGTTGTCTTTTGCGTGAATTGCAGTTGCCGTTTGTGTCAATTGAGTTATCGCTTGCGCGGATGAAGATGTGCCAAGAATTGCTCAGCGCAGACCCGCCAAGACTTGCTTTCAGCGAATTTGCGACAAGCAGCGGGGTCGAGGTGTTGGGCTAGCAGAGCTGCTTCTTGCAGATTCTCGCTAAGGGCCCCGACAGCAAACCCTCCAATGATGTCTTTGGGACCAGTGACTGGATAGGCCGCCACCGGCAAGCCCGAAGCCAAAGCCTCCAATACAACCAGGCCGAAAGTGTCAGTGCGGCTGGGAAAGACAAAGACGTCCGCGGCCGCATAGTGTTTCGCCAGCTCTTCTCCGCTTTTGCTGCCAACAAAATGCGCCTGGGGATAGCGTTTTTCCATCTCCTTTAGTTGTGGTCCGTCACCGACAACTAGTTTGCTTCCAGGCAAGTCGAGTTCGAGAAAAGCGCCAATATTTTTCTCGACTGAAACACGGCCGATATAGGCGAAAATTGGCCGTGGCAGTGACAAGAACGATTTGTCGCGTGGGTAGAATAGTTCAGTGTCTACCCCGCGCGTCCATTCCACCACGTTGCAGAAGCCGCTCTCTGTTAAGGCTTCCTTCATTGATGCAGTCGGCACCATCACCGCTTTTGAGGGGCCATGAAAGCGGCGTAAGAGCCAATAGGTGATGCTGGTTGGAACGCCGGCTTTGGCCCTGAGGTATTCGGGGAAGCGGGTATGGTATGCGGTCGTGAAAGGAAGTTTCTGACGGAGGCAGAGCTTTCTTGCCGAAATTCCCAAAGGCCCTTCTGTGGAAATATGAACGGCGTCTGGAGCGAAGTTGGCTAATAGCTTTTTGATTTTTCCTCCAGGGTTGAGGGCCAAGCGAATTTCTGGATAAGTGGGGCACGGCACGTTGTAGAACAGGTCAGGGCTTAGCAGTAGTACTTCATGGCCAAGTTTTCGCAGCTCTGCTATTAGGTGTGTATGAGTGCGAACGACTCCGTTCACCTGTGGATGCCAGGCATCGGTGATGATTGCGATTTTCATGATGATCTTTCGAAAGATTTAGCTGGAAGGCCAGGGGTTTTCGCCTGGGTGCTTGCCAGATTGCATGTTGAATGGGTTAGCGGACTGCTAGTGCGTTTGTCTGTGCAGCATTTTCGGCTCTGCGCCAAGTTGCCATTTGATTATTTGAAGAGTGCCGTCGAGTTCTTCAACCAGGGCGCTGCCGGTTTCGACCCAGTCGCCGTCGTTGAGGTAGAGAATGCCATTAACTTGGCGCATGGCCGGATGGTGAATATGGCCGCAGAGAACAGCATCGAATCCGCTTTCTGCTGCGTGCTTAGAGACAGCTTCTTCAAAGTTTGTGATGAACTTGACCGCCTCCTTCACTTGTTTCTTGATGAAGCCAGACAGCGACCAATAGGGCAGACCGAGCTTGCGTCGGGCAAAATTGAGCCAACCATTGAAAATTACTGTCATGTCGTAAGCCCAACTGCCCAAATGGGCCAGCCATTTGTGGTAGCGCACCACACCATCAAACTCATCCCCATGAACAATGAGAATGCGCAGTCCGCGAAGCGTGGTGTGTTCGGTGGAGTTACGCACCTCGATTTCGCCGAAGACCAAGCCGTCGTAATCGCGGATGAATTCGTCATGGTTGCCGGGAATGAAAGTGACTTTTGTCCCCTTGCGAGCTTTGCGCAGCAGCTTTTGCAGCACGTCGTTGTGCCCTTGGGGCCAAAACCAACGGCGCTTGAGTCGCCAGCCGTCGATGATGTCGCCAACGAGAAAAAGGTTTTCACTTTCAGTATGTTTGAGAAAATCTAGCAGCAAACTAGCCTGGCAACCGGGGGTGCCAAGGTGCACATCGGAGATGAAAATGCTGCGAAAGCGCATAGAAAGTTTTGCATTTACAGTTGTTTGCATGGCGTCGCTCATGATTGGTACCTCCTGATTTCGCGGTTGAAAGAACCTTTTCTCTTCAGATTTTCATTACCGACGCAAAAATGGCAGCTGTTGATATCTCTTGAGAGAATGTCAATGCTGCCAAAGGCTCTATTGCTGGTTGTTTTGGTCGGTTAAGTGGTAAGAATTGCCTGAAGAAAAGGAAGAGAAAAGGGATAGCTCAACCTAGCAATGAGCGCCATGGAGATTCCCGCTCAAAGCCGTTCTACGAACTTCTATTGCGAGAACTAAGCTAGCGCAGTTGGCGTATGCCACCATATAAGGTGCAAGCATGATCGGGTTATGGTTGGGTTAAGACTTTGCCGGCAAAGCTTCCGGGCGAAGCTCTCAAGAGAAAAGGCTATGGCATTATTAATTTGGTGGCCGTGGTCTTGGCACTATTTGCGGTGCCTTGTAAGCGTTGGTTTGTGCTATTTCAATTTTGCAAATGTCATCTTTTCTGCAGAAAATATGACATTTGCAAAACTATTAATTAGTGTAAGTGAGGCTGGAATTTCAAAGTTATTACAACCCGGCTATTTTTTACCAGGTTTTTTAAAACTTCAGCTACTTAAGCTCAGGTTATTTAAAACCCTGCCATACAAGCGACGCAAGAGCGGCGCTTACTTCTGGCTGCAGTTCTTTCGTGACAAAAGTGGCAACTGCTACTGTTGGATTATTCTGTCTGACGTAATACAGCTCTAGCAGAGCGGCAGCGCGCAAATTGGCTGTGGAGTAGACATAGACGAGTTCATAGCTTTCGCCAGATAAAACGAGTGTTGCCAAAATTCCCGCTGCTTCTTTCACTTCTAAATGTGAAAAGAAAGGCCCGTCGAAATCGAGCGGGCCAATCTCAATTGATCTGACTGAATGGTCAAGCAAGGGCAAATCTAGTGGTCGCACAAGTGGCTGCACGGCGAGTGATTGCATAACTTTCGGCATTCAGGCTAGCTCTATACTAATTGCAGCTGCTGCACTAGCGGTGGTTCAGCGTTTTCGAACCAGTCTTCGATGGTCTTCACCAACGAGCCAGAGAGCGCTTTGTCGGATTCACTTATGTAGTGCACGCCTACAAAAAGCACGCCGGGATACTGTTTGGTCCAGCTTTCGAATTCGTCGGCGTCGACTAAATCATTTCTGAGATTGTCGCTATAGCCGAAATCAATTACTTCGAACTTGTCATCATGCTCTTGCATAACAACAAATATTCCGGCTTGGTCTGCGATGGCGACAGGTGTGCGGTGTGGTCCTGAAAATTCAATATCAGCTACTAAGATTGACATGGTAAATACTCACTTTAGAGTTGGTGTGCGGGAATGCTCACTTTTATGAGGGGCAGTATGTGTGTCTGCGTGTGGCAGTGGGTTTGCTTATGAGGTGGTAAAAATGTATGACTATAGAATCGACTAGAGCAGTTAAGGTGAGGTAAAGGCTTCACTGCTCGTAATAAATTTGCAGCTTTCTTTTCCGATTCATATATTTCTCCTCTATTTCTCTTAATTTCTCCGCTATAGCTCAGTCACAACCGAGTTACAAGATTTGTTTATTTTGAATGAGTGGATTTTGCAGCAAGTTAGGTTGCTTGGCAATCGTAACTTTTAAAGGAGAGATAATTATGTTAGAACGTCATGAAGACCAGCCTGAGTCGTGCCCTCAAGAGTCGGCTAATCAAAGAGAGACAACGAGACATCTTCAACAAGAAGCGCTTTCACTTTACCAATGCAACGATGGTTTACTAATTCACAATCCACTCTCAAGCTTACCGACACTAGGTTCGCTGCCCGCACTTGAATTAACAGATACCCAACTTGCTGGGAGAACTTTTCGGCGAGGCCAGACTGGTTGGACAACTGACGGTGGAAAAGTCGAGTTGTCATAGTTGAACGAATAAGCAAAAGGCAAGGGGAAACTTCACCGTGCCTTTTGCTTGCGCTCCGGCTTTGACTAAAAGTGAGCTGCAAGCAAACCTTGGGCTATATGAGGGCCAGCTACAACTTCTCTGAACAAAATTGAAGGAATGTAAGAATTTCGCTAAAAGCTCGCTAAACTAGCAATATGCTACTATCAAAATCACTTTTCTTTTTGGGTATCTCTACTTTGCTTGTGACAGCTTGCCCGGGCTCTGCACTCGCTGTTGATAAGTCTGAGTCGGGTGCCATGCCTTTTGCCTGCGGTCCTTACTTAGAGAAGCGTGAGCTCCAGTCAAATGTTCGACTTTATGCGCGTGAGCCGAACAATCAGATTGCATTTTATAATGCCGCATATTATTACCTAGCAGTAAAAGATTTCGTCAAGGCTGCTAACTGGCTCACTTCGCTACGTCAAAGCTCAGGCGCTCTACAATCTTAAAGATTTCAGCGCTGCAGCAAAAGAGTTAGATATACCCGGTGCTCAAGAGTCTAATGCCATTCGCCGCCGGCTTTTAGGCGATTGCTATCTTAAGTCTAAGCAGTATAGAAAGGCCTTAGCGATAGCTGACAAGCTATGCAGACAGTTTCCTTCTAACTACCTCTATCATTTTCTTCGTGCCCAGATTTACGATGCTATGGAACAGCCTCAGAAGTGCGTCGACGAACTATCAACCTGCATGCAATTGAAGCGTTTCCAGGTTAAGAACACTGGCCTGAGCGCCTTGAAGTTACTTGAAGATCGCGATGCTTTGATTATGCGAGCTGCTCAGTACGACAAACTTGGCAAAAAAGACCTGGCCAAAAAAGACCGCGCAGTCTTAAAAGAAGCGAGTGAGTCTTCGTTTAAAGAGGCGGCGTTCAGGTCGGGCAGATAGGGTCGACTAGCGACGGCTATTGAGCAGGCGTGTACAGACCCTCACAGACGAAACTAATTTTAGGGAATTGTTTCGCTAGTTGTTCTTGCTCTTGCGCCTTAATTTTCGGACAGTTCGCCAACGATACTTGCTGCAAAAGCTTGTTCCGACAGAATTTTCTAAGACCGTCTATGTCTACATTTGTGCCTTCGATCTTGATTTGAGAGAGCTTGTTTAGCTTACTTAAATAGCCTAATCCTTTGTTAGTTATAGTCGTGTCGTTGGCCTTGATTGTTCGCAAATTTTCTATCTGTGATATTTTCTGAGCACCGAGATCATTGAAAGTGCTGTTGCTCAAGGTGATATTAGTGAGCTGCAACTTCGAGAGTTTTTCGAGGGCGCCATTGTCGATGTTGCTGCCGAGAAAATTGATGTTATCAATATGTTTGGCTTTACTTATAATTTCCAACATTTCCGCCGTAACTTTCGCTCCACGGAGATCTAGGAGGTTGCCTGATCCTGCTAGTTTCTTCTCTAGCTCAGGTATGCTTATTTTGTTTAAGGCCGTGCTGTCGCCAACATTTTTAGTTTCAGGATGTCTCGATATTTCTATGACATCTTCCAATTTTTTTTGCTCTATAGCGCGCTCTCTGTCTGCTTTGACATTACGATGTGCATTGAAATTCATTACACTCACTACGGCGATGGCGAGAAGAAAGATCAGACTGACTAACGCCGCTGCAAACGAAAAAGAACGTTTAATAGATGAGCCTGTCTCTTCGTCTTCGTTGTCTGGCATTTCGAGAGATAGCTTTTTGGAGATTCTGGAAGAGTCGGATCTATTAAGAATTGAGGAGAGATCGTGGGCCACCACTCCTAAATTTTGGTAGCGGTCAGCGGGATCTTTGGCGAGCATTTTTGCCACAATACGCTCAAGATCTTCTGGATATTTTTGCTTTGAAGAAGTTTCGCCAAGTCTGGGCGGCGCATTAGTCTGATGCATCATAAGAGTCGCTAAGGCTGAGTTTCCCTTGAACGGTAATTTACCGGTGAGGGTTTCGAATATGACGCAGCCCAGTGAGTAGATATCTGAGCGCTGGTCGACTTTGCTTCTGCTGCATTGCTCTGGGCTCATATAGAGAGGGCTACCGAAAATCTCACCAGTTTTTGTCAGGGCCTGAATCTCACCACCTTCTCTATGGCTAAATTTAGCGATGCCAAAGTCTAATATTTTGACACTACCTTCGGTGCCGATTGGTCGACCTTTTATAATCATGATGTTGCTTGGCTTGATGTCGCGATGAACTACGGCGTTTTCGTGAGCGTGAGCCAGTCCAAAGCAAACTTGAATGATGAGCGGAAGAGCAACTTCAATTGGTAGGCTGCCAGAGTCTTGCAAAAGTTCGGCGATAGTTTCGCCGTCAACAATTTCCATGGCCATAAATGGAGTTTGGTCGTCGAGTAAGCCATAGGCTTTTACTGAAATTATATTGGGATGATTTACGGCAAATGTTGCCCGCGCCTCATTTTCAAAACGTTTGATTGTGGTTTCGTTGAGAAAGTTTTTGTGGATGGTTTTTAGGGCAAGTTCTTCTCTGCTAATTACTTGTTCAACTTTGTAAACAAGTCCCATGCCCCCTTTTCCCAGCAGAGAGATTACTTTATATCGACCACCTATGATCTCACCATTGGCGAATAGAGCACCATCGAGAGAGTGAGCTTTGGGATTGGTAAAGGTGTCGTCGTTATTAGCCATATTGTTTTGAACTTGATTGGCTGTACCAGCATATAGTAGCACCAGGATTTTAGTTGAGAATGTTATTAGACCGGTCTATTATTAGTGGGCAAAAAAAAGGAAAACAGAGGCTTGACCCCGGTTCTCCTTTTTTGACGGTCGCTTCTTCTAGGTGCTGGGCACTTTACTGACTGTTCAAGTTGGGTAGAACATCCAGTTGCGCACCAGATTTGATGGCGCCTGCATCAGGCAGATGCCATGTTCGAGCCGGTCGCCAATTTCTTCGTTGGTGAGATCTTGCAGCTCTTCGGCCGGGTTGTAGCGGTGCAGCTGCCCGTCGCGTTGACAGGCGATTGCCAGGTGCACGGCCTTGGCGCTGATCACCTCGTTGGGTTCACTTCCAGCATAATTGACGGCGTCATGAGCCACCTGCCAAAACCAATACTGGTTCGGCAAGGTAAGCAAGACGCCACAGGCTTCAGCGCTGAAAAAGGCTTGCAGCATCTGTTCTTTCTCGATGCCTGGCTTGAGAAACTTGGCCAAAGAGAAAGTTGAGAGAGGCAGATCGACCAGCTTGACTGCCTGGTAAAAGATTCTCTGCGGCTCACTCTTGCCTGCGTTGATGAAAGCCAGCCGCTGCAGCTCGCTGTGCAAAGTCACTAGTTGTTTTTGCATGCTCTTGTGCCTTAATCGGTCAAGAGCTTCAGAGCTGCTGCCCAATCCGATTGACCGATGAGGTCTTGATCGAAGTCGTACAGTGCTGCCACCGCTTGGGTCACAGCCGTGTGCAAGGCTTCTACGTCGTAGGCGTCGGTGCTGAAGCCTTTCTGGCTTTGCCCTTGATCTTGCACTTGATCTTGCGGCTGCTTCCAGC
Organism: Candidatus Obscuribacterales bacterium; assembly: GCA_038231015.1. GTDB lineage: Bacteria > Cyanobacteriota > Vampirovibrionia > Obscuribacterales > Obscuribacteraceae. Next base: position 11,237 of record JBBRMD010000094.1, read on the forward strand.
TCGGGTCGACGAAGATATTGCGCTGCAGTTCCTTGGCCAAGGCGGCTGAGGCTTCGTCATCGCTGGGTTCGACTTGCACAGAGAACGTGCCGTTGATGCAACGCTGTGCGCTCAGCTTGCCGAGTTTGGTTTGGCAGATGCGCTGGGGCTCAAAAGCCGTCAACCAGTCCTGAACCTCCGCCGCAATCTTTGCGTCATGGGCCAGCACGTGAATGTCGGGCACGATGAGGATGCTGGCTTGGTTGTTGCCGGTGAGATCTTGAATGGTGGCCATGATGTTTCCGTTTCTTGATGGTTAAGTGTGAATGAAAGTTCGCTTGCGTGTGCTTGTGGCTGGTCACTCCCAGGGCTGTAACTTCAGTCCGGAGGCGTCAATGATCAAGTAGACGACTCCGAAAATGGCCAAGCCAAGAACGGTGAGAAAGAACGCTTTACCTGCAAGCGAGGCGTTCGTGTAGAGCTGGGAGAAATGCTCGCCGTTTGTCGCAAGGCCGAAGACAACGGCGACGACGCAGGCAATGATCACGAAGGCGAAGAGCAATTGCAGTAGAGATTTCATAGTTGGTACAGTCTCAATAATGAAGTTGCAGAGGATTGATTCTCAATGCGGTCTTACATCGAACAGCGAGCTGTTCGTGTCTGTAGTCGCTAGAGATGGTCGGGGGAAGGGTTGTTTTTAAGTTGCTTGTTGATTGCTTTCTATAAAGAGTTAAGAGATAGACCAAAAACCTAGCTAAGAACAGCCAGTCATAGCAATCATGAGTATTTGTTTTAGATACTTTATCTGTTAAATTGAGTTAGCGAAGCTATCGCTATGCCACTGCATGCGGTGGCGCAAAACGACAAAGCACATTGAAGTTTTTGACTTCAATGTGCTTTTAGCTGTGATCAGTTCGCCTTAGCGAGCTAATAAATTTTGATAAAGTGCTTCAATATTTTTGTTGTGAAAGCTTGTCGCTGTTGCACTGCGGTCGGGAGTTACTACCGTACAACAGTGACCTTGGCAAAATATTGGCGTCTAATTAGGAACCTTTTACGCCTGTCCTTGTGCTGAGCATGTAAATGAGCCATTCTTTTTAGTGACCCCGGTTAAGAATGATATTTTTGCTTGGAAGAAAACTTCGAGAGTAATTTCTCACCCTAGCTCTCGTCACGCGGAAAGCGCTGAATAGTAACTTCTTTACCCATAATTAAAATTGATAGTCTGTAAAGATGGGATTTTAAGTTTACAGGTATGCCTTTGAAAGGCATGGATTTTCTAATAGCTTCCGCACCGATAGCATCCAGTTCGGCGGAGCCAGATGTTGCTATAGGAGTAAGCTTGCCAATTTTGCCGTCTTTAAAAGTTAGAATGTATTTTGCGCCAGGTATTAGAGGTGCAGGACAATTTTTTTCAATGGCATGAGCTAAGTCTTTATACCAAGTTGGATTTTCTGGCCTTTTCACAATTAGAGGTTTAGACGAAAAACATTGATAAAGTCCGCCAATACCGTGCTTTCCTTCAAGTCTTGTTTTTACCATTCCAGCAGAATAGTATTGGCTTTCTTGCGCTGTCGCAGGCAAAATGATTTGTGAAACTAATAAACTGCACACAAGAGAAAAGCCTGTCTTCATGATCTCAACTTCCGAGATAAAGGGATTGTAAGTTTGCAAGATAAATGCGACATATTTTTTTGCAACATAAATGCATCTTGCAAGATATTTGCACTCTGGTCAAATGTGAACGCGATTTTTGGCGAAGCATCTCAGAAAACCCTGCATCTGGGGCTATTAACGACGCCCCGTCTGCACTGCCAACTAAGCTTTGCTACTGAGGCCTAAGGCAATTTTCTGGGCTGTTTCGCGATCTGAATATGGAACATTTTTTCCATCAATCGATTGGAAGTTTTCGTGACCGAGCCCTGCGATGAGCACGGTGTCGCCGCTCGTGAGGCTGCTAATCGCCTCGGTGATGGCCTCAACGCGCCCAGCAATTTCGCGGGCCTTAGGTGCCCCCACAAGTACGTCTTTGCGAATATTTGCGGGCTCCTCTGAGCGCGGGTGGCCATCGGTGACAATAACACTGTCTGCCAGTGCTTGAGCTACTTCGCCCATGTCTTTGCGTTTGCCTAAGTCGCGCTCACCATTGCAGCCAAAAACAATTGTCAATTTGCCAGGGGTAAAGCTTCGGCAGGCCTCTAGCGCAGCTCTAATGGCATCTGGCGAGTGGGCATAGTCGACAATTACTTTGCCACCCGAGGCTGAAGTTGCCACCAAATTGAGGCGGCCTTCCACTTCGCTGAGTGTTTCCAAATTAGCAACTGCCTCTTCCACGGCCACTCCTGAAGCAATAACAATAGAAAGGGCACAGAGAGCATTGCTGGCTTGGAATTCTCCAAAAAGATTGAGTTTGCATTGGTAGGCCTTGCCGAAAATTGAAAGAGTGAGTTTCTGACCGAGTGGCTGCGGTTTGCTTTCAACTAGTCGCACATTGGCCGGGCCGTTATCAGCGTTCCGGCCGTAGGTGATTATCTTGTGTTTGCGTGCTTGGCATATTTCGAGAGCCGGTGCGAACCATTCAGCGTCGGCGTTGAGGATGGCATGGCTACCGGGTTCTAGAATGTTATTGAAGAGCATCATTTTGACGCGGAAATATTCTTCCATGGTCAAGTGAAAATCGAGGTGGTCGCGCGTGAGATTGGTGAAGGCACCAATGTTGGCGGCAACACCATGCAGTCGATAGTCAAAAATGGCATGGCTCGTGGCTTCGAAGGCGACATGGTTGATGTTGCGGCGTGCTAGGGTGTTGAGCATGGTGTGCAATGTCACTGTCTCTGGCACTGAAAGGGTAGGGTCGCGATCCCAAATCAGGGTGCCGTCGGTAAGCACACCACCTAAGTTGCCGACTGAACAACTCTCAAGGCCAGAGGCGCTCCAGAGCATCTTGCAAAAATTAACGGTGGATGTTTTGCCGTTGGTTCCAGTAATGAGTGCAATGTTTTTTGGTTTAGGCTCGCCATAAAAAGCCGAGCAGATTGGCCCTAAAATTGATAGGGGAAGGGCATGATGCAATAGCGTGGCGCTGCTGTTGGCTGGCAATTTGGTTTCAGGGGTCGAGAGAACGACTGTGGCACCATTGGCGAGGGCGCGCTCAATATAGTCGCGGCCATCCAGTCTAACGCCGTAGCGAGTGCTATCTACTGTTTCGCTTTCTTCGGCAACATACAGAAAGTTTTTGCGGCAAAGTTCTGGGTCGGTAGTTATGCCTTCTATTACAATGCCTTCGATAGATATGCCATTGGCAGATTTGTCTTTTGTGGCATCGCTGGCGCTTGTTGAGGCAATGCTGAGGTCGGTCTCTAAGCCCGCGAGTAGTTTGTCTAAGTTTGGCATGTTTAGTCTGGCGCTCAAAAAGTACAATTCGCTTGATTTTACACGGTCATGATCGCATTGGGTCGTATTATGCCAATTTGTTTTATTGCGCCCACGTGGCCTGGGTTTTATAGTCAATTTTGCAGGGAATAAAAATTCAAGGTTGCTAAGAGAGACGACTGATTTTCTAATATTAGTGAATGGCTAAGGGTCTTTATTTTGAGTGAGGATAAGGTTGATAGCCCCGAATTAGAAAATGATTCGACCGAGCAGATTGGCTTTGATGACACCCTGAAAGTTTATTTGCGTTCTCCTGCTAAAGACGGCTCAGGCCAGATATCTAATTCTGATGAGAGTCTTAAACCGGGCGACATCGTTGGCGCTAGCTATGAAGTTATTGAATTGCTTGATCGTGGCGGGATGGGCCAGATTTACCGAGTTAGGCACGTCATTCTTCAGAAGATCTACGCTATGAAAACATTGAGTAGTAATCAAGTTTCAGAAACTGCTTGGCGAAGACTTCAAGTCGAAGCGCAAGCTATCGCTCGCATAAGTCATCCGAATATAGTCGGTATTCACAACTTTGGCCTAGATGATAGTCGTAAGCCCTATTACGTGATGGATTTATTAGACGGGCAAAATTTGGCTTCTCTCATTAGGCAGAGAGGTTCGCTTGAGACTGAAGAGGTGATCGCGATATTCTTAGAAATATGCGAAGGGCTGGGTTTCGCTCATCGAAAGGGCATAGTTCATCGCGACATAAAGCCTAGCAATATAATTATTCTCAACGATCGCGGACAAGACGGCGCGAAAGTTAAGCTGGTCGATTTTGGTATAGCGAAGTTAAGTGAAATAGCAGATCCAAGCAACCAAAATTTGACCACTGCTGGCGAGGTTTTTGGCACTCCCTTCTATTGGGACTTTTGCCAATTTAGGAGAAAATTAGACCTTGATTGGCTCTATGAGCGGCGAAGAGTTGGAGGTTCTTGGGAATCCATTTCAGCATTAAACATTCAAGTGCATGATTGAAGACTCTAAATGCGTCTCCGAAAGAGGATATGGGCCACTTTGAGTACTTGCCCTGAAGACCGCCAGTCCAGCGTTGGCAGGCCAGAAAGGTAAACGCATTGAATGCAAGGTGCCAGTGCCTTTCAATACTTTTCAGATCACGAACCTGGTAATCAGTCATCCCTAGCCAGCCTTTAAC
>JBBRMD010000095.1:0-15670 GCA_038231015.1 Candidatus Obscuribacterales bacterium
CAATAAATAAGCCAAAGATGCCTCCAAGAATCAGGTGCACCAGGTTGCGTTTCCTTGCGCTAAGTGCGAGAAACGACTGATACTCATTAACATACAAAATAAAATTAGAATACAGCAGCACAAGTGATACAAATCTGAAGCTAGTGACGACCAGCAAGGCTTTCCCTAGGGCCAAATCTTGCAGACCGTATCTATTCGCACTAGTTTTACACGAAAGCACTACTAGCAGTATCAAAGAAAATGTGAGGATAAGCTTCTTCCACCCTAAGCCAGCTAACCAGCTCCAGGCGAAAGCTGCGGACAACAAGAGGAACGGCAGAGCCGGTGCGCCGTATCGCACTGTCGACTCGAAAGGCAAAAAAAGAAAGAAGTGGATAGCAATCAATGACGGAATCGTCAGCATGAAGTACTGGCGCGTCTCAATACCATCAGAACCAGCAATGAGCTCTAGTAGCATCAAGACGAAACCGATTAGGGCAAAAGATAGAAAAATAGCATGAAGAAAATCTTGTTGCTCGATATTGAGTCCAAACACTTTTTGCTTAAAATCATTCCAGGCAAAGCCAAGTGTTCTGGTCATTTTACGCAAATAAAGGTTGGATATCTGCTGAGGGTGAAGCCTCCAAGCTTTGAGAAGAATCGTGCGCGAATCGGCTGAATCGGCCACCTTGAGTGTTGGCGAATCGTAGCCCATGGCTCCGCGCCCATCAGTTTCAAGTTCGTGACCTTGAGCAACATTTGAAGCTGGTTGACGCTGGGGCATCAGATAAAAATGATTAGTCGCGATTTTCGCAAATGCGATCCAACTTGCTAGAACCATCACAGCAGAGACTGAAACAGCAACAATTGGCACCAGTAAAGGCGCCTTGGCACGATGGCGGAAGAAGAAGGCTGTAAGCACTAATATGGCCCAAGCAGGTAGCAAAGCTGGCTTTAATAAGAAGCCAACAGCACAAGACAAGCCAGCAATCAAAGAAGATAAGATTAGAATCTTTCGACTTCGACAAGAGACAATAACAGCACTGGCAACCGACACGATGAGCAAGACAAAGGTTGCAACTGGTTCGGTTAAGAATCTACCTGCCGAAGTAATGGAAGTAGGATATGCGGCAAAGAGACAAGCAGTAGCAAAGGCGAGCTTCCTTGAACTGTTTAGGTGTAAGGCAATAAACGAAACTGAAGCCGTACTGATGGCGTTAAGAGTAGCAAGGGCGAATATAATCACAGGCCAAGACGTGGCCAACCCTGGCTGCTTTGCTATAAGAAAAGCTAGAGCACCAAGAATAGGCATCACTGGTCCGTCCAGCATGATATTTGAGACAAATGATGGCTCAGTTGTCAAAGTGGCAACGGTGGGAAACTGCCCGGAAAAAACTGCACTTAGGACCGCAAGTGCCTCTGAAGAAGCGAGAAAATAGTGAGCTGAGTCAAAGATGAAAACGACGTGAGTATCAAAGACACGCAATTGATACCACAATGAAAGAGTTAGCGAAATCAAGGCAGGAACAACTATGGTTATAACCTTTGAGATCGGTTCGCTATAGTGTTTCATTATGGTCACTAGGGTTGCAACACCAAATCTTGCTTAGCAGCGATAGCTTTAATAGCAGCCACCAGAGCAGCAAACAGCTTCTTGCCACCAGCGGCGTTTAAGTGCGCAGAGTCTTCAAAATCGGCATCGCTAATCTCAGAACTACCAGACAAGTGCACAACCGGTATCTTCTGTTCTTCTTCAATTTGGTTGATAAATTGCTGATACTTCACTTGATACTGTTTATCGAGTAAAAGACGATTAGGGCTGCTTATCGGCATGTCCACTACGATCACTTTGATACCATGGTTATTCGCTTGCGCAAGTAAAGCCAAACAATCTTTCTTCTCAGATTCAAAAAACTCAGGATCGGGTGGATTATACACGTTTTCATACATTGCGAGATCGCTGTACTTAGGTCCCAGCGGCTTCTCACTTGCCTGCCACTCCATCTCAGGATTCACCAAGGAAATCGGTTTTGGCCGACGAACATTATTCTCCGCCTCCCAATTATTTACGGGCCTATTTAGAGAAGACGCCACAATATTGCAGATAAGCGAGCGATAGTCAGCTTTTACGCGATAGAAATATGAAATCAAACCCGGCAAAGTCGCTAGTGCCTGCTTATTCAAGCGACCATCTTTCCACAGTGGTGGGGCTTCAGAAAAATCTGCCAATACCTGAAACACCGGTGTGTTTCTTATTTGCTTGTGTCCGTTGTCCAAAAACGAACGCGGTGCTAATTCAAGAATTACTAACTTTGGTTTTTTTCCCCAATCAAGTGCTTTGCGCAGAATGAGCATTTGATCGCTGACAATGCTCCCTTGCACTCCTAAGTTGCAAATTTCTACCTTAGTCTTTATCTCGCCTTCAAGCTTTTTGGTGAAATAGCGAGGCACCGTGTCAGCGCTGATGCGATGACGTACGTACCAAGAGTCGTATCTATGTGGCTTTGACTCCATTTCCTCATCAGTTCTAGTGGAAGGAAAAAGAATGAGTGAAGAACCTAGCATCAAGATCTGCGGATTGTATGAGGGATTGTCCAAAAAGTTTCGAAGCTTGAACACCAGCGGATTTTGCTCAAGGGGAACGAATTCTGTGACGTCAAAAAAGCGCAGCGGTCGAAAATGAGCAAACAGAACATCAAGAACTATGACCAGAGCAAAAGTCAACAAAAATGTACTTCGAAATAGCGCCAATTTGCCGTTCCAACTTGATTGTTTTTTACTTAAGAATGCCAAGATGCTAACACAAGCATGGCCGCTTCCCATGAGAGCCGCGAAAGAATTGCTTTAGTAAGACACCCTGCCAGGGGATGTAATGATAAACACTACCCGGCCTAAGAATAAGCATTTATCGAGGTAAGAGTGGATAAGCACCGCTACGGGCTGTTTTCTAACTATCTGGATGCAATTACTCTCTTTAGCAGCCTTGATGCTGAAATGCTATTTCTGCTGCCGATGGAAATAGCTTTTGGTCTACTGCCACACTTTTGTCGACGTTTGTTTTTGCTGCTCAGGAGTCTTCTTCGTCTTATCTAGATGGCTCCCCATTTCCGAAACAACCTTGGCCTTGCCGACTGCTGTCAACTGCCGATTAGGTCACGTTGCCAGCCGATGGTGCAAAATCACCGCCGACCTCGATTGCGAGGTCAATGATATAGCCTGAGGTGAAGCTCAAATTCGGCTAGCCGCATTCAATAAAAAAGGAATGACCGATAACAGCAAAAGTGACGGTTCCTGAAGCATATTGACTACGATTGATGTCAATGCTGCCGTGGTACCTTAAACTAGTATACTTAACTTACTAATGAAGAATTACATATGTTTCGTCCAGGCAGAGGCTCAGACCAGTCGAAAATTAGGCTACCGAAGCAGACTAATGCCCCTGGCGTTAAGGAGCTGACGGGGCTTTACGAGCAGGCCCGCGAAAACCGCGCCCGCGAAGTTGAGCTTGTATGGCAAGTGCCAAACTCTAGCCACAGCTACAGCATACATGTCAAGTTCGACAGAGTAACTCCGCATCCGATCTGGAACATCTGGGAAAACAATGGACGCGAATCGAAAATGGTTTGGCGCTTTGAAACCTCAGACGTCCATATGATTTACGACGTCGTAGCTATGCTTGATGTCGCTCACCAAAAAACCACCGGCACAGTTCAGGCAGTGAACTCCACTGGGTCATTTAATCCCTCTGTTAGCGGTTCTTTCGGCACTCGACAGGGCATACCGGCGATGTCACCTCCTGGCACCTCTATCTCAGGAAATGCAAGTACATCTGGTAACTTCTCAACATCGCAAAGAGCGGCGCAGGTAACTAATTCGGGTCAACTGACTGGTCAGAGCTTCCCCCAGCAGCCTCAAACTGGCACTTTCAACCAACCTGCTTCATCGGTTACCGACGGCTGGAGAACAGTTGAAGAAGCAAGTACGAATCAGAACAACAATAATTCGTTTCAGACAAGTGGACACCAAAGTCCACAAACTGGCAATTTTCAAAGTCCGCAAACTGGTAATTTTCAAAGCCCACAGACTGGAAATTTTCAAAGTCCTCAGACTGGTAGCTTCCAACAAATGTCTCAGTCTGGCGTTCAGAGCACTGGCATGGCCCAAGCGATTCAGCAAGCGCAAGCGGCCAATCCCACTGGCAACTTCCCCCAGCCCGCTACTCAGCCAGCTCCGCAAAACAATGGCTTTACCCCTTCGCAAAAGCCAGCACCGGCAATCAATTCTAGCGGCGCTCATAGTATGCCTGAGGGCACACTGCCAGCCGATTTCTTTTCTGAAGCTCCGGCGACAATTGCAGCAGCTCCGGTAAAAGCCAATTCGATAGAAGGAACTATCGAACAGAACCCGATGAATAATGTACTGACGACTATTGGCATGCAACAAGTAACCGGCAAGTTAGAAGTTGTTGGCCCGGCAGCAGTCGGCCACGTGTATTTTGAAAACGGCATTCCTAAAGATGCTCAAACCTCTAATAATAGAGGCGATGAGGCAATCAAAGAGTTAGTAACTTGGCGCTCAGGTACCTTCTTATTTAAACCTGGCGTTCGCACCGAGATGCAATCGGTCGAGAAAAGTTTGCAATCTTCTGTAATGGAAGGAATTGCCTTACTTGATCAACTTAAGCATCTGGAAAAAGCCGGTCTAGTTTACGAGTCGACCATTACCCAGAAGCAAAAGAATCTTGGTGAGCCAGAGTTGAAGCTGATGCTCTCAAAAGGAGTGCCTCTAGATTTCAATACGCAAAAAGATGTCTACGAAGCGCTCAAGCACAAGACTACCTTTACCGACTTGCTAAGAGACCGCCCTATGGAGCAGACCCAATGGGCTCCGCTACTATTCAATTTGCTCTATTGTGGCCTCATAGAAATTAAACCGCCTGCCGCCACCCGCGGTGGCGCTCTAGATTTCCTTGGCGAATCAAAAACCATCATCCAAAATCTGGCCTACAACTTCATTCGCACAGACACTGGTCTGATGAGTTGCGAAGCTCTGCTCTACTTCATGGAGTATGAATATTACCGTTACGAAGCCTACAACTGGCCAATGTCTCTTGTTGTTTTCGAGCTGATGCTCAAACGTACTGGCAGTAGCGGCATCATCGAAAAAGATCCGCTGCCTGTTCAAGCCTTACAAACCGCAGCCATGCGTATCGGCTTGGTCAAACGGCCGCTCGACACCTTGGCGCACTTCTACGGCCAAGATTTTGCCATCATGATGCCTAACACCAAAGCATCACAGGCGGCTTTCGTTGCCAACCGCGTGCTTGATGCACTGACAGTGACGCCGTTGGCACCAGGTATAGACAAAGCCAATCTTTCTCTAGCCTTCGGTGTATCGAACTTACCGTCCGACGGTGAAGACCTTGAAACTTTGATTCAAGCGGCTGTAGATGCGCATGATGAAGCAAAGAAAGGCACCTTCCCAATAGTTCTTGCTCGCACCAGTAAGAGAGATTGATGACTGAGGAAACCGCCAACATTGCCATGCTGCAAATCGGGGATCTCCTCGTTCGCAGTGGCATAATTGAGTCTAACCTTCTAGACGAGGTCAATCGCCTGGCTGTTAAAATGAGACTGCCCATTGGCCGCATTCTGACAATGCATGGTCACGTTGCAGACAATATTCTAGCCACAGCCGTAGAAGTGCAATCTCGTATTAAAGATAAGGCCCTTCCCGTTGAACACGGTGTTCGTGCCCTTGGTCTAGTTGCCAACGAACACATCAGCCTTGATCAGGCACTACTTAAACTTGCTCCCAAAGCCGCTCCGAAACCTGTACCAACGAGCAATCGACTCGGCGAAATACTAATGCAAGCGGGCTACTCTTCACCAAAGCAAGTAGAAGACGGTCTAATCGCAGCGACAGAAACAGGTTTGCCACTAGGAATGGTGCTTTTTAGCCGCGGGATAATTTCGCGCACGGGTCTCAACTCAGCCTTAATGGCCCAGCAGCTGATCAGGAGGGGAGTAGCTGAGCGCGACAAAATTATCTACGCACTTAAGTCAGCACGACTTAGATCCGTGGCGCTCACTCAATCATTGAAAGAGAACAACATTTCCACCACTTCAGAGCAAGATGAATTCGGCCCAGGTGAATTGCTGGTAATGGCTGGAGCCATCTCCGAAAGTCAATTAATGGCAGCGCGCGAACTTGAAGCAACAGAAAGCAAACCATTAGATCAAGTAATGGCTGAAAATGGTTTCGCCACAGCAATTTGCATGCAAGCAATCAATCACTTACTGAAAATGATTCGCGAAGGCATGCTTTTTGAAGACCAAGCAGCACAGCTAGTTAAAAAAATCCAATTTGCCACATCTCATGAAGAACTCAATTTGGCTCTTTCGCAGCTCAATGAAATGGGCGAAGAAGACCCGGAAGAAAAGCCCAAAGTGGAAGTTACTGATATTCTAAAAAAAGCTGGATTACTCTCCGACAAGGAGCTGCAAATCGCTACAGCACTTGCTCTTGCAAACCGTCAGCCGCTTTTAAAAACCCTTTTCGATGCCAACCTAATCGACCAGAGAGTGCTTGAACTCGCAGCTCAGTGCAAGACCTACCTCGATCATAATTTGATTCAGATTGAGCAAGCCACCATCGCTGTTACTTACGCCATGGAAAACAATCTTACTATCGACGATACTCTTGATTGCTTTGGCTGGTCAGCACCGGTCGCTTAGTTGGCACTGGCAATCCATAGGCTCAACAGCACGACATACAAGGCAGAGCAAATACTGCCAAAGCCAAGACATGTCAATTCAAAGCCAGTGTAAGTACCAATGGCCGGCACCAGAACCATAAAGATTGACTCAAACATTAAGGGGCACTCCGCAACGCTCATGTCTCTATAAACGCAGTGAGTGGCGCAAAAGTTCAATCGATCAAAGCAAATTTATATTAAAACTGGAAGTAGATAAAGGGCTGCGATGTGTCAGGCAAGAATGTGACAATAGCCAGAATTAGCACAGCACAGTAAGCAGCTTTAACAAAGGCCGGAAGATTTTGGAAGACTTTCTTCTCATTCAAGGCCGAAATCGGCAAATTGGTTAGCAGCAATAGTGCCACCATAATCATCACCACCGGCACCACCACTGGCAGGTCTGGTTTCATCACGATAAAGTGCTCCGGTGCAGGCATACTAAACATTGGACGAAGAGTCAACATACGACGCACCATTACCCAAGCCAAGCCAATGTCTTGCATACGGAAGAAGACCCAGCCAATACAAACAGCTTGGAAGGTCAAGAAGATTGAGAAGTAGCGCCAACAAAATGCCACCACTTTCTGGTCAAGAAAATTCTTCAAGGCTAATGTGCTTTCCTTCCACATAGAAAACTCACGATGCACAATCAGGGCTAGGCCGTGAAAAACGCCCCAAACTACAAAGTTCCAAGAAGCTCCGTGCCAGAGCCCACCAAGTGCCATGGTCAAGAACAAGTTGCGATTGACTTGCCAGCGCGTTCCGCGAGAACCTCCCAGAGGAATGAAAAGATAATCGCGCAACCAGCTTGAGAGTGAAACGTGCCACCTCTTCCAAAAATCAGACATATTACTAGCGATATAAGGCATGTTGAAGTTAATTGGAATGTGATAGCCAAACAACATCGCAGACCCACGACCTATATCGGTATAACCAGAGAAATCGAAGTAGATCTGGAAAGCGAAAGCATAGGCAAACAACCACAACTCAAGACCACTGTAGTTTGAAGGACCACTAACACCCATTTGCACAAAGACAGCGAGATTGTCTGCAAGCAATAATTTCTTCGCCATACCGATAATGATGAGTGGAACACCTTCATCAAAATAAGAAAGCTTGATTTTGTTCTCTGCCTGCATCTGCTCGACAAAATCTGGATAGCGCTTAATCGGGCCCGCAATCTGTGTAGGGAAGAAAGCTGCAAAGAGAGCGAATAAAACAAAGGAATCAATTGGCTTTTTGCCACGATATATTTCAAAAAGATAGTGAATAAACTCAAAAGTGAAGAACGAAATGCCTAGAGGCAGAATGATATGCAAATCGAAGTGCATAGCTTTGCCAGTGGCAACTTTAGCCATTGCACCAAAAGAATCGGCAAAGAAATTAGCGTATTTGAAAACACCCAGAATAATCAGGTTAACAGCAATGCCAATACCCAAAAGCTTTTTATTGGCATGATCTTTCACCATCAACTTGCCCCAAAGCCAGTTGAACAAAGTCATTGGCAAGATGAGCAAGATGAATTGTGGAATAAAGCTCATGTAGAAGTAATAGCTTGCCACCAACAACATTGGCAGTCGGCAAACTTTAGGCAAAACCCAGAACAGCAGCACGATAATTGGAAGGAAGAGAATGTACTCAGCGCTGGTGAAAATCATCTATGGTCTTCCCTGGGGCAATGCGATAGCGCACGGGCTCAATGATAGCACTGTCGTCCTCGCTGATTGACAGCTCAATGAGCGACAAATATAAGACTCGCTTTAGATAAATTTTGGTCAACGCCGTCGATAGAGACTGAGCACACTACCGTCTGGCAACGGGCGCTGGCCAACCAAAGAAAAGACCCCAGAATGCTCAACGTAATATTGAATACGATTGTAATTGCCTTCGCTAATACTATCGGCAAATTTAAATCCACTTTGGCTTCCGCTTTTAATTACATACCAATTGTAGTAGTCAATTGCTTGTTGATTGAAGACAACTATGTCGCCTCCAAGAGTAAAGCGCCTAAAGGTGCTTATGTCAAAGGGGCACTTTCTATAGAGTGCAACTACCTCGAGAGTATGCACACTAATCTCAGCAATGCTTGGCAATACATTTAAGCGCGCACCTCTATCTGCCGCATAGACAGTATCAACCACCCATTCTTGAGCCCAAAGATCGCCCGGCGGAAGAGGGTTGGATGGCGGGTCCACCGCTCCTTCCGGCAAAGGCCCCTGAATGAAAGCCTTGCAACTTGAAGCGAAGGCAGCTGGCAGGGAAACAGGATAGGGTGAGTAATTGAATACTAGGTACTGCAACAGCGTCGCACTGACAAAAAAACAAACTACCACTCGACACACTAACTTGCCTGAGCGCCAAAGAAGAGAAAGTGCCAAGGCCGAAACCAGCGAAGCGGATATACAGACAGGAGCGATATATCTCAGCTCTGGGCGGCTAGCGGCAATCAAGCACATTATGGTGATGCCACCCAAGTTAGCCGATAGAGGTAATAGAAAAGGTTTAAACGAGCTCTTCTTAACGACAAGGAAAAGTAAAGAGAGTACAAATAAAGCAAACAAAAGCGGTGAAAGAATTGAAGGGAGACCTGTCAGGTAGCTTGTCGTATGGTTTAAACACACGCTTAAATAGCTTCCCTCTTTCAAGCATTCAGCACTGCTCACAACCTGTGCTGCACGCAAACGCGTAAAATTGGGAACTACCCACAGAGCTAATAATAAAGCAGTGGTACCACCAGTAATGACTAAGTCAGCGAGCCTTTTGTATTTTTGCTTTTGCAGACACTGACAGAAGAGAAACAGGCAAGGAACGATAATGAAGAAAGCTGAAATCTGCTTACAATTAGCGGCCAGAGCCACACCAGCTATCATGCAGAGCAGCTCTTTCTTGCCTGGTTTCTCGAGCCATAAGGCAATACCAAATAGAGCAAACGCATTGAAACAAAGACTGGCGTAGTCTAGTAACTGCACATGTGAAAGCGAGCTGACCAGCGGATAACAATTTATAAAAATAACGGCTAGGGCCGCTGTCAACTTATCTTTGAAGAGGCTCAGTGCAAGGCCATATACACTTATCAACAGAATAAGTTGATAGAAAACATAGGCCACCACTTCACTTAATCGACTGACACCAAAGATCACCTTGAGCAAACCATTGATAAAATTAACGACCAGTGGATACTGGTAATCTACCGTGAGAAACTCGCGATACCAGGCGTAGCTGAGTACATGCTCGTGCTTGAGCAAATTAGCAAAGTGAACTGCCGCTTTCGTATGATTGGCAGCATCCCACTGAGGATATGTATGATCGAGGAGCCACCACAGCGCTAAAGAGAGCGAAAAAAAAAGGCAAAGGGCAAGCAGCACCCATTTATTGTCTCTCTGTTTGGTCGCGACCGGCAAATTCACTGCAACCGTTCCTCTAAACTCTTGCCAATGTACCATCCAACGATTGCGGCCTTGATCGAATTGACTGGTAGCTTCTAAAGTTTTTATCACCTCATCGTCAGAAGTACCTTTATTGCCCATAAGCAATCAGCTATTCTTAAGAAGGCATCTGTTACGAAGAAAAAGATACTAGGAGACCTTACCACTGCGAATTTGCTTAATCTCGCGAGAATATCCACCAGAAACAGGCTGGGGTGGAATTGGTGCTTACACCTACCAACATGCTCAAGCCCTGCTTGAAGCCGGTCACGACGTAGAAATAATTTCTATCTGTAAGAAAGAGTCGACTGTTGATGTGGCACCAACCGGTGACTTAAACGATACCTCTACTATTCGGGTGCACCGGGCTGCTTGGGGCAATCTGCTAGACGAACTGTCAGCAATAAAAGTCTCGTTGCCTCACACGCACTTTTTACTGAAGGCCGCTCTGGCACTCTGGAGAAAGTTCTTAGAAGTACACTCGCTTAACCCTTTCGACGTGATAGAAGCGCCGGAACACCTAGCAGAGGCGCTCTTCCCCGCATTGACTAGAATATGCCCAATTGTGGTGCGCTTACACACTCCACATTCTAAGTTTGTACGTGAGGGCTATTCGAATATCAAGGTCAATTTTGACCAACGCTTTGTCTGTATTCTCGAAAGAATGGCCATGCTAGAAGCCGACCTATTATCCTCGCCCAGTATCAATTTAGCGTCTTATGTAGCCTCTGATACTGGTATCGACATCTCAAATATTCAAATTGTACGAAACTCCGTAGACACAAAAAGATTCACACCAGAAGGCAGTGTTGCTGCAAAAAACGCTGATCACGTGAATGTCTTTTTTGCTGGTCGTTTAGAAGAACGCAAAGGCATTCACTATCTAATCGATGCAGTACCTCAAATTTTAGCTGTCTGCCCTCAAGTGAATTTCACAATTGTCGGAGCTGACAGCTTGACTGCAGCAGGTAATACATCGGTAATGGCAGATTTGAAAAATCAGCTAACACTATCTGGCACTCTTGACTCCGTAAACTTTGTAAGCCACGTGCCTCTGACCGAGATGCCCTCATACTATCGCGCCGCCGATATCTGCGTAGTACCTTCCCTCTACGAAAACGCACCATATACAGTGCTTGAAGCTTTAGCATCTGGCAAACCGGTAATCGGCTCTAACGGAGGCGGTACCCCAGAATATATAGAAGCAGGCGAAACCGGCTTGGTCGTGCCTATCAAAGACAGTAAAGCCTTAGCGGACGGCATTATTTCACTGGTCAATAATGCCGACAGAAGAAGAGCCATGGGGATAAAAGCCCGCGAAAAAGCTCTCAAACTCTACGAGAAAAAGGTAATTGCCGAAGAAGCAGTCGCTAGCTACAAGCTCGCCATTAGCAAATATGACAGTGCGAAAGTATCTGCACTGTACAGAAAAAGCGCTGAGCAGTCACTCTCAGATTTTGTGCAGCTTATCTACTCGTACGATCAGGGTCTTCACGACTTTCAGTACTTACATTCATTGAGGTATAAGCTGAAATATTGGCTGAAATACCTAGCACAGCACCCCGAGCTATTCTTCGCTAAAGTGCAGGCGATTATTTTGCGCAGGCTGCCAAAGTCGCTATCAAGCAGTATTGTGCGGTCCACGCTCGCTAGAATCAGTGCGCAAATAGTTGAGTCTGACAAAAAGCGCGAAACACAAGCTGTTAAAGCTCTGTTAAAAGCCTGCCAGCTTGAAAATATCGAACGCATGGAACCTGGCGCTTCTGCGATCAATCAGCCACACCCTTTGCAACAAGATGTCACTTAAAATAGAAAGCAAGAACGATGTCAAGATTCGCAATCAATCGAAAGTCTACATATAATTGAATGATGTCATCGATTACCAGACATCATTGGAGTCCTCGAAAATTTCTGTGAAGACAAAAACTACAGCTCTGGCCTTACTCATTGCGGCAACATGCTCTCTCGGCTCTGCTAGACAAGCTTGGGCTGGCAAAGGCTTGTCCGCAATCGAGGAAGATCTGCAAAAGGCTGCCCTAGTTAACGAATTTTTGAAGCAGCAAAAGCAACAGCCGGCTCCAGCCCAAGAGACGCCACCGCCACCGCCACCACCCCCACGGCCGCCGCGTTAACTGCCTCATTAGAACTGGCGAAACTAAGCCAGACTTGCCTTCGCTTCAATCAAATCATCCAGACTGAGATAGTCAGCCATGACGAGATAGACTGGGGTTTTCTCAATCTCCAACTGATTTCGATCAAGAAACGAGCGCGGCGAAATATCGCAACCAACAACTTTTGGCGACTTTCCCTTAGCAATACATTTTTCAAGACCATTTACTGGTCTGAGAAAAGCGCGCCAGCAGTGGCGAGATTGGTAATTTTGGCAGTTCTTCCTGATGCCTTTCTTATTAAGTCAGTGAGGTATTCACAACCAGTATAAGTGTCAATAACGTCGCGAATATAGAGAGGATCATAGTGGGTACGCCGGCCATTAAAGCGAACATCACAGCGAATGGCCGGATGAAGAAACAGGGAAGAACCAGTCATAATCACATCAGGAGAGCTATTTGAATTGAGAAATTCAGGCAGCTTGGAGACAACATAGTACTGGTTAAGTGGAGTCAAGCCCGTGGCATTCAGCTTAATTAGTGGCCGTTCAAAAGCAATAAAAACTTCAACGAGAATTAAGACCAGTATCGTTAGACCAATAACACTTCCGGCAAAAAGACGAACTGTTGCAACCAAGGACAAGGCTCTCTCGAAGCTAACTATATTTTTTAAACGTGACAAAACGACTCTCGATCATACGCAGGTAAATCATAGGTGCTTACGAAGGTAAGAAGACATTAGGGCACCGCGTCGTTGACAAGAAGTTGCACTGTTGCCTAGTTGATACTTTACCCAAGCTGGTCAACAGGACACCATTGAAAATCAACCGAATACTAAATCTAAGCCTTAGCGCAACTATGCTTGTGTCGTTGAACCTTACTTGCACCTGCCCAGCCTGGGCAGGTGCAAGTAAGGTTATTCCAACGACGCTGAATCAGTCGCTAACTATAACGCGCAAGTGTTGCAGGCAGCAGAGGCAGAGGCTATAAGAAAAGCACAGGAACAGAAACCTGACACGCCTGCCTCACCGCCGCCAGGTCCACCACCTTTACCGCCTTAACCTCATATCTGGCTATCCAAGCCCACTCGCGAGACCAAGGCACGCAGAGTTCAAAGTAACAAGCTAATTAAGTCCAGCACTGATTGCCGGCTCAATTGCCTTAAATAGCTTTTCGCCACCCTCAGCATTTAGGTGGGCATTGTCTTCAAAGTCAGAACTACCATATTGAGCAGACTTTGCCGGTTCAACCAAAGTCGCCTTGTATCTCTTTGCCAACTCGGCGACATCAGAAGTGTATTTTTCGATTAGGTCTTCTGGCAAAAGGGCACGATTGGCCTGAGGTATGGGCATTTGCACCATCACGACCGAAATCTTCTTTGCTTCAGCCATCGCTAGGTAGAGACGAAGAAATTCCATTTCTTTGCCATACATATTCCAGTCGATTGGCAAGTACACCTTTCTGTAGTAGTTCAAATCACGCTCATCAAAAGGCTTGGGAGTGTATACAGGTCCAGACTTAGCTTCATCCTTTGCGGTTGGCTGGATAATAGGAATCTCTTCTTTGCTGTTTTCTGCCCCTTTTTGCTGAGCGTGAAATAGATCGCCCGGGCGATTGCTTATTCGGCAGGCAAAGTTTTCGAAAACTTCGCGGTATTCACAACGGTCTCTCAAATAGCTCCATCTCGAGCCAACCACAGATTGCATTATCGAAGCCAAACTTGCTTTAGCCTCAAGTAAATCTTCTAGACTTAAGTAATTAGCCATAACCAGATAGACCGGTGTTTTCTCTAACTCAGATTGATTTCGATCAAGAAAAGAGCGCGGTGAAATATCACATACAACAACTTCTGGTTTTTTGCCTTTGGCTAAGCATTTCTTGAACACCATATATTGATCAGAAAACAAGGCGCCGGCTGTAGCTAGGTTGGTGACCTTAACAGCTTTTCCAGTCGTCTTATTGATCAAACTGGCAAGGTATTCACAGCTAATATACGGATCAATAACATCGCGAATGTAGAGTGCATCATAGCGAGTGAGTCGTCCGTTCAAACGATCATCGCAGCGGATGGCGGGATGAAGAAACAGTGACGAGCCAGTCATAATCACATTGGGCGAGCTGTTCGAGTTTAAGAATTGCGGCAGTTTGGAGACAACATAGTACTGGCTAAGGGAAGTTAAGCCGGTGCCATTCAGTTGTGTCAGTGGTCTGGCAAGTGCAACAACACCTTCAACCAAGAATAAAGCGAATAGAGTTAAGCAAACAACACTTCCACAAAAGTGACGCAGCAGATTAAACAGTGATGAATTCGAAGCTGCAGCATTCGATTGAGAAAGCGGATTATGAACAATATTAGTCTTTTCTGTCACCCTGACTTGCTCTCAGCTCAACTTTCCAGCGATCTATTGTGGTCTGCTCAAGATCAAACCCGAAGCCATAGCGCTGAACAATGGCAATGAACTCTTGCGCATTATTGACTCTATATATTACCTCGCCGCTTGGGACAAGAATGACCATGTTTTTAAAATCATACTTTCCCAGCAACTGCTGGCCAAACAAATCTTTGAGCTGTTCGCCTTCTATCTTCATACGATCTGATACGACCCCGCCCGATGCCTCGTGGTCGTTCAGCACGATTCGCAGCATTGAACGAAAATCCCAAACTGAATCAAAAAGCGGTGCCCACATTACATAACGCGGACAACCAGCAAGAATAAGACTGTCTGCCAACTTAATCTGAGCTGAGTGATTTTTTATCTGCGAAATAATACGATTCTGCATTACGGAAGACGCCAACCAAGCCTTTGAATACTGCCAACTAGCCAATACAAAAAGCCCCGTTAATGGCAGAAGAAATAGGGCGACACCTATTTTTTGATAAGTGAAGCGGCGCACAACAAGGTGGGCAAGCCCGCATATAAATGCCGCGAGGCAAATAGACGCACCGAGGGAACTGGCCTGATTGATCCTGTTATAGCCACTATCAAGGCAGGGTAGATAATCTAGCGCTAAAGAGTATGGTGCATAGCCAAGCAAAACAGCAATCAAACCCATAAGAAACAAGCAAAGATATTGCATGTTTTTTGCACTCCGGTTACCCGCCTTGGCGACGAATTGATCTTTTAGAACAAACAAACCACAGCCAACAGCGAACAGGCCGAAAGTCACTTTAACAGCCATAATGCGGCTAAATCCGTCAGCTAAATCTTGTCCCGCCTTTGCACCCATATGAATGAAAAACTGTGGTAAGAGAGTTAGCTGAATTCCTTGACTATAGACTGCGCAAAAGTGATTCCTGTGATGGACCCGAAACTCTGGACCGATTTATTAGTTAACTAAGATCGTCTCTGCGTCAGTTGTGTCCTGTTCAATTGATACCACATACGACACCGTCTGGTCAA
>JBBRMD010000096.1:0-15383 GCA_038231015.1 Candidatus Obscuribacterales bacterium
CCAGTCTATGGGCTTTTTGGAATTTACAGCGCATAAATCTGATTTATGGGGCAGTCTAAGAACTCTGATCTCGGCATTTTGAAATTACGAAAAAGCTTAAACTCTAAAAAAAATCTGTCTCAAATCATTGACATGTTCCGTGTCCTTTCGCGCGAAATTCAGTGCCATTATTTTCACACCCATTTTCCTCTCAGATTGAAGTATCTGTTCAATCAAAGATCCAGTCAAAGTCCCGAAAGACCTCGGAGCCGATGCTTAGCTCTGAAGAAGAGCTTTCGGTAACGACTTCATCGGTTCAACGTGCTCTAGCAAAAACCAGATAATTAGGCGTCGGCCCATTCAACAAACGGACTCTTCTGGCCAGTTTCCATAAAATCACAAACAACTTTCTCAAACTCAGAAAATGGCAAACAGCACTTGCCATCAACTTCCGTAGGACTGCCGGTCACAATAAAATCATGTTTTTTTTTAGTGACTATGGTGCGGGCTTGCGCAACCAAGTATGGCGGATCGCCGTTTGTGTTGCTGTACTGGACAAAAGCAACCTGGCCATCAATGCCGACAGTCAGCTTATATCCATTTTCACCAACCAGCTCTCCTGCTGACGGCTCCTCACTTTGCAATTGACGAAGGAAGGAAGTCAACTCAGTTGTAGTTTGGAAAGTGCGCTCAGGTCGCCGTTCCAGTGAGAAATCGACAAATTGAACCTTCATAGCGGATCTCCGACGAATACTCTCAATGTGCCATCAGGCAGAACCAGTTCAAGCTTACTCCCGGGCTGAAGCATTCTACATAATATCCTTTCGCAAGGGTCACAAATGCTAGAGTTATTTATATAAAGCCTTGCTTCCTTAAGTCTGTTTTGTATCATGAATGCCACAGCGTGCCCTTCTGCATGCGTTTTTGTGACCATATCAAAGCCTCTGCTTTTACTTGGAATTGTTTGAGCTGGGCCGACTTTACCGCTGAGTAATTCTACCTCGTGTTCTCCAGCAACCAAAATTCCGGCAGTTTTATCTCTAACCCGTAGCCGTTTAGGCATTTTCTCAAGGTATTCATCAACATCCGCTACGTGGGGCTGAACTTTTCCTGGCAGCAGAGATTCAGATCGCCTGGCGCCTTCAGCCAAATCGTCCGCCTGATTCATCAAAACATGAGGATTGGTACTAATCACCTGGCCGTCAGGTGTGACCATTTCAGTCTGATTGACCAGGTTTTTAATAGCTACACCGGCCCTTTTTACATCACCTGGCAGCTCGGAAAGCTCACTGCCAACTTTGGCGGCAATTTTGCCGATATTAGGCAGAACTTCGGAAAATTTGGCAGCCTTCAAGACTTTGACGGTGCCGCCCGGAATCAACACCCCACCTGTAAAACATTGACTCCGGCAATATAAGAGCGAGCCATGCTGTTGCCGAAATCTTCTCCCATTTTGGCGGCAGTCTCTTTATCCCCAATTAAGCACGCATGGCTAAAATCAGAGATTGTTGCTACGTCCTGCAAAATAGCGCCCACACCCTGCGTAACGCCAATAAGCGCTCCAATTTGGCGCTCAGCCTGTTCCTGGCCCCAGTGCTCAGTATGAGCCCGGATAGCAGTCAGGATAACCTCCGCCTGGGTCTTTTCTGGCAATGCCGCGACGTTAGTCCATGCGTCTGGCTCGCTCACATAGCCATGAAGCAGCGTTTTTTCTTTTACGGCATCGGTTGCCCTAGCGTTAGTGGCATCGTTCACAATCGGGTTTTGCAAATTGCCTTGAGCGAACAACAGCTCGGCGGAATAAGTGCGAGAAGCAATCTTCATGCTGTTCTTCTCGACAGCATAAGAAAATGATCCGCAGGATTCTTGATCATCAATTTGAGACGATTGTGTTTTTGACTTAGCTAAAAGCTCAGCCTGTAGGGCCTCTCGGGCATAGGCGTCCAGGGCGTCAGTAGGCGTACCGAGTGCCTTTGACTGGATACGCATATCTTGGATCATGCCTGCCAGTGCCCGCTTTTCTTCAGGCAGGCTTTGGTCTTTGGCTATACTCTCCAATCCCTGAGTGTTAACGTTCTCAGGCTTGTTAGCAATTTCTCGAAGCAGCTCACGCTCTGTTTTCTTTTCTGATCTCGAAGCTGTTTTGTTTTCATAGACAAGCTCTATGCTAGCCTCTTGAGCAGCTATGTGCTCAGCACTGTATTTTCTAAGCGATCCATCGCTGGAATTACTGCGCTGCTTCTCAACGGAAACCATGTCGCCAGCATTGGCTAGCCGAAACTCTTGGGCATCGGGGCTGTGGACTTGTTCAGGCGAACGGTCTTGGCGGTCGCCTTTCTCACTAGCTTTTGCATCTGACATAGCATTACTGGTTAAATCGCAACGACCAATGTTTTGCTTAGCGTTAAGGCCCTGGCAAGCGCAATACTGAGCCAGAGAACTTCGAGCCGAAGAAAGTGAGATTGTTGTCTGGGTACATGTAAGACCAAATCAATGAACCCTGAACGTTGCCAAATCCCTCTGAGCCGCCAATGTTTTTGACAGTATACTGCTGGCTAGAGCCTAATTTGGAGAAGAATGGATGGTTCTGTGAATAGAATGGTTGGTGTGTGCTCGAAGTTGCCACTTCTACTTTGCCCAGAGAGCCTAAGTGGGTGCCCTTGATTTTGCTGACGCCCTGTTCGTAAGCACCTAAGCTAGCTACGAAGACTTTCTTGAAGGGCATCAAGCTTGAGATATTGCCTTCTAAGTTGCTAGCCATTTGTGAGCCAGAATAGATAGTGTCATCAAAATAAGCAACGGCTTTACCCTTTGCCTGCCCGCTGGCAATCATTTTGTTGAGACGCTGATTAGAGACGAAGTTTTCTGCCGAGAGGCCGTTAGCTTTGCCAAATAAATAGCTGACCAAGTGTGTGCTGCCGCCTGGGTCTTTGTCTGACACTACAAGTAAGTCGCTCATGCCGAGGCCGTTTTCTTTTAAGGCCGCTGAGAGTTTGGTGTGCAGGTCAACGGCTTTTTTTACCATTACAGGGAATGAGTTGTGCACCGCTCCTTCTGCCAGCATGCGCGCGGCTAGCTCCCGCTCTTCGCCGACATAGCCTGAGAGGAAATCGGCAATTTGTTCTTTTGAAGCTTTGGGCACATTGTATTGTGCGTGCAGCGCATCAACGTCGCTCATCTTGGCCAGCTCACCGGCAGTGGTGGCGTTTGGAACCAGAATGTTTTGCGATGGTCTAATCACGTGAACATTTGGACCAATGGCTTTGGCGGCGGCATCAACGCTTTCTTGCATGGTTTGTTTGGCCACACCTGAATCGAGCATACCTGGATTTTTTGCTTTGATGGCTTTGGCTTCGGCAAGCAAAGCTGATAGTTTTTCGGTTACAGCCTGCGGCCCTTTAGCAATGTCGATAACGTTAATGGCGCGCTCAAATGAGCCCACATCAACGACATATACCTTTGGTACTTTCTTCAAGGCTTCAATGGTAGAGGGAGACATGGTTGAGCTAGATAGATCGTCGAACAGAACAACTTTGTTTGGGACGTTGCCTTTCTGCACTTGCTCAACGAGATTGTCGATGTTGTGCATACTCATGCTCATGCTGTTGCTCTTGCGGTACAAGTAGCCAAGCAAATTGGCCGACGAATCAGCAGAGAGGGTATAAACATTGTCTGGTGCTGACGAGCCAACTTGGTCGGCAATGTCACCTTTGAGGGCTTGAAAACGAGCTTTGAGAATACTATCTGACGATGTGCCTGCCGATTCGTGAAGTAGCGCCACTGCTAGTTCTCTGTCTGCTGCCGGCACGCCGCTGAGAATATTCTCTAGATTGCCCTTGCTCAAGCCTTCAGGATTGAACTTGCCGTAGATATCATCTACTAATTCGTTCAATTTTTGACGCTTGGCTGGGTCAGTCATGTCTTTGAAATAGTCGGCTGCTTTCTGCTTGTACGCGGCTTCTACTTCAGGGCTTGAAGATTTTAATGCTTCGGCAGGCTCTAAGCCTTTGGCGTTTACTTGCCTGACTGCCATTGTGGTTTTAAGATCTTTTTCAAAGCCTTGGCGGAAGTTTTGCTCAAAGGCATCGGCAGCGGTTTGGCCGCCCTCAGCTGTTTTTAGTTTGACTACTTCTTGATAGTTGGGGTCGGCCACTACCCTCGCTAATGGCTCTTTAACGGCCGTTGGATTGGTCGCCAAATATTCATCGGTAGCCTGCACTACTCGTACTTTTCCGCTGAGTTTTAGGCTCGCGTCAGCAGTGAGCAGATCGACATTTTGTACTGTTGAAAGGGCATCATCAAACCCCTTCGGTAGAATACTTTCACCAGTTAGAGGGTCAGCTTTTTTGATGTTAAGGCCAGTCTTTTCATACAAATCAATTGCTTTAGAGACAGCTTCATAGGGTCTTTCTGCGGCTAACTGAGCCAGTTTGCTAGCGTCGGTATTGAGAATTTTAGCAGCGTCGGCGAGGCCGACCGTACCAGATGATGGAACATCTACGCCATTGATGGTGCTCTTGATATTGGTAACAGCGCCGGGGCGGTAGGCGCGAAAACCATTGCTGACACCATCCACTGCGCCACCAAGAACTGTTCCACCCAAGAAACCTACTACTGAGCCTTTCAGGCTAGCTTTGGCGAGATCGCCAACTGTTATAGGGCGACCCTGTTCAACGGCATTTATTGCTTCTCTTCCGGGGCTTTCGATGGCACCAAATATGCTACCAGATGTGCCAGACTTGGCTGCCGCACTTAAAAGCTTAGTGCCAATGGTGGCACCGTGAGTCTCGATTTTAGCACCGAGCAAATCACCGGTGACCGTCAAGCCAAATTTTTTGCCAAGGGCCCGGCTCAGTTGTGCTCCGCCTAATTCGCCAATTGGTACTGTCACTCCCATGAGAGAACCGATGGCAAGATCGTGGCCGAGACTGGCATAATGTCCGTCTGCTTGCATCAAACCTGCTTTGGTGATGCCACCAATTAAAGCTCCTTTCGAGGTGGCTCGCAGCATGGTTTCGCTCATACCCAGTTTGCCAGATCTCAACGTGGCAGCCACGGTGAGTGCTACGCCGATGTCGGTTATGGCATCGACGCCATTGTGCTGCGACTGGTCAAAAGCGCGAGCCGCTTGCGAGCCTGTCGCCACTGGCTTTTCTACTTTAAGATCTGCTTTAGGGTCAAAATCTTTGCCGGTAATCTCTTTATAGATGGCGGCAAATTTAGGCGTGTCTTTCGCTTCTGCTGCTTGTTTAAGCTGGTCGAGTTTATCTTTCTCGACTGTCAATTTTTGCTCAGTAGCCTTAGAGCCGACATCGCTATCGAATAGTCCGGACCACATGCTTTTAGGATCGTACCAAGGGCGTCCTTCACCACTGGCTCCGATGTTATTTTTTGCGGCGTCAAAAGTTTTACCAATGAACCCTTGGTCTTGCTCGTTCAGCTTGAAGGTTTTAAGGGCTTGGTGGTGTTGTTGGCTGAGGTCGCGGTATATGGAGCCCAAGTCGGGGCCAGTGTCGGCTGGCGCTGGCATTTTTGCCGGGTCGGTAGGTAGTTCTATAGGTGGCTGTGTAGGGGCGGCATTAGGTTTTTCGGCCGGGTCTTTGGTTGCTGGATCTTTAGCAGGCGGAACTTTTTCTACTGGATCTTTTTTTGGGTCTAGAGGTACGTATCTCTCTTCAGGCTTGTTGACATCGGGTTTTGGCACTTCCTGTTTTGTGGCCGCGTCTTTTGCATCTTTTAAACGCTTCTCTAGTTCGCGAGCCCGGTCTTCTTCAGTGGCTGTAGGCAAACGCTCACCAACAATTAAGACTTCACGTCCGCCGTTTATTTTCTTGATGCGATGAGCTTCTTTATTAACTTGGTCATCGCTATGATCTGGGTGCATGCGCTTCCAGACTTGAAAATAGCCTTCACCCAGCTCGACAGGTAAAGTGCTAGTCTCGTCTTTGATTTTTTGCTTTAGACGCTCGACCAGAGCTGAATCTGGAGATTCGGGTTTAACCGCCGGCTTAACTTCTAGTTTGGCACCTGGCTTAATCTCAGGTTTGGCATCTGGCTTAGCCTGCTGTCCATCATAAAGCTTGAACTGCTGATCTGTCTGTACGTTGTTCCAGGCTTTGGGCAGGTCTTTGTCTGAGATGCTGGTGATTCCGTCGAGATGCGCCTTGGGATAATTATTCAGACTCATGACGCGGTTTAGCTCAAGGTAAACCTTATCTTTTGTATTTTGTTCACCGTTCACACGACCGCGTTCTGCCAAAGACTTTTGAGCGAGGTCGAAAAGGGTTGTTTCTAGTTTTGCAGTCTGCTGGAGGCCTTTCATCTGCTCGCTGTTGAGGTGCAAAGCAGAATCAGGAGCGGATGTCCCCTTCTTTGCTTTGTCGTCATTTTTTGGAGCGTCTGACACGAAAAGTTCTCCTTTGACTCTTTATACACAGAAAAGCGTTTTTCTCGACAGCCTCTGTCTACTTTTAAAATAACCAGTCGGCCGTGACTTTTCCATGACCTTTTGGCTAGGCCATTGATTTCGCCTAGCCAGTCTCGTCATAAGTATTGGTTTTGGAACTAACAAGCACGTGGCAGCTTCTCAGAATCACTTTAAGAGTTTAACTTTAGATTTGCATTCAATTTGTGCCAGTAGAAAAACTGATTTTTGGTGTGCAGGTGGCATAATGTGTTCGCAGCGTTTCTGCATTCGTTCTCGTCTTTTGTTTCTATTGAGTAAGTCTGATTCAAATGCCTTATCTTCACAATGTGATCGAGCTTATAGGTGGCTATGTCGACGTTGTCGGTGTTGCTGTGATTGTGATTAGCATTATTCTTTCGACGATATGCTATTTGCGTTCATTCAGAATTATTGATAGCTACCGGCGCTACAGGCAAAATCTGGGCAAAGGAATTTTGCTTGGACTCGAAATTCTCGTTGCTGGCGATATAATCCGCACAGTGGGAGTGGCCCCAACAATGGAATCGGTGCTTGTCTTGGCACTAATTGTGCTGGTGCGAACGTTCCTAAGTTGGTCTTTGGAAGTTGAGCTGGAAGGCCGGTGGCCTTGGCAAGCTGTTGTTGTCAAACAGAGTTGATGTCACAGTTGTTGAGTCAAAAAGAGTAGAGAAGAAGATCTAACTTGAGATCTGCGTTTGTGCCCATAAAAAGCCCATAACCGCTCAATATAATCAATACTCAGTAGCTTTTATCCCACTAAATCTGCACTCTTTAAGAAAGAGGTGCACCGCATTTGGTTATAGCTACAATTCATTTTATTTTTGAATATGATTATTTAATTGATGTGTTTATAAACATTGCTTGTCTTGACTGCTTTGTTGCTAAACGCCCTGATTGCCTATAATTTTGTAAGTCTTGACTTTACTATTCTATAAGCTGAGCTAACCTGTAGGAATGTAGAACTATTTGTATTCTATAGCGAGGGTGTGCAAGCTTTTATCTCGCGGTTATCGCTAGCCGTGTGAATTTTGTCTGCATTCAAACCACGTAATAACCCCAGGGATAGCCCATTAATAGTGGGTTTTTTCTTTGGTTTCATTGAGTCGATTGGTTAGCATTGATTTATCTTTCAACTCTATTAATCAAGCAGATGCAATAAACCTTTCACATCACCCCTCCTACTTACGGCCGCTTTCCAGTTCACAAAGGTGTTCTGTAGCGCTCCACTCTCTGGTTTGTTCGCCTTCGGGTCGGCAAACTAGTCCAATTCTCATCGAAAGCAATTCATGCACCAAGCTCAAGTTTCCCAAACCACCCAAGTTGTTCACGGCACTCGCGTCGCTCAAACCGCTCAAGCCACCACCGG
This sequence comes from Candidatus Obscuribacterales bacterium, assembly GCA_038231015.1. Classification (GTDB taxonomy): domain Bacteria; phylum Cyanobacteriota; class Vampirovibrionia; order Obscuribacterales; family Obscuribacteraceae. The sequence goes on from JBBRMD010000096.1 coordinate 7,791, forward strand.
CAAGTCCACTGCCATGGTGCGTCTCTATCAGCTGGCCGACCGCCAATGCAGCGCCTACATCTATGAAGCCAACCGCCTGCAACCATTGAACGAGAGCATGCACAGCCCCGAGCTGTATCAGCTGGCTGTCGATGTCACCTTGCGTCCGCTCATTCTCAACCACGATCTGCTCAACGCCTTCTGCGAACCGGCGGCGTCGGCTCTGTTGATGCGTCTGCCCAACCGCTACTGGTTCTGGAGCGTCCTCAAGAGCGCCAATCTGCAAGTTGAGGATGAGGGAACGGACACGCTTCTGACGCAAGACCACGTCGCTTGCGCTTTGGCCGAAATCCGTCGCAGCGTCACCATGAAGTACAACCTGAAGCTGCCCATGGCTGAGCTGAGCCCTGCCCAGATCGCTTCTCGCACTGCCGCCGGCATCATCCTGGTGAAGGCATGCTTCGGCGAACTCGACACGATCTCCTTCAATCCGATCTTTGCTCCGTGCCCAGGCACCGATGGTTCTTTTGCCGAATCGGCGGCTGCTTTGACGGCGGCTTTGCTCAAGGGCTGATAACGCGCTCCGAAAGCAACGTTCGCCGTTTTGCTAACTGACGTCATCGCAGCATTTTGCTGTTGCCTTGACGTCCTTTTCGTCTCCATCCTCAGTAACTTTCAAAAGGTCTCACATGAACACCACCCAAAATCTGATCACCATCGTCGCTGGCACCGTCATCACCTGCAACATCGCCGAGATCGCCAAGCATCCCGACAGCGGTTTGATCGTGACCATCGAGGGCAACCCGAACGGCTTCCTGCCCACCAGCCTGATCATCGGCGAGCGGCGCAGTGACAAGGAAGCTCGTCGTGCTTACTACATCGAGCACGCTGGCAAGTTCCCCATCGAGGCCTTCGTCAAGGAAGCGCACATGCTGCCCGATGACAGCGTCGACGGCGACTCTTCGCTGGCCAAGAAGCGTGCCCCGCGCGCTCGCATCGTACTCGACGAAGAAGCAGTGCTCGTCATGCGCTCGATGGAAACCGACCGCTTGAACATGGAGGCCCTGGTTGCTGGCACCATGATGAAGGCCTGTGTAATGGATGTCGTCACGAAGAAGAACAGCGAAGGCGAGGGCCGGCATTCCATCGGCTTCTCTGTCGAGCTGGAAAACCTCTACATGGGCTTCTTGCACAAGTCGGAAGTGGTCGGCGAGCTCAAGCAAGGCGACTACGTCGATGTCTGCATTCTCTCGGCCGAGATGAACGGCGACCGCCCGCGTATCAGTGTCAGCCAGAAGGCCGCCGCTGCCAAGCTTGCCCTCGGCAACGACGTCAAGGTTGGCTGCAAGACTACCGGTCGCAACCTGCGCTCGGCCACTGTCGAAGGCATCGACGGTTTCACCATGGAAATCGGCAAGGGCAAGGGAGTGAAAGCTTTCCTGCCGCTCACCGCTGTGGAGGGTGACCCGGCTTCGCTGCTGAAAGGCACGCGCACGGCCAAGGTCACGGTTCTGCCGCTCACCTTGGGGCAGTACGTGCAAGTGACGCGCCGCGCCAATGTCGCCGACATTGTGTCGAAACTGGCACAGCTGGAGACGAAGCTGGCCGCACGCTGATCCGCAAGACCGCAAGACCCTAAGTCGGTGAGCAATAAGCAAGCCGACATTTTGGCCCTTAACTGGGTCTTCTCCTTCGAAAGCAAACATGTTCACACAGCAAACGATCTCGGCTCTCTCTTCCCTCCACGAGCTCGTCTACAAGAGCTCTGATTTGTTGTTGCAGACCTCGCAACCTCATCGCTCGAAAGTGCGCGATGTGCTGCTCAGTGAAGTCACCAGCACCCAGCTGGCGGCGACGGCCACCATCATGCACAAGCTCAACCTGTCAGCACTGCAGGAAGGTTTGACTGCCGCTCAGCCGCAGTTTGTCGGCACGCCGTTCGAGCAGAATGTCAGCGAAATCGCTGCTGGTTATCTCGACGGCTCTCCCAGTGCTGTACTGAGTGCCAGTGTCGCTTTGGCTTCGCTGGAGCGCAAGGCTTCGGTTTGGCTCAAGGTCGAAGCAGAAGCTTGTCTGCCTTTGCAGAAGTACACCGTCGACAGTGCTTTCGGTCCCTTCACGGTGGACGCCAAGTCTCCGGAGAAAGCTCGTCTTGTGGCCGCGGCTCAGCACCACAAGTGCGCGGTCGAAGACCTGGCCGGTGACGAGCTGCGCGGTTTCACCAACGGTGTGCTGGTTTTCTGACACCTGCTCTGCCTAAGGCTTCGGCTGAAAGGTGGAGCTTCGCTCTTTGCTAGTAGTCATTCAGTCTCTATAACCAAGGAACATCATGGAACTCTTCATCCTCGCCCCCCTCGTTCTCGTCTTCATCGCCATCATCGCTTTCGCCATCAAGAAGGCGTCCAAGGGCAGCACCAGTCAATCCAGCGGCTACAGCAGCAGCTCTTCCGGCAGCCGGAGCAGCTCTTCCAGCGGCGATGCCGGCCTCTTGATTCTGCTCGGCATCATCTTGCTGGTCGCTGCTTCGCCTATGATCGCGGCTAGCAAGGCTGGCAGCGGCGAAAAGGGTTCGGGCCTGGCCTGGCTGATTCTCATTGCCATCATCGGCGGTGGCCTCTACGTCTTGCTGACGCACTAAGCGGCGATGCGCTCTCCCGAAACTGACCGAGGGCGCCCTCAAAGCCCTGTGAGTTTCCTCGCAGCTCAACGCCGGCCGACTATGTCGGCTGAGCTTATCGCTAGCGCCTTTCAGGCCTTTGGCGCGGCGCCCACGATAGCTCTTTTCGTTGGTGTGCCGGCCTCGGGCAAAAGTGCTTTGGTGCAGAGCTTTGAAGAGCAGGGCTGGACTCGTCTTAGCAAAGACCAGATTCGCTTGCGAGTGTTCGGCGATGAGGCCGCAAGGCTTGATGAACAGCTTGTCGAAAGGCTTTTCATCGCAGAACTGACGGCCGCATTGCAGCGTGGTGCCAATATCGTCGTTGACACTACCAACATCTTCGTTGCTCATCGTCAGGTCGTTTGGAGTTTGGCCCGCGAGCATAACTACAAGAAGCGCTACTTGATTCACATCTCGTTGCCGCTGCATCTGTGCCTCAAACGCAACTCGCTGCGGTCAAGGGTTGTTGGGCCAGAGGTGATTCGCATCTTTCATGATCACCTCCATCATCGCGGCGGTTATCCAGCTGCAGCAGAAGGCGAACTTCTCCGTCTGCGTCCACAGCGGGTCGGGCAGTACCGAGTGTTGGGCAAAAGCAACTGAATCTAATTATCTACGCGGGCAAATCCATTTAATTTTGTAGAGAGCCGAAATGCCCTCCTACTCTGTTACTTGGATTTTTCTTTCAAGATACTATAGTATTTAGTTGAAAGTTTGAAATTGAAAATTATTTCTGTAAGTCAAACACCGAATTCAGTTCAGCAGGCACTTGTCGCGGCTTAGTTGGTGGTGCCGAAATTATTAGGTCGTTGCCCTTCCACTTGCTCTTTAGTACTGCTGTTTGCAGCTCTGAGCGGTCTTGCAAGACTTCATTCTGCACTGACTCTTTTAAGCGCTCAAAAGCTTGGCTTAGAGTTGGTTTTCCATTTCTTAAAGCTTCAATCAATTGGTGGGTGAAAACGCCATTTTGATAACGCTTCGACTCCCACGACACCTGGTTGGGTTGACTGCTACAAATAATCAATTGCCCGGTGCCCTGCGAAAGAGCCGCGCTATCGATATTTCCGACTTTAGTAATTCCTTTGGCTGTATCGGCGGCTCCGCTGTGGCAAGCATCGATGATTAGCACCACTCGATTAGAGTGCACCCGTTGCTTGATTGCCGCCGCTAAGTCAGATAAAGGTAGCCCAGTTGCATAGAGACTGTCTGGGTCGGTATTGTGCATTACTAGATAGTTGAGACCCTCAAGATCGGCCTGAGACGGACTACCGTGGGTTGAAATGAAAATCAAGACTAAGTCGTTTGGATGCGCTAAGCGGGGTAACCATTTGTCGCCCAATTCTGCTAAAACACGTTCTTTTGTGGCCTGCTCGTCGACCAAAAGTTTGACATGGTCGGGGGCAAAGTTGGCCTCGTTGACCAGGTAGGTGGAAAGATCTTTTGCGTCTTTTGCTGGATATTTTAAATTGATAGAAGACTTGGCGAATTTGCTCACGCCCACCACGAAGGCCCATTTGTCTTCTATCGGTGCGTTTAGCGCGGCACCGTCATCGGCTCGCTGACTGGTGATATTAGTGATATTAGTGTTGCTGAGGCTATCCTTAACTGTTGCGGCTCTTGATTCGGCTGCAGGCAGAATAGTCGGAACTGTCGTCGGTATAGATACTGATGCAATTTGTTCATTTTGATCAACGCCAGCAAGTCGCGTTTGCTGCGCAGAAAGATTTAAAGGCCCAGCCAGACTGAGTTTGTATTTGAGATGGATACCTACATTGACGCCAAGCAATATTTGCATTTTAATCACCTGCTGCCTCGTCAGATGTATTTTTGCTGATGTGCTGGCACCATTGCCGGTGGCGTTGAGGTTGACGTTGGACAGCTCAATGCCTCTTTCGTCTCGCAGAATGACGCGGGCATTGGTCGAGTAAAAGTCAGTCTCTCCATCGACTTTCAGTGACAGGTCACCAGGACCGGCACTAAAAGTGTAGTAATAGCTTTGCCCTGAGGCCTCTACTTCGCCCTCTATTTGATTGCTCTCTAGTTGGGTCGGTGTGGCGCTGTCAATCGATTGAGCCAGAGCTGGTGGCAACAAGTTGCACTGCCCTCCACCGATTAAGAGCGGGATGGAGAGCGTGCTCGAGAGCATGATAGACAGAGAGAGCAACGCGCACAATGAGCCGAAGGCGGCTACAGCTTTGGTGGCTAAATTGTGCGGAGTTGCATATGCCATGTTATTTACTGTTCGGCTGGGATAAATTTCCAGAGGAACTTGTCTGAGCCATCGCATGCTGCAAAGCGAGTCTCAGTGTATGAAGGCGGGCTTTCGTGGATGCGCAGAGCATCACCATTTTTAGCCACACTCTTAACGTTGAAACCTGCTTCAACAGGAGCCAAAACAAATACTGAAGCATCATTGTTCAACATCGACTGCATCTCTGCCACCGGATGTGGTTGGAAGTAAAGGCCAGCTGTTTCGCCAGCCAAGCTAATAGTGTAACGGTTCGTAGGTTTGTTGGTCTTCAAGTCGATTTTGCGCTTGACGGACCATTTTTGCAAACCACCTTTGGTAAATTCACGCATGGCCACGTATTGTCCTAAACCAGCCTCACTGGCTGTTAGAGCTTGTCCGTCTGATAGGTTGACCATGAAGTAAGTGCCTGTATTTGGTAAAGGCGGAACTTCTGCCATCGACGGTGCAACAGGCGCTGTTACAAGAGTTGCTGTTACAAGCGAGATCGCCATAGCCATCTTCTGGATAATTTTCATGCCTCAGCTCCTGAATGACCAAGTAAATGCAAGTTTTTACCTGGAGAATTTGGAATTAGGAGAGTATTGTAGCAGCTCGCCAAATTTAGGTTCTAGGAGTGGCTAAAACGCCACCTGGTTCCCAATCAGCATTCTGCAATACAACCCGGTATCCGTCTGGATCTTCGAAAGTTTTGCCGTGCAGCTCCCAGTATGGATTGAACGATTTAACAGGCTCGTATCCGCAGCTTGTCATGCGCGCCACGGCGGCTTCCCATGCTCTTGCTTGTGGCAGATAGACGACAATTAGATTGTCTTGGCTTGGTGCTTTTGCGGCAGTATGCCCAATACACCTCGTAAATTCAAAATGATAGACAGAATCTGGTGCGCCTACCATGACACCATCAAATCCTTCGTGATTTTCAAAGCGGCTCAACACTTGCAAGCCCAGTCCATCTACATAAAAGCGCACAACCGCCTCTAAGTTATCGCTTGGTCTCGCCACACGCAGCTTGGGCGCTGCCGGTTTAAGCAGGTCGTCGGTCACTGTCAAGGTGAATAGCACTTCAACCTGCTCCAGCAGGCACTCAGCTTGTCTGACGCGCTCTAAGTCGACGCCTAGAGTTTCAGATACGTGTTCCCATCGTTCGCGATCTGGCCACTGTGCATAAGCAATCCAGGTGCCGTGATCGCTCTCGTGCAGTCTTGAACCGTAGGTGCCGTGTTGAGCGAAAATCGCTTCGGTGATTGTGCGCCAAGTCTCTCTAAATTCGTCTTCTTTTCCTGATCTGACTTTCCACTGATAGACTACGCAAAACATCCTGTCGCCTCGATAGAAAACGCTTGAGCTATTTTATATCGCAAAGATGTTTGAGAACACAAGTTCGTAAGGAGAAAGCCTGCTGTCGGCTACTTTCTCGTGTTTGGCCTCTTCTGCCGCTTGCTCGGCTGCGATCTTGGCTTGATACTCATATCCGCGTTTGATTAGTTCAGCGTCGGCCGGATTTTGTCCATAGGTAGACTCTGAGGCAAAGGGGTTGAGAATATCGAGAGGGCTGCCCCATTCTTCATTTGTTTTTCCATTCAGGTTTTTTGCCAGGCCGTTATACCAAATTGACCGATCATAGCTGAAGCCCATTTCGCTGGCATAGACTCCCCAGGCCACGTTACCCCAGGCTTGGAACTGTCCGCCTTTTTGTTTGTCGTCCCAGTCTCCGCTGTCTTGCGTTTTTTCTTTGATGAATGACAGTGCATCAGTAATATTGAGAAATTCATATGGGTGGTCTTTTGCTTCGGCCGTTCTTTCGGCTAGCAATTCTTTCCAGTTGCTGGGCATCTCTTGCACGATGGCGCGGTGCGGTTCTTCATCTATTTTGCAGTCGGTGCTGTCAACGATGACGCGTGAACCATCATTGCTTTTGCAAGAGCTTGTTATTTTTGAGCCATCTGGAAGAAATCTGGTGGCGTATTTGTGGCCATTGTCTTGCTCAGGCTTATCTTTTAGCAGTTCGTCTCTAACAATCACTTCGCCATTGCTATTGGCTTTCACTGAGTGGGCATCGCCTTTGAATGGCATAGCGACATTTGTTTCGCTAAATTTTTGCCAGCCATTAACTTTTCCGGCATTGTCAAAAGTGGCTTCAAATCTAGTTTTGTCTGGTGCTATAAATTGAACGAGATCGTCGCCATTGAATTTTAACGACTGCACGGTTTCGCCCTTGGCGTTCATAACCGCCATGGTTTTAGTGGTGCCTTCAAAAGTACTAAGAGTAGAAGAAGCAGCAGTTGTAAATTTGCCGTTGTCGGTGCCGGTGTCGTATGAGGTAAGCTCAGAGCCATCTGGTCGAATTTGCCTTTGTACATAGTCTTTGCCTTTTGATGCATCGTTTTCATCTTTTGGCATTTGATATGTAATTGAAATATTGCCTTGTTCATCGGCCTTGAAGTCAGCTAGCTGTTCGCCGGCTGGATTAATGATATTTGTGCGATACCATTTGCCGTCGGCTCTCACTTCGATTTTGTCATCGTTGCGATCATTGAATTTAATTGGTTGGCAATTAGCATCTAATGTAAGACGATCTGCTGGCTTCAATTGCTCGGCGGCTTTGAGCTTGAGGCTGTCTTGAGCGGCCAGGCCGGGGAAAACTGGTTTGAAGAAGATTCCGGTGGACTGCCAGTCTTTCCACACATCTTTCATAAGATGGTCATGGGAG
>JBBRMD010000097.1:0-14299 GCA_038231015.1 Candidatus Obscuribacterales bacterium
AAAGTACTCGCCAAGATATTATTGGCCTGCGTTCTTGGCTCTACCTAAGCCAAGGAATGATCATGGAAGGCATTCGCGCAGCTAGCAAAGACCTTGACGGAAAGCCAAATCAAGCACCCCTATGGCAGATAAATTACCCTTGGGCCTATGCTGCCAGAATCAAAGAACAAGGGCAGCTGCGCAAAGTTGATCCCTATCTAATTCATGCTCTCATTCGCGAAGAGTCACGGTATTTCCCCAAAGCTCTCAGCCGCTCACAAGCGATTGGCTTGATGCAACTTCTTCCCGCCACCGCATTTGGTGTCGGCAAAAGAATTGGTGTGCCACTTTCAAGTAAAGAAGATGTTTTCATTCCAGACAACAATATCAAGCTCGGAACGGCTTATCTCGAATATACATTGAAGCGCTTCAATGGCAATGCTATGCTGGCTGTAGCCAGCTATAATGGCGGCCCAAACGCAGTCAAGAGCTGGGTTGATAAGTTCAATGCTAGTGGTGGAAAAGATTGGGATTACTTCGTCGAAGAGATTCCGTTCAGGGAAACAAGAGATTATGTGCGCAAAGTATTTGGCAGCTATTTTGTGTATGAAACTCTCTACTAAGGGTATAAGTACAGAAACCAGTGAAATGAAAGTATGACTATCAATCTCGAGTTCTGCGTCTACGCCGTCTGCAGCATATTTGTGTTGTTCTTTGCCGTGCCACGCCTATGGGCGGTAATTGAGCTAAACCTGCTGCGCACAATAAACGAGCCTTTAATGGGTAAAGTGCCTCACTTGCCTGTGGGAATTCAAAGTAAGCAAGAATATAGAGTTGCCGCTGCTTCAGTTCAAAAGGCTTTAACTCGCAATCACCGCAATTTCAAATATCACATCAAAGTAATTAACATCGTCGATCCAATTGAGGCATCCATTCGAGTAGAAGGCGTTACCGACATTTCTCTTAGTCGTAAGGCCCATGCGACTAGCCAGTATAAAGACACAAGCAAAACCACAAAAATAATGATGACTGTGCGGGTCGACGTCACTAAGTACGGTGACGGTTCCAAAATTGTTTGGCGCTACTTGCCATCTGATCCATCGCTATTTCAGTCACAAGTACAAATTCACGACCCTAACATCGACTATCTGTTGGCTCGCACAAATTACGTGCTGATGTCGCACTTGAAGCCATTAGTTACCTAGAAACTAGCGACTTAAGTTCTAGCGAATCAGTTTCGCGGCCTGCCACCAAATTTGATATCACTTACAACTAAAAAAGACAATAAAGGACGGCCGCAATGACCGTCCTTTTACTACACTCTGATAGCCAATTCGAAACTTACAAAACCTAGCCCAGAGCTGGTTTTTCTTGACTGGCGTCTTTCTGCTTAGACTGATTATTGAAGCCCAAAAGCTTGGCGAATGGATTGACCAATGCCTTAGTTTCAACTGAATTTTCTGCGCCACTGTTATTCGGTGTTACGCTGACAAACTTATTGCCACAGGTTTGGCAAATATGCTTGTTAGCTTGCACTCTAAATTGGCATCGTGGGCAAAGGAAATACTGCATAGATCCCTCTCTTTACTCTTTTCACTATAACACAGGAAATCAAGTGCGGGTGCCAGCTTTCGGTTCTCTTGCCAAGGATTTCTCCAACATTTTACCTGCTCCTAACCTTGCGTCTCCATATTCTCTATAACTCTGCTTTTTCCAAATTTAGGAACAGAACTAACCAAAGAAAAAATAGTAGTCAGTCGGCCAAGTAAGAACAGCAGCAAAGCTGCCAGCAAGTTACCATTAAACTATGCCTGTTCCAGACAACGCTAAGCGACTTCTACTGACATTCTCTACTCTGCATCGAGTATTAGCTGCGGAGCGCTTTTTGCGAGAAAGTGGCGACAAGAATTTCAGCTGTAGGCCAACACCAACTCCACCAGGATTATCAGAATCAATCTGCGGAATGTCGATTGAAGTATTTGCCGGTGATCAAATGGACAGTGTTGTCCTATTTCTCCGTGGTAAAAATTTAGAACCGAGTGGATGCCATTTCGTCGAATAATTATTCAAGCTCGACAAGATTCAAGCTCGAGAAGTTTCAAGCCGGCGAACTTTTCAGCTCGACAACCATCAAGTCCGAAAGATTTTCGGCCGTAAGCGCTAGCCGCGCCAGCTTACAGGCTGTTAATGCTTTGACCGTGTGTATCTAGGGCTAGCTAGCGAGCCCCCACGTGCTAGGGCGTAGGGTGTAGATATTAAGCTATAAGAACTAGTCTCCGACTCCTGATTAAAAGCAATTGCACTAATTACTCTTGAACGATTCTCTTGAGAACCTTTAGGCTTACAACACACCTTCTCTAATCTAATCCGATAACAAACAACAAACAGCAAACAGCAACAGACACAGCAAAACCCAGATACGCCGCCAGCAGTAGCAAGCACACCCAAGAATCTCAGTAGAGTTCTTGTTGGTGCGAAGCCTGTTGTCTGTTTCTGCGCCTGGTTGTTGCTTCGCTAGCTGATTGCTTTCCCTAGCCGCCACAGTAGACAAAGCCCGGCTTTGCTCTGCTGCGGTCGCTTTTAACCTCAAATAAAAGCAGGTAATCATGGCTAACTTATCAAGTAAAACCCCGCTCCTGAAGCGTGTCTTGGTCATCGTCAAAGAAACCTATCTGGAACTTGTGCAAGCCGCCAATGACCAGCATCAGCTCGACGAGATCGCCAAGAAAGCACCGGGACTCGAATCTGTCGCCGAGTCGCATGCTCAGCACGTCGCCACGCTCAAGCAAGTGACCTCCGTGCTCTCAGCACTGGCTGTCGACTTTGAAGTGGTCAACCGTCGGCACCCTGACCTGCAAGCGAAATTGGCGCAAGCCTCTCTCGTAATCACGGTCGGTGGCGACGGCACCTTCCTCACGGCCTCGCACGACATCATGGACGAGACTCCGGTGCTCGGTGTCAATTCGGCGCCCATCACCAGCTTCGGCCATTTCTGTGTCTGCGACCGCATCACCTTTGCCGCCACCCTTGCCTCTGTCTCCAGCGGCGAGTTCCAGCCGGTCAAACTTCTTCGTCTCGCACTGAGCATCGACGGCAAAGCTGTTCCTGAGCTGGTCTTGAACGAAGTGCTCATTGCACACGAACAACCGGCCGGCACCAGCCGCTATCACATCACTGTCGACGGCGAGACCGAAGTGCACAAGTGCTCTGGCATGCTCGTTTCTACTCCATCTGGTTCGACCGGCTTCTTGCGCTCCGAAGGAGGACCAGTTCTGGCCATCGACGCCCGAGAATTTGCCTACGTCGAACGCGCGCCCTTCCTTCGCCTTGGTGAAGTTCACAAGTTCGGACGAGGGGTGAGCAAGGGTGGGCAAACGCTCAAGATCGTCTCGCAGATGCAGGGTGGGCGCATCTACATCGATGGCGACCATACGCAGCACGACTTCCCTCGCGGGGCTGTGCTGACAGTTGAGGCAGCTAATGCTGACCTCAATGCTTTCGTCGACCGGGGCTGTCACCAGCCCTATATCGAGCTAGCCAAAGACCTGGCCAAACAGCAGTCTGATTCGGGCCTGATCGCCTGGTTCAAGCGCTTCTTTTAGACACGTTCTGCGGCGAGGCAAAGCCTGTCGCCGAGCTCTCCTGTGAATTTTTCAAATACAAACTAAACGAGGAAAAACCATGAAAGTATTGACCTTCAGCATCGTTGCGGGCTCCCTGGCATGCAATGCCAAATGCCCTTTCTGCGTCGCGCCCATGACTCCGGCCAATGGCATCGGCACCAAAGAACCGACCGTCAACTGGCGCAATTTCCGCAAGGCCGCTCAACTCGCTCGCGATGGCGGCTGTTCGACGGCCATGATCACTTCCAAGGGTGAGCCCACCATCTTCCCGGAGCAGGTCACCCGCTTCATGGAAGAGCTTGAGCCTTTCAAGTTTCCCATCAGCGAGCTGCAGACCAACGGCCTGCTAATCGCCGATGGCCGCGTCACCGACGCTCATCTGCAGAAGTGGTACGACCTCGGTCTCACCACCATCGCCATTTCGGTGGTGCACTACGAGCGCAGCAAGAACAAGTCGATTTACACGCACCAGCGCGAGTATCAAGACTTGCCGGCCTTGATCGCCAAGCTCAAGAAGTTCAACTTCACGGTGCGGTTGGCGACGGTTCTGGTCAAGGGCTATCTCGACAGCGTCGAGGAAATGAAGAAGATGATCGAGTTCGCCACCGCCAATGGTGTCGACCAGCTCACCTTCCGCCCGGTCACCAAGCCCGATAAGAGCGAGAACGAGAGCATCTACAAGTGGACGGCCGCTCATGCCATCGAAGACCAGCTCTTGATCGACTGCAACGACTATTTGCAGAAGAACGGTTCTGAGCTGCTGGAACTGGCTCACGGCGCCACGGTCTACGACGTCGGCGGTCAGAACGTCTGCATGACGAACTGTCTGACGATTCAGCCCAAATCGGAAGAGATGCGTCAAATCATCTTCTATCCCGACGGTAGCGTGCGTTACGCCTGGCAGTTCAGCGGTGCGCGCCTCTTCTAAACGGGTCTTGGCTCTATGAAACTAGGCTCTGCCTGAGGCCACTAAGCACAGGCAATTAAGCGGTTGGAGCGGAAGAAATCACAGACTTATTTGTCTGTCTTTCTTCCGCTCCTAGGGCCGCACCTCAGTTTTCTAAAAACGCATCTAATACTAACTAGTATAGTTACTTGCGGATCCCAAAGCATATCGAATAGCAGTTACAGCCAGCTGCGCCATCTTGTCTACTGGGCGATATTTACGCTTGGCAATCGCCTCCTGCTACCAGCAGCACAGTTGCCATGAGGGCGAGGGCTTTAGCAACGGCTGCAAGCCCTTGCTGGTATTACCTTTCAAGCAGGCGCGACTTTGTAACGAACGCTTAACGGAGGTGCGAAACATTTCTTCGTCATTGATGCGAGATCTAATTCTCTGTTAGCGAGATAAGGTCTTCAATAATTCTCTCTTTCTTTAAGTACCTTCCTCCAAACTCTAAAAACGTAATCCTTTCAACAACCTCATTCGCAGGAGTGTCATAAGCACTTTTGCAGGAGAAACTATGCCTTCAATCATCATCATCGGCGCTGCCGCTGCTGCCCTCGTTGCCGCATCCGCTATCGTCGGTCTGCGCTATCGTCGCGCACGTGTCGACCAAGCAAATTCCACGGCACAATCATCGGGCCTCGTCGAAGCGAAGAAAAACACTCTGCGCTCAGAAATGCACGATCTCGGCCTCGGCATCAAACAGGTGCAAGGCTACATCACTGCCATCCAAGACGAAGTTGAAAACGCTGCCACCATGCGCGTCGACGCTTCTGCTGCCTTGGAAAAAGCCCAGTCGCTGAAAACTCAGATCGAAGCTGCCATCGACCAGGCGACCACCGACGCTCAAGTCGACGGTTTTGCCCTCGGCCTCGAAGAAGCTCGTCGCCATGTGCAGAACGCTCGGCGCATCGCCTTGCAACATCAGCACGACGAAGAGGACGACTGATCTGTTTTTGCTTTTTGCTCAGTAACCATCTAGGTTTCATTCTAAAGACTCATCATCAAGGACGATTATGCTCCTCCCCGACGGGCTGCTTATTGCAGCCATTCTCATTGTTGTTTGCGCGCTCATAGGGCCGGCCATCTTTGCCAAACAAAAGGCACGCCCAGCGCGTGATTTTGAAGCCGAGAAAGCCGCCGAAGCTGCCAAACGACTGTTTGCCGCCAGAGTCGGTCTCACTTTCTCAGTGCTTTTTCTGAGCGATCGCATTGCCCGCATGCGCGTTCAAGCTCTCGCTCTCGTTGTCGCCGACGACGACGATTTGCTCAGTGATTTGGCTCGCGAAAAGCGCATCATTCTTGAGCAAGTTCGCATCGCCGACTCGCACTCACGCGAGATCACAGTGGCTCTGGCAAAGTTTGACGAGAATACTCTCGAAGCAGTGCGCTGGCCTTTCACAGCCGCCGAACTACAGCTCTCGTTTGCGCAAAAGCGCCTCGACCGCTGGCCAGATATCGACTCAACCACTGATAAAAGGCCGGTATGAAAGCAGTCTACCGCCTCTTCTGGTGTGGTCTAACAGTCTTTCTGCTCTCTTTTATCGTCGGCATTTTCAACCTATCGAGCAGCGCAGACGACAATCTGTGGAGCGCCATCGGCCTCACTGGAATGCTCTGCGGTGCAGCACTCTTCGCTCTGTGCGCGGTTGTGATTGAGAATGACAACGGTGAAGAGAATCAGGCAATGCACGCGGCTCGCTGCTGGCATTGCGCTCGTGCTCTCAACTCTGACGTTTCCCTCGCCCTCGAAAGAGCGAAAGCGGCTGAAACTATTGCCCATACAAAAACCGACAAGCTTATGCTGCTTGCCCTCGAGCAAAGTCTTGCTGTGCATGCAGAACTGAGTGAGCAAGAGCTTCATGAGCTAGCTGCTGGCTATCCGCGCATGCTTGTCGACAACAAGAACGAGCAAGAGCATGTCACGGCAATCTTAAGAGAGCTTTCGAGCTGTGCCCGAGAATGCGCCCACTTGCTTGCAGTCAGTCAACAGGTAGTGGCGATCACAGGGCCAACCTTCGCTGCCACCGGCAGATGGAGAACCGGTCGTCCTGTGGCAGGTCAGTACATGCTCGCCAATGACGTAGAGCCTCAACAGATTACTGTTGTTCTGGCTCGTGCCCTAGCTATTACTGGCAATCAAATTGCTAGTGCGTACAGAGAGTTATGCGAATCTCAAGAATTAGGACGTCGTCATTTCGATGCCCTTTCGCGTTTTCTTACAACCGTTGAGCCCTAGCCTATATCAAGGCTCAGATTGAGTCTTGATGCCAGTGCAAAACCAAAGCTCAATAGCCATTTCAATCTACAACCCAACCAAACAAAAAAAAGGACCAATATCATGCCTACCAACGACAAAAAGACCGGCGGCTGCAAATGCGGCGGCAAGTGCGGTCGCTCTGCTGAAAACTGCAAGTGCGGCGTCAAGAAGCTGCCTGCCACCACAAAGCCTGACACTTCCAAGCCGGCTCCCGCTCCTGCTTCTGCGGTGCCAAGCGACGCCGACAAGAAGTAAGCGAAAAGCGAAACTGGCTTCACAGGCTAACAACTCAACCTCAACCATAGCTGCAAGTGCAGCTTTATCGAAAGAAAAATCATGAACCTTCTCCCCATCCTGATCATGGTGGCCGTCATCGCCGGTGCCATGTTCATCGGCCCACCCCTGCTTGCCTGGGTGCGTTCGGTCGTCACCACCTCTGACATTCAAAATCCGACAGCTCGGCGTCTGGCCGACTCGGCGCTCTATTCGGGCACCTACACCGCCATCTTCGCCATCGCCTTTGCGCTGCTGGGCATGCCTTACGGCCTCGGTAACATCATCTTTGTCTTCGTGCTGATGATGGTGATGAACTACTTCATGCCATCGCGCCGCTGAAGACAGAAAAATAACTAGTTTCTAAATCACTTCGAAAGCAGTCGGGCAAACAGCCTGACTGCTTTCTTTTCTATATCTTATTCACTTTCCGAATTTATACTGCCTAATATAGTAATAAAAAATCAAAAAAAACTCGCCACTCCTTCATGTCAAACTGCGCTCAGACCAAGATGGTCAGCGCAATTCAGCAGAAAGAAGTGACGAGAAAGCCTGAGTTAGGTCAAGCGAATTTGCACAACGTTTGGCGTCATGGCCATTTGGCGCAAAATCAGGACGGCGTCCGGGCCAACCGTGCGTGAGGTGTTGGCCTTCAGTTTTTTGCCATCGATGTAGAGCGCGTCATTGTCAGGCGGGCCAGAGCGATGTCGTCCGCGCCTGCACTCGACGATGAACGAACCGCTGCCGTCACGCTTCGCAGTGATTCTTCCGGCCCAGCCGCTAAGCGAGTCGACGAAGGCGCTGAGTTCGAGGCTGCTGGAAGCCGGAACTTTGACCACCCTGACATAGATGGAACCAACAGTAGCTTTTTCCTGACGCAGGGCAAAAATCAGTGTCAGTCGACTCTTGAACAGCCAGAGAAGCGTGCCGAGGAGGATAGCGATAATGGCAATGGAGCCGTAGGAGAGGGTCATAAACTCTTTCTGAGTGTATGGAAGAATGTGGCTGCCTGAAGGCAGAAAACCGGTTGCCCAAAAGGCAACCGGCAGAATTTACTTCTCGTCGTGGAAAGCGAAGCGATTGACCCAGGCAATGGCCATGGTCGAAACGACGAAGACAATGTGCACGACGATCAACTTGGTGAGATGATCGGCTGGCTCATTATCAGCATTGACGAAGGCCTCCAGCAGATGAATGCTCGACACGCCTAGAATCGACATGCTCATCTTCACCTTGAGAGCGCCTGGGTCGATGTGCCCGAGCCATTTCAGCTTCGGAAGCTTGGCGGCATCGGGCAGTTCGTCGTCGAAGCTGCTGCGAATGAACAAGACGTAGCCGCCAATCATGATCATGACGATCAGATGGCTGACCATGATGATGTCCAAGAGATGCAGCACGGACACAAGAATCTGCGTGTCGGTCAAGGTCAGTGCGTTCATCAGCATGCCGCCGGTTTGCACCGTGAAGCGGATGGTGTACACAGACAAGGCCAAGATCAGACCCAGATACATCGGCAGAAGCAAAAAGCGACCACCAAAAACGATTTTTTCCAACTGGTTTCGCATGCTATTCCCCTATGGCATGGTGAGAGAGTGTGGCTGGCTCTCATACAGCATTAAGAAAGAATGGCCTCGAGGGCGGTTATAGACTGAGCAACGACGCTCAACTACAACCGCCCAAGAGGTCATCCGAGTTACTACTTGAGCGATTGCTCGCGTCCGCTGTACGACCTTTGGCTTGAGCGTATTAGGCTTGAGCTTATTTGTCGTCGCAACAGGTGCCGTTGGGCGCCATGCGCTTGCAGGCAAGCCCCTTCGAAAGATGAGCTTTCGCTTGCGGCGCGCACACCAATTCGATCTCCAGCTCACCGGCCTTCTTGCCGTAGGTGGCGATCTTATTTTCCGCGGCCACTTTGATCAGGTGTGCCTGACCGCGAAGGTTGATACCCTGCGCTGCCCGGTTGGGCAGAATGGGAATGGACAGCTTGGTACAGCCACGAGCGACTGCTTCTTCTACTGCCAAATCGACCAGTTGACTGATCGCTTGACTGTCGACCTTGTCCGGAGAGCCAAGACCAACAACCATGACGTGATCAGGAGCACCGTCCTGGTCAAGGTCAAGAACGAAGTGCTCACCGCGATTACCGTGGAAGTTTTCGTTCTCGATGTGCTCTGCGATGATGCCGCCGACGCTCTGGTCAAAAGTCTGAATCTGGCTTCCGAGCCCGTGTCCAGACAATTTGCACAAAAGCAGCATAGGGGTGACGCCCAGCCCCAGTGAGTCTTGCGACTTGATAGACGTCGCTAGAGAAATCTTTAGTTTCATGATTGACCTCGATGTTAGAGTCGCTAGTAGATCCGCTGCCAGCAACAAAAACTGCATTAAGAAGACGTTGCAACAGATTTACGAGGGGCGGATCCGCTCGAATAATCGCGTTGCAGGTAAATCGTCAGGAACTATCTCTTCTTCACAAACGCACAACCTTCACTCGCTCTCGTTCATCCCTTCGACTAGCTACCTAAAATCCAATCGAGTCTCGCTCCTGCCACATCGTGGGAAAGCAGAAGAGTGCGAATGGAAGTCAGATTGGCGAAAGAGAGTTATTGCTATGGAAGTTTGGGATATTAGGAGAGATGTCTGAAATCTAGTGCTAAATAGCTTCTAGACTCAAGAAAAAAGCAATTAAAGAGAGATAAGACTGCAACACTAGTGGTGCTTTCGCCGAATTGTGGTGCAAGGCACCGCCGACAATGGCCAAAGATGAGACGACTAAACCAGCGAAAACCCCTGATAGTGTGGCTCTCCAGCGGCAGATTAAAGCGAGAGAAAATCCTCCGCAACAACACTTGATATCTAGCGCGCCTCGCATTTGTCTGCAATTTTTTGCAACATATCCTTTCTACATAGGCTCCAGCTCTAGGTTGCGCTAGGTCTTCGAAAGAAAAGATAAAGAGCTCAACATTACAAATGTTACGCGGTCCTCTGCTAGCCGAACTAACCAAGAGGCCATTAAGCCTCACCAATATTACCTACAACTAAGTTACCAAGGGATACCGTTAGCGACTCGAGTCAAGCCAAATTCACAGCCGAAACCTCGTCGTGGCAAGGCGGCGACAGACCCGCAACGTCCGCCTATATGGGTCATATATAGAATTCTCTATGTAAAAGATAAGAAACAACTGCTTTGAACTGAGCGGGGCCGGAAGTTAGGTTCAGGTACCTACATTTCCACAACACCCAAAACCCGGCAAGCAAACAACAAACCAAGCACAGCGCGCATCTGACTGCAATATCTTCCCGGGCTTCGACCTGTAGGTGGTCACTCTTCTCAGTTAACAGTTCAACAACGCTCTTGCCTTGCGCAGACTCTTTAGTCAGCACGAGCGTTCTACGAACACATCCTTCAACAAATCTGGAGACTTTACTATGCTGAATCGCATCTTAAGGCTGTTCGGAGCTCCCTTCGTGGCACTCGTGCTCATGATCGGTTTCTCAACAGCGTCGTTCGCAGCAGGTCCGACTTGGTTGCCCAAGGGCAGTCAGTTCAAGGCCGGCCAACATGTGTATCTTGACCCCAAGCTCGAGTCTGGCAACAACCCTGTCAACCTCGACGGCCTGGAGGCCCAACTCAAATCAGAAGGTGCAAAACAGGGCGTCGAATACTTCTATGTCATGGTCCTCAAGGGCGATGAAGCGAAGAATCCGAGCGTCCCGTTTGCAGTCGAACGTCTCGATGATCTCGTCGGCAACTGGAGTGGCCAAAAAGGCTTCCCCGCTAGCAAGGCAGTGATCATCCTCGTCGTGCGCCTCGACACCGATTGGACCAAGAGCTCATATGCCATCAACACGGCGCCGGCCCTTGCTTCTCTTGGTGTTACCAGCGTCAACATGACGCCGACTCTCGACCAGTACGGCAAGAACGCTAACGGCAGCAACCCCAATGCTCTTCTGCCTCGCGCTCCGGCCGACTTCGGTCTCACGATCGCCAAGGCCACTAACACCCGGCTCGTGCAATACCAGCTCGACCTGAAGCAGGCTGAACAAAATCGCCTCGCCCAGGCCGAACGCCAGAAGCAAGAAGCAATCGCCAATGCCGAACGGCAGAAGCAAGAAGCCATTGCCGAAGCAGCGCGCCAGAAGCAAGAAGCCATTCAGGCCGAAGCCGACCGCGTCGCTCACGAGAAGTTCATGGCAGCTCTGCCGATGAACCTGGCCATGTACGGCATCCCCTCGGCCATCCTGATTACCCTGCTCGTGCTCTTCGTGCTCTTCAGCAGCAACAAGAAGCTCGCACTGGCGGCCCTGGAAAACTGGAAGAAGCAGTTCGAGCCCGGCAACCAGAACTACCTGGAACTGGAGAAGGCCTATTGGGGCTTCCTCAAGAACCAGGGTGATCAGTGGTCGAGCCGCTTCAAGGATGAAACCTTGGCGCGCTTCAAAGTGGCAGTTCAGGCTTACGCCGACCTGTCGGTGCGCATCAACGCTGCCCTTACATTGATGTCCGATTCGGAAAAGGACATCAAGTCGGCCAACATCTTCTCGATCGGCAAGCTCAAGGCAGCCACGGCTCGTCTGTCCGTCACCCCGATCAAGATCACCGGCGAGACCCTGCCCCTCGAGCAGCGCAGCATGTTCGGCTCGATCGTTGCCGAAGCCACCTACGCCCCCAGTGAATTGCTGGACAACATCGCCCAGCTGTTCGACACCGCCAACAAAGACTGCGCTTCGATCAAGAACGCCATGTCCGGCGCGCAGCAGAACAAGGAAGACATCGAAGCTCTGCTTGCTTCGGTGGCCACCACCCGATCGGACCTCTCCGAGAAGGGCCTCAACTTCGCTCCGTACGAAATCAGCTTCACCCAGCTGACCACTGCGCGCGATGCCTTCCTGGCCCTGATGATCGCCAACCCTCTCCAGGCCTTCGAGAAATCGGAAACTGTCGAGCGCGGCGTCGAGGCTCTGAAGGCCACTCTGGACCGCGCCATCAGCCTCAAGGTTAGCCTGAACGGCACCACCAAGCTGATCGAAGCGGCCCAGGCCAAGATTGCTGCCGCCCGCAGCAAGCCGGCTGAAATCGACTACCCGGAGAAGCCGGCGACGCCTGAAATGGTGCTCGGCGGCAACTTCAAGATCAGCGAAGACGGTGCCAACCCGGATACCCAGCTGAACGAAGCGAAAGACCACCTGCAGGCCTGCCTGGACAACCTCCTGGCCGGCAAGCTCGACAAGGCCAATGACGAAAAGGCTGCGGCTGAAAAGTCGTCGTCCGACGCCAGCACCCTGGTCGACACCATCCTGGCCGCCCTCGCCTTCCTCAAGAAGCAGGTGCCAGTTGTGCGGGCCTCCCTCAACAAGCTCGGCGAAGAGCTGCCCGCTTCGAAAGAAGACTTGGCGGCCCTCAATGCCGGCTTCCTCGTGAAGAACTTCGAGGGCGAGCCCAAGAAGTTGGACATCGGTAACTCGGTCTTCACCAAGACCGACGCTGAGCTGGCGAAGATCCGCAAGGCCTTCTTCGAACAGCGCTACGTGGCTGGGCGCACTGCTCTCGAGAAGACCGGCAGCGACATCCAGAGTGCTCGCAACGGGCTGGTGGAAGTTCACACCCGTCTCGGTCAGCTGGTCGAGAACCGCAAGCACGCCAAGGCAGTGGTGGCAGACGCCACTCAGTTCACCGGCGCCCTGTCGGTGAAGCTCAACACCACCAAGTTCACGACTTCGGCGCAGACCGACGGCGTCTACGGTCAGCTCAAGCCGATTCTCCTCGGCCAACAGCAGAACGTCGCCAAGGAAATCACCGACTGGCCGGAAGCCGCCGCTGCAGCCGACAAGCTGCTTGGCGACCTGAAGGCCGTGGACAAGACGATCGACAGCGAGAAGGCTGCTCACGAGCTGGCCGTCAGCCGTATCGCCACTCTCACGAGCGCGATGGCTTCGGCACGCACCACTCTGGCTGTGCGCACCACGCGTCAGCCGGCCCGCACCAAGCTCGAGACCGCCATCGCGGCTCAGACTCGTGTGGAAGCCAGTGTGACCGTGGCCAAGTCTGACTGGAATGCCATTGTTCGCGCCGCAGAAGCCGCCAAGGCCCTCGTGGACGACGCTGTCAAACTGGCCCAAGAAGATGCTCGCGCTGCTGCTGAAGCAGTCGATGCCATCAGCGACGCCGACGGCTACATCAACGGGATCGACAACAAGTCGTACTCGGAGAGCAAGTCTATCGGTGGTTCCTCCAAGTCGTTCGGCTCTGGTATCAGCGCCGACGTCTCCTCTGCACGCGGCCGCCTGAACCAGGCCAAGCAGCAGCTGCAGTCGACCGACTACGAAGCAGCCAAGGCTTCTGCCCGCAGTGCGCGGCAGGCGGCCAAGGATGCTGACGATCGGGCCGATGCCATGGTCGCAGCGGCAATCGCCGCGGCGGTGATGGTCTGGGAGCAAGCTGAGCGTGAGCGCAAGCGTCGCGAACAGGAAGAAGAAGACCGTCGCGAGCGTGAGCGTCGTGCGCAACAGCAGCGCGACGATGACGCAGCAGCAGCACGTCGTCGTGATGACTCGAGCTCTAGCTCGGGCGGCGGCTTCAGCGGCGGTGGCGGTTCCAGCGGCGGCGGCTTCAGTGGTGGTGGTGGCTCCAGCGGTGGCGGCGACTTTTAAGTCGTAGCAATCGCAAAAGCTTCAACCGCAACTTTCTATAAATGACCACGGCAGGCATCGACTCTCGAGGAGTGAGTCGATAAACCTGCCGCGGTCTTCTCTCAAGTCCACTCCTCTTTCAGTTCACAACTCAAAGGAAATTACCATGTCCACTTTGTCAATCATCATCATCCTCGCCGTGGTCGCAGTGATCGCCGGCGCCGCCTTCTCGCCCAAGTTCCGTCAGCTCCTCCGCATTCGCGGCGGCAAGGCTGTCGATTCCGGCACCTCCGCTCTCGAGAAAGAGCAAGACCAGTACAAGCTGCTCGTCGCCAAGATTCCCGCTCAGCGTGACTCGGTTGCCCGCACCAAGGCCGGCGCCGTGATCGCCAACAAGAAGCTGACCACCCTCGGCGACAAGCTGACCGCCATCGAAGCCGAATACAAGCAGGCCGACCAGATGAAGGCTCCCGCTGACGTCGTTGGTGCCATCGAGGCCGACTACGCCGCCACCGAAGCCGCCATCGCCGACCAGAAGAAGATCGCTGCTGAAGCTTCGGCCGTCGCCGATGAAGCCCTGAAGGCGCTCGA
>JBBRMD010000098.1:0-14074 GCA_038231015.1 Candidatus Obscuribacterales bacterium
AGTGCTTTGAGCCGAGGGGTTAAGTGGAAACGACAGGTCTGCGCAGACCGGAAATTGTAGCGATAACCCGCTAGCTGTGGATTCTGACTTGAAGCAGCAAGAAATATCGAGCCTACGCAATAGGCAGTCAGACGATAGTAAAAAAGCCACCGCAGAGCAATCTGGGTGGTCTTTTTGTTTGAGAACTTTTTGCGTATTTATTTAGGCATTTATCTAATCATTTATCTAGACATTTATCTAGGTATTTATTTGTCCGATTTCCGTCCCGAAATCGGACATTTCTCGCCATAGTAAAATGTACAGACTAACTCAACTATTTCTGCCTACATCTGCAAAGCACGTCACAAGCTCCGTTCTCTTTTTCCTTTTCTACAAAAGTCATATTTTCTGCAGAAAATATGACTTTTGCTGCTGCTGCTAGTAAGCACGGGTGACTATCCGGTAATTCGACTCGCACGCGTTTTTGTTAATTGAGTGTGCATAACTGCATATACACACGAGATACGAATGAATTTGCTCATGGTGAAACTGTGGTTCACGCGCTTGGCTATTGCGTAAGATATACACAGCAGCCACCAAGGCTGTTCATAGAATTACCAAGAGATATCGAAAGTATTTTCAGTGGGGGACTTCCAATAGATTTCAGCTCGGATATACTAATTGCATAACCGGTGAGCACCCACCAATAAATAAGTTGAGTGCTTTGAGCCGAGGGGTTAAGTGGAAACGACAGGTCTGCGCAGACCGGAAACTGTAGTGATAACCCGCTAGCTGTGGATTCTGACTTGAAGCAGCAAGAAATATCGAGCCTACGCAATGGGCATTCAGACGATAGTAAAAAAGCCGCCGCAGAGTAATCTGGGTGGCTTTTTTGTTTGTCCATTTGTTTGTCCATTTGTTTGTTCATTTGTTTGCATAAATTGAAAATGGTGTATCTTCAAAGGCTATGAGCGCAACCAATATAGCTGGCCGGCTTGAGTGTCTTCCTGTAACTCGCTACCAGCAGGTTATCTTTGCTGTGATTGCAATGGCATGGTTTTTTGACTGCGTAGACTGCGCCATGCTGACATTTCTGCTCTCGCCAATCAAAACAGAATTTGGACTTGATTCGGCTCAGGCTGGCAGTCTAGCTAGTATGAGTTTCATCGGTATGTTTATTGGTGCTGCTGCCTCTGGCGTATTGGCCGATAAGTTCGGTCGCTCTGTTGTTTTGCGATGGAGCATCCTTATCTGGGGTGTGGCTTCGCTCTTGTGTGCTTTCTCTCCTAATCTTGAATGCCTCATGCTCTTTCGGATCATTCTTGGAATTGGCATGGCTATGGAATTGCCAATCGCTCAGGCATTGGTTTGTGAGTTTGTGCCAGCGAAGGTGCGTGGTAAATATGTCGCTTACATGGAAGGTACTTGGCCCCTTGGTTTCATGTGTGCAGGAATTCTGGCCTACACGCTTTTGCCTCTTTATGGCTGGCGTTCGCTCTTTGTAGTTGAGGCACTTCCCTGTCTGTTTGTCTTGGCCATTCGCCGCTTGGTGCCTGAGTCTCCGCGCTGGTTAGCCGGTGTCGGTCGTCTAGAAGAAGCTGAAAAGGTAATGAGTGAGATTGAGAGAAGAGTAAAACTAGCTCTCAAAGTCGATCACCTTCCTCCACCGCAGGTGGTATCAGAGTCTGCTGTATTAGAAGCGCAGAGCACCTCTTTATTCAGCTTATTTCAAGGAAAATATAGAAAACGCACCACTATGGCATTGGCGCTGTGGTTTTTTGCACTGTTTGGCTATTATGGCCTGACCTCATGGCTCGGAATTTTGCTTGAGGGCAAGGGTTATTCGATTGCTAAGTCGACCGAATACATAATTATTATGTCGGCTGCAGGGGTGCCAGGCTTCGCTGTCTCCGCCTATTTGCTTGAGCGCTGGGGGCGCAAACCAACGCTCGCGCTGTTTCTTCTTGGTGGTGGCATTTCGGCCTATCTCTATGGTAATGCAGCCGATACAAATCTTACTATGATATTCGGCGCGTCCATGCAGTTTTTCATGTTTGGTATGTGGTCTGCTATTTATGCCTACACTCCCGAGTTGTTTCCCACAAACATTCGCGCCACTGCTGGTGGCTTTGCCAGTGCCATTGGCCGAGTAGGAGCAATGCTGGGCCCTTACCTGGTCGGCTTGCTGCTACCCCTTAGTGGTCAGAACGGTGCCTTCGCACTTCTAGCCGGTTCACTTATTATCGCCGCCCTAGCCGTTGCTATATTGGGTGAAGAGACCAAAGGTAAAATTCTCGAAGAAATTTAGTTGGTGATTTGCCAGTGATTAGTTAGTGATTAGTTAGTGATTAGTTAGTGATTAGTTAATTAGTAACCAATCACTGGCTACTTCTAACAGTCTTTTTTAGGGGTGTGTATGAGCTATTTTGTTCTTCAATTTCTGGCCCAACTACTGCTGGTGCTGTATGAATTTGAGGAATTGGCTGCTTCGCTTCTTCTACTAAATTAGCCAGTCTGGTCTTGATTTGTAGGGCATTTATCGGGCCACGCTCTATGTTGCGGCTTAAGATTACGCCGCGATTACCAGGAATGAATACATACGTTGGCGCTGCTGCCACTTTGAAATGCTCTGACAGTGAGGCGTAGGCTTCATCATCGACGTTACAACTAAGTTGAGCAATTTGGATGTGCTTGGCTGTTTGTGCCAAAGAATCTTTCTTGTTCTGGCTTTCTATGGCGGCTGATAGTTCGGCATTGGCACCAGCTTCGTCACTGAAAAACTCTAACACCATTGGCCCTTGGTGTAAGTTGTGCATGATCAGGCTGGTGTAAGAGAAATCATCTTGTTTGGCCATTGCGTCACGGCGCAGTAAAAAGTCTTCTTTATTAAGTAACGACTGCTCGTTGAGGTATTTTGTATCGGCAGCCTTTGGCAATTCATCTGTTGAAATGCGTAAAAGATTGCGATCTATAAGGCTGCCATCGTGAGTTTTGAGCGTTACTTGCACCGACGAATTCGGCTCGCCACAGAGGTCTCTATGAATTTCATAGTCGCCCATCATAGAAGCATTTTTGTGAGCGACAGAGATGAGTAAATCGTCTTTGCTAATTCCAGCTAAAGCAGCTGGCGATTCTTCAATTACCCTTGTTACGACAGGGTATTCTTTATCGAGAAAAGCGTACTGCAAGCCGACTACACCGAAGTTGGTGCTTGTATTGGCAGGATCTTCTGGTTTGCTTAACAGCAAAGGAAGTGCCACCACCACTGCAGTCAGTAGCACTAAGACGATTGGAATAATTACTGCAGGTCGCAACTGAACTCCTTTTTGCAACATTTTAGACTTTACCAGGGTACTCTGAAATCAATCAGCTAAAATGCTATAAATGCTCGGTTACTAGCTGGAGCTTTGGAAATGACTAGATTGTTGTCCACAAAATCGTTGTCCATCAAATTGTTTTCTACCAGATTATTTTCGGTCAGATCTTTATTCGTCAGATCATTGTCCATGTCATTTTCCAACCAAGCGCTTTTAGTTGCCCTATCTGTTTTAGGTTGTTTGGCAATTGCGTCGATCCAGCCATCTGCTGCTGAAGGCGATGCTGGTAGTCTAACAAAGAAGGCTGCGATTAGCTGTGAGAAGGCTGAGTCGATTGCTTTGGCCAAATATCCCGGCTCCACTATTGAAGAAATTAAAATTGAGCGCGACGAAACACCGATGAATTGGGATATCGAATTGCGCAGCGAAGGTATATGGAAAATTGAACTAGAAATAGATGCTCAGTCGGGTGAGATTCTTAAAACTCACAAACACAGAATTTAATGCCTTATTAACTACTTAGCTTCTGGGGCAAAGATTTAGTAATAGCGCCTTTTGTCTTGGTCTAAATTTGGTTATGCTGTACTAGTAATTTCCTCGCCTTGAAGCAGGCACATGCGCGCCCAGCTAGTTAGCTTGAGCATATCTCTCATTGCCGCTGTTGGCTTTAGTCAACCAAGCTGGTCTGCTGACGCAGTCTCGTCTTTGAGCGCACCTGCAGACATGGTAGAAGGTCAGAAAGTCGATTATAGAGATCGACCAGAAGAAAAGGCTATAGAGCACGAAGCCTGGCAGCAGGCCACTCATGCAGGAAAGCAAGATTTGCAAGCTGGTGACCTTGATGCCGCCAAAGCCTGGCTCAAGAAGGCCTATGAGATTTCTCAGAAATTTGGCCCTAAAGATTCACGGGTGGCTGTTAGCCAAAGCAATCTAGGGCAGCTCTACAAAGCCCAAGGCAACTATTTACTGGCAGAAAAGGCTTCGCGTAAATCGCTAGAACTAATTCGCCAGAATGAACCGAAAGATAATTTCGGCTTTGCTGTTGAGCTAAGCAATTTGGCAGGAATTTTAAAAGATGAAGGCAAGTATGGTGAAGCGAAACCGCTGTACGAGGCCGCGATAGCCATTCTCAGCGAAATGCGTGGCAAAGAATCAGTTGAAGTTGCCACCGTCTATGACAATCTAGCTTTGCTCTTTCAAAAACAAGGTGACTACAAAGCTGCTGTAGCCGTTCAGCTAAAAGCTATCGCTGTCTATGAGCATGAATTAGGTAGCGATAATCCCGATTTGGCCATTGCTTTGGGCAATTTGGCAGAGAGTTATCGTGAACTCAATCAGAGCGACAAAGCTGAGCCGCTTTATGAGCGCTCTTTGTCGATTATGCGTAAGGCCTATGGCGAAAAGCATCCTTCTGTAGCCACTGCCCTCGATAACCTTGCTGGGCTCTACGTCAAAGAAGGCAAACTCAAAGAAGCTGAAGACCTACAACTCAAGGCTTTAGAGACATTTCGTGAAACTCTTGGTGCGCGTCACCCTGATGTGGCTATTTGCTTAGACAACCTCGCTGATCTATATAGCCGCCAAGGCAAAAACGAATTGGCTTTGCGCAAGAGTGAAGATGCCTTTGAAATTGCCGAGAAGACTCTCGGTAAAGAACATCCATTATCAGTTGGTATCAAGAACCGGCTGGAAGACTTGAAGTCGCAGAACGCCAGCAATTAAGCTCTAGATAACGATTTGAAAGCTGTTAGTTGATATCGCCGTAGGGCGGTAAACGCAATTCTAGGTCAGAGAGCCAGAGAAGCAGTTCGATCTGGCGGTCTGCAGTCAGTAGAGAGCTATCTACGTGCTCATCATAATTGAGTGCAGCGGTGCTCGCTGCGGCTGCTGCAACGCTGGGCTGCCCTAAAGCAGTAGTTGCGGCGCCAGAACCAGTATTTGTACTAGATCCAGTGCTTGTTCCGGCTCCAGTACTTGTTCCTGCTCCAGTACCTATTGCGGTTCCGAATAGAGAGCCTGAACCATTGTAGATATTAGCGTTGCCGTTCAAAACGAATTCCGCCACTGTCACTCCATCGCACAAATGTAAGCTAGATAACAATGACAGCTTAGCTCTTGTGAACCAGATTTTCATGTACCCTTTCTCATAGGCAGATGAAGTTTTTTTTCTCTATAGGAGTTCAGTTAGTAGATTTAGCTCAGCAGGCCAGTTCTAGCCTAAATAGCTGGGTTGGTTTGTGTTGCTAGATGGTTAAGAAAACGTCGCCAAGCCTGACCGCGATGAGATTGCTCGTTCTTTGTGGCTGGCTCCATTTGAGCTGAAGTAATTTCTAGTCCAGACGGTATAAACAGAGGGTCGTAGCCAAATCCATTGCTGCCGCTTTCATTCATGGAGATATGACCTGGCCACTCTTGTTCGCAGGTGAAAAGTACTTCACCATTGCTATCGACAAAAGCAATGGCGCAAATAAAGGCTGCTTGTCTCTTATCGAGCGGAACATCTTTTAGCTCTTGCAAAAGCTTGTGCCTGCGGTCGCCGTCGCTTCCTTCACAGTAGCGAGCCGAATGAATTCCTGGTCGGCCGTCCATCGCTGCAACAGTCAAACCGGAGTCGTCTGCAATTGCCGGTAGCTGACATAGTGCTGCTGCCTCACGAGCCTTGAGTAGTGCATTGTCTATAAAAGTACTGCCGGTCTCTTCTGGGTTGAACCCAGCAGGTGCTAAAACCAATTCTAATTGTGGTGCGGCCATGCTCAGTGCTTGAAATTCTTTTAGTTTGCCTGGGTTGCTTGTGGCCAGAACTATTTTCATTTGAGCCTTTATTTACTTAGATTTCTTCTTGGCGGTAGACTTGCTGCGCGCTGCTGCTGCCTTTTTCGGGCCGCTGCCGTTACTGCTACTGCTGCCATTCCCGTTGTTGCCACTGCCGTTTTTGCTACTGCCGTTTTTGCCACTGCTACTGGCGTTGCCGTTTTTGGCCCCGTTCGTTCTGGATCCTCCAGCTTCTGCATTCGGATTTGCGTTGGCTTTAACCGTTTTGATACCGGTTACGCGAGCCAATGGGTTGGTTCCGGTAACGCGCTTGCGGTGGTCTTTTCTGTGGACGCGAATAACGTCAGAAATCTGGGAAATTGCTTGCGAGACGCGAGCCAACTGGTCGATATCAAGCACGTCTAAGATCAAGAAAATAGTAGCTGTTTTCTTGTCTCGATGAGTGTCTACTCGCAGATCTCTTAGATTGACTTTGTGGTCTGAAACCTTTTTCAAGATATCGCCAGCGATACCAACGCGGTCTAGACACTCGACTTGCAAGCCGGCTGGATACTGAGTATTACGCTCAATCGACCAGTCGACTGCCATGCGTCGGCCTTCTTCGATTTTAGCCAACATGGTGCAGTCTGCTCTATGCACGGCGATGCCACTACCGCGCGATACCACTCCAGCAATTTCTTCACCAGGCACTGGCTGGCAGCACTTTGCTAGGTGGTGCAGTAAACCGCCCAAGCTTGAAATGTTGCTTGGCTTGCCTGGCAACATCTGAGGAATGGTGTAACCCTTTAAGGCAATTTTCTCAGCATTGTCTACTTCACGAATGCGGTTAACAACTTGTGCTACCGACAAATCGCCGTAGCCCACTGCCGCTAAGATATCTTGCGGGTCTGAAATATTGAGGCGTCTACCTGCTTCTTTGAGCTTATCTGATTTGAGGAATTCGTCTAGATTGCCTTTGCCCAATTCAGCTTCGAGCATCTGCCGACCTTGCTGAATGTGCTCTTCTCTGTGGTGCTTTTTGAACCATTGGCGAATGCGGTTTTTGGCACCGTGAGTCTTGGCAAAATTGAGCCAATCCATTTTCGGTTGGCCATTCTTGCTGGTCAAAATTTCAACAATATCGCCGTTCTTCATAATCGTGTTTAGAGGCACGATTCTTTCATTGATACGGGCACCAACGCAGCGGTGGCCGATATCAGTGTGTACACGATAAGCAAAGTCAATTGGGCATGAGCCATTAGGTAAGTCGAGAACGTCTCCCCTTGGACTAAATACAAATACTTCATCGGCGAAGAGATCCATCTTCACTTCTTCGATGTATTCGCCCGAGTCTTTGAGATCTTGCTGCCAGTCAACCAGCTGACGCAGCCAAGCTAATTTCTTGTCTGCTGAACCATCGGCCTTAACGGCCTCGCCAGCTTCTTTGTAGGCCCAGTGCGCGGCGATACCATATTCAGCAATGTGGTGCATGCGCTTGGTGCGAATTTGAATTTCTACGGGCTTGCCTTTAGGGCCAATAACAGCTGTGTGCAAAGACTGATAGCTATTGAACTTAGGCATAGCAATATAGTCTTTGAAGCGGCCTGGAATCGGCTTAAAGATTGAGTGAACAGTACCCATTACTTCGTAGCATTTCTGCGTGTCAGGATCTGACTCTAGCTCACAAAAATTCTTGTCTGGATTGCTGTCGATGATCACCCGTACCGCAAGCACATCGTAAAGCTCTTGAAATTCTTTCTGCTGGCTCTTCATTTTGCGCCAGATGCCAAAGAAGTGTTTTGGTCGACCGATTATGTCAGCCTTAATTCCACGGCTATCGAGGTCAGCTCTAAGTTTCTCTACAACTTGGGCCAAGTGGTCAGCCCGATCTTCGCGGCTGTCTTCGACTAGTCGTTCAATTTCAAGATATTCATCTTGGTGGAGGTATCGAAGACCAAGGTCTTCCAATTCCCATTTCATCTTACCTAGGCCGAAGCGGTTAGCTAAAGGAGCAAAGATCTCGAGGGTCTCTTTGGCCTTTTCGGCTTGCTTGTGCGGCGCCATATGTTCCATGGTGCGCATATTGTGCAGACGGTCGGCTAGCTTAACTAGAACTACACGCACGTCTTCGGCCATCGCTACGAGCAACTTACGGAAGTTTTCAGCTTGGCGCTCTTCTTTAGAGCTAAAGCTGAATTTGCCGAGTTTAGTGACGCCTTCGACGATACGTCTGGTATCAACGCCAAAGCGATCTTCAATTTCTTTGGGCTTAACATCACAGTCTTCCAGCACATCGTGTAAGAGACACGAGCAGACCGTATCGATATCGGCATTAATATCAGCCAGAATGCAGGCAACTTCGACTGGGTGAATAATATATGGGTCGTCTGACTTGCGCATCTGCCCGTCATGGGAGGCGTATGCAAAGTCGTAGGCCTTATGGGCGATGGCAAGATCTTCAGCCGGGCGACCCTGTTTCTCTAAAATATCGAATAAGGGCTGACCGATTTGATCTTTCATCGCTACTGCTTATAAGGGTGAATATTAATTATACCCAGCGTGTCAAGCCCCCAAGTCTTCTGTTGCGGCAGGGAGCGCTCTTGTAACGAAATTGAGCCTTTTTCACCCTGATTGCGGCTGCTTTTCGTCTTTTTTAACTTATTTTGACCACGGAGTGCTGTTTAGGTCTTTGGGAAAGGGACTGCCCGAACCTCCCCAGTAGTTCTTTTGTGGCTTGGTCTGGTCGCTATTGCCATAGCTTGGCCGGGAGCGCTTGTAATCACTATAATCGTTGTAGTCTTTGTCGAACACTTGGTTTCGAGATTTTTGTGCTGGTTGGCTTTCGCTAGCATAGTAGCTCCCGGCAGCGCTGGGGTCGACTGTTGCTGGCGCATAGTAGTTACCGGCGGCCTTGCTTGGTGCTGTCTGGATGTAACTCTGCCCCGACAAACGACCGAAAGGCCTAGCCCAGCTGCCAAATGAGTTGCCAAATGAATTTCCAAATGAATTGCTATAAGAATTTGAGTATGAACGGCCCCAACCGCGTCCGATAAGTCCGCCAATGCCCCCTAATCCGCCGAGTCCGCCCACTCCGCCTACATATGGAATAGAAAGAGAGGGAACTGG
Organism: Candidatus Obscuribacterales bacterium; assembly: GCA_038231015.1. Classification (GTDB taxonomy): domain Bacteria; phylum Cyanobacteriota; class Vampirovibrionia; order Obscuribacterales; family Obscuribacteraceae. Next base: position 9,174 of record JBBRMD010000098.1, read on the forward strand.
CAGCACGCTAGGTATTCCCATTCCGCCAACATAGGGGATACTGCTGAAGGCGGATCTACCTAGCTGACTCATGCCTAGTCCAGACCAACCTAGTGGTGAACCCTGAGGTTGTGTAAAAGGCGATTCAACAATTTCTATATCGTGATCTTGCACGCCTGGTATTTGTTGACTATATGCAGCATGGGCAGATGTTAGCGCGATGCTGATAAGCAGGCCTGGGAGTAATCTTGAAATAATTCTCTTGCCTGACATCAAAATTTGGAACATGAACCACCTTCGTTAAAAAACTGCGTTCATCAGTTTACTACTGCTTCTCTTCAGATATTAGGGAACCGCAGCGCTAAATCTGCGTCGTTAGTTCTGTGGGAGAGAGGAAAAGCCAATCGCTGCGCGAAATACTCCTCCATAGACCTTTATTTCTAGCACCATGGGTGGTTAACATGAAACGTTCGCTATCATTAATACTGATTTCAGCAATGAGCCTGGCAATCGTAAGTGTTCCTGCTGCTGATGCTAAGAAAGAAAAGACAAGCACTACTAATGGCATCACTAACTCAATAGCTTTGGCCAAATCCGCCAAGGTCAAATCTGTCGGTTTCAATGGTTTGGAAAACAAAATGGAAAACGGAATGGTACCAACTGAAGAAACCATTGATGGTAAGGTCTTCCATATTGGTAAAACCATTGTCAATGCTTCACCAGAACAGGTGTTTGCCGTGCTAACCGACTATCCAAATTCCACCAAGCTTTTTAGCAATTTGAAGCAAGCATCTGTGGTGGCAAGAAGTGCTGAAGATCACACTACTGATGTTAGTTTCAGCTTAAAAGGATTAGCCAATATCTGGAACTTTGACTATGTTTTGAGAATGACTGAAACTTTTCCTTCAAGGATTGATTTTCAGAGAGTAAGTGGCGCCTTTAAAGCTAATGAAGGCTACTGGAAAATCGAGCCGTTGGATGCAAATGGCAAGAGAACCTTGGTCAGCTACTACAAGTTTATTGATGGTGGCATGATTCCGCAGAGTATGGTCAACAAACAGTTGAAAGAAGCAATGCCTGCTGTGATGGCTAACCTTAAGAGCAGTGCTGAAGCAAAGAACATTCAAGTATCATTGAAGTAATTGCAATGCAAAAAAGAGACAGACTTTCTTCAAGAATGTCTGTCTCTTTTTTTTGCATTGCCTAGCTTAGAACGACTGCGTTCTCATTACTTCAGCGCGCCATGTGTAATACAAAATCTTCCAGACTTCATCTTCTTTAATCATTACGACATCGAGAGTACAAGGCACTTGTTTGCCTCTATCGACAGTAATACCTTGCCCTTTCATTGTGCAACGATCGCCTTGAATCATTTCAACAGTTATATTTGGTCTGAAGACATAACCAATTTTTAGACGTTTTAATTCAGCGTCGGCTCTGGTGCCGTTGAATTCCATCAAAGGTTTGCGTGTGGCCTTGTACCAGTACTGTGCAGCTTGCGGAAGCTTTGTCGCATAATATAAATCTTTGATGTAGCGGTAGAAAGTCAATTTTGGCTGGCTATCGCAAAAGGCTGGCTTGACTGCACCGATCAATAATGTCGTGAGCGCAAATAATACGACCAAACATTTTTTAGTTATCGACATTATGAATACCTCTTATCCTGCACCACTTTTGGTGCTTATCTCTTCGCTAGTTTGCGCGAATAGACTGGTGTTAGCCAGTGAGCATATTGCTCTACTTCACCGCGACAGATTCTGGTGTACTTTTCTTTGATCATAGTTGATATAGGCCCTGCTACTCCGGTGCCAACAGGCCTTCTATCGATCTCGATAATCGGGGCAATCTGTGCTCCTGTACCGCAGAAAAATAGCTCGTCAGCAATGTAGAGTTCACTTCTATCAATCTGTCTTGATTCGGCTTTGAGGCCAAGTTCTGCTTCGGCCATTTCCATGATGGTGCGGCGGGTGACGCCTTCTAAAATGTTTTCATAAGAGGGAGTGGTTATTAGTCTGCCATTCTTGACCATGAAGACGTTCATGGCAGAACCTTCTGAAACGTGGCCGCTTTCTGATAGAACGATGCAATCGTCAAAACCTGCCATCACAGCGTCGGTCTTAGCAAGAGCGGTGTTGGCATAAGCGCCTACAATTTTTGCTCTAGCCGGAATGGCATTGTCTTCTACTCTGCGCCAGCTTGATACTTGCACTTTCAGACCGCCAGCGCCGTGGAAATAATCGCCAAATGGCACGGTAAAAATGCACATATCAGAAGGATTATTATCGAGACTTGGACCAACGCGATGAACTGTCTTGTAGGCCGTTGGACGAATATAGGTATCGGTTCGAGGAGCGTTCTTTTTGACTAGTTCAACTACGATTTTGCAGAGTTCATCCACAGATTGCGGCACCTGCAGATACATGATTTTCATGCTGTCTGACATACGCTCGAAATGCTCTCTCAGTCTAAAGAGGTACATTTCTTCTTCTTTCTCGTTCCAATAACCTCTGATGCCTTCAAAGACGGCTGTTCCATACATGAACGAGTGATTCATGATGCTTATTTTGGCGTCTTCGATTGGAACAATGTTTCCTTGGAAGAATGCGTACGTTTTTTGCTCTGTCACCGGCATCTCCTTTTGACCCAGTCTTTCCTCGCGAATCTCTTTCAGTGTTTACTAAAACAGATTTGCTAGTTTCTTACTCTTTTTGACCTCTACAGTACAGAATTCGATCTTCAATTGTTCGTCTCTGTCCTGAGTCAGGCTTCAGTTCGACATAGCGGGCAAAGTTAGTCGCTGCTTCAGCCCATTCTTTATCGCTTTCTTGTAATACGCCAAGCTCATAAAATCCATCAGCGAAAGTTGGTTCTACTTCAGTAGAACGCAAAAATTCTGTTTTCGCTTGATCTAGTTTACCCAAGCGCTTGAGGGCGCGGCCGAGGGCTGTATGACAGGCCCCTGAATTGGGATACTTTTTGATTTTGCTTTCGAAAATAGCAGCGGCTTTTTCTGACTCACCGACGGCGAGCAGATGGTTAGCCTCTTTCAATGCTACATCCCAATTCGGGTCACCCTTAGCCTGCGTTGGCAGACTAAGGGGCGAGCTAACTAGGCATAGTATTGCCGCTGAAATCAGAATTCTTTGAACTCTCTGAACTTTTTGAACTCTTGGCACTATTGCTGTCATTTTTCTCAATTACTTTGTAGTTGGGGCGGTGACTGATCTCACTGCTTCTTTGACGACGTTTTTAGCGCCATTTTTAAGAATGGTACCAGTAGCGCTGAAAGAACGCCCGCCAGTTGGGTCGCTACCAGGTACTGGTGATACCACAATAGCAGAGACTTCCATGGAGACTTTCTTGACTGCATCGCCTACTTTAGCGCCCGAGCCTTTGACAATACTTCCGGTGGCAGAGTCTTTGTCGACTGCATCAATGTTGAGAACTGCAATTGTGTTGGTCAGGGTTTTGATCACTTTGCCAGAATCTGGATCGGTGATGGTTTTGTATGGACGAAGAACTTGCAGCTTATCACCGATGGCTAGACCGTTGATTTTGCCTACGTTTAGAGTGATTTGGCCACCGGTTACGTCAGCAATTTTGCCTTCGACGTTGGCAGCTGCAATTGATTGACCATCAGGAATTTTGTTGGCTGCACTGATTAACTGTCCGCCCATTTCTTCAACTGATTGCAGAGTGGCTTCACCGGCAATTGAAGAAGCAAAGTCAGAAGAGTCCATGTCGATGCCGAGAGCACCGGTGCTAGTTCTCTTAGATTCACCAGAACCGTGCACAGCAGCTAAGATTTCTGAGGTATTGATGTCGATGATTTTGGCATCAACGGCAACTTTCACTTTGCTCTTGCTAGATTTAAATCCGCCGAGCATGCCTCCAATACCACCAACATAAGGTATGCCTGGGATATATCCGGTAGGAAGTCCAGAGGTACTCATGGTTTTGGTTTCGTAACCGAATTGCGTAACGGTGCCGGTAATGATGGCGTCAACGCTCAAGATTTTACCTATTTTGCAGGCAGTAGCTGGGTCAGCGCGGTCTGAAACTGAGAGATTTTGCTCTTTCAGAATAGAGTCGAGCATCTGTCTATCAACTACTGAGTAAGTACCGTCATTGACGAGCTTTGTTGTAAGCAAGCTAACGATACCTTTGCCCACGTCATAGTTGCCGGTGTATTGGTTTACTGCACCATACTCAAAAGGCATGATGGCGATGCGGCGCTTTGTCGATGCAAAAGCTTGAGGTATATTGCTGGATGCCATAACAAATAACGCTAGTGCCAGCGCTGCTGTCTTTCGGAACTTCATCTGTAACTCCTTCTAATTGCCTTTCGTAAGCTCAGTTTGGGCCGAGCGAGGCTCTAAATCTCTGCTTAGAGTCTACTGGATTAACGCCCTTCCTCTGAATAATAGGGATCCTTCAACGATTTATTTTTGGCTAATCTATTTTAATGGTCAGTCATGCCTAGTGAGCCGGTTTGACCGGCTTCTTTGCTGGTCTGGTCATAAGCGCTCGGTATGTGGCAATTTTCTGCTTGGCTAACTTAGAGCGTCGGCTTTTGCTGCTGACATCTTTCAGGATACCAATTGCTTCGCTATAGCGCCCTTTTGCGGCCTTTCCTGCCGATGTCTTGAGGCGCTCTAGCGCGTCCATTTCCATTTCAAACTCATCTATTAGATCTCGCACATCTTTAAAGTGCGGCGTATCTGGAGTGATTGGGCGAAGCAAGGCAATCGCTTCATCGTATTGATCGCTATCAGCAAGGTTTTGGGCTTTGATAATGCGCTCGCGAGTTTCCATCTCGACCATGACGGCATTTTGAATTGGTCCAACCACGCGCTTCGAGGCCGAATTGATGACATCGCGGGCAGCGTTATCTACAAGCTTTTTGTTCAATTGGCTGGAGC
>JBBRMD010000099.1:0-13871 GCA_038231015.1 Candidatus Obscuribacterales bacterium
ACTTGGCTGGGCTGCGCTTCGAGTTTGACTTGGTGCTTTTGTGCGAAGACAGTCACAGCATTGATTGAGCGTTCGAAAATTGAGCTGAGACTTTCTTCGCTTGGCTCAATCTCTATTTTTCCTGACTCTAGTTTGTCTAGGTCGAAGAGGTCATTGAGCAAAAGCACCAGACGCTCAATATTTTGCTGCATCAGCATGGTTGTTTCAGCAGTTTTCGGAGTGATAGTTCCCAGAGCGTTTGACTGCAATCTAGTGAAGAACGACGATACTTTGGTAAGAGGCTCTTTGAGCTCGGTGCGCACCATTGCTACGAAAGCTTGGCGCATCTGCTTAATTTCGTACTTTTCGCTGCTATCTATAATCATCGCCAGGGTTTTATTGTCGCCTTCCATTTCGATAGCGGAGAGCATCAGTTCGGCCGCAAAAGTCTCGCCGTCACGGCAAAGTGCTTTCAGTTCGATGGTGCGTCCGCGCTTTTCTAGGCCCTCAAATGTATCGGGGATTTTTTGGCCGCTGATAAAGAGTTTAGAGAGTCTTTTACCCATTAGCTGATGGCTAGAGTAGTTGAAATATTCTTCTAAAGTGGAGTTCAAGAATTCGATGGTGCCATTGCTATCGAGCATGGCAATACTGACAGGAAGATGCTCAATCAGAGCTCTTACTCTCGCTTCGCTAGCTTTGAGCATGGCTAACTCTTTGCGCATACTGTGAGCTGTGTCGTGTATCACTTCATCAAGAGTTGCTATTTCATCGTTGCCATCCATAAGCGGTTGCAGCTTTTCGCCCGCCTCAAGCAGCGCAATATTTTCGGCGAGAAGCTCTAGACGGCCTGATATGCGGCTTGTGAAAAAGTAGGCGATCAGGGCTGCAATCACTAAATTAAGCAACAAGCCAACAATCAATATCAGTTCAGTTTGGCGCCGAGTTGCTCGCTCTAACCCAGGGCCAGTTGATTCAAGCTTTTGACCGATAGCTATCAGAGCTGGAATATCTTTGATTAGCTGATTGACCATGGGCTGAATGCTGTTGCGCTTCTCGTCCCAGGCCGCCTTAGCTCCCGGCTCAGCTAAAGTTGAGCTTTTGTTCTGAATATCGGTAATAATCGGCAGGCATATAGTAATGTTTTCGTCGATTTTACCGAGCAGGGCAATGGCTTCCTCATTGTCTTTTAACTCATTGCGCAGCCAACGAATGATTATGGGCACTTCTTCTTTTGAGGCCGAGACACTGTCGGCGGTGCCAAGTTGCAGACTGCGAGCATAGCGACCAACGGCATCGCCAGTGTCGTACATAACCAGCATCAAACGATCAGCACGCGCGCTTACTTCTCGCGCTCTCTCTTGCCGGGCAGCTTCGGCCTCGGCTTCTTTTAAGAGCCAGCCAAGGGTGCCAATAAATATTAGCTCGCAGGCCAAGATTAAGGCAACAAGCAAAATTCCTTGTTTTGCCAGGCTCAACAATGGTCGTTTGCGGCTTGTGGTCGTCAAATTTTGCCTGTCTTCAAGGCTGGTAGTGTCTGCAAGGCCTAGTAAATGCTTCAGACGAGTATAGCGCTAAATTTGAGGCTGCCAATTGCGCTTCCTACTTCCTTCTAGTTATTGCTGCTTCTTGGCGCTTTTGCAGCCTTAAATGGTAGGCAAGAGCACGACTGAGGACAATCAATAAAGGGTATATTCTGTGCACCGAAAGGTATCGCTTGTCGGCTGTCAAGGAATAATTTTGTGGCCAAAATTGTAGTTGTGGAAGATGACGTTAGTCTGGCCGAGCTCGTTAGAGACTTTCTCGAGCACGAAGGTAACATTGTTAAACTCTTTCACAATGGCCTAGAAGGGCAGAATTTTATTTTGGCTAATCAGCCAGACCTAATAATTTTAGACTGGGACATTCCGGGGCTAAATGGCATAGAAATTTTGCGCGACTACCGGGGCTTCGGCGGTAAGTGCCCAGTAATTATGCTCACTGGCCACCAAGACGTTGAGGACAAAGAAAAAGGCTTTGATGAAGGGGCCGATGACTATCTAACTAAGCCATTTAATCTAAAAGAACTTGGTGCCCGTGTTCGTGGTCTTTTGCGCAGGGCGCAAGCGGTGATTGGCAATGTGGTTACGGTCGGCGACATAGTGGTCGACCTCGATACCAGTAAAGTGCTCAAAAGCGGACGCAATGTCACTTTAGTGCCACGCGAGTTTCAGCTGCTTTCATATTTAGTAAAAAACCGCAAAGAGACTCTTAGCCCTCAAGAGTTGCTAGACAATGTCTGGAACAGTGATGCTGAGATGACTCATGAGTCGCTCAACAACGTTGTCCGCCGTCTTTCCAAAAAGCTTGACCCTGATGGTCGCATCTTGCGCATCAATGCGATCATGGGAAGCGCCGATTACATGTCGATGAACGGCTCGTCGATGGGCGCTGCTGCAGCTGGTGGAGCTTTTGGTGATAGCAGTGACCGCGGCGATCCGCTGATAGGTCGTGTGCTCGACAACAAATATGAAATCATCAAAGTCATCGGGGGCGGTGCTTCTGGTCAGGTATACAAAGCAAAGCACAAGATGATGAATATTACTGTGGCGGTCAAGGTCTTGGCTCCACAACTGAGTACACAGCCAGATTTAGTTAGGCGGTTCGAAAGAGAAGCGCGGGCTGCTGGCTTACTCAGCCACAAAAATGTGCTCATCGTTCACGATTTGGGTGTGACTGAAGAGTCGCAGCCCTACATGGTTATGGAATATCTGAATGGCTTTAGTTTAGCTGAGCTGATTGAGCAGAACGGCAGACTAGCTTTACCAGACGCTCTCGAAATTGTCTCGCAAATTTGCCTTGGCATTGGTAAAGCTCACGAAGAAGGGCTTGTACACCGCGATCTTAAGCCCGGCAATATCATGCTTGTGGCTGAAGGAGACGATACTTATACAGTCAAAATAGTTGATTTTGGCCTAGCTAAATCAACTAAGGCGGAAGAGAATGCCCCTAATTTGACCCAGACGGGCGCTTTAATTGGCACACCTTCTTACATGAGCCCCGAACAGTGCCGTTCAGAGCCCACAGATCACCGCTGTGACATCTATGCCATTGGTTGCATGTTGCACGAGATGCTCATGGGCGAAGTGCCATTTGTCTCTGCCAATATCATCGAGACTTTCATCCGCCATGCTCACGAGGCCCCTCCTGCTCTTGTGGTGGCTGGTTTAGATCCTCAAATTAATACCTATTTGCAGTCGATTGTGCACCGTTGTTTAGAGAAGAGCAAAGACACTCGTTATCAATCAGCTGGGCAGTTGTTGCAAGATTTGTCGCGGGTTTCGGCGGCAGTGAAGTAAGGCTTTTTGGGATTGATTTTGCTTGACCAACCAAAGGAAATTTGACCGATGAGTGAGAAGAATGTAGGCAAGCCTAGCAAAGCGCCCAAAGCGGCTGATTCTAGCGCCCATCAGGCAGTTAAGGAAGTTCATCAGGCCCCTCCGAAGGCGCATGCAGAGAGCTGGAAAGAAGCGGGCATGAAGATGCTCGGTAATCTGGCTCATAAAGCTAAGGAAGGCTTAAAAATAATATCGGGAAGCCATAGTGGCAAGATTTGCGATCAATCTAAAGCTAAGGAAGGTCGTGCTGCTGGGAGTAACCATGGCGATAAAGGTGCGGCTGATAGGTCGACGAAAGCAAAAGATTCCGGTGATCATCATAAAAGGCCAGAAGCAGTTCTACATCGTGACAAAGATGGCCGCGTTCACGAGATAGTCGCTCGAAACGGCAATAAGGTAGAAGTATCTTATAAACCTGGTAAGGGTCATGAAGTTGCCAGTGTCAACATTACTGACGCTAAGACTGGTAAGCCCCTAATTGGTCATCAGGCAAGCAAGGACGTTTCGTACAAAATTGACCAAAAGACCGGAGATGTTACTACATCATTTCGCGAATCGGTTGCAACAACCGACAAAAAAGGGAAAGCCGGGACTGTAGAGATTGCCGTAGAAACTCATTTCTCATCAGAAGGGTCACGCTCGCTAATACGCAAAGATTTAGCAGGCAATCGCATTGATAAAACCATTTCTGGTTCAAATGGTGAGCAGTTAGCAGTGATGCAGTATCAGTATCATCGCGATCAGCAGGGCAAGGATGTTGGCGCGACAGTCGATCAGTATGATCAGAAACACCGATTGACTCAACGAACTCGTTTTGATTCTGCAGAGGATGTTGAGAAGCAGAGAGCTGTTGAAAGAAAAGATTGGCGTTATAGCAAGAAAAGTGGCAAAGAAAGCGAGACTTGTGATCAGTACGATTTGAGGTCGGGGCGAGAAGAGCGCGTTTCTCATTTTGAAAAGAGTCGCGATTTAGTAAACGCAGTTACAGATGTTGTCGAACAGAAGTTTCGTCATGGCAAAGAATACGAATTAAAGCAGAGTCAGTTTGATCGCGAGGGAAAACCAAGCAAACTTCATTATGTGAATCATGATTCGCACATTGATGCCAAATTCGCTTTTGATAAGAACGGGCAGCCTGGCGAAGTTGTTGGCCATGTTGGCAGCGAGAGTGCTAAAGAGCATAAGGATGCCTTGCTTCAAATTGCTAAAGTGGAAATAGCGATAACTCGAAATCACAGTCATGTGCGTGAAATAAATGCTGAGGAAGTGTTAGCTGCTAGTCGGCCCACCTCTGGGCGCACAGGCGATAAGGCATGCGGAGTCGTTGCCTGGAAGGACGGCGAGTCTTATCGGCAAGGCAAAGTCAAGGATGGAAAGGTTTTTGCTACAGATGGCAAACAGATCGGTCAGGTAAGTGACAATGGTGATGTCACCATTGGCGATACTAAATTTAATATTCTCAAAGATAACAAATATGCCGCGGTATTTCATGGCGCTGGCACTGATGGTACCCGCCTAGACTTGTGCGCAGCTGGCAGCAAGTCTGAGCAAAGCCAAGAACTAAATGGCTTTATTACCAATGGCACCAAGAAGATTCAGAGTGTAGGATCTAATCTGTTCATGGATGGCAAGTTCTGGGGCCATCTAAATAAAGACGGCACTGTCAATTATGCTGCTGATCTTGAACAGAAAGAGCATAGTGGTACCCACATCAGTAAGGTCTTGAATAGTGGCTGGCGCTTCGTAGGCAATGACGGTGGCAAAGAGAGACAGTTTGATCTAAGTGATTCTGGCAATGGCCAAATTTCGCTCGCGCAGATCGATTCGCAAGGCAAGGTCAAGGTCGGAGTTGATGGTAAACCATTGCCCGCTATTGATTGTGATGTTCAAATGGGCATGCTTATCGATCGACAGAGTGGTAAGCAAATCGGTAAGATTTCTCAACCGAAAGCTACAGAGGGGAAAAATCTAACTGATGCCCAAGTAACATTGTTCTCCGAAAATCCTGATCAACCGCCAGTCTCGCATAACCTATCTAGCTTTAGTTTGAGTACTTTTAAGTTAACAGATGCTAGCAGTGGTCGCACTTTGAATGGTGCTGTCTTGGGTCCACCTCAGCTTCAGGCGGACGGTACAACCAGGGCGGGAACTGGTGGAATCATTGATATTGATTGGGTGATGAAACAATCAGATCAGAATTTTAAGGGGAAAGTGACTGCTGCAAAAGCTGATCTTGATCGAGAAGCTGCTGTTGCCAGTGGTGTTGACCTTGCTATTAATGCTAATCCGCTAGCAGCCCCACTTAGTCCGTTCACTGATTTGGCCGGCGCAGCAGTTAATCACAGCTTGGCGAATGACTCACAATCAGATGCATCAATGGCGGCTATGCAGTTGGCTCGCAAGCAAAATCGTGATGATCATGCTGCTGTTGAAAAAATGCTAGCGAGCGGCAAAATAGATGCTGACGCCCTCGCTCGTATTAATCACCTGGCTGATTTAAATCAGACAGCTGACCTAACTGCGGCAATGCGAGCACGTATGAAAGCCGATAATCCCGACCACATACTAGAGTCTGTACCTGCCAAAGCGGCAATTATAGTCAAAATTCCAGATCAGCAGAACCCAGGCAAGCAAATTGAATTGCACGGCAGTGACGGCGTATTGCGCGATGCTAAGTCAGGTCTAGCCACCGGCCACTATAATGCTGCTACTGGTTCACTGGTGCTTCTTGACGCTGCAGGACGCCCTCTCAGTCGCAGCATGGCCGATAAGCAGTTTACTGGAGCTACGATCAATCTTCAGTATCAAGATGCCGCTGGTAAGCCGACTAAGGCGGTTTGGATTAATGACGGTACTGAGCGGTTGCAGAGTTTAGATCAGCTGCGCAAGCAAGTCGCTACTGAGCTTGCTGTAGCAAAATTACTCGTTAAAGAAAGTGATTCTGATGAAGTGGTTCAACGTCTAAAGCGCACTAATGATCTAGCTCGACGTTACAATCCAATGCTCGACAATATTGAGCAAAATGGTGTTACCGACTTCGCTAAATCGCAAGATCGCTTCTCTATTCTTGAGCAAGTAAAAGGCGGGCCTAAGGCTTATGTCCGTGCTGAGTCTGAGCGCTTGGGTAGTCATCATGAGACTGCCAAATCGTCACTGCCAAAATTTTCTACAGCAGAAGATTGCGCCAAAGCTACAGGGCCAATGCGATTTGGTCATGAGCACTATTTTGTTGATTCTGGCAAAGTTTATCGCACAAAGAGAGTAGGTGAAAATTGGGAGAAAGTCGGTTCCCCTTGCGGAACTCTTGAACCGGGCTATGTTCTCAATCTCGATAACAATAGAGTATCACTAGCTGGAAAAGAGCAAGTGCTCTTTCAGTTCAGCCTTGGCAAAGACAGCCCGCTCTACAAAGTGATCGGCTTTGGTGAGCAGGGACGAGATTCTAACGGTAAGCTCATGCCTGGTGGCTTAATTGAAGCCGCTGACCTGCGTAAACAGGTAGCCCAAGCCGAGCAGTCGGCCGATGTTGCATTAAGAGATTATCGTGGTTCTGTAGGCGATGTTCTTAGTCTTTATCACACTACTCGTGGGTTACCTGATTACTTTATGGGTGGTCGCGAAGCCCAGCTTGAGTTGGCAAAAGGCTCAGTGGTTAACCAAAACAGCCTGATCAACAGCAGCATAGACAATGTTTTTCTCAAAGGTCTTTCTGGTGCTGATCTCACCACTGGTGAATTGAGTCAGCAGGTGCATACTGTGAGAAAGTTTGTTAAAGATGTAGGCTTGACCACGGTTGATGCCAAACAACTATCGACTGACGGTATTTCGCTTCAGCGTCAGTCTGACGATGCATTGGCAACTGCCGTCATGAGTTTTGTGCCCGGAGGTGCTGTGCGCCTTGGAGCCTACCTCAACATGGGCAAGGTGGGCACCACTGGACTAGCTGCTCTAGGTGGTGGAGTTGTCTCAACGACTTTTCGACAGGCGCGCGGCACTACTGGTGAAGAGGCTCTGAATAACTTTGCTGGTGGGACTTTCGAGGGTGTCGCAATGCTGGTTGGAGCTAAGGCGCCAGAAGCAATTAAGGCTCTTCGTGTAAATCCAGAATCTGTTCAAGTCTTAGAGCGTTATCTTGCCCCGAAAGCTCAGGCGCTGTTGGTGCAGGCCGGAGATATTGGTTTGCAGGGTGCTGCGAGATTCACTAAAGCGGGACTTGAAACTAGTGGCTTCGCGATGGCCGGTGCTGTGCGCACGGGTGATTACGGTGAGTTGTCTCCCGACAAGCTTTTCTACGGTACCCTTTTTATGCTGGCCGGTCAGGGCGCTGAAAAATTAGTAAGCAATGACTTCACTAAACTCGGGAAGAAGTATGGTGTGTCGACTCAAGCTGTGGACAAGGCAGAGAGTTTTATCGAGGCGAACTTGGCACCAAAATCAAATATTGATCTCGTTAGAGAAAAATTTTTACGGAGTGTCGATAGCTATGTAGAAGGATTTTCTAGCGGCACTATCAATAATATGACTAATGCAGCGCTTGTGGCTAAGACCCAAGCTGTTGAGGAAGAAAAACAGCGCATTGCTGACAAGCATGGTATTGACCGTTCGCTAGTTTCTGAAAGACTGTTTGAGGAAGAGAAAGATCAAAGTCGAATATGGGCATACCAGCTAAGAAGTGCTGCTGAAGGTGGTGCTACCAATATCTTTACTCACCCTGTGAGTACTCACTTGTCCAGGTTGGTAGAACCACATGCGGTGACGGCCAAAACTAGTTTGCAAGTGACAGAAGAGCATGGACGTGTCACTCGTCTTGTTTCGGAAAACGGGCAAGTCGATTTTAAGTATGGTGAAAGTAATAATCGGCATTTTGTTAACGAGGTTGTTCAGACCGATGGTGACCAGGTAAAGGCCCGCTGGAAGAGTGAAGATGGTCGTAACTGGACAGACGAGCAGAGCGGAATGACGTTCGAAGGTCGATGCTCTCCTAGTCGCTCAGGCGGAGTATTACTTGAGAATGCTCATGGGCGCACCCAGTTCACGCCTAATGGCACAATCAAACATGAGGCTGCGAGTGGTGGTCAGTTTGTCAAAAAAGATGGTCTAATTGTTCAAGTAAATGATGCCATGGGTGGTGGCACGCAAATTCAGTATGACCATAGCTCTAAACCAAAGGCGCTTGTAATTAAAAGTGCTGAAGGGACAGAGCATTTTGTGCGCTCCGATGAGGGCTGGCATCTCACACGAGAAGGCACTCCTACCTCGGTTTTACTAAAGGGAGAGGTAAATGTAACAACCGATGGCAAAGTTGTATTTTCGGATCTTGATGGCAGGCACCATATACGCCACTTAAACGGTAGCAAAGAGACAATTTTTCCTGGGGTTGATCAGCCATCGCCTGCACAAAGACCATCTCTAGAGCTGAGAGCTGGGCCTAATGAAAGTCTTGTCGCTCGTTCTGCCAATGGTTACGAGCGTATAGTTAGTGCCCACGAAACTGCAAGTCTTGAGGCTTTTAGCAAGCTCGTCAGCGGCGATGTTAAAGATCCAACCTTGCAGCGTCATATTAGCGAAGGCATGTATCAGTTTACAGAACGCGTTATGTTCTCTGGAGTAGAGAGTACAGAGCTGGCAAAAACTCTTGATCATGTTAATCGCCTTCTCCGTGATACTGCTGTCGACTCTTCGTTGAGCGCCACTGAGCGAGAGTATAGGCATGCCGTTGTTTCAGATTTCTTGCTACTGGCCGCTCATCCTACTTATTTAAGCCAGGAAGGCCGATCGACATGTTTGCCTAGTTCGGCAATTGTTCGTCTTCTCAGTAAGCACCCATCCGAGGCTGCTCGCATTTTGTCCGATGTTCTAGTTGATGGGAAGTGTCACTTACTCGATGGTACTTCCATTCCCATTACGCCATCTCATTTGCCGGGCGATAGAGCCGCTGCTCCTTCTTTAGAAATGCTAGAGAAAGCTTTAATTGGTGCTAGCCACTACAACACTACTGAGTTCGCTGGTGTGTCAATGCCGAAAGGCATCATTTGTTACCACAATGATCAGTTATGCGATAGCCGTACTAATCCGCCAACTCCTTTACCGAAAAGAGACGGTGATAAGGATGCCATAGGCCCGAAAATTCATCCCAGTCAGCTTATGGAAGGTTGGTCGCAAATAATAGCCGCTAAGAATGATTTTTTCCTTCTGAGCGATCGCTACAGTGATTCAGCGAAATTGTCAGCCGGCAATGTCTTTGATTCGCCAGAAGCTCTAGGCCACAGGCTCTTCAATATGATGCATGAAAAAGAAGGCCCACTGTCAATTCAGGTGCAGTGCGGCACTGAACCATTTCTTTCTGACATCGGTGGGCTTGCGAATGCTTTTGAGCATATGGTTACCATTCACAAAGTTGAGTTTGATGATGCTCATCTTTCTCGGCAGAAATTTGCGGATGTCTATGATAGTAGAGGCATTCCCAAAGTCATAGATCCAGAGAAGGTTTGGGTTACTGTCGATAATACTTGGGATAAGTCAAGCGACAATCCATTTAGAAAAGTCAAACTGTCAGAATTATACTTGGCTGCTTCTTCTCCAACTGCTGACGAAAAGCTGGCGTTTATTGCCGATCAGTGTATGCGTTATCCACGCGACTTGGCTAAAAGGCTTGACCTAACCCACCATGTTTACGAGGAGATGGCGTTCTTCCATTCTGATGAGCAGCAGCGTAAACCTGTACTTGATCAAGTGAGAAAATTGCTAGCCGAGAAAGAAGCTGAAATCAGGGGCCGTGCTCAGTTAATCGGTTTGAAAGAAACTGCATTTGATAAAATTGCATTTGTTGAAGAAAGAAAATTTTTGCAGAAAGCTCGTTATATGATCTCGCGTATTGAGCAAGGTTTGCCTCTCTCCGAGCTGCCGCATGAAACAGATTCGACTCCTGCCGCTAAGTCGGCAGGTCGTAATCGAGAGACAGTCGAACCAGGCACCGTCAAACATAGTGCTGTAGACCGATTAGAAGAGAAGCTTTTTCCCAAAAAAGAGGTTAGCATTGAGGAACTTTCTCGCAGAGACCGTCTCCAGGAAACGAGCGAACAGCTCAGAGACCTTGCTTTTACTCACCTTGTCACCAAGGCTCCTAATCATCTCGCTTTAGCCCACGATCTCTACAATCATTCCGAGCGAAATGAGAAAGTTGCCGTTTTCATGATTGATGCTGTTAACTTTGGTGTCATTAACAACAGACACGGTAAGAGTAATGGGGATGAAGTTCTTAAAGCGCTAGCCGAAGCTATTCCTTATACGCTGGCTCAGCATTCGATTAAATCTAAGTTCTACCATGTTGGTGGTGATGAATTTTCGGTGATTGTTAGCGACCTCGCTCAAGCTGAGCAGGCAATGCAGCTAATTCAAAGCGTCCGTATCACCGTAGAGGCCCTGAAGAGGCCACAAGGACAGCGCGATCACTCTGTGGAAGTAGTTGAAAAGCCTAAGATTGGCAACGTCTTTATGACTCCAGAGCAAGTGCAAGAAAAAGAGAAAGCGTATGCTCATTACCTAGAGCAGAGTAAGACAAAACACGGTGACGAAGAGCAAAAGCCTTGGCCTAATGAAAAAGAAATTTTAAAAGTGGTGATAGGCGACAATAACAAGGCTCTCTTAATTCGCACAACTGATACGGCAACAATTGCAGAAGAGCACATTGATGGAATATCGAAAACGCGAGAAAGGGCCGAGACCCAGAATAAAGCTAATACTAATGTCTGGAAAGACGAGTTGATCGTTTCGCCTGCAATTGGAGGAGTAGTCACCCGCGAAAATGAGTCGCCGGCTGACACAATTAAGCGCGCAGACCGAGTGTCTGAGCACAACAAACAACTGTTTAAGCAAAACCTAGAATCATCTGTATATCTGCCACCAGAGCATATGACTTTCGTGGAATCAGAAGCAAATCACCATAATAATGTGGTTGATTCGCAGCCGAAAAAAGTGCCAGAAACAGATGCAGTACAAGTCCTTCAGTTGCAACTAGATGCTTTGTACAAGCGCTCTCTTCGGGCAATGAGTGAGAATGAAAGAAAAGAATTCTTTGATGAAGCCGAGCGAGTTAAAGATGCCTATCAGTCGCTAACTAAGCTCACTCGTCACGCTGCTTTACCTTCCAGTGTGCTAACAATTGCTGCGGTCAACGAGCGAATTCAGTTGGCCTTCGATGAAAAACAGTCATCAAAGAATCTCAGCCTGGTTAAGTTGGCTGTCGATAACTTTAAAAAGGTCAATGACCACGATGCCTTGGGTCACCATGCTGGTGACTTACTCTTAAGGCACCATGGTCGCTTCGTTCGCGAGCTTGCTGAAAAATACAATATCGAACTTGAAGTTGGTACCCACGATGATGATGCCGTCTTGATAGCCAAGAATCGCAGAGATGCTGAAAAACTCAGTGAAGTCCTACAGACTTTATTTTTTGTTGTCTCTAAAGACAATGTAAGGCTAGTGGAAAGTTCAGCATCTCCTTTCGACCGCAATAACGAAGTGATGGTCGGTTATAGCGTTGGGGTGAGCCACCTCAAAGAGAGCGATACAGGTGAAAAGCTTTTCCGCCGCCTTAACGAATCGCTCAATGAAAATAAAGCCGAACGTGAGGCTGAAGGGCTACGCTTGCCGAGAGTTGCTGGTGATAATTTTAAAGCGAGGACTGAAGAGCAGGCCGCTTTAGGTCGTGACAACAAAGCTCAGGCTAAAGCCGAACAGCGCCAACTGAACTCGCACGACCAGCAGTTTGCCAAACAAGGTTCTTTGAGAGATTTGGCTAATCTTCCCGAAAATGGATTGAAAATTCTCATTGAGAAACACCTCGATCTCAAAAACGATCCGTTTCTGAACGAGAAATCTATTAAGTCATTTCTCGATTGTATTGAAACGCGCAAACAGACTTGGTTGAGTGCTACCCCCTCTGGAGACTATAGCTCGACTGGGCTGGTGAAACGCAGGCAGGAGCTTGAAAATGATATCAACTCAATACGAGCAAAAGTTGGGGCTCCGAATATTCAGATAGAAGTGGTGCCAGATAACAGTAGTGAAGACCGAGTGAAAATGTCCTACAGCCTTGCTCACGGAAAAATCAGGATATTCGAACGTGATTTGCATGATCCGAGACTTCTGCAGGCACATATTCTGTACCATGAGCTATATCATGCAGTTCAAGATGCCACCATGCTTCGGGGTGCTGCTGTTGCAGTTCTACGTCGTACAGGCAAAGTTAATGTTGACGCGGTGACAGCTGAGTACTCAAAGCAAACTGGTTTAAGTTTACCAAGGCCGGAGGAGCGCATCTTCTTAGCTAGAGTATTAAACGAATCGATGCCTTACATTGAGAAGACAGCAGCTTTGAGCGACGCCGCGTTGATGAAAGATCCTGAACATAATCGTGCATTGATACTGGCGGATGCCTTGAAAAATCCGAGGAAAGTATCGTTTGACAAGGTTAACGTTCAGTTAGCCGAGTTAGGCAACGGTGCACCTTTTAGAGTCGAGCCAATTTCTTTCTTGAAAGAAGTTTTGTCCGAGCCAACCAAACAAGAATCAGTATTTGGTTATAAATTACTTGATCCCAAATACGATACCAAAGATAAGCAGGTACTGGCGCAATTTGCTAGTCCAGAAGAAGCCTGTAAACTGTTATTTGGTAGTCGCGCTGATTTGGCTCGTCATTTGCCTGCTCAGTTAGTTCCTGTCAACGAAAAGGTTTTCGCTCGATTGCAGCTGAAGGCTCTATTGCAGGTTGTTGAAGGCTCACATTCTGACAGCGATCAACAATTGTCGCGGTTGCTTACGCCAAGGTTGCAGAGACTTTTGGTTGATACTGTAGAACAAGCGGCAATTCAGTCACAGAGGCTAGAGCTGAAAGATTACCTCGATAAAACAATCGAATTTCCGGCAAACTTAGTTGGCCATTTAGCACGCAAGCTCGAGCCGCCACAAGTGTCATTACCGCGCAGGGCCGCTCCTGAAGCAAGAGGTTATGCCTCTGACTTAACTGATATCTTGTTTGGCAATTTGCCACCAAGTGATACTGGTGGTTTGTTTCTTGTTTCTAAAGACTTGCCAGATCCTGAGAATTATTCAGACTATATGGCTGAGCTATTTAAGTCCATTCATGAAAATACCGAAGTAGATCCTCTTTCTGTTAACCAAATACTTGGGCCAGAAACTGCGCAATTTCAGCAACCAGTCACTGAGTCTGTTGAAAATAATGAGAAACTTGAGGGAGGCAAGAGAAAGGGTACTCTTCAGGAAAAGGCCAGTTCAAAAGAGCAACTTAGAGATTTGGCTAATCTCGAACAAGAATCTCGTTCACCAGAGGCTGACGATAGTCACCTCAGGCCGTTTGACCTTCCCCCCATTTAGCGGACAATAATCCGACAAGTCGCTCCATAACTTAGAATGTTAACTGGAGGGACTGATGGCTAAGAAAATAACATATACACAAGAGTTCAAGGACACGGCAATCAAGCTGGCCATGGCCGG
>JBBRMD010000100.1:0-13610 GCA_038231015.1 Candidatus Obscuribacterales bacterium
CTGTAGTCGATTGCTTCGATTTCCAACAGGTCATGCCAGTCGACGGCGGCATCGACCATGTCATTGTCCTTGAGCAGAGCCAACTGTTGGCCTTGGCTGTCGTTTGCCGGTGGCAACCAGATGGTGGGGATGTCGAAGCGAGCGGCATCGTAGATGTTGCCCAGACCCGGCGTCATCAGGGCGAAGCTGGCACGGGCGAGCACGGCCTGCATTTCTTCGCGGCTGAGATTCTTGACGCCATATTCTGGTAGAGCCTTGGCGATTGCCGAGTTGGCTGCCACCACTACATTGATGTTAGAGCCGCTACCTTGAGCATTGCCGTTGGGGAGGAAAGCTTCCAGAATCAGGCGAGCGTAAGCCAGCGTGCCAGCCGTGCTCCAGTAAGGATTGCTCAGACCACCGAGGTTGAGGAGAATGACCTTCTCGTTCAGCTCGTGCATTTGCGGTGCACTGCTGTCGCTCAGCGGTGATACTACGCGCGGTGCGGCGATGGGTTTCGCACTTGCGCTCAACCGCTCTTCGACAGAGAAGAAGTTCTGGCAGATATAGAGGCTAGCCGTTTCTGCCACCGCTGGCAGTTCCTTCCAGTACCAAGCGAGAGCATCGTAGACGCAGACCTGCAAGCCTGCTTCTTGTGCCTTCTGAGCCATGGCGAAATCCATGGCCGTCAGCATGATGTCGTAGCCGGCGAAGACTTTTGCCAAGGCGCCATCGAGGGCAGTGTCAGCAAGGCCGCTCAGGTCGTGAATGGCGTCGTAAGGCAAGGGCCGCTGCAGGTCGAGGGTGTGACCGCTGCCGACGAAGCCGATGGTGGCAAACTGCCCTTTCAGAAAGGGGAAAATATCAGCAATGGCCGCGGTTGGTCCAAAGCCGAAAGCTTCGGCATTGAGCAGCAGGCGCTGCTTTATTGCCGATCGGTTAGAGATATCTTTCCTGTCCATAGATGAGCCTTCCCAATTTGGTTAGATGTTCAACCTGACGCAAAGCGGCAAGGCGAGCCATGCTGGTGTAGCGCGGCTTCTTGCTGGCATGCATCAAAGCCGTGCGGACATTGGTTCCCAGCCCGCTGTTGAAGCCATCAGAGCGAGCAGCGCAAGCCGCTTCGTCGTCTTGCCGTTGTGGGCCGAAAGCGATATATGCCACCATACGCGTCTCGTTAGAGAAGTTCTCGCTGTTGGCATGAGTGGTGCGGCTGTCCCAAGAAATCAGGTGGCCAGCGCGCAGAGGGCAGACTTGAGCATTGAGCGTGAGCTCGTCAGCGTGAGGCTGTGTCAAGTCGAGTTCGACATACTCGCCGCCGTTCTTGGCCATGGCCCCATAAGCTGCAAAGTAAGTCTTCGAGCCGGGCACGCCGACAAAGGTGCCGCGTTCTTTGGGGCAGTCGCGCAAGGCGAGCACGCCTTGGACGGTGCGGAAGTCAGCGTGCACATTGGGGTTTTGATCGACGTGCAAGGGCAGAGCTTTGCCCTCAATATGACCAGGCAGCTTGATGCCGAGGCGGTCGTAGCTGACCCAGAGGTCGGCCCGTCCCCAAATGAGAACGTAGTGGATGTAAACCCGCACGCTCTGCCGAATGGCAGCAATCGCTTGGTCGTGATAGACCTCGAAAAAGCCGCGCGAGAGAATGGGAACGCCGGCCTCATCAACTGGAATGCTGTTCCAGGTTTTGGCGTCAGCGAGGTCGCATGCGCCTTGGCTGAGGGCGAGAACCAGATCGTGCATGCGAGCGGTGACCGCTTGGCAGAGCGAAGCATTGACGAGGTTGGCACCGATGACGATACCATGCTTCTGCCAGGAGGCGAAGAACTCGCTCTCTTGTGTGAGCGGGTCGTAGCCAATCACATAGCCGTCGCTGCCGACGGGCAAGGTCGAGAGCGAACTGATGGAGGTGCTGCTCTCTTGAAGGGGAAGGGCGTATTGGCGATAACGCTCTTGCACACCCTCGGCCTGGCAGTTGCGCGTCAGCCTGTCCACCAGCTCGCTCAAGAGCAAGTCGAGAGCTTGGGTGTCTGAAGAGATATCGATGCGGGCAACGAGGTCGCGCACACCTTGGTCAATGATGAGATTTTTGATCGACATATGAAAGTTCTCCTAGTAAGGGAGAGCCAAGCTTGTGCTCGGCCCTCCCTGTTGGATTGGTCTAGATGAGCTTAGGCGCCGATTGTTACTTTGCGGCGACGACGTCGTCGAGCGGCTCTTCGCTGCTTACCGTGGTGATCACTCGGGTGACGCGGCGACCGACGGGGCGCGCGGTGGCGGCCGGCGTGATCACGATTTCGCTGTCGAGGGGCGCGCTGTAGCTGTGCTTGGTGACGATGGTCTCGGTCACTTCGGTGGCCACGGTGCCCTTGCCGATAGTGCTACTAGCTTCCAGCGGCACGCTCGTCTTGACGGCGGGCTTGCTCTCGCTGGTGAGATATTCGATGGTGACGATGCCATCACCTGCGGTGATACCGCTGATGTGCAGAAACTCATGGTCACGCCAGAGTTCGTTCATGAGGGCGCGGCCGACGTGCTCAGCGCTGAGGCTGGCTGCGGCGACGCGAACTGCGAATCCGCCATTGACGAGGAAGTTGGCGGTGTCAGACTTGGACTGTTGGGCGAAGTTGCTCATAATGATCTTTCTTTGGTAGTTGTTTTGGAAGTCAACTGTGAATTCGGTGACCCGAATACTTACTTTTCTTCGGTGTACTTGGCTTTCATGCGAATGTCGGAGCCGACGAAAGGCCCCTCGCGAAAGCGGTGGAAAGCAAGGCTCGGGGTGACCCGACGTTGCAGGGCAATGCGCGACGACTCACGATAGTCTTGGCTGTCGCGAGCAAGAGCTGCGAAGATCAGCCCCTGTAGACGCTCGCTATCGTCTGCGCTGGGAGGTTCCACACCGCGCGACAGTTCCACAGCCAAGGTCAGATGCTTGTCGTGGTTGTCGTCTTCTTTGGTGATCAGACGGAAGCTGTTGAAGATCTTGGCCATCTCGCTCAGCTCGAAGAAAATCTTTTCGATAGCGGCCGGCGGAATCTTGCAACCGTAGTAGGAGACCGCCAGGTCAGAGCGCCCGTAGTGGAACATCAGGGGCAAGCTGGCAATCACCGGCGGCAGGTCGGCGATGTCGACGCCTTCGTCTTTGAGAATGGCCAACAGCTCGTGATAGGGCATGACGAAGCCGTTGTCGTGGATGTTGTAGCGAATCTTGGGCGCGACATTGCTGGCGCGGCAGAGGGTGATCAGAAGCTCGCCTTCGCCATTGGTTTCGACCACGTAGTCGAGTTGGTTGTACTGGAAAACGTGGGGCAGGCCGTCCACCAGGCGCTCGAGGCCGGGCAGATTGGAGAGGCGGCTATTGAGCCGGTGACGCAGCTCGGGGTTGGCGGCCATCAGGCGACGGAGGCCGACGGTGAAGTCGTTCTCGGCACCGATGTTGATCTCCAAATCAGAGGCACCATAGTCGCCATAGACTGCACCGAAGGCACCCATCAGATAGGTGCGCATTGCTTCGGACATGCCCTCGCCACCGTAAAAGCCGATGGCATCGAAGCTCTTCCAGTTGACCGCCGGGCTGTCCACCAGCATCTTGAGGAAGGGCGGATAGCCGGCAATGACGTACTTGAATTTGTCAGGCCCGAAGTCGTTCATCAGTTCGACGATCTTGTCGACGTCTGGACCAACCGAGACCAGCAAGCATTCATCAGAAACGGCGTGGCTGACTGACATGCCGGTAGCCCAGGGGCCGAGGGCAAAGGCGTTGAGGAAGAGAATCTGCTTGTCGGGAATGAGCTGCCGCAGAGCGATTTGCATGACCCGGGCCACTGCTTCACGCTCGTCGCGACCGCGCACCCAGGCGGTTGGTTTGCCGGTGGAGCCCGAGGAGGTATCGATCACCGCACCGCGGGTGGGTATGACGCCGCCGTGGCAGCGTTCGGCCATGGTGTAGGCCTTGATGTAGGTGGGCTTGTCCATCGGTGGCACCTGACTGAAGTCGGGTACCCAGCCGTTGAGACGCACCGTGCCGGGGTTGGTTTCGAGAAAACTTTTGTAGGCCGGGCATTGCTGCTGAGCTTTCTCGAAGCAGTACCAGGCTTTCCACTTGCCCAAGAGCGTGCGAAAGCCGCTCAGCTGTTCGATGAAGAGCAGCTTGTAGGCGAAATCTTGCCGCATGAGGCGCTGGCGGATGAAGCCAGTGAGCCGAACGACGCCGAAAATAAGGGTCTTCTTCAGGTTCATAATGAGTTCTCTATTCTCAGTTTGCGATTGAGATTCAGGTTGAGGTGTTCAGGCGACCAAGAGCTGGTCGAGGGTCAAACGTTGCGCACTGGGCGGCAGGTCGCTGTGACCGAGCCGCAGCAGCAGCCAGAGATCGTCTTTGCGATCGGCGTTCTGGAAGTGATCGGCCATGACCTTATGAGCCTTGGCGTTGGTGATCACTGAGCCGAAGGGATGGAGATAAACCCCAGCTTTGGTCATGGTCAGCCAGAGACGGCCGAGCATTCGTCCGGTGTTGTCGCACTCTTGCTGGTTGACGAAGGGTCCCGAAATCCAGGAGACCGTGCGGGTACCCTTCATCGAGCGGATGTAGAGGGCGCGAGTGATGTGGTAGATGCCGGGCAGACGAAAAATCCAGTTCTGCTTGACGAAGAGTCTCATCAGCAGTCCGGGAAAGTGCATGGCATAAGCTGCCAGGCCGTCGGCGCGTCGTTTGGCTTCGGCCATGCTGAAGCGAATCCAGCCGCCCACTTCGTTGCGAGCGAGAGGATCAGACATGTCGTAGAACATGGTGTCGGCGTTGAGACGAACAACCCAGGCCACTTCTGTTGGCTCCTGCGAGAATTCCATCTGGTGGCCGAAGCTCTGGGCGATGGCCGAGAGTTCTGCCATGAGCGCAGGGTCAAGGGGGCGGTCGTGGTAGGGAAGCCGGGATGTGCGGCGCGTGAGAATCAACTGACGGTCGAGAGTCTCAGCTTTGGTGCGAGGCACCAGAGTGAGAGTGGCGTAGGCTTGCAGGCCATTCTTGCTGGCATCGAGGGCCGTCAGATACTCTGCTTCAACCGCAAGGCCAAGGGGCGCAGCAGCAATCGACATGTACTCGATCAACAGACCAAAACCCAGGGTGCAGAAGCGGCCGGTGGGGTCGGTGTCGGGAAGCAGACGGGACGGGTCGAACATCAAGGTGAGCTGCGTCTCAGAGTCGATTCTGAAGCGCCACGACTGAATGTTATGGGGAGAAGGCGCCCACCTTGCGAATTCGAGAATTTCTTTCCAGTTTTTGGAATTCATGTGTTTTTCCTCAGGTTTAGATTCCACTTGATTGACGCTCACTACTTTTGATTTCGCAGCGATTTCAGCTCGCGTTGCTCTAGTTCGGTGCAGCCAAAACTGACAGCCATACCGAAGAAACAACGTAATTGCCTTCAACCAGAAACTTCACCGCACTTTCCACCTGCCGCAAGAGAATTGCTCTCGGGGCTGTGTGGCTATTGCTGGTGTTGTTTGTTAGTCGAAGGCGATAAAGAGATAAAACCGATGAAGTAGAGAGAAGTAGACTTAGAACCTACTTGATTTCTTGATAAGTAAACTAGACTTAGTAAGTAAAGAGTTGCAAAGAGTTGATGATCTATGATCGATAGTTTATGCGCGCCCTTCTCGATCGCTAGGCTGGTGCAGCTCGCGCGCACCTCGTTGTCGCCGCCTTAGCGTTATTTACATTGCTTGTTTAGGATGATTGGTTGATTATTGGTGATTCATCAATTTTTTTGACCGAGATATTTATGGCTGAAAAAATGAAGGCAATCTTGAAAGACGGTGCAGACATCTCGGTGACGAGTGTGTCCTGCCCTCAGTTGCGTTCACCTGGTGATGTGATTGTGCAAGTAATGTTGGCTGGACTTTGCCGGACAGATCTTTATGCCGCTGAAGGCAAACTAAAAACGCCACAGCAACTAATTTTAGGACACGAATTTGCCGGAGTGGTTAGCGACGCTGAAACTGACACGTTTAAAGCGGGCGATCGTGTTTGTGTTAATCCGCTCTTATCGTGCGGCATTTGTAGTCATTGCCATCAGGGTGCTCACGGGGCTTGCGCGAAAGCAGAGTTTATTGGCATCGATCGCAATGGTTGTTTTGCTGGATATATAGTTGTGCCTGAAGCCTCAATCTATCCCATCCCTGCTGCTATGCCCTACCTTGATGCTGCTTATGCCGAGCCGGTAGCAGCTTCACTTGCTGTACTGAAAGCTAATATCTTGCCGAGCGAGAAAGGTGTCATTTTTGGCGCCAATAGATTTTCGCAGTTGATGCAGAAAATATTGCAGTTATATGGTTTCAACCACGTTGACCTCTACGATCCAGTTAGTCAAAAGGGCCAGCTTGAGAGCAGTTCGTATGACTATGTCATTGAGACCGCAATTAACACTGATCTCTTTGCTGAGTTAGTTGACATTGTGAAACCTGGTGGCAAAGTCATTCTTAAAAGTCGCAATCATGAGCCTTTGTCTTTCAGAATGAACGAAATAATCAAGAAAGAACCAATATTGCATGTGGTCAACTATGGCTCGTTCCAAGAATCACTAGATTTGTTGGCCGCTGGCAAACTCGATGTCTCTGGCTTGGTTGATGGCATCTACACTTTAGAAAAGTATGCCCCTGTTTTTGCCGGTTCAAAAGAAAGTGAATCGCTTAAACCATTTTTCGCCCCTTGGGACTAAAATTTAAATCTGAATCGAAAATCGAAAGACACGAAGAAGGACAGGGCTACAAGGTATGTGCGGAATATTTGCGGTTCATCTAGCAGAGAGCGCCCCTAATCAAGTCTCTGAGCAAATGATCAACCGCGCTCTCGATGCCCTTCACCATCGCGGCCCAGACGGCAAAGGCATCTATATTTCTAGCAATGAGCGAGTCGCTCTTGGTCATACTCGTCTAGCTACAGTCGGTATCGCTACTGGTGCGCAACCAATAAGTAGCGAAGACGGTCGCATCAATATGATCGTCAATGGTGAGTTCTATGATTTTGAGCGTATTCGCTCTGAATTGCAGGCTAAAGGCTATAAATTCAAAACGACCGGCGACAGCGAAATAGCTTTGCATCTGTATGAAGAATACGGTATCGATTGCCTCAAACACTTGCGTGGCGAATTCGCTCTGGTGATTTGGGATGGGAACAAGCAACAACTCTTTGTCGCTCGTGATCGCTTCGGCATCAAACCGATTGTCTATCATTTGAACAATGGCAATCTGCATTTAGCCTCAGAAGCGAAAGCCCTTTTTGCCGCTGGCATTACCGCTAACTGGGATGAAGAGTCATTCTTCCATTCTGCCAATATGCAATATGTCTTGCCGGATCGCACACTATTTGCCGGCATCAATCAACTTCCTCCCGGCCACTTCTTATTAGCGCGCGGGCCTGAAGTGACTGTTCAGCGCTATTGGGATCTCGATTACAGCTTAGATGAAGAGACTCTTGGTGGCAGCGAAGAATTATTGATTGGCGAATTTGCCGCTAAATTAGAAGATGCTGTGCGTGTTCGCCTGCGCGCTGAAGCTCCTGTTTGTGCTCATCTTAGCGGTGGCCTCGACTCAAGTGCTGTGGTCGGCTTGGCGATGAAGCACCAGGCAAAACCACTAAAGTGCTATTCAATTAGTTTTGAAGAAGAGAGCTACGATGAGTTGGTTATCGCCAAAGAAATGGCAGAGTTTGCTAATGCTGACTTTGAGCCAATTTTTGTCAGTCAAAAGCAGCTAGTAGAATGCTTGCCTGATGCTGTCTATTACAGTGAAGGTTTTGCCGTGAACGGTCATTTGCCTGCTAAGTATATTTTGAATCAGACCATTCGTAAGGGCGGTTACAAGGTGGCCTTGACTGGTGAAGGTGCCGATGAAGTGGTGGCTGGCTATCCGCATTTGCGCAGTGATTTGTTTAAATCAGATGGCCGCCAGAATTTGCTCGCAAATTTGCATGCTACTAATAAAGCCTCTGCTGGCATTATGTTGCAGCATGGTCAGTCACTTTCGCTTGCTGCGGTAGAAGAGAAGCTCGGTTACGTGCCGGGCTTTTTGGAAGCTAAAGGTACTCTGGGGTATAAACTTTGTAGCGTTTTGACTGATCGTTTTAAAGAGCAGTTTGTCGATCGCGATGCCTACAAAGATCTCATAGACAGCTTCGATATCGATGGCCAGTTAAAGGGCCGCAACCGTGTCAATCAATCACTTTATCTGTGGTCTAAGACTGCTCTCGTTAACTATATCTTGCGCACCTTGGGCGATGGCATGGAAATGGCCAACTCTGTAGAGGGTCGCCTGCCTTTTCTCGATCATCATCTCTTTGAGTTTGTTCGTAAACTTCCTCTTTCGCTCAAAATCAAGGGCACGACTGAAAAGTATGTCTTGCGCGAAGCGGTAAAGCCGGTCATCAGTAAAACTATTTATGAAAGACAGAAGCATCCTTTTGTTGCTCCACCTCTCAGTCGCTTCTCTAATAGTGAGGCCGACTCAGTGATTCAAGATGTATTGCGCAGCAAGAATTTTGCATCGGTGCCATATTTTGATCAGGGTAAAGTGATTGCTCTGCTCGATAGTTTGCCTACAATGAAGGCTGAAGATCGCAGTGCTGTTGACCCTGTGCTAATGACCGCGATGTCGGCAGCGGCTTTGCATGAGAGATATAAACTTTGACTTTGTTTATTCAGGCTTTTGAATCTATCGTCGCCAAATATCCAAATAATGTTGCAGTAGCTCTATCTGGAAATATAGTCTACACCTACGCACAGTTGGCTGACCGGGCGCGTTCTATTGCTCTGGTATTGCAAGAACATAATGTGCAGTCTGGTGATATTGTTGGCATCTCGATAGAAAAGTCGGCCGACTACATCTGCGCAATGCTCGCTATCTGGTACGCTGGGGCTGCTTTTGTGCCGATGGACCCAGCCCTTCCGGCCGAGCGGTTGCAGTTTATGGCAGAAGAAGCCAGTGTCAAAATTGTGCTGGCGAACACACATTCTAAAGCGTTTGCTAGTGTAGCGGCGCTAAAGGTGCTGAGCTTGGCTGATATCGCCTCTTCAGAGGCAGTTGCAGTCGAAGCTCTAGGCCTGGCCAAAGTAGGCTTATTTGGCTATTCATCTGTTTCTCCAGTAGACTTGGCCTATTTGATTTTTACTTCAGGTTCAACTGGCCGACCAAAAGGTGTCTTGGTCAGCCATCGAGGCATCGTAAGCTTCTTAGAGGCACAGATCGCCGCTTTCGATTTGACCAGCGTGAGCCGCTCTCTCTGGTATCTTTCAACTAGTTTCGATGCCTCAGTCTCTGATTTGGGTACGGCCTTTCTCAGTGGCGCTGCCATTTATATTGAGCCGCCCGAGCAGTTGCAGCCCGGAAATGGTTTAGAGCAGATATTGGCAGATCGCGCGATCACTTATGTAGATATTCCGCCTTCGATATTAAGGTTGCTAGACCCAGCCTCACTGCCGCCTTCATTGAAAACAATTGTAATCGGCGGCGAGGCCTGCGCCTTAGATGTGGTGCGTTCGTTTGCAGCGAAAGTGAAACTTGTTAACGTCTATGGCCCAACTGAATCGACTGTCTGTACCAGTTTAGGCCAGTGTGGCGTCGACTGGAGCCGACCACTAATTGGCTTGCCATTACCCGGTATTAGTTATCATTTGCTTGACGAAGAGTTGCTTGAAGTTAGTGGAGGTGAGCCTGGACAGCTGCACATAGGTGGCATTGGTTTGGCTCAAGGCTATCTCAATCGACCAGATTTGACCGCTTCGAAATTTATTGAACATCCCGTTTCAGGAGACAGACTCTACCGCACTGGCGACTTGGTGATGTGTACCCAAGACGGTCAGTATCAGTTTCTTGGCCGTACCGATAGACAAGTAAAGTTGCGCGGAATGTTGGTCGAGCCTGAAGAAATTGAAGCGCGACTGCTTGAATACAGCGGTGTCAAGCGAGCCGCAGTGCTGAAGCGCCCAGTGAAGACCGGCGTCACGAGAGAGATTTTAGTTGCTTTTGTCGAACCCAATAATGATTCTGGTCTAGAAGATGGTCGCTATTCTAATGCCGACATGGACGCTGACTTAGAGTTAGATATGAGTCTAGGAGTAGATATTAGTCAAAGTTTAGACCTTGTTGACTTGCGCAATCACCTCGCCCAAGTCTTACCTAAGTGGATGTTGCCTCAGCGCATTGAAGTGCTTAATAAGATGCCACTGACAATTACTGGCAAAGTTGATCTAAGCGCTTTGCGTTTGCGCCCGTTAGAAGCGACCGAAGCGGCTCTTGATGGTGATGGACCTGATGCTAACAGGCCTGATGCTAACTTGCTTCCGTCAACGGGACCTCACACAGGCAGTATGTCTACTGTTGAGCGGCTTTTGGCGCAGGTTTACAAACAGGTTCTAGGAATTGATGCGGTTGGCCGAGATGATCATTTCTTCGACCTCGGTGGCGATTCGTTTGCTGTGGTTGAAGCCTGTGTTGTTGCTTCTGCTTTTGGTTTGGCCCTTCCTCCCGCTCTTCTCATTAGTCAGCCGGTGGTGGCAGAACTAGCTGCCCAATTGAGCAATTTGTCGAGTGAGCAAGCACTGACTGCTTCTGGTGGCATGCTTGCTGCTGAAATACGCAAAGACATCGCACTCAGTTCTGAGTTTGAAGAGTTATTAGAGCAAGCCGCGAAACGTCAATCACCTCAATCTCAATCTCAATCTGCATTCGAGAAAGTTCCCTCTAACATTTTCTTGACTGGAGCTACTGGTTATCTTGGTGCGCGACTTCTGCACGAACTGTTGCAGAATACCAATGCTCAGATTTATTGCCTTGTGCGCGCCGATTCTGAAGAGGCTGGGCTAGAGCGCATTATTAGAGCTTTAGCCAAGCATGGCTCTTCTTTTTCTGCTTTATCTGCAGAGTCTGCTGCGCGGCTCAAAGTAGTTTGTGGATCAATTGATACTTCGCAATTTGGTCTGGGGCATCAGGTTTATTCTGAACTTTCTGAACTTGTAGAGACTGTCTACCACTGTGCGGCCCAGGTTAACAATCTCGCTTCTTACGAAGAACTGCGTCAGTCAAATGTGGTTGGCACGCAAGAGATCGTGCGCTTTCTTTGCCGTGGCAGAAGCAAGTGTCTGCACTACGTCAGCACTTTGTCTGTATTTGTTGCCACAGATCGCAATCATGGTATTTTGCTTGAATCAGATCACTTGCAAGAAACTGCTGTTGTTTATGGTGGTTATGCTCAGACTAAGTGGGCTGCAGAAGTATTTTTACGAAGTCTCGAAGGCAAAGCTGGACCGATTAGTTATCATCGCCTCGGCTTGGTTACTGGCGATAGCTCGACGGGTAAATTTGCCGATCATGACTTTCTTGATTTGTTTGTAAATGGACTCGATTCACTGAGGTGTGCGCCTGAAGTTGGTGATCAAATCAGTGTCGATATTACTCCCGTCGATTATGCTGCCAAGGCCCTAGTTATGCTCTCTTTGTCTGCTATGGCTTCTAGCAATTTCGATACTTACCACATTGCTAATTCTAAGAGTTTGACCT
The DNA here is from genome assembly GCA_038231015.1 of Candidatus Obscuribacterales bacterium. Classification (GTDB taxonomy): domain Bacteria; phylum Cyanobacteriota; class Vampirovibrionia; order Obscuribacterales; family Obscuribacteraceae. The sequence continues at coordinate 11,533 of JBBRMD010000100.1, forward strand.
TGAAGCGCCTCCTCGCCAATATGAATTCGCTCAATCGCGGTGTGGAAATTGTTTCTGCTAGTCAGTTTCAGAAGCAGTTGCTCAGTCGTGTTGCCATTCTTGGTGGCGCTGAATCGGCAGCCTGTATGGCGCTTTGTCGTTTAACTGGTGGAGATTTTGAGTTCTTCCGCACGATGGATCTGTTTCAAGCTACTGAGGTTGTCTTTGACAAACAGAATGCTAACAAGATTTTGGAACCATTAGGAATTATTTGCCCAGAGCCAACAGATGAGCTCTTGCAGCTTTATTTAGAGCGAATGCTGTCGGCTGATTTGTATTAGTGCAACTCACCACGAAAGCCTGTACCTTCACTGAAAACCTCGTCAAATTGGCTTTTCATGTCCGGCGAAAATGTCACTTGCGGTAAAGACATAGTTCGTTTGAAATGCACTGGAAGTGCAAGAATGTCAGCACTGTATGGGATTTTTTTACAGGACTGTGTCGTTAGCTCTTCCACTAGTCCGCTACGAAGATCATTTCCCATACCGGTGTTGATCTGGCCCATTTTGAATTTTGGCAGCTTTCTCGTGCCGTGTTCAGACCGTATCGTCAAGGGCACGGAGTGGGTATTGGGGCAGCGGTAGCAGCGACAAAGAAACTCTAGTACTTCTGGCGCTGTGGCAATGTCTGTCGTACCGTCCACAGCAGACCTCGATTGAGTTCGTGGTGTAAAGTGCGTGTAACTGAGGCCCAAGAGATTGCCGTGTGATTTGGCGACGTAGATCGACTTGTTCATGTGCGGTTCAGCGTTTGGATTCTGGATAAGAATGCCGTCAAAAAGCGACAGTGGAGCTATCCATTCTAATTTTTCCGAGCGGCGAAAGCCATGTACTTCCCACTTAGGCGCCTTGCACAGTAGCTCGTAGCCAGATCTACAGTTGACTATTTTTGCGCCGTCGGGCGCGATGTAAATCTCTTCTTTGCCAACGGATGGGTGAGTTTGTTGCAACACCCACATAACAGCCGCGCTTGATGTTTTCTTTGATTGCTTGGGAAGAGCTGCTGCCTCAGGGATTAGGCAGTAAAACACCAAAGCAGTGCAAATCATAGACGCAATGTTTTTCATCAGCAAGAATTATAGCCTATTCGACTAAGCCGTCACAAACTAGTAATAACTTCTACTTAGACTCAATTTTAAAATCAAGTGTTTAAATTGAGCCGAGATTGGAGTAATTCCATTCGGTTTATTGGTGCTTGTTGCGCCACTGTATGTGGTGTCATAATTAGCGCGAATTCTGCTAGCTTCGCTGGCTTGCTAAGCGGCTAGAGCATTAATTTTTGCTGGAAATATGCTGTGTAAATTAAAGTCGCGAAAAAGTCTTGCTTTGGCAGCTGCGTTTGGCCTAGTTTTGTCTCGTTACCTTTTCTTTTCTCAACCCCAGAGCTATCCCGCCAACCCTCAACCCGTGCCTCTACACCGATGAACTTGCCGACACTTATGTGTTGTCTTGTTCGCCGCTTTTATCTCAACCCCAGAAGAAGAGAGAAAAACCATGACCGCATATGTTGTGCAGTTCCACGATGCCTTTGGTCACCGTGATGTACGCAAGGTCTTTCGCAGCTCCGCTGGCGCTGAGGCCTACATCACCACCGCCCTTGCTGCCGCTTCCGCCACCGATATCGTCTGGGACTGCAATCACACTTTCTGCACTGCTTGGGCGAATTTTCGCGGGCAGCATGCTGGCTTCGAATCTGTCTCGTACTCGATTGAGCAGCACGAGATGTTTGACTAGTCTGCCATAACAGCGATAGGAAAGATCGAGACCATGAAGAAAATCGTCGCCCTTTTTGGCCTGCTTGGCCTCCTGATGGTGAGCGGCTGCGCTGGCATGCCTGGCACCAATACTGGTGCTCTGGTCGGTGGTGTCGCTGGCGCCGCGCTCAGTCGTGATAACCCCGTCGCTGGTGCTCTCCTCGGCGGAGTGGGTGGTGCCCTGCTGGGGAATATGATCGATAACAGTGGCCGCCAGGGCTACGGCTATCGGGGCAATCGTGGTCACTATAACCCCGGCTCGAGCGATCGTGCATACTACGAGCGC
>JBBRMD010000101.1:0-13355 GCA_038231015.1 Candidatus Obscuribacterales bacterium
AGCGTTCGTCCTGAGCCAGGATCAAACTCTCCGTTGTCACTCAGCGTTAGCCAAGTGCGTTTAAAACGATTTAGTTTGCCTACTCAAAATTCTTGACAGGCGCCTTGTACATAAGGCTATTCAGTTATCAGGGTTCAAGTTTTCGAGGGGACAGAATTTTTTCGTTCGTTTCAGCAAAGTTGCCGATCCGACGCGAAAAATATCCAGGCCGGCAACACTTGCGTGTGCCGTGCTCGATTTATTTAGAATACCAAACTTGAGAGAACATTGCTCGGTATTCCGAATTTATTTAGAGTCTCTATTGAAAACGTTACTTTTCAGCCAATTACCGTATTTCCTGTGTCACGAAGTTTTCACCCTATGGGTTGGATAGTAGTTTCACAAACCAGTTGCAAAGTTTGTAGATACCACCCAGCAAGGTAATTTACATGGAAAGCCAAATTCAACACAAACCAGAAGCTCCCAAAGCAACAGATGCGCCTGCCGCGCCCAGCCATGCAATGCAAGAAGCATTGAACACTTATAGTGTCTGCAAAGACGGCACTGTTGTGAGCAACCCTAAAGACTGCCATGGAAACAATGTTCTGCCAACCATGAGCTTGGACAATATTTCGAAGGCTTGAGGCCTATCTATATTTACTGAACTAATTCGGTGCAGGAGTTGCTCAAAAAGCCCTTGCCGTATGACAAATCGTATGACAAAGTGTCAAATTTCATAAGGAAATTCCAGCTGGTGAAGGTGGAATTAGTAAAGCAAGCTATGCCAGATGCGATTTGGTTAGCACCATTGAAAAAACTTGTTTGGATAGCACCAGGGGTGCCCTTGGCTCGATGCTATCCGACAAATATATTTGGGAAGTTGTTCGCGGTGTGAGGGCGTCAATAGGTGACGACCCCGATTTATAGCAAAAGCTAAAAGAACAACGCCGGGCATATTGCTCGACGTTGTTACTTCTATATAGACGACTCTTAACTAGGCAACAGCTGTTAGTCGTCTGTCTTCTTTCTCTTGCTCGAACTCGCGCTCTACACTAGCAGCAGATTCAGCTAAGTCAGTAGATTCAGTGACCGCATTGATTGGAACGCCCCATGCAGCGCGGCGGAAGATTACTTCAATTGGATTGTATTGCAAGAAAATATCCATCGCAGCTTTTCTTTCACTGCCAGACTGCGGCTCAGCCATAACAATTACAGAACCATCGGCCACTGTTCCTTCAAAAACATTAGCCCAGTGCTGGGGCCGATTTGATGTAAGGAAAGTACCTAATTGGCAGACGAAATAAGGGAAGCAAGCGCCACCAGCTACGGTGCCCATCAATGGCACAATAAGCTGAAAACCATTTACTCCAGGAATATGCAATGACACAACCAATCCGGCAATCAAGCCAGCAATTGCGCCGCCAATGCCGAAGGCAATAAAATGCTTGCTGGTGGGATCTTCAATCTGCCCGGCCAGTTGGCTGAACTGTTCGCTCTTATTACCCAGTACGCAAATTTCAGAAGTCTGCAGGCCCGCTTTATGCAATTGGCTGACAACGGTCTGAACATTGTCGTTAGTGCTAAAGACTCCGTAGACATAGTCTTGGTCGATCATTTCAAATACCTCTAAATATAGAACGGATAACAAGGAAGGCGAATCAGGAGGGCGAACATTGGACAGCAAACTAACCACCCTGAACAGGTGTAGCCTTTTGCTATTCGCTCTCGAACTGTTATCACTATAATCGATTATCGATAATCTGTAAATGGTAATTTCCTTTGCAAGCAATTTGCTAACAATGACGACGGTTCAATACTTCTCAATTGCTAAACGCAGACAAGAACTAAACTAATGTTGGCGGCGGTCAAATAGCGCACAAAGACGGCGGCAAGAACTACTCCAGAAGAAAAAGGAAAGGCTGTCGATGAAGACAGCCTTTTCTTTTCTTTCTTTTGATTGCAGCTGGTGCCCGGCTAACTGAGGTAGTTGGCTTGCCCGTTCATGTGGCAATCATGGCACGTATAGCTGCGACGGTGAAGGTGCCAACCGATGTTGCGAGCGGTCTCCAACAAAGTCCCAGCGGTGGTCATCCAAGATGCATCCTCCACTACACAGCAGTCTTTGTGAGCGAGCTGGTAAACATCTGAGTCAGTAATATCGACCCGAACGACGGGAAGATCTTTATCGACAATACGACATTGGTCACAGAAGGCTATACATGTCAAATAGTGACTTTGTCACTATAAACACACGTAACAGTCGCCAGCACTGGCTTTAATGGCTAGATTGACAGCCCCCAATAGTTGTGTTATAACAGTGTTATTGGAAGTAACCCCGTTATCTTGGCTGTGAATTAAATGAAAAGTATTAGGGCTGGAACGTATAAAGAGATTGCCCGCGCTAATCTGCGCGGTCAATTGTTAGATGCAGCTAGTCGAATACTGGCAGCGGAAGGTGCTGAAAATCTCGGTATTAGACGCATTACCGATGAAGTCGGAGCATCAACTATGGTTTTTTACTCAACTTTTGGCAACAAGCAAGGTTTGATGGAAGCACTTTGGCTTGAAGGTTTCGAGCGTTTTTGGCTTCTTCAACAAGAAGTTTTAGAGTTGAACCTTACTCCCTTTGAGAGAGTGTTGGCTCTATGTAGAGTCTACAGAACTAATGCTCTGACAAACCCTGAATATTTCAGTATTACTTTTGGCGGTGCCATTAAGGCCGATATCATTCCTGAAGCAGTGAGAACAAAATCAAGGCGCGTTCTCGATACACTGGTCCAGGCTGTCAACGAGTCGATGGAGGATGGTCAATTGACTAAGGGCGATGCCCTTGAAGTTGCCACCAGCCTGTGGTCTAGTGCTCACGGTTACTGCACTCTAGAGTTAGCAAAATTTCTTGAGGAGCGCGCCAGCGACGAAGTGTTTGAAAGACACATCACAGCGAACATTCGTTCGTATTTAGTAATTAGCTAATTATCAAATCAACCTTCATTCACATTGACCGATTGGCAGCTGCTGCCAATCGAGGAGTCTGTCATGACCATAGAACTAGAAACAAAGAAAGCACAAGACGAAATAAGGCCTATAGAAGTTTTGTCGGCTCAGTCAGATTCAATATCTGATAGCAGCCCTGCTACAAGTGCGATGCCCAAAAAGAGCCGCGGTGCCAAAGTACTTCAAACCCTTATGTTGCTTGGCCTCACTTCTGCCGCCGTTATTGGTGGAACCTTTGCCTGGAATCATTTCTGTGCTCACCAAGAAACCGACGACGCTTATTTAACTGGTCATATCATTCCGGTTAGTTCTCGTATTGAAGCCAACGTCGACCAGATACTTGTCGACGACAACGAAGTTGTAAAACAAGGACAAGAGTTAGTTAGGCTCGATCCACGAGACTTTGCTAGAAAAGTTAGCGAAGCAAGAGCGGCATTAGAGCGTGCAAAGAAAGAGGAAGTAGTCGCATCGCGCAATATATTTTACGCGGATGTGAGCGCTCAAGCCTCAAGCTTGAATGCAACAGGTAACGTTTCGTCTACTGACTCAGGAGTTGACAAGGCTTTTGCTGCCATCCAGGAAGCTAAGTCATCACTTCTCGAACAAAAAAGTGTTCTTGCTAAAAACGAAGCGGAATTAGTACGCGCCAAGCTTGATTCCAAGCGCTACGAAGAGCTTGAACGGGAAGGTGCGGTCACAACTAGTGAACGTGATGGAGCAATCCGTGATCTGGATGTGGCAACTGCCAATCGAGAGGGAACTTTGCGGGTTATTGCACAAAAGCAGTCGGCAATTGAAGGCGCAATACAACAGCTTAAAATCGCAAAAGCTCAACAGATTCAATCACAAAGCACGGTCCGCACTGCTCAGGCAACCTTTGTCCAAGCCACAGTTACCCGCTCGCAAAGAGACGTTGCTGAGGCCAATATCAAAGAAGCCGAAGAACGTCTTAAAACAGCTCTTTTGAATCTCTCATATACTTCAGTTAAAGCACCAGTCTCCGGCCGCATTGGCCGCAAAACGGTGGAAGTAGGCCAGCGTCTGCAGCCAGGTGGAAGACTTCTTACCCTAACAGGGGAAGACATCTGGGTCGTTGCCAACTTCAAAGAAAATCAGCTTGAACGCATGAAAGTTGGCCAATCTGTCGAAATCAAAATCGACGCTATGCAGCATGAAAAATTCGAAGGTGTAGTCGACAGCTTTTCACCTGGCTCTGGTGCTCAATTTACGTTACTTCCACCAGATAACGCTACTGGCAATTTCACCAAAATCACACAAAGAGTGCCGGTAAAAATTCGTTTTAAAAACAAAACTTTCTCTATCGAAAAAATTGTGCCGGGTCTATCGGCGTCTGTTTCTGTGCTTGTTGGCAACTAGGCATGTCTACTTCAAATACAAAACCTGCAATCAATCCCTGGTTTATTGCTATTACTGTCACTCTTGCAACCTTTATGGAGCTTCTGGATAGCAGCATCGCCAACGTCGCTTTGCCTCATATCGCTGGCGACCTCGGCACCAGTTACGATGAAGTGACCTGGGTTTTGACCAGCTATCTTGTCGCCAACGCGATTGTACTGCCGCTGAGTGCCTGGCTTAGCACCATTCTTGGGCGCAAAAATTATTACATGATTTGCGTGGCAATATTCACACTCGCGTCATTAGCCTGCGGTCTGGCTCCCAACTTAGAAACGCTAATTTTTTTCCGAATCGTGCAAGGTATTGGTGGCGGCGGTCTGGCTCCCATTGAACAATCAATTCTAGTTGACACTTTTGCGCCAGCAAAACGCGCCGCTGCGTTCGGTCTTTATAGTATGGCAATTGTCACAGCACCGGCAATTGGTCCGCCTCTCGGTGGATGGCTCACCGATACTTTCAATTGGCGCTTGGTCTTCCTCGTAAATATTCCAATTGGTTTACTTTCACTCTATTTGACCAATCGTCTAGTTAAAGACACTGCTGAATTTGACGAAGCCAGAAAACTTGCTAAAGCTGGAGTAAAAGCCTCTGTGGACTGGCTCGGCATAGTATTTGTAGCTCTCGGGTTCGGTTGTTTGGAAGTCGTTTTAGATAGAGGTCAACGTCTCGATTGGCTAGAAAATGAGTGGATCGTTGGCTTTCTCGCTACTGCTGCAGTGAGTCTTGTCACTGGCATCTTCTGGGAGTTGCGACACAAAAATCCAGTCGTTGAAGTACGACTTTTATTCGAACGCAATTTCTTTCTCGCCAATTGCTTCTATTTTATTTTCGGTTTCACTCTTTTCGGGAGCACACTTTTAATCCCACAGTTGCTTGAATCTCTTTATGGTTACAGCGCAACAGATGCTGGACTAGTCTTGGGTCCTGGGGCTTTGGTAATTGTTGGTCTAGCCCCGTTGGTAGTTAAGACGATTCCAATTGTCGGAGCCAGGCGCTATCTTTTCATTGGATTTTCAGTGCTGACACTTTCGATGTGGCACTACGGTAAATTCGACCTTTCCATCGACTACAACACCTTTATGCTCGCTAGAATGCTGCAAGGCTTAGGTCTAGCCTTTCTTTTCGTGCCAATGAGCCAAGTTGCTTATTCCTTCTTGCCGCCCAACAAAAATAACAAAGCATCGAGTTTAACCAATCTTTTTCGCAATCTTGGAGGCAGTTTTGGCATTTCCTTTGTCACTACAATGCTTGAGCGCAGGCAAACATATCATCGCTCAATAATTGTTGAGCACCTCAATCCCGATGGCTTAGGTGTCAACGAGCGACTCTCTTCTTATCAGGATCAACTTCAACATGTTGGAAATTTTTCACTGACTGACTCCGTATCAGGTGCCGTTGGAATGCTAGATAGGACCGTGTCTCAACAATCAGCTCTTTTGTCTTTCATGGATTGCTTCTATCTTTTGAGTTTCCTTTCATTAACTGGAATGGTTCTTGTGTTTTTTGTCAAACGCTTGCCTATCCTCGCTTCTGGCGTAAGTACTGAGGTACATTAATGCTATTCGAAGTACTTTCGTCAACTGTTTTTCACTAGTTTCTTTAAAGGAGAATTTTCATGATCCCTACAATTGCAAGTACTGAAGTCACTTTAGCTGTTACAACTGGAGCATCGATACATGAGTAATAATATAGTCGCTGTAGTGACCGGCGCCTCATCCGGTATTGGTTTGGTTACGGCTCAAGCATTAGCTAAAGCTGGTTACCGTGTGTTCGGCACCAGCCGCAAACAGGTAGTTGATCAGGCCGGTGTCACAATGACCGTCTGCGATGTTACCGATGAAGCCTCCGTGCAATCGCTCATTAGAGAGATAGTACAACAAGCCGGGCGCATCGATCTTGTGGTTAACAATGCCGGTGTAGGTATGCTTGGTGCTGCAGAGGAGTCTTCAATCGCTCAATGTCAGCGCCTTTTTGACGTCAATGTCTTTGGTGTTGCTCGTGTCGTCAACGCGGTATTGCCAATTATGCGCGAGCAGAGGAGCGGAAGAATAATAAATATGAGTTCGATTCTCGGTTTAATTCCTTCTCCGTTCAATGCCTTCTATTCCTCTACCAAGCACGCGATAGAAGGCTACTCGGAATCCCTCGATCATGAAGTTCGAGCCTTCGGCATCAGAGTTGTGCTAGTGCAACCCGGTGTGACTCGTACCTCCTTTGAAGAAAACTTGGCTCGTGCCGACCAACCGCTTTCTGTCTATGCAAAAGAGAGAGCACGCAGTGAAAAACTGATGCGTGAATGGGTAGAAATAGGCGACGCTCCTGAAGTTGTCGCCGACGTGGTGGTAAAGGCCGCTTTAGCTAAGAATCCGAAGTTGAGCTATTCTGCGGGCAAGCAGTCGATCCAAATTCGCTTCCTTCGTCGCTTTATGCCAGAGCGATTCGTCGATAGCATGCTGCGTAAGGCTAACGGTTTACCAGCCTAAGCTCTAGTCTCACCTTCAGCAGCATTGAGACAACTTAGAAAATATGGGTCAAGAACCATTACTTTTTTGACATGCTCAACGCCAACGCCAGTCCGAAACAAAGGAAGCCATGGAAACTAGTATTCGCGCTGCAAAATCAATATCTTTGCTCGCCTTAACAGCCGTCACTTGCACCAGTTGTGCAACTTGCGCCACGTTAGCTACGCTAGTATCTTCTTGCGGTCCGGCTTTGGCCGTGACAGCGCAGATAAAAGAGAATCGAGAAGCGCTCACTGATACTGAGACATTATCAAAAACCAGGCTGCCGGTGATATCTGATAAAAAACCGGCGCCATACATCAGAGAACTAGAAGATTCGCAAAAAGCAAAATCGATTGGCAAGAGTGCAGTACAGGCTGTAGAGTTACCAGCTCTTAGAATCAATCAAGCAGACATTCCGGCAATTGGAGACACTGCTTCTAATACTTCATCGGGCATCGAATCTGACGCCGACAATGAAAATAAAGGTGTCAAACTTTCTCAGCCACCATTGAAGGCACTAATTACGGTGCAAGATAATCTCAACCCGATTGCTCTCGATGCTCGCTTCTGGGAGCGCATATCGCTGCAAGATGCACTCGACGCCACTCTGGGTCAGAATCTCGACATCGACACTAATTTTGCTTCATTGCGGGCACAGAAGTACCAATACCTTTCTACTATTTCGCAGTTTTTGCCTGACCTATCTGGTGGTTACACCCTAGCGGGCATCAACGGTAGCATTCCCGCATCGCTCTTTGGTGGCAGCGGTAGTGCCGCAGCGACTAAATTTCCAGGTAGCATTCAACTACTCACAACCGGCTTCACTTACAAGGCCTATCAGGGCGGAAGAGTGATGTTTAGCAGCTTAGAGCAAAGACACCGCTATCGCGCTTCGCGTTCGGCCCTCAAAGGCAGTGTCAACGATGTGCTGCTCAGTACAGCCCAGCGTTACTACAATCTGCTCTACAACGAAGCTCTGCTTGATATTCGAGTGCGCGCCGTAGAAATTTCTGAAGAACAAGTTCGCATCAACTCGTCGCAAAAAAAAGCTGGTACTGCCACTAATTTGAACGTGCTTCAATCACAAGCTCAACTAGCTAGCGACCAACAGAGCCTTGTTGACCAGCAAAGCACTAGAAGACAATCTGCTATCCAATTAGCATCGGTGATGAACTCAAGCTTTTCGCAAGACTTAACTTGCGCCGAAAAGACTCTGCACAAAAGGCGTTTGATTGATAGAACTATTCCTATCGAGAGCCTCTTGCAAATCGCCATTGATAAACGCCCTGAATTGAAACAGTATGAAGAGCTAAGATTGGCTGCCAAACGCGCTATCGTGGTCGCTTCAGCGCCGCTGCAACCGACGGTTACTTTGGCTGGTTCAGTATATGGAATTGGCACAGGAAGCAAGAGTTTGGACCCCATTTATGTTTTAAATTTTGGTGTTAACTGGAAACTTGGTTCATTAGGCGCGACCGATCTAGCAAATATTAAGTCTGCTCGCTGGCAGTCAAGACAAGCTGCTATTCAGGCGAAACGTTCATTTCTCGATGTCTTTCAGCAAGTGCGCATAGCTTATGATCAAAGCTTAGCGGCAGACAAAAGAATTGAACATGCCAGCGCACAAATTGTTGCTGCTGAAGAAGAATTGCGTATCGCCATCATGCGTATGAAGGCTGGAATTGGTCTCAACATCGATGTGCTAAACGCCCAGCGGGACCGCACTCAAGCCAGTATCAATAAAGCAAAAGCAATCGTTGATTTCAACGTTGCTCAATCACAATTGCTGCACGATGTTGGTTTAATTTCATCGACAGGTCTGACACGCGGCGTCAAAATCTAGAGAAAAATATCTGCGTGCAGTGTTCGAAAGAGATCTGATACGAGGTAGAACAGCTGTTGGACGCTGTTGCCATGCTCTCGTTTTCCGCTAGCTTTGGCTGCGTTTCCAGTGTAAATAACTTTCCAGTTATCGTAAATCGTACACGACTGTGTTCGACGTGGCTGAGGTTAGCGGTACAAGCGCAAGCGAAGTGAAATGTGTGTATTCCGGACCAAAATGGGCGGTCATTCCGGAGCAAAGTGGGCGACTTTTCCGGTCCAAAATGGGCGGTCTTTCCGCCCGAAAGTGGGCGAAAATTTGAGCAACGCCACTACCCCGGCCACGTATGAAGGACATATGCGGCTAGGGTAGTTGACGCTGGACATTCCAACCGGCAACGACACTTCATTTGTAACCAGCAAATTGAGGTGGCAATGCCAAATCGGAGGATGTCCATGAGGATGATAAGGGAAGTGATGAGATTGCACCACTCGTGCGGTCTTAGTCACAAAAAAGTTGCGGCAGCGTTGAAAATTTCACACTAACGAGTCTGCCGGTTTGGCGCCTCGAGCTTGTGCAATTGCTTTCCCTGATTTGGACTATTTGGATGAAGCACCTTGCGACTCGACTGGAACATAAAGTCTGGAGACTTCATCGCCGCTTTTCTATAACGCTCTCGTGCCGTATCTGGCAAAGCTTTATTGGTACCGTTCACACAGACATAGTTTTTCGGAGTCTCAAACAAACTATCCGGAACGCTAACAGTCTTGGCGCTCAAGGTCTGAAAGACCACTACAGATTTACGTGGCAGGGTCTCATAGTCATCTTGGCGCTCATCTCGCAGTGAATGATACTGCTCACATTTTAGTGGCACACCAGGTGTCGGTGGAATGCTACTAGCAATTTCACACATCAATTGCACTATTGGTGCTGGCATCTTGGGCTCTTGCAAGACCCAAGCCTTGTACCAACTTTGTTGCGGTGAATGCCGAGAATAGAGAACCGCCTTGCTTTCGCCAAGCGGTGTAGGCACTCCTTTATCCCACGGTTCTTCACTAAGAATGTCGTCAGCTCTTAGCAAAGCAGTCTTCCTATACAGCTGCTTCAGCGCTAGGGCCACAGTCTTAGTCACATAGTTGTGCTTGGCACTGTTGAGCACAACCATGTCTTTATATGGCGCGCGCGAAAGCACGACAATGCCAGAGTTCTCGTGTTCAAGTCGCATGGAATTGTTTGAGAGAAAGAGCTTCTGCCGACCACCTAAATAGTGCTTCTGTTCAAGCACCAACACTTTGCTATCAGCCCTCGCCGGTGATGCCACTACCAGTAGTGCGAAAGCCAGGAAGATACTTTTGATGATTAGTAAACTTGATGCTCGCAAATTCTTCCCTTAAATCGGAGCGAAACAATAGCATAGGGCTCCAACAGATGGTATTTATTACAGCAATCTAAACTTAGCCCGGGTTACCAACAGGCTGTGGCAAAATGGCTAAATTAGTCGCCCCATCGAGCTCACCACATACATGAACTACAACAGTCTTGCTATCTGTATCCTCTGTTTACTAGGAAGCGCCTGGTTCGGAAGCCAGTGGTATTTCCACAAGACAGGCGCCAACAGCTCCAGAGACTGGTATTGCGTCTCAGGCAAACTACAAGTAGTGACGATTGAGAAAATCAATACATACGTAGGAACCAGAGGACGCAGCGAAACATACCACGTGTATACACCTCACGTTTCCTACAGCTATACCTACAAGGGCCAGCAGTACAGAGGGGATGTCGTATCTTTTCCAAATCCAACTTTCAATACTCTGAAAGAATCAAAATCATTTCAAAGCAAATACGCCGAAGGATCGGCCGTGACCATTTGGTTTGATCCAAAAGCGCCAGAACGCTCCTGCCTGTCGCCGGGCCTAGGCCAATCACTCGGCAGCGAGCTGCTCTTCGCTATTGTACTGTTGGTAATAGGAGTGTTCAGTATGCCACTTATGTCGTTCAACAAAAGTGACGAGCAAGTGGATAAAATGTCGAGAAGCGACTATGCAGTTAATCCACTATGCGAAGCTGTGCTTGAATGAATATTAAACGCCTCCTTCTATCTATTGCTTGCCTCCTGGGCGCTCTTTGGTTCGGAAGCACATACTACTTTCACAAAACAGGAGCTGACGGCTCCAAAGACTGGCACTGCATCACCGGAAAAATGCAGGTGGTGACAATTGCTAAGTCTGTACACAGAACAAGCAGATCCGGATCGACCGTAACATACTCACCTCATGTCGCCTACAGCTATACCTACAATGGCCAACATTACCAAGGGAATGTCATTTCTTTTCCCGACCCAAACTTCAATAGCCTGAAAGAGGCAAACTCTTTCCAAAGCAAATACAGCGAAGGTTCGCCAGCTACAATTTGGTTTGATCCGAAGGCACCATCGCGCTCATGCTTAGTACAGGGCGAGACCCGTAAACTAAACTACGAAGTATACTTCGCACTAGCATTACTAACCGGCGGAGTGCTCAACACCCCAATTTTCTCACTAAATAAAAGCGATAAGTATCTAGATAGCATTCCTGATCGCACCTATAGAAGTGGATTTTAAAAGCCACCATGAAGCCTCGTCAATTATTGATAGTAATTTTGGCTTTAGGACTTCTATGTATTCGAAATCAGCAAACATCCAATCGGCCAGAGCCATCGAGCCAAAGCACGCCTTTGTCTGACTTGACTGTATCGAACTACTTTCCACCCTCAGCCGGCCTGACACCGAAAAATGGTGCCGAAATGTGCGAGACACTAAAGAGCTGCAAGGAAAGACCACTGTTTGAACGAGCCGGCAACGGAGAAGCATATAGATTTATCTTGCTGCATTCAAAAGGCAAGCCGGTCTGCGTAACGCTCTACAGCAAAGCGGATGGCGCGCAGTCGGCTCTGATCACAAAAACGCAAATCAAAGAAACTTTAGTCCCAGAAAGACTGCGCACTGAAGTAGTTGAGCGGGGAGAAGAACCAGTCGAAGCTACAACGTTTGCTGAACTACTCAAGAACTTTGATAGTGAAAAATTCTGGCAGATTGACAGGTTCGATGAGTACACAGGTCCACCACTTTATGATTTCGAATTGTTCGGCAGGCGATGTGTAAGCGATAAGCCGAGTATGAAAGACGGTGTGCTGTGGATTATCGAAGGAATCAAGAACGGACAATATCGCACTGTGCAAAGACAAAGCCCTAGCGATGATGACGCTGTAGAAAAACTTGGCACCATACTGATGAACCAGGCTAAGCAAATCCCACTGCACCAATAATGTCAGAAAAACTGCAGTTTTTCTGACACAGTAAGCTCCAAGGCTTATGCCCATCACGATGTCGATTGGGCAAGCCAAATTCTTAGCTGTTCTTTATTGCCACTAGGCTCTCAGCCATTTCTAGTGAGCGAGTTGAGAACACAGAAGCTTTTTCTGTCTCGCCGCGGTCGAGTTATAGAGCAATTAGTTTTTCGTGAATCTCGATGGTTTCAAGAACCGAAGTTGCAGCGCCTAAAGAGCGAAGCCAGCACCTTTCTACACCGATAAGCAGAGCCTTCTTGGTCGCAAGAATTACGCCCAGATTTAATAAGCACCATGTGATTACAAGGTCAGTGAGGCAAAAATCTTGCTTTACAGAAGTGTGTTTCTTAATGCTTATACGATTGAGCATCAAGCGCTCTGCCGATACATCTATGCCAGCTTCGTTGGCGCAACCAAGAATCTCTTGTAAATAGACAACCTCATAGCGGTGAAGTGACTTGCCTAACACCAAAGCACGAGCCGTGCCTACTGTACTTTCCAAGCCACGAAGCTGACGATTTTCAAGCTGAGCATATGCAAGAAACTGCAGCAGCTCAAGTTGTCTTTCGGAGTCAGAGCCATCATGCAAGAGATTTACTGCCTTCTGGAAATACTGAGCAGAGAGCACGTAATTTTTAAAACTAGATTCAAGATTAAAACCATGAGCCCTCAAACGACAGATCATCTGATTACTCTTGGGCCCATAGACGCGAGAAACGGCATTATCGATTTCGATATTGATATTCTCACTTTCAGCTAGATTTCGATAGAACTTGCAGGAAGAACCTGACCAGCCAGCAAAAGAGAATGACCCTGGCTCACTAGTAGCTTTTAATACTCGTTCAGCGTTTTCAAACTGATTTAGCGAGTAAAGCCCATACGAAAGTGCATCACCTCCATATCGCCAAAGAAAACTTGTCGAAAATAGGCACGAATAAACAAGTAAAAGTGTTAGAGCTGGACTCGAGGAAACTCCAACTAGCTTAAGCCACGGATACTCTTCAATAACATGTTTCCATACAGGCCCGGCATCTGAATTTGGCGCAAGCAAGTGTGGTCGCACACGAACATTGCTGTTGGCCCAAACAAAAAGGGAGCCATTACTGACTCCCTAATTTAATTTCTTCATTGATCCAACTTACTGAGCTTCGGCACTGAGCTTAATTGCTCTGAGCCTAGCTCTTGCAGGTTGAACCCTGATAACTGAATAGCCTTAAGATAAGACGCCTTGTCGTCTCCGCTTAAGAAGTATTTGAGTAGAACTGGTGTTCCGACTTCTTAAGTTTCATAGACATCGACCTAGGAGAAGTACCAAT
>JBBRMD010000102.1:0-12381 GCA_038231015.1 Candidatus Obscuribacterales bacterium
CATGCCGACGTCTGGTACCCACTATATGATTGAGGGCACGATTGATGCAAGTCTGCCTTGAGCAGCTGTACTGAGCCTGCACGATGGCATTCTTGCGTGGATTGCGACCGAAGTGGTCTTTCAATACGTCGAAGATTGGCTTTGGTCTGTTGGAAAGAAGGGCCAATAGTGCTTTGGTGAGGAGGTCGTTCATGGAGTTTCTCTGGGGCGGTGATTTGGTTTGGAATTTATTTGTCTTTTCCTGTCAATAGAAAAATGCACGAGAAAAGTTACCCATAAGTTCTGGTGCAAGTCTGACTGTCAGACGAACAATAGTTTCTGCACTATGGGGTTACTTCCCGCTAGCCATCTGCTTTTGTCTATGCAAACAATGGTTCAGAAGTTTTCTGAACTCAGCAAAATCGATAGCAGCTTTTTATCAAAGTAAAAGACTTCTGCGCCTGGGCTGCAGATCTTGAACTCTTCGCCGTGATGAACACAGCCGGTTTTCTGTTATTTATTGTGCATGAGGCATAACTTCCGATTTACTACTGGCATCTTACCTGAAATTGTGAGAGTTGCATACTTAAATAGTGTTCGAGGGTGCGGAAATAACCCTTTTTAACCCGCTTACAATCGCTCTGAATGCAGAATTGTGCCAGGACGCTTGTTTGAACAGAGGTCTATTCGTATAGAAAGGTATAAGTGCCATACCTATTCCTCAAGCAAGTGGAGATATTTCGAAGCCGTTTGTCTGCGAGCAATGTCGCGCTCTTCAAGAAATCGAATCTTGCAGTAGGGGTGATAAAACAAAGTTTCTCGCCCTTGTCTAATACGTCGCAACGAACCCAAATAGATGAGATCTGCTGGAAATGAAGAATGGGCAGGCGATAGGCGATTTCATCCTGATAGAACTATTCCGGCTGACTTCGTAAAGAAGTACGTGCCTGAGTGGCAGTGGCTTTTAAGTGAAGACTAGGTTCGCTTATTGCTCAAGTCAGTCTTGGTTAATTAAAGCGCCCCCGGTTCCAAACCTTCTGCCAAGCCTCGTATTCGGAAGGTCTTATTCGGTATCGAGCAAAATTACCTTCGTGCAAGGCAAGTAGCTCAGCCTCTGCAACTTCGATGAATTCTTCCCGTTCCTTCGAAGGTAGGTTTTCTGCGCTCCAATCATCTAAAAATTTAAGCGCTTCTTTTCTGGCATGTTGTCCTCGTACAAATGTTCCAATGGCTTCGCGTAGCTTCTCTTTGTGATTGAGAATCATCTGCGCTTCAATGCGATTCTTGCCTTCTGCTTCTTTGCCGAATTCGATCAGGTGCTTCGTGTCTAGCAGCGTATAAGTATTTCCCTCTAGTCGGCTTGAGTTCCAAGAAAGATCGATTAGTAAGCGGTCAAGGATTTTTCGCGCATATGTGCCGGCCGGTTGAGTGCCAGCTGGTACCGCCCCTAGTGCATGGAGGCGCGCGCGATTATCGTCGCTCAGGTATGTGCTTTTATTCGGTCTGTAAGATTCGAGGAAATCTCGGTTGTAGCCAACGATTTTTCGATTAATTACTGGCTTCGAGACAAGTTGCTGAATGTTGGCGGCCTTGTCTGACAACTGCAGACGATCGCTTTCTGCCGAATCGAGATGTATACCAGTATCGTTTTTTTGCCAGGCGATACTTGACCGCTCTCACTTGGCCTTCTGCCACCACCCTTCCGTGGTCAACAAGGTAGCGTAAGCGAAGCTGCAGTGTTCTTTGCGGAACGTCATTGCCCAAAGCATCGGCTATGAATGCGCGCGAGACAGGGTCCGTCTGTGCGACCAACACATCCTCTATAGCTCTTAGCTCTTTTTCCGGCACAGGTTTTGGCATTCTCGGACTCATTCCTGCAATTCAGATGCTTACGCGCAGTTATTGTGGCTTGCGCGCGCCCTGATTTACGCGCAGTTATTGTCCTATAGGTGCAGTCATTGTTCCCCGCTGGCGTTTCTCTGCTCCCTACTTCCTAATACGTCCATCAGCGACAATTAGTTCAATCTGTATGCAGGCCCTGGGTGAGTTCCACGATTAACTTCCGGTCCAAATTGGCATAGCTAGTTATGATTGTCCGAAAATAAGTATGAGCACCGAGAACCAAGCTTGAGCAAAGACAGAGCTAACGACAGCGATGACAAGGCAAAGAAGGTAGAAGCTCCTTCGGCGTCTGATCGCGTCAGCGAAAGCGGCGTGGTTGATAGCGGCGACAAGGCCAGAAGACTAAGAGCTCAGCTGGCGGCCTATGGTGACCAGGACGCGTCGGCGACGCATATTGGCAAGAGCGCAGCTGAGATTGCTCAGCTAAAGGCGAGCGGTTTGGCCTCTAAGTTCGAACTGGTTGATGACGAGAAAAGCTCAACTGTTCTGCTTAAGGGCTCAGTTCAAGAGACTGTTGAGGCTAAGCTCAATAATCAGGCGGAAGAACACGCGCCACATTATAAGCTAACGAACTTCGTGCAATCAGCAGAGGCACGGTTGCTAGACCCAGTTGGTCAACAAAAATACTTTCAGGGGCAGATAGATAAGATTCAAGGTATCGGCGATGGCTTGAATTTAGCTAAAGAAGAAATGAAAGATGCTGGTCGCAAAGCCTGGGAGGCGCTTCAAGATGGAAGCGTCGCAATGTTTTTAGCCAGGCCCAATGCAATTAATGATCCGCTATTTCATGCTATTGGCAAAACTGTTGATGCCATGAAGAGAGACCCGCAAACGGTCAATCATGTACTCGAACATTTAGGCCACGAGCTGATTGCGGCCAATGACAAATACAATACGCTTTCTGAACATGACAAAGGTGTCGAAATCGGCAAGGCTATGTTTTTCTTTGTCAATCCAGAAGGTAGCACCGAGGGTGGTGCCGCCGCGTTAAAGATTGCTGACAGAGTGGCAACTCATGTTGATGGCGCAGCAACAAAAGCAATCGACCACACAATTGAAGCGTCATCTAAATTGGCGAGCCGTGCTGCAGAATCTGCACAAGAAGCTAAGCAATTTATTGCTGAATCAATGCAACATGGTCAGATGAAGCCAGCTCTCGCCGGCGGACCAGGCAATGCTTTGGAGGCTCATATTTCGCAGCCTAAGCCGAAGCTGAACGATCACACCATGGCCATGTCATCAGATGGTATAGGTGAGGGAGCGGCTGGTGATGGCTTGGCTAATGCCGGGAAAGCTGGAGAGCAATCTGCCAGTGACGCTTTAGCTGGAGATGCATTGGCCAGCAGCGGTGCCACAGCGAAGCCTAAACAATTATTCTATATGCCAATTGCTCGCAACGAGATTTTAAAAGAGCCTGAGATTGTACTTTTGGGTGGAGTTGAAAGACTTGAGGAAATGTCAGCAGAAGAACTCGCAGCCAATGGTTTGCGAACGTTTGAGATGCCAGAGTTAATTGCCACAGAGAAACGGGGCTCACTGATAGTGAAGGCCGAAGGACATCCTGATGCATTCTTTCGAGCAACGAGGGGAAGCCCTGGCGAAGTAACCATTGAAGAGATATTTAACGGGACACTTCCTGATGGTACCGGAAATATTTTCCTGTCTAGTAGTTTGAAATTACATAACGAGATTCCCAGTAGAAAACTGATTCTAAATCAAATCGTTAATAGAGAAACCGTCAAATCTTGGAAGTTTGGCGATCCACCAGAACTTACTAAATTGGCAAAGTGCGCGAAGAAAGCACTAAGCAGTCTAGGATTAGAACCACTCGATTATAGCTACGAGAAAGTTGACGGCTTGCTCACTATTGTAATAACGACAAGAAGGAAAAAATGAAAACGGAATTTATTGGTAATGATTTAGAAGTAATGAGATCATTGAAATATGATCCAACACTTAAACCAAATTACGAATCTATCAGGGGGTGCCTGTTTTGGAAAGACGAACGCTCTGAAGAATTGTCGCCCGATGGATACAAGTTGGTCAACAGTCTTATCATCGCGCGCTCGCTGCTTCAGCAGGGGCTGACACTCGATGATCATCCTATTGACCCAGAGTATTGCAAAAAACTTTGGGCAATAGCACAAAAGCAAATCGCCGACTGGCCCGGTTTTAAAAGAGTCACACTAAGTGCCGAGGACAAAGAGTATTTCGAAGATCAAATAGCTCGAGCCGAACGAGAAGATCTTTGACCAGTGGCTTAATTTCGGTGAATAGTAATTTCTGATGAGAAGACCGATATGAAACCTGAATTTACCGCTAAAGACCTCGATATATTGAGAGCGCTTAGATACGACTCCACGCTCAAGCCTAATTTCGAATCGCTTAAAGGTTGTTTAGTTTGGAAAGATGAACGACCAAGAGGTCTTTCATTGGATGCTGACAATCTGTTAAACAGCCTGATAATTGCACGAGCGCCAATTCATCGCGGCTTGACACTCGACGATCTGCCTTTCGATCCAGAATACTACAAGGAACTCTGGGCCTTAGCTCAGCAGCAAATCAGCGATTGGCTTGGCTTCAAAAGACTGACACTAAGTGATGAAGACAGAAGATATTTGGAAGAGGAAATCGCCGCTTCTTTTCGCGAGGAACTTTAGCCAATTCATGTCATCAAGTATCACGCATTTGGGGTCAATTGAACTATGGAAACTGTATTTACAGATCAAGATTTTGAGCTAATGAAATCGCTAAAATACGATCCGGGGCTGAAACTCATTTCGAAGTAGTCTGTTGATCGTTTCTATTCATCAAATTCGGCTTTGCCATCTTCGCCATATCGTTTGACCGCCCAGTGATCAAGGAGGACTATTCGCCGGGGTTGACCATTCACGTTTACCCAAACCGATCCTTGGTCAATCTCCGGTCGCACAGGTAAGCTGGAATATCCGAATTGCTTTCCGGCCGCGCCGTGATTGTCACCATCCCACAGGACATATCGATCATCACCGCGGCCTGTGTGCTCTTTGTTATATTCTCTCAGTGACTTTCTAAATTGCGCTTCGTGTTGCGGAGATATGCCTGCCTGCACAACCTCCTGAACGTAGATATCAATACCGTCTATGTTCTCGTGCAACACAGTCAATGCATCCCATGGGCGCTCTCGCCAATTACCCCAGTCTTCATGCCATTCGCCGCGGAGTGGTTTGGTGAGTTTTAGCGCCATCTCGTCAACGACAACCTGTGAGGCTCCTTCGCCGAGCACAAACGGCCCTTTTACTTTCATGACGACAGACTCGTTGCCTTCGGCTATCACTTGCGCATCACTAATCGAATCTTTAAATTGGTTGCAGAACTCAGTTTGTTTAAGAGCAAAGGCATATTCTTCACCGTACCGGTCTTTCTTAGAGTATTTATGAGCTTCAAGCACTGCCAACATGTCTACTGCAATTATTGGCTCGGTTCCGGCCTCCCTGCTCTCTTTCATCTGGCGCTTCGAAGCAGCAAAATCAATCCCCGGAACCTGATCGTAGGCTGCAATTTTCTCTTGCCGAGTGCTAACGTTGGCGTCGCCGCGTCCCATGTTTAGCTCTGTTCGAATATACGAAAAGATTTCACTTCTCATAACCTTGATCATGTCTGGTTTGATCAATTCTTTGAGACTAGGGGAAATACTCTCCAGATCCATTTTCAGTAACTGATCGATTACCGCATGTTTTTTTGCATCGCCTCCTGCTACTTTGACCAGTGAATTCAACGACTTTTGCAGATCACCAGGCGCATTCTGAATGCGGGTATTGAGATCTGCTACTGAGTACAGCTGCTCTTTGTGACTGAGCGTCGTGGTCTCAGGTTTGCTACTAGCAACTGCCCCAGATTCTGCACGACCTCGTGACAAGCGTTTGCCGGTTGCTAGCTTAAGCTGTTCGTCGCCACCAGTGCTTCTACCATCATCAGCACCAATGGGCCTCGAAAGTAATTTTTGTGGCACTTGTTTGGCATCAATCAAATTCATACCAAGTAATCTTTCTGCAACGTTCTTGCCAGCTTCGTTGTCTGGCAACATAGTAACTAGGTCTGATGCTGCCTGGCGAGCCTGGCTTAGGGCCTCAGTAGACGCATGAACATCAGAGCGGAGCTTTCCTAGTGCTTTAGTAAGAGCTTGGGTCGTTGAATTGAATTGCAACAAAGAAACCGTGGCGTCGATTGCCGAGTGTGAATTGAGTTGGGTTGTTAGTGTTTGGATATTTCTTGTCAATTCAACAGCATGTGCTCTTCTTTCTGCTGGAGAAAGTATGTCGTAATGGCCGGGCGCACCAGCAATTCCTAATGTCTCCTCGGTGATGGCACGTGTAAGTTTATGCAGTTGCGGTTCATCGTAGAGCGTTGCATTGCGAGCCTCGGCCATACTACGGAAATGCTGAGCTTTAGCTTCTGTCCAGAGGCCAAGTTTAGGGTCTCGGTAAAGCACTTGCGCATCAAGTGTCGCATTTTCTTTCACTTGTTCATAATGAACTAACTCGGCACTCATCAATTTGCTCAAAGCGTCTTTATCGATGCCTTGTTGGGCAAAGAAGGTTACTGCTTCCGGTTGCTGCCCTAGCCACTTCTCAACTTGCTGCCTTGAGTGCAAAATATTGTTTTCGGTATAGTCCATCAGCAATGACTTTAAATTGCTTCTCTGTTCGAATGTTTCTAGTTCAGTGCGTGCCTCATAGCCGAGTTCTCCATCGTCTCTGTTGATGATTCGCAGATCGCCACCCTGGGCAAGTTCTCCGAAAACTTCTTCTCTCAGCCTGCGTTCGAACGCCTCGGGGTCTGCAGCATACAGACTCGTGCGTTCTAGCATCTCCGACATGTGTTTCATCTCGTGCCACAAAGCGCTAGATGGATCAGGATGATTGAGATTGATTTCAATGGTGTTGTCGAGATTGTAGCTGTTGAAATCCCCTTCTTGGGTAAGGAAGATATTTTTTTCGGAAATCATGTAGTCAGTGATATTTCCGCTAGAATCACGCGTAACAAGACCCATCTTGGCGGCATATTCGCGGCCTTTATCGACTAGCTCCCCTGTAATTTTTGCTTTTAGCTCTGCTGCCTGGGCAGGGCTCGCCTTGGCTAGTTCTCGTACGTACTCTTGTATAGTTCTATCGACCTCAGTTTCAATGCCTGTGCCCGTAGTGGCATGCCGCGATTGCTGAACTTTATTAAGATTACGATTTCCGCTCTCTTTAGATGAAATTTTCTCGCTAAGCGCATCTAATTCTGAACTGCTTGATTGATTCTTGGCCCTTAGCCAGTCGTACAGTGGCTCTCTCTCTTCGTTATGCCGGTTCGCTAGCATGCTCTGAATGTCTTGCAGACCGAAGCCGGAATCATACAGAAGGGCGGCCACTTCCATTTCCTTATAGTGATTGGTGAGCTCAGTAGGAATACCAAGCAGTGCCTTCAGTCCAACCGGATTAGTGTCTGCCTTCTCAGATAGGTACTGAGCTAGTGTTGGAGATATTACATTCAAATGATCTTTTGTCTTGGCGTTGCTAAATTGGCTCAGGTGCACTAAGCGTTCTTCCATAGCCACCAACGCTTGCTCGGCAATCAGTCGTTGGCCTGCTTCACTCTCTTTGATTTGAGTTAGCAAGGCTTGTGATACAGGGTCAAGATTGTGCTCTTGTCGCAATAGAGCAATTTCTCTATCGTTGTCTAGTTTGACCTTCTTTCCGGCTACCTCTACTTCTGTTCCCGCTGGCACTACTACAACTGGATCAGCCATCCTAAAGCCGTACATCGTACGAATTTCGTCGTTGGCATCGTTACCAGCTTTAGTGCGTTCTGTCACCATGCTTGCGTTGCACGATTTGCCGTTTGGCTGGCTAAGCTCCGCTAAAACTCTCTGGAAGGCTTCAGAGTTGATATCTTTGAGCTTTGAGTAGTCTATTTCTACTCTTACCAGTGTTGGAGCAATCGGCACCTTCCCAAAACCATCTTCAGATCTGTTCATTGGTTCATGTTTGCTTGATTGAGCAATTTGTAGGGCTTTCTCAAAGTCACCGCTAGCCATTGATTTCGACCAGTCATTGATGGTCCTTCGCACTTCCACACTATAGTCAGAAGGTTCCCAGTCTCCGTCGGGAAGAGAGTCACGTGCAACTATTTTTTCGTTAGGCAGGTCTAGAGTATGGCGATTTGTTTCTAACTCTGTCTTCTTGCCGTCAGCATTTGGATACAATCGTGCATGTGCCAGTTTGTCTGGCGCATCGGCCGCATTCATAATAGAAATTTGCAATCTTTCATTTGGTCTATCGTAGTTAGAAGCGGCAAACGAGCCGTCAGGCAGAGACTCAACAAAGTGTCCTGAGGCACGCAGACTCTCTACGACACTGTCTTGAACACTGAGATCAATATGTAGGTGATCGCCTTGAACTCGACCAAGTAATTTAGAGCCAAGTTTTCCTTGTGCCATGCCCATACTTGCCGCTAACAGCATTGATGCCATCGGTCCACCAACGTTGGCTTGCTGTAGTGCCCTTTCCGCGACAGCCGTCACCCCCTCCTGACCAATTTCTTCGCCTATTTCCTGGCCAGATTCAATAGCAATCTTTTGCAGCCAAGCAGAGACCATTGGTTTGCTCGCAGAGCTAGCAGCACCACGTTCTGCCATTTCAATCAGCTTCAGGCTGTTGGGATTGGCAACAAGAGATTTCACCCATTCTTTGTTTAGGCCAGATAGACCTGATTGACCAAGACGTAAGGCCCCGAGCCCAACCAAACCCATAACGACGTTCTGCCCGTAGTCGAAGCCCAAGGGCGCTTGAACCTCCTTTACGTATGAAACAAGAAGGTCATTGGCCGCACTTGCTAAGCCTTTATAGTCAGAAGCGGCGACAAGTTTGGCGAAATCAGTACCATGCTTGGCTGCCCAAGCACCGTGATATGAGCGATCGTTGTAAGCACCAAGTCCAGTATCACCAATATTATGATTGACTAGATAAAGAAATTCTTTAGTGCCTTGAGTAGCACCTAGTGCCCAAGCGGAGGAAACCAGCACAGTAGCCAGTGGAGTGGCTGTACCCGCCGAACCGATAGTGACGATTGCAACAGTCACTGCAGCCGCTGCAATTACCGGTCCGTTTTCCTTCATCCAATTGGCGAGAGTGTCCGGTGCAAAATCCCGAGTTTTAGCATCAACGAGTGTTTTCGTAAGCTTCTCGTGTTTTTCATTGCCCGGCTCAAGAAGATCGAGTATGCCCTGAACAGATTCGGCCCGAACCTGCAGTGCTGCTTTTGTTTCTAAATCGGAGGCACTATCTGAGGCAGAATTTAGCTTGACACGCAGATCTCTAAGGTCTCTAATATCTTGCGCTGAGGTATTGCCCAACAGCTCCTCAAGTTCTCCAGCCTGAGACTTTAGATCTTTGACAAATTCTTCATATTTGGTGCCTTGATTGCCACTCTCAAATAGTTTAGAAAACGAAGCAAATTTATCCCCGAACTCTAAGACCCTACCCCGTGTTCGCAAGAGACTTTCGTCACCATCGAATACATCGAGCGCCTGACGCCTTCTAATGGCAAAATCGAGATTACCTTCTTGTACTTTTGACAATGAGTCGGTAATCAACATGGCTTGCTGCAATCTTTCGCCTCGAGTGCCTTTGATGTCTGGCAACTGATCGCCTTGAACTAAATTTAACTCTTTGAGCCGTGCAAGGCCGCCTTCACTGAGATCTTTCCAGATGTGTGGTGCCTGTCCCTTTATCGTATCTACACCATAGCGATCAAGCATCACCAGGCCGACGTAGTCTTTGCGCAACTGCTGAGTGCTGCTCTGGGTCAAGGCCTCATAATCGTAGACGCTTTTGGCAAACTCTAGCTGTGACTGAGCCGCAGAGAGGCTAGCTACTTTGTTCGCCTTCTCTCTATACGACTTCTCGTCGGCCCTAAATTGCTTTATTAGACCCGTTTGCTTGTCGGCAAAAGCCTCAACACCACTTGTGAAAAAATCGACCTTCCCTGGCGTGAGATGCTTTACTGGCATTGTAGTCGTGAGACATTCTTTTAAAAGTTTTTCAACGCCGTGCTCCAAAAGGTCTTGGGCCGATACTCCTGTTTTGGTATGCTGTTCAAGTGATTGAAGACTACTATCTTTGTCATGGCGTTCACCGTAGAGCTCGACCTCACTTTGATTAAGATCTCTCGAAGTCTTCTCTAATTCGTTAGTTAGCTTTTGCTCAATAGGCGGTTTGTCGATGAGAAAAGAATAGGGGCTATTTGGGGTATCTAGGCGCTGGTTGAGTACGAGACCCGCTAATAAGCGCTCGTCAACGGGGTCGCCATTACCAGTGCCAGCTATCTGCTCTCTCATAGCCGGATTTAGTGCATTGTACATTTGCACTCGGCTATCTAGATCACGAAGAGTTTGCTCACCATATTTGGTGCTAGCAGCATTGATTTCTGCCGCAAAGTTCTCATGAGCGACACCCCAGCGAGCGAAAATTTCAGACACACTAGCAGCTTTGCCATCCTTCGAAGACAAACTAGATTCAAGCGTCTCAGCGAGATAGGTCGTATCAATACCACTACGAGGAGAAGAATCGGACAACCTATCGAACTGGCTGCTTGAATGCTGAGGAAAGGCTGCACGTAGCAGTTGACTGTCTTTACTTCGATCAAGTTGCTCGGTGCCTTTCATGAAGGGATTGCGTAAACTGTCAAAAGGATTCGAAGTAAAAGCTACAGACTGAGTGTTACTGTCAGAAAGTTTTAGCCTCATTGGCAAAGCGAAATCATGTTGCAATGGCGACGAATTCTGCATTTGCTCAGTAATCAATCTCATTCGGGCCTGGATAGGAGATAGACCTGGAGCGCCGGAGTCGCCTAAATTTAATGCTGAGCTGGCCCGTTCTACTGAAGACAAGCGAGTGTTCAATAAATGACCGCGACCTTGATCACCATCAATTGCAAGATTGAAAGCAGCCTGTTTGACTTCTATTGGCGCAGAACTTAGGGCTTGAGCAAAATCTTTGACCTGATTGGGTTGCATACTCTGCAACGCAGCATTGAAATCGTTGACCGACCACTTGGGCGACAGAGCCATAAGTAAATCAGTGGCTTGGCCTTTTTCTTCGTTATGACTAGATCTTAGATGTGAGCCAATAATCTCCCTAACTGCCCGGGCAAGGTTAGGATCGTTTGCTGCCACATCAGCAATTTGTTGCTTGAGAGGTTCATCGGAGCGCTGACTGACTGATTGCAAGGCAGCGGTTTCAAGCTGCTCTCTCTTGTCGGGATGAAATTCCAGCACGGTTTTTAAAGCAGATTGAAGAGGATTGGGTTGATAATACTGAGAATTGTGAGGGCTTACGTCAGCAAGGATTGAGCGAAAGGCCTGATTATCTGGATTCTTCAACGACTCGGACACTAAAGCGTCAAGCATGGAGTTCGTGGTCAGTGCGCGCCGTTTGAAAACATCATCATTCAAAGTGGGCTCGTTAGTTTGCACATTAAAGCCTAAATCATTGGCAGGAGACCCCAACGCCCGATCTACTATGGGCTCAGGAATACCGTTATTTTCCCGAAGTGTTTGAAGTGAAAGATTAGCCGCAGCAATGAATTCTGCAGCCTTTTGGCTATCTAAGTTTGTATTCTCAATACCGCTATTATCATCTTTGCAATTCGGACCGCTCAGCTTGACACCGGTAATGAGGCCGTTTTCTATTTGATAAGACAGATTGGTATCTGCATAGCTCATCTCAAACTTTTGCAGTTGCGAATTGCCGTCTAGGCCAATTTCTTGTCTTATTCCATCAAAGTTGGTAGCGAAGGTCAATTCAGCAGTATTTTTATCGTAGGTCGTTTTGAGAAGGGTAGATTGAGCGTCTGCAGTTTCAATTTTTCGCTCTTCAACAACTTTGCTATCATCCTCTTTGTAAGAAAAACGTTCTGTTAAGAGGGCATTGCCGTTGCGGTAGTCATCGTTCGTCGAAAAAACTTCGATAACCCTGCTGGAACCATCACGTTTCAGACCAACAAACGGTTCGTTACTAGACCGAGTTTCTAGACTCTCAATCTTTTGTCCGTTGGCGTCAAAAAACTCTGTTTCTGAACCACCTACAACTTTACCAGAGATATCAGGGTCGCTACCGCTGGCGTCGGAAATTTTAGATGCTACAGAGCTAGCCCGAATACGATTGGGAGCATCTCCAAGAATTTCCTGTACAACATTTTCCCAAGCCTTCCATTGCTCTTGCGGATTTTGCTTTGAACTTTCATCGTCGACATCTTTCGGCATGTACTTCTCCGCAATATCTAGTTTAATGTTCCCCAACCTCGATGACGCAAAACACCCGATGCTGGTCCATTTATGGCATCGCCTTTGTTATTAATTTGAAAAATCACTGGCCGCACTAAATTGATGAAAGTTTGCAACAATTGGCAGTTAAAGTTCATCCATAGACCGCAGCTCGCAATTAGCTCTTAAGCGGTAAATTTTCCGGGGTGAAG
>JBBRMD010000103.1:0-12106 GCA_038231015.1 Candidatus Obscuribacterales bacterium
TAGAGCAGCTTGACACTCATCCTGCTGGCGAGCCGCAGCAAGAAATGCCACCTTGGGCCCGGCAGCACGAGCAATTTTGTCAAAGCTAAAGAGTGTCGGTGGTTGAGGCCAGCTCCAGTTATCGAGACTGTTGCGTGCCGCCCTAGTTGACCAACCGCGGTCATGACGTTTGTCGGCAGGTGCGTTGAGATAGGCTAAGCGAGCAAGCGATCGAAATGCATAATAGTTAGACGGGTACAGGTTATATGAATGTTGATAGAGGGCTTTTGCCTTAGCATGATCACCTAAGTGCTCATGAATTTTTCCCGCCCAGAAAAGAAAACGTGCTGCCGAACGATGAGTGGGGTAGCGCAATGCAGCACTCTCGGCCATGTTCGCCAAGCCTACTGCTTGCAATTTGTTTTTAACTAACCCGGCTGGATAAATGATTTTAGTGCGGTGCCAGAACATCCACCACATTGCCTCTGGCGCGTGTTCTGAGGTGGGATACTCTTTCACCAGCCGTTGGAACAGGGGAGTGGCATCGGTGTCACTGGCACGCACTGCAATGTTCCACAGAGCATGATCGAGCTTGACTGGTTTGAGTGCGAGAATTTGTTTCCAGACATCGGCTGTCTCGGTGCGGCTTAGGGGCCCTGTAACAACGTCAGCAAAGTCATCGTAGTAGGCGGCCTCTGGTGCTTGTTTAATAGCGGCTAGCAAGGCTGCTACCGATTCTGGCTTGCGGTGCAATTTTGCTAAGCACTGTGCTTTGCGGAACTGATTGCTGGTCGTTCCTGAGCGGTTAAAGGCATCAAGGGCTTTAGAATAGTTATTCTTGCGGTAATAAACCAAGCCGATGCGGTCGAGGTCTGCCGGGGTGAGAGTAGCACCGCGAGTGTTCATGGCCATCAACTTGTCGGCTACATCGTTAGAAAAGCGGCCATTGACGCTACCTTTTAGATAGTCTGAAAAATAGGCGATTGCCTCAGCCTCGGCCGGGCTTCCTGGTGCTCCTAGGGCGCCGTTGCTCATGCTGCCGTAGCTTCCAGCGCTATTACCGTTTGAGTTTCCGCCAGCTCCGCTGGTTCCGCCGGTTCCGCCAACACTACTGCCGAAAGCTCCATCGCTTCCTGCTGCGGTTGTACTGCTGCTTGATGTGGCAGCGGCGCTGCTAGCTGCGATAGATGAACTACCATTAGATAAAGCCATTTGACCAAGATAGTAATTTGCCGCGGTACCATATTCGGTGGCGGCATACTTTTGTTTAATGTTGAGAAAAAGGTCTTTAGCTCGCTGAGTGTTCTCGCTGCTAGGCTCTCGTAAATAAGACTGTGCCATTTCGTAAAGTGCCCGAGCCTGATCTGCGGCATCAGCTGTGGGATCTCGCAATATTTTTTCGACAAAATCGCGCGTCTTCTTATTGTCACCTTGGCTGGTTAAAATCTCAGCGGCGTGCCAGAGAGAGTCGATGTGTAGTAGGGGCAGCGCTTGAGTCTGGTTAAACAAAGCGATAGCATCATTTTGGTCGGCGCCACTATTGCTTTTAGAAAGCAGTTTAGCTAGGGCATACGAGGCGGCTATGCGCTCGGTATTGCTGTTCTGGCCCTCCAGAAAACGTCTCAAATTAGAAATCGATGTTTCTTTAGGCTCGTTGCCTAAATTGGCTACAGTGGCGGCAAACTGTGGCGATGGCGACTGCCATAAGCGACTAATTTCAGGCGAGATTGCTTGGATGGCGGCAGTCTTGCCCTTCGCTGGAGGCGCGGCCTGGCAGGTTAACCATTGAGTTAAATTGGAGCCGAGGGCAACGCTGCCCGCTAAAAGGCTGAGAAAGACAATTCGCGACTTCTGGTTGCGTCTTATTATTTTGATCACCACTTATCAACCCTGTCGTTTTTGAAATTTAGTCCAGAGAGAAAATGCTAGCATGGCATAGTCGACCTTGCCTTTACTGGATTGTTTGCGGTTTTCGGTGACCATTGCCTCTATACTTTGACAACGCTGCTACCTCGCATCCTAAACCTGAAGAGGTTTACCAGGCTTGTGATCTGGCCCTGCGCTTCGGGGGCAATCCGGGCCGCGGTGCCCACAGCGTATCGTTCGCTGCCGCCACTCGTCAGTTTGAGAGTCGTCATGATATTGCCCAATTTCTTGGCATTGAAGATAGCAGCAGACTGATTTTTACCAGCGGCTGCACTGCTGCAATCAATTTGGTTCTCAATGGCATGGTTGGGGCCGCTAGGCTCAAGGCTGGTGACACTGTTCTCACGAGCGCCTTTGAGCACAATGCAGTGATGCGGCCTCTTAAGGCAATAGCAGATCAGTTCGGTCTTAAATTAGTAGTTGTACCGCCGCTCAAAGCTCACTCTAGCTCTAGCGATAATTATTTTTCCGCTTTGGTTGATCTGGAGAGATTGGAAATATTGCTGGCTGAGCATAAACCGGCTCTTTGCCTCTTGACGCGAGCCAGTAATGTCACGGGCCAGATTTTGGATCTTCCGGCTGTGGCGGCTGTCATTGCTAGGCATTGCGCACATTCTGGAAATTTAGTACCCCTATTAATAGATGCGGCTCAAAGTGCAGGAGTTGTTACTGAGCAGTTAGACTCGGCTGGAGCAAGCTCTGTCGTATCTTTTTGGGTTGCCTCTGGTCACAAGGGACTGCTAGGCCCATCTGGAATTGGCTTGCTCTATGTGCGCGAGGGTGAAGTGTTAAACCCACCTCTGCGCGGTGGCACCGGTTCACGCTCAGAGAGCTTCTCGATGCCGGAGGCACTGCCTGACCGTTTAGAGCCAGGTAGCCCAGCTGTTCATTTGGCCTGCGGAGTAGCAGCTGGTGTGCGCTATTTGCAGTCGCGGCCCGGCAGCTCTGGTTCTGTTCGTAAGCATGAAACCCTACTCTCTCAGCACTTCTTACGTGGCCTTGCTAAACTTAATAGTTTGGCCAAGGAAGTGTCGAGAGCACAGAGAGCACATATTGAAGTGGTTGGTAGGCCTCATTGGAATTTGGACCTCGCGGAAGAGCCCCAGCTAGAGCTACTCGATGGCTACTTGCCGACGTTTTCTCTGCGCTTTGTCGATAAAGATGCGCTTGCCATTACACCAGATATAGTGGCGCAAAAACTTGATATCGATTTCGGCATCGCTACTCGACCGGGCTTACACTGCGCGCTTTTGGCTCACCAAACGCTTGGTACTGTGGTTCAGGGCTTGTTGCGCGTGAGCTTCGGTTACTACAATTCTTTTGAAGAAGTAGATTTGTTACTTGCCGCTCTGGCTGAGGTTTCTACCTAGTTCATGGCCGAGCTGTGGGAACAATCTTGTTGGTGGCACTGAACTTTTTAAGATCTAGTTTGTACTTTTTGAGATCGCTCTCGTAGAGCTCACGCGCAACTTTGTTGTGCTTTACTGCTTTTAAGTAAGGCGCAATTCGTTCGTCGTAGTCTTTACCCCAAAAGCTCCAAGGATAGCCTTTTGGATCAGTATATTGCGCTCGCCATGCGGCAAAGGTGGCTGGCGTTTCTGCTTCCCAGTAGAGAGTGTCTGTGTCGTAGTGGCGTTTATTGGCCAATGGTAGATAGACGGTCTTATAGAATTCTGCGGTTTTTCTAGTTGCTGCAAAGTCGATTTTAGCTCCGGCGTCCATGTATTGATTCTTTGAGTACTTTCCATGGAGGGCCTCGGTCTCCAACTTCTCGAAAGCCTTGCTATTTCTCATGTTGAAGGATTCAAAGACAAATGCTGCCAATAATCGGTTTGCCGCCATCAATTTACCGGTCTGATCAGTCTTTCGCAGCCTGATATAGCCAGGCTTGCCCGGCGAAGGCGAGCGATGATCGCTATCGTACTCATAGCCCTTTTCTGTTAGTTCAGTAGAATTCCAGAAAATGCGCTCGCTTCCCGCCTCTTTGGCAAACTGACGAACTGCCCACGGCCAGATTGGCTCTTTTTTTTGCAATATCTCTGAGAGATGACGACGATCTTTAAGCATTTTTTGCAATTGTTGCTCGCCGAACTCTAGGTCAGTGGAGCTTATTGCTTGCAAGGTCTGGTGCGCGGGCGCTTCATTATTGCTTTGGGATTTATCTGCACGATTTATTGGACTGGCATTGGTTTGCCATGCACAGGTCAGGCTGAGGAGAATGGCTAAAGTGGCTTTTGCTAAAATTGACTTTTCTCTGGATGCGTTTGCTAGTGCTGTAGTCTGTCGATTTCTAGCCTTGGACTTGGAGTTCCTACAATATATCCCCATTGAATAAATGCTGGTCATGTTGCTGCTTTCGTTCATTGCTCAGCTCTTTTCAGGCTTTTTGGATTTTAGTAGATACTTGATGATCGCTACCAAGGCCCAACAGTAGAGCACCGTCATTGCTGCCACTAATGGCAGTGGCTTTGCCCAAGTCATGTTTGTTATGAGCACTATGCCGTAAGAAGTCATCAGAAGCCAGTAGCATGCGAGTATGCGTCTGAGGTTTACGGTGAGGGCACCGAGGTTACTTAGGCTCTTGTCCCAGCTAGCAAAGACGAGAAAGAAGGCCGGAATAATAGTGCAAAGATCATAGAGAAAGAGATGCGGAACGACTAGCGGCAGTGCCAAGCAACCCACTACCAGCGACAAGTTTGCTTTAGTTGTTTTGCTTTGAAGGGCTGAACTTGAGTGCGACAGCATTGTCACCACTCCCAGTCCAAGTACTAATAATAAGAGGGCTAAGCCATAAACAACCGGTTTGAGCAGACCGTGCTGAGTGACTGGCTGGCTCAGTAGAATGGCTCTAGGCAGGCTTGTTGCTAAGTGAATCGCTACGCCGTTGGCTGGGTCGGAGAATACTTTGTCTGAAAGTTGTAGACATTTCATCCAAAGGTTAATCACTTCTTGGCCAAACACGAGCGTGTTCGACTGCGCTAGAAGCATCACTCCTGCGCTCATCCCAACCACAGCCATGATGCGCTTCTGGGCCAGTTCACTGACTATTAAGAAGAGCCCGATGAAGAGCATTTGTGGCTTGAGGAAAAGCAAAGAGAAGATGAGACCAGCCACAAAGGGTGTTGAGCCTAAGAAGTAGAATCCTGCTGCTAGTGGCAAAAGTCCAAATACCAATCCCACTTGTCCAATCCAAAGTGTAAAGCAGACTGGCAGGAAAGATAGTGTGGCAGCGGCTGTTAGTGCCAGATAGAGTTTGCTAAATCTTACTTTTATCGCCGGGCTAATTGGTTTTGGCGTCTCATCTTTGGTCTCTAAGCCGGAGTCGGTGACTACTGTTTCTAGGGCGGCGTTTTCTGTTGCTACGTTTTCTAGCTCTAAGTTTTCGCTCGCTGCATTTTCTCTAGCTTCATTTTCTCTGGCTACATTTTTGGCGCTGCCGACGAGAATTAGATATGTAGCGGCAAAAGTGGCTGCCAGTGAGGTTAGTTGCCAGGCAAGCAGCGAAAACTCAATCTTCAAAGAACTATATGGAGCAAAGAGTAAGGCGCTCAGTGGCATATACATATATTCTGAAACTGAGGCGGCAGGCATATTTGGAAGCAATTGGTGTGAAAGTTGATCGAAAGGCGCTCCCTGAAATGTCGTAGCATCTGCGGGTGGATAAAGCATTGCCCATTTGCCGTGAGCGGCTATCCATCCTGCTGTATGAAAGGTCATTAAGTAGTCTGAAATTGCAATGGCCGTCGGCAGCTTAAAATCGATGAAGTACATAATTGTCAGTGCCACCACTGCCCAAAAAATAATTGCTTGTGCCAAGAGTTTCTTCAAAGTCATTGGCTAGTTCTCGTACAGCGGCATCTTTTTGCCGTGATAACTTTCG
This sequence comes from Candidatus Obscuribacterales bacterium, assembly GCA_038231015.1. GTDB lineage: Bacteria > Cyanobacteriota > Vampirovibrionia > Obscuribacterales > Obscuribacteraceae. The sequence continues at coordinate 5,786 of JBBRMD010000103.1, forward strand.
GCTGTCGGAAAACCAAAAGGCGAAATCACCAATGAGTGATAGTTAAGACCGAGCCTCTTGATTAGCGCCTCTTCGGCGGCAAGATGGTCGCTTTCCTCGCGCAAATTGAGAATAGTCTTGACCCCTTCTTCTTTGAGAATTTCAAAGCCGCGCTCAGTGGGCTGTCCGCCACGCTGCAAACTTTCATTTACAACCTGATAATTGGGCAGGTGCTCAAAAATTTCGCTCAACTCAGGAAAATGAGAAAGGGCATTTTGATTATCTTGATGCCAATTGGATGTCAAACTACTTCACTTCCCTACGCACTACTAAAAAGTTGCCTCAACTCAAGAGATAATAGACGGCTATAAGGCGAAGGGCAAATTCAAGGGGGACATGATGACATCCAGCCAGATGGCGCAATCGAAGGGCCACGCGCCTGACAATGCGCTCACCGACTCCATTGCTATTCTCGATTTCGGCTCGCAATACTCGCAGCTGATTGCCCGCCGCATTCGCGAGCTCAACGTCTATTCTGAGCTTTTGCCGCACTCTTTGTCGGCTGAAGAAATCAAGAGGCTTAACCCTAAAGGAATAATTCTTTCAGGCGGCCCCTCCAGCTGTTACGACGAATTCGCCCCACAATTAGATCAAGACATTTGGAAACTCGGCATACCAGTGTTGGGTGTCTGCTACGGCATGCAGCTGATGTCGCGTGACCTCGGTGGCCATGTCGAACCGTCCACCGTGCGTGAGTATGGTCGGGCCCTGCTGACAATTGTTCACCATGACAAACTTTTCGAAGGTCTCGACCCAGCCATCGAAAGCTGGATGAGCCATGGCGACAGCGTCACCACCCTGCCTGAAGGGTTCGCTACTGTTGCTCGCACTGCTGATACTCCAGTCGCTGCTATTGCTGATGAGACTCGCAAGCTTTACGGAGTGCAGTTCCACCCAGAAGTTGTGCACACTGTGGGCGGCAAGCAAATTATCTCAAACTTTGTTCTTGGCGTATGTGAATGCAGCAAGAGCTGGACCATGAGCCGCTACATTGAAGAAGCAATTCGCGAAGTAAAAGAACGCTGCGGCGATAGGCGTGTATTGCTAGCTTTGTCTGGCGGCGTGGATAGCTCGACTCTGGCGTTTCTCTTGCACAAAGCTATCGGCGACAAACTTACTTGTATGTTTATCGATCAAGGTTTCATGCGTAAGAACGAGCCAGAGTGGCTCGTTGAGACTTTCGAACGCGACTTCAATATTCCCGTGCACTTTGTTAAAGCACGCGATCGCTTTATTGGAAAAATAGCTGGGGTTACCGATCCTGAAGAAAAGCGCAAAGCAATCGGTACTGAATTCATTCGTGTCTTCGAAGAAGAATCACGCAGACTTGGACCATTTGATTTCCTCGCTCAAGGCACACTGTATCCCGATGTTATTGAATCGGCTGGAACCAAGATAGATTCAAAAACTGGTAAGAAAGTTGCTGTTAAAATCAAATCGCACCACAACGTTGGTGGCTTGCCTGAAGATTTGCAATTCGAATTAGTTGAGCCGTTCTGCAAATTGTTTAAAGACGAAGTGCGTGTTCTAGGGCGCGAAATTGGCGTACCACCGGGCATTATCGAACGCCATCCTTTCCCAGGCCCAGGTTTGGCAATTCGTGTTCTTGGCGAAGTAACTAAAGAACGCCTTAAAACGTTGCGCGAAGCTGATTGGATTATTCGTGAAGAAATTAAGAGCCACGGCCTTTATCGGCAGGTTTGGCAAGTCTTTGGTGTCTTGCTTCCGACTTTGTCAGTAGGTGTTATGGGCGACCAGCGCACCTATCAAAATCAGATTGTCATTCGGGCAGTAACGTCTGAAGATGGCATGACGGCTGATTGGGCTAGATTGCCTTATGACTTGCTCTCTGACATTTCATCGCGCATCGTCAACGAAGTTCCTGGCATCAACCGTGTCGTTTATGACGTCACATCTAAGCCACCAGCAACTATCGAATGGGAGTAAACCTTGGATTTTGAGGATCTCTATGGTGACGAACCTCGTGATTCCAATGGATCTAATAGCTCTTCGCCAGCTGGCCAGACCTCTAGCTCTGGTCAGTCTGGTCAAGTTTCGTCTGGTTCGCCAGAGCCTAAAAAGATAGAGTCTCCTCAAGAAAGCCTGGCTGCCGCGGTTTCGCGCGCGGTTCTAGGGCTAATTCTTTTAGTTTCGTTTGTCGTCGGATGCTGGGTCGCCTATACTGCTCTTCTTCATCCTGACGCCTGCTGGTTTCTTGCTATGGGCCGTTGGATCTATGAGCACGGAGCCGTCCCGGACCTTGATCCATTTTCGTGGGTGATGACTGTCGATGGAGTCAAAGGTCATCCCTTCGTTGTTGATCAGTGGCTTTCGGCTCTGATCTCCTATCTCTCTACCTTGGCCGGTGGCCTGCTCACTCTACTGATGCTTAATGCTGTGGTTATTGTTACTGCCTTTCTTTCGCTGCCTCTGGGCTTTGTTGTCAGACGGGGAGCCCCGTTTGTAGCAGGGCTAGTTTTAGTTTTGCTCTCAATGGTAACTGCTTTTCTTTGTCCAACTAGCTGTACTCAGATATTTTCTTATTTGTTTGTTGCTGTCTTTCTGCAAGTTGTTCATCATGCCCGCTCTGCTATGCTCTGGCATGACGAAAAAGTGTTTCGTGTCGCTTATGTGCTAGTACCACTAATGGTGCTCTGGGCAAACCTGCATGCCGGATTTGTCATTGGGCTTTTGATTTTAGCTGCATGTTTGCTTGGAACTCAGCTAAGTAAGCTGTTCTTGCCAGCGCGCCTGCTAAAGGCAGCTGTCGTCAGCCCTTTACCTGATAAAGATAGTGAGGCTTCAGTGACGACCAGCCGGGCAACTGCTAAGTCTCTCACCCAGGAGCTTACAATTGCTCTGGGGTGCTCGCTGCTAGCTACTTTCGCTACTCCTTATGGCTGGAACCTATGGCTCAGCATGCCTGATTCTGTGGTTGCACTTTTATCGTCAGCTTCCGCCCCATTGGCTCATCGTTCTAATGTGACAAGCTTTTCGTATTACACTTTCGGGCTGCTCTGTCTTTCTTTTGTTTTATTTGTTGTAAGAGAAATCAGCGCGCTCAAAGCTGTACGCAATTCGCTCTCTCTCTCGAATACTGATGGTCTGGTGATTTCAGAGCTTGTTATCGCAGTGTTCGTCGGAGCAGGCGCGATTGCTCTGAGTGTCGTCGCACCTGGTTTGATTGTTTTTACGACCCTGATCGTTCTCGCTGAAATTCTTGCTTTACTGGGCCTGCGACGCTTGGCTGCTCATGCTGACGCCATGCAAAGTGAGAACATTGTTGACTCGACAAAGCGTCGCACTTTCTGGCAAGATCTCAATTTCCATTCGCTTGATGTCTGGCTTGCCGGTGGTGCTTTTGAACTAGCCATTGTCTCCTTCTGCTCTATTGCTGGAGTCTGTCTTGTCGCGAATAAAGTCCACAAGCCTGAATTACCAGCGAGTACATTGTCTAGCAGCACTGGCCCGGCTCTTCAGTTTATAGAACAGCATAAAAGCGAGCTTGGCGAGCGCCTTTTCAATGATGCCGCTTTCGGCAGCCAAATAGACTGGCGGTTGCGTGCTTCACCTAAGGTATTTATTGATACTCGCTACAGTGGTTATGAGCGAAGAATAGCAGACGACTATCAAGCAATTATTGACTGCTCGCCGCGCTATCAGCAACTTTTGGATGGCTGGGCAATTGACACTGTTTTTATTGCACCTAATTCAAAACTTGCTGGTGTTCTGCTCAAAGATTCTGCCTGGAAGCAAGTCTATCGAGATCATACTGCTGTTATTCTTGTGCGGAAAATGTCATATTTTCTGCACAAAATATGACATTTTAAGAAGCGCATTGACTCATCTAAAAACACGCCATTGCCGTGTTTGTTTCAATCTTGTGGACCCGCTGTAATTGGGCTTGCTTTTGTTTCACTTGTTGCCGTTGGACTTGCTGCCGCTGGGCTCGCTGTAATTGGACCCGCTGTAATTGGCCCGCTGTGGTGGTCGAGCCAGCTGCAGAGCGAGTCTAGTACCATACCGTTTTGGTTATCTGTTTCGAAAATTAGATGTTCGGCATCTCCAACTATCATCATTGTTTTATCGTCTGACTTCACTGCGCCGAATAGATCGTATGTGCCTTGGGGCTTAACGAGTTTGTCTTTCAGTCCCTGAACCATAAGAACTGGCAGTGTTTTGATATCACCGCAGTGGCTATGAGTGCGTCGCATAAAAACGGCAAAATTCATCAGCTCCTTGGGCGACAGCTCGTTTTTCGCTTTGAGACTGTTCGCCCAAATTGCACGCATCTCTGGGCGGGCTGTCGCTTGTGATGCTATTTGGGTGCCAATATTGAAGGGCTTATCTGGGCCGTCGAGGAAGTGCAGCGCTACTGTCAGGCTCATGCGCTTGGCCTGCAATCTTTCTGCTGATGGCACAGAGGCAATTACTCCGCGCAGATTGTGGCCATATTGTGCGGCTGTATTGAGGGCAATTGCGCCTCCCATCGATTCGCCTAAAAGAAAGACTGGAGCTGCCGGATTGTGCTCTTTGATCAATTCAACCAGATTGTTGATGTCGATGAAACTGTCTTTGTAGTCAATTTTTTCATTGCCGCTGGCGTTCATCCAAGAGCCGAATCCGCGGACATCGATAGCAAATATTGTGTATCCGCGCTTTCTCAACTCATGAGCAAAAGGAGTAAAGGCGCGGTTGTCTAAGCCCATGCCATGCACTGCAATAATGGTCGCTTTGCTTTTATCGGCGGTGGTGTTTTGCCAAGCCATAATTGGTAGCGTCTTCAATTTGAAAGTCGTTGCCAGCCACAAATATTCGCCCAGTGTGCGCGGTTGAGTGTCGTCCATGTAGTCTTTTAGAAAACGATGGCGCACCGCCTGTAGTGGAAGTGAGCCGACGGTATTCTCAATTTTTTCGCGCTCAACCATCATCTGAACAAGAAGGGCTACAAGGTTTTTCCTGTAGTATTCATGCTTTTCTTTGTTGCCCAGGTTTTTGTAGATTTCGGCCAAATAGACTGTGGCCCAAAAATTGGGACAAAGTCCAGAGAGTTGATTGCTGTTAGCGGCAGTTAACTGGGCTAATTTCAGCGCTGGAGACTCAGCGTCTTTATAGCGTTTTTCGTGCAGGTAGCAGCCCACTAGGCCTTCTTCAAGCTCGGCCCGCAGCAGGGTGCCTATGTCATTGCTGCCGGCGCACATTAGGGCCAGATTGTAGTGTTTGAGCGCATCTTTGGTGTTGCGCTCACGGTAGTAGCATTCGGCAATGCAGCGCTGCAAAATCACTTGATCTTTCAATGAGAGAATTTGATTTTCGTTTGGCAACTCTTGGATTTCTTTGAGAAATTTCGCTGCATGATCATATTTCTCGTCTTTGAACTGCGAGAAGGCTGCTAGGTAGAGAATCGTAGAGTCTAACTTTTTAGCCTTTCGAGCTTCTGCTAATGCTTCGACAATTTTGGCGTCAGCTTCGTCAACCTTGTTTGCTTGCAAGAGATTGTAGATCTGTATCTCAAGGGCGCTGAGTTCGGCTTTAACTCCTGTAGCGACGGAAGCTGCAGAAGAAGACCCTTGAGAGTTTGTCGGCACACCGAGATCAATACTTTGCGAAGGTGACTGCTCGACCTGGCTCATGGCTGGAAGCGGTAGCAATAAGGTCAATAGCGAGGCGGCCATGAGTTTGGTTTTTAGAAGTTTGGGATGCAGCACGAAATACCTAAAGGTGAGTTGTTCTAGTCTATATGAGGGAACGCCTTCCACTATAGCTTGGCTGCACTTTTTCTGAGGATTTAGTCTAGCGGAGATGCATGCTATATCTTGTTGTCAGGCGCCCCTGCCGCGACACTAATAGAGGAGTGGCAACGATTCACATTTATGCTCAGCTTCACATAAACGCGAATCGTTGCCGACCATCCATCGGGCCTCGAAGATAGCCTGGACGCAGTCTTCTTCAGTGCGATATTTCCTTTGAAATGCCATCAGGGTCATACTACTGTTCATAAGACACCCTCACTATTTTGGGGTAGGACACTATACAACACAGTATATTTAAGAACCCTGGAATATTAAGATGAAGTACCGGCCGAAAGAGTGCCAATAGAGACAGCGCCACTGGCATTAATATTGATGCGACCGGTCGCCGAAAGTGAGCTGATGGTGCAAATACTGTCTGTAATATCGGCTTTGCCGTTGCCGTCGAAATTTTATGGGTATTGAGCGTCTTCACAATTGCCAGTGAAGTCTGCGGCAAATGCAGGAACAGACAGTAGACATGAGAGAGCTA
>JBBRMD010000104.1:0-11866 GCA_038231015.1 Candidatus Obscuribacterales bacterium
AAAAATCTAGAAACTGAACTCGACACAAAGGACAAAGAGCGTCTCAGTGGAAAGCTCGCTGGAAAGCAATAATAAACTGATAAGCACTGCAGCCGCTGAGCTAGAAGCAGGCAAAGGCTTCCGTGCATATTTAAACAATTTGCTTTATCTTTTCGCTGTCTCATTAGCTATCCGATTGTGGTTTAACTTCGGCACAGAACATATCAATGCAGCAGCTGCATCAGACGCTTCCGAATATCTGCGCTATGCCACAGCTCTGAGCAAACTAGACTGGAGCGCACTGAGTTTTGGGGCCGAGTGGAAAGAATTTATCATCAGCGGACCTGCTTTTCCGTTCTTCTTATGGCTCTGTTCTTTCACCACTTTTAGTACTGTTAACAGTCAACAACTAGACGTGTACTTGGTGGCGCAGTCGATAATATCAAGCCTCACAGCCATTTTCATTGCAATCGTCGGCAAGAATGTGTGGAACCAACGCGTCGGCACTGTGGCCGGTTATCTAGCAGCAATCTATCCAGCTTTTATCGTCAACAGCGGCAGGCTCTATAGCGAAACCTTCGCTACCTTCATAGAAGTAGGCGCGCTCGCAATATTGACTATGCCCAGCAAAGAAAAGCGAAAAAAATACACATATTTCTTACTTGGAGCACTACTGGTAGTACTGCAGCTAACCCGTTCCTCTATGATTTTATTTAGCGCATGCAGTCTCGTGATTGCTTTCGCCGCCGGCGCTCAGAGCACGCGCTGGCAGAGCGTCAACTGGCGCGCGGGCCTTAGCAATTTAGCGTTGGTGCTGGTCGGTAGCCTAGCAGTGCTGTCACCGTGGCTCTACTTTGAGAAAATGGCCTTCGACAAGTTGAGCCTGGTAGTCGACCGCGTAGGGCAATACAACCTATTTGTTGGGACCAATACAAATATTCAGGGTTTTCTCTCTTACCCGTACCCAGACGGTCGCGGCATAGAGAACAAGAGCTTTGCTACTCTGATTAAAGAATCATACAGACAAAGCCCCAACCGTTTTCTTAAACTGGTGATAGATAAACCGGCTAGGCTCTATAAGTTTCCGTGGAATGACTTCAGAACTGCTATTGGCCCTTGGCAAATGGCCAGCCAAGTTGCTGTTCATCAAATCCTACTCTTGCTAGCAGTCCTTGGCCTAGCTATTGGGCTAATTTACAGCCCAAATCAAAAAAATATAGTCGGTAAAACAGCATTAATCTCAGCCCTTGCAATCAACATGCCCTTTCTTGCTTTCATTACCGTGCCACGGTACAACCTCATGGCCATGCCCACGCTCATTCTACTTGCGGCAGCAGCAGTATGTGCCATGATTGTCCTAGTCAAAGAAAACAAACAGGCTCGTGCCCACAAGATAGCTGTTATAGCGGCACTCTTTCTCTATATCTTCCTGCGCGACGATCTGCGCGCTCCATTATCGTTTTCGGCGGGCGACGCCAGCGCGACCACACTTTATTTTGTGCAAGGCACAGACTTGCTTGTGCGAAGCCTTACAACAACGGTGGCCCTCTTAACTCTATTTTCGGCACTATGGTTTTGCGTCAATTTACTAGCTAAAAAATCGCTAAAAACAAGACATTTTGGGCACCTCTGCGTTACCACAATGGCAATCTGCCTGCTGCCACTCAGTCTGTTTCCTCAACGTGCCAATGGCCGCATGAAAGAAGGAATACTGAGCTTATCGCGGCCAGGCGAGCAGATTAAAGGCACAATTCCAATATCTGCAGCATTGCCGATGGGCAACCAAGATAATCAATGGTTCTTACTTGTGGATAGCGATGTCGGGCAATTGCCAAAAGAAAAATTTGAAATTACACTCAATGGTAGTAAAGTCACTGCTGCACCAATGCCATCAATTGCAGCTTTAGATAACTGGCAGTACGTAAAGAACCACAATAAGCAGAAGGCTTATACTGAGTGCACTTATATATTTGATTGTCTGAGCAGTGCAGCCAACCTCAACAATACAGAATTGCGTCAGTGGTTCATCATACCTATTAGTGATGAACAAAAGATGTTGATTACCACGCAAAAGTCTGCCGAAGTCACGAATACGCAAAAAGCACTGTCCCATCTAGTTTCTTTATTGATGCTGAGCATTCTAAAGACAAATGCATAATTCCATCGCGAGCGATTTACTCATGGGAAAAAGCCTTCTACGGCGTGGAAAACGACCAAGGGTTAACCTGCCCTAGATACGATGAAATTGTTGCAAAAAGAAATTCAACCTGGTCACTTAGATATAAACACAAAAGTGAAGAGCTAAAAGGGCTTGATCTTAATGTTAGATTGATCAGCGTTAAGAACAACCAATCAGCCCAACCTGACCATCATCGACAAAGCTCGGCGACTGGCCATAACAGCACCTCACTGGCCTTAGATAAGCTTGAAATAAAGCCTGGTGAATTAGCTGAAATTTCAGTCACACTAGGCTACCCCGCCAACTATAGAGCTGAAACACATATAAGTAACGAACTAAATAATGCCAAACCTTTGCTAGAGCTAACATGGCTTAATCAAGTGGGCCTAGAGCAAACTATGGCTTTGCCTTATCTGCTCAAGCCGCAGCCACGATTTTCAGTCTCCATACCGCTAGACCTTAGTAAAATTAAGGGGACTAATTTTAGAGTTAACTGCACTTACCCAGACAGCGATTGCCGGATAGAACTTGAGGCAAAAGTAATCAATTGTCATCCTCTCTTCTCAGAGCAGGAGCTATTTTAGATGAAAGTAAAAATTTGTCAAAACTACTGGCTTCATCTCTTAGCCCTTACAGCAATAGTTTGGTTAGTTTTTTCTCGCACCATTGGTAGTTACTTTTTAGCTGATGATTTTGGTGAGATAGCTTACGTCAATCGTATTTGCAACGGCGAAATCGATTTGCTCTGGCTCAATTTCACGAGCAACTTCATGTCAGTTCCAGGCATGAGCGTCTGGCGCCCCTGGCTTTTAGTAAGCCTCTTGATTGATTTTCTAATATGGAAGGCCAATCCGATAGGTTTCTACCTAACCAACCTTCTTTCCTACAACGCCACTGTACTTTTACTCTACTGGCTAATGCGCATGCTTACCAGCAACGCTGGTAAAGTAAGGTCTTGCCTTACTGCATTCCTTACAGCGGCACTATTTGCAGTCTCACCGCTACATTGCGAAAGTGTCTCCTGGGTGGTTGGCCGGGTCGATATTGTCTGTGCTGTTTTCTATCTAATCTGCCTCTGCTTGTTTTGCCAAGCTGACGAAGCCTCTCTACAGGTCGACAAGAAACCATATAAGGCCCTAGTAGTCGCCTACCTCACTAGCTTTTGGATTAGTATCTGGACCAAAGAAATGACTATCGGCGCACCGATATTGGCACCAGCTTTAATATTCTTATTTGGCAGCAAGCCACTCGACTTCAAGCACACATTCAAAATGAGCATCCCTATTTGGCTATCTACTGTTGTCTATTTTGGCTTACGATACCTAGCCTTAGGCACCCTCTTAGGTGGCTACACCCAAGGTATTGGAGACTCGCAAGCAGCCAATGCCCTAACTCGTTGGCTTGATTTCGACACCCTGCGACGATTGTTTTTTCCATTCACAAACAGTATTTACGGGCCACAGCCTAGTTTGGCGCCTCTGCTCAGCGCTTGTTATTTGGTCATTTTGACAGTGCTGTTAATAAGAACCTTCAGCTTAAAACTCAATTTCAAATGGCTTGCGCTCTTACTTCTCTGGACTGCTACAGCGATAGCACCGCTATACAAGCTATGGGGTCTCGGCTACGAGTTGGAGGGTGCGCGCTTCTGTTTCTTCTTAACCATGCCCCTAGCAGCATTGGTACCGACGCTGCTACTAATAGAAGGCAAGGCGCGTCAGCATAAGCAATGGTCACTTTTGGAGCGTAACCTCACGACATTGGGCTTAGTTGCCACCGTTCTAGCCGGTGGCATTCTGGCAAGAACTGCTACTCGCACTAACCTCGAATGGGTACATGCGGGCAAAGAGGTGCGCGAGTTCCTCAAGCAATCAGCCACACTAAATCAGCAGCTACTTGAGCAGAAGGAAGAATTAGTTCTACTTGGCATTCCCAAGCGCCGCGGCGGTGCACACATGCTTCTCAATTCATCAACATTTAGAAAGGGCTTGGCTCCGCCATTTACCGATAAAGACCTTAGTACGCAGTTTCTTACCTTCGAACCGGTTTATTTCAGTGAAAATTTCTGGCTAGATGCTAGCCGCTTCAAACGCGCTGTAGCCAGCACCAGCAGCTTAGCCTACTGGGATTCTGAGCATGGGAAATTGGCCAAAATCAAACTTTCTCCGCCGTCAGAGGCACCAACGTTATCAATTGAAAATGCTGGAAGCAAGGCAGGAGCTGGATTTATTCACACTCTAGGGCGAGCTAAAGTAATTGGCTGCGAAAATAATTCTAGCCTTACCCTGAGCAATATCCAGGAAGGCGATGGTATTAGCTTCTCGCAGCTGCAACTAAACCCGCTCTCCGCCGACATTCTAGAAGCGGAGGTAACAATTTTAGAACATCCTGAAAATCTCAAAGAGTTATCTTTCACAGCTACTTTTGATGAGCAGGATCCTCTCTGTCAAGTTAAAGTTTGCAAAAAAATTGGCGGCGATGAAAAAACGACCTACCTGGTTGACTTGCCTCTGTCGACGAATTGGCGCTGGTATACGAAAAACACCATAGATAGAATTTCACTGCTGTTGCCGGCTGGCACGACCGCGAAAATAACTAATGTCCGTCTGCTAAAAAGTGAGCAGATCAAACCTTCACTCAGCGCATCAACTTATGAACAATCAAACGACGGCCATTACATAATTCCTTTCAGCAACGATGTGATCGAAATTCAAGTTGCTATACCACAAGCAATCAGAGCAAGCAAAGTCCTCGTTTTCATAACAGCAAAGAACGCTTTCTTCGATACTTTCGACAATCCTCACGATGCCGTGGAACAGACTCTTATACTGCCCATCAAAGATCAACAACCGCGATTGACAATTTCTGCGAAAGACCTAAAGTCTGATGCCTTTCGCCAGATTAGTGTGACACTTTTAGATCAAAATGAGAACGCAATTAGTGCTGAATCTGACCCGATAATGATTCAGTTCAGAAACTAAGCAGCTAAAATTTACTGTCAAGCTGACCAAAAGAAGTGTTTTCTTTCCGAAGAAGTGGATACTTAGACTACTATCAAGTGACATCGACGAATCAGGCCACATTCTCAACGCTACCCATGCGCAAGAGATTCTCGCTCATGCTAGTATCTGGGTTTTCAGTAAAGCACAGCTGGTTGCTGGTACAACATCTAATTAATTGGCTTTATGGTACGACTTGAACCGTGAACCGATTGCTGGTTTAGCCTACGACAAATCGCATCTGGAATCTACTTGGCAACGAAGTCTAATTTTCAGAAAAGAGCACACCGTATTACCAGTGGTTTCTCCTTCCTAATGGAAAGCAAGGAAATCAATTGCTTGATCAGAACAGCAATATCGTTTACGCAGCTATTCAAGACTTCGTCGAAAACAGTAGAAAATTTGAACTACGAAGCACTTTTAATCTGCCCGACCGATCAACCATGAAGCTTTTCAGTCAGAGGTAGACAATTCAAAATCTTTAAGTCGAGTGGCGCGCTCGTGAACCGGTTAAGCAAGAGCGAGCTGCCAGTACCACCATCAGAAGAGCGGCAGAGAGAGCTAACAGCAATCCACGCTTGAACGACTGCGGACTATAGCTAAACGTGACCGAATGCTTTCCAGCGGGCACCGCTATTGCTCGAAACAAAAAGTTTGCTCGCATAATTTCTGTCGCTTTTCCATCAATAGTTGCCTGCCAACCAGGATAAAAGATATCGGTCAGCACAAGTATTGAATCTGCGGGGCTGGCAACGGCGATATCAATTTGATTGCAGTTTACTCTTCTAGCGATAAGTGGAATTATTGCTGCCCGCTTTCCGTTTGCAGGCAGGTCAACTTCAAGGACTGCTTCATAGCGCGGATCAAAATCACGGGCTGTAATTTGCAACTTAGCATCATTTCGTCCTGTCGCTCGACGCCACCGACTTACCAGATAGGCCTCAGGCAGGCGATTAGGATTCTCATAGACGCCTATACCCTGACTGGTCGTTGCGACTAGCTTGTAACGCGCAGGAGGGAGTTTAAACTGACTAATTATGTACCTAATACTAGCAAAATCGACATGGTCAGTGACCGTTTCGTACGTCTGATTGCGAAACTCATCAAGACGCGCCCCGCAAAGCATTGTAAACTCTGCAAAACGAGCTGGTTGCATCGGATTGTGCACCCGTAAAGAACTAATTCCGTACACTATATTTGAGTTGGGCTTGAGCACATGCTCAGTGATAGAAAGTGCTCGTCCCGGGTTTGCAAGCAAATAATCGGTCAGCTCGGTTTTGGGAAAATCAAAAAATGGTTGAATGGGCAGAGAATATCGAGCTACGAGCAAAAGACTTACTGTGTTAGTTAAAATGGCCAGCACCGCAAAGTAAAAAGCAAAATTGACGATTCGCTTTACCGGATTGCGCAAAGCCAGCCACACAGTGGAAAGAAAGCTGGTCACGAGGATTAAATTGACGACAATGTCAGAAAGCTTGTAGGTCATATCAGGCAGAGTCTCATCAAAGTTGAAACTCTTTAAGTTCAGTCGACAAAGGTAGAGCGCAAGAGAAATAAGAATCGGAAAAAGTGCGGTAGGTAAGAGATAACGGAAAAGTTTTTTGTTTTGCGAAGCAGCCTCTAGGCCCATACCAGCTAGTACAGCCATGAAGAGCAAGAAACACGGGATGAGATACACAGTAATGAGATACGAAAGTGGTCTCACAGCTAGCAATTGGTCAAGCCAACCGACACGGGCGATTAACAACAAGCAAACGACTGAAAGAGAAAGAAGCATTGAAGATACAATTTTTTTACGCTTAGAAACAGCCAAGCAAAACGGCAATAGCGTAATTGACAAAGCTCCCAGAAATGGGCTTGCCATGCCGTAACATGGCTGAAAAATATTGAGCACAATGCCTGGCCTCGGGGCGTAAGCAGCTTGGCTATCGCCATATTTGTATGAGTCGCCAGAAGTCAGATACTCGACAAATGGAAATATCATTGGCGCGCTCAAAGCCAGCGAGAAAAAACCAATGAAGCAAAAGCCTGGAAGCAGGCCAAGAAGAGATTTGCTACGATTTCCCAAAGCTGAAATGCCAATGAAAAAGTAAAGGACAGAAGCACAGAGAACACCATAGAGACTCGACTCTGGATGACCCGATAGAACAAACGAAGCGGTAGCAACAGCGGCACATAGAAGTGGCCAGATACCAGGGACACGAGCAGCCCAGACAAAGCTCGCGAACAGTAGTGGGAAAAGTGCTTGGGAAGTACCAGATAGTAACTCTAAGTAGTAAAGGATATAAGGACAAAAGGCGTAGCTCATGGAAGCGAATATGGCAGGTAATCTACCAAGACTAAGTAACCTGGCCAGAAGATAAGCACCAATTAGGCATGCCATAACCTCGCAAACAAGTATCAAGTTATAGGTTCTGGCTGACGGAAAGAGAGCCAAAGCCAAGTGCAACGGCGCAAACACAGATGCCGAAATCTCACCCACCATAGGCATACCGCAACCACTGTAAGGATTCCAAAGCGGTACCACGAAATCATGCCATGATTTTGCTACACAAAAATAGTTGGGCAACATCAATTGCACTAAAGATGGATCGCAACTACCTACGCTAGCATTACTATATTGCTGAAAAGCCGAGTCCCAATTGGCTAAGCGACTTAGCTTTGATATGGGTTTTCCCTGAAAGACTGTGCGAAAAAAAAGACCCAAAGTAGAAATAACAAGAAAGAGAATTGCCGCAACGTCGCATTTCAAAAAATGTCCATTGAAAAATTTCCCTTTGCTCTCAGCAGAAAGGCTCTCGCTCACCCTGCTTCTGCCTCGTAAGCCGACGGCGGCAAAGTAAATTCTTTGGCTCTTTGCAGTTCACGGTCGTCCATCAATTCTTCATACAACGGCAAAACAACATCGATAGTTCCCTGTTTCCAAATTTGTCCACCATTAAGCAGGACAGCATGTTGACACCACTGGGCTACTGCATGCATATCATGGCTAACAAAAATAATAGTCTTCCCTGCATTTTTCATATTCCAAATGTGCTCTTTGCACTTATTCTGAAAATACAAATCGCCTACAGCCAATGCCTCGTCAACCAGCAGGATCTCAGGATCTACACTAACAGCTGTTGCGAAGGCCAATCTAACCACCATTCCGCTTGAATAGGTCTTTATTGGTTGATCGAAAAAATCGCCCAACTCAGCAAACTCAACGATAGAAGGCATTTTCTTTTCGATGTCGTCTTTGGTCATACCAAGAATGATGCCGTTCAAAATTACATTTTCACGACCAGTGTACTCAGACTGAAAACCTGCACCAAGTTCAAGAATGGCAGTGATACGACCATGTCGCGAAAGAGTGCCAGTAGTAGGCTCCAAAACTCCAGCAATAATCTGCAGCAATGTAGACTTACCCGATCCATTTGGTCCAATCAAAGCAGTTACACCTTGCGCAAACTTAATATCGATATCGCGCAGTGCCCAATATTCACGGTGATAGCATTTCCTATTGCCAGAGATCAGCTCCCGAAGCTTATCTACTGGTCGATTGTAGATGTTGTATCGCTTCGATACATTTGAAACTTCTACTCTAAACTGGCTGTTGGAGGCAGGAAAACTCATTGCTGTAGTTTAAAAGGTTAGACAGTCGCTAGTCTAGTGATTCACGCTAAACATTGTCACCTAAGTATTAAGATGCAGTCATGTGACTAACGATGAGTAAATCGCTACTGACCAGCTGTCTCGGGCCGCCCCCCCCTTGGCAAGCGGCGTGGCGACTACAGCTTGCTATTCGTAGACTTTTTCCATTTTACAATCGCATCAGGTGCAAGACCGAAGCCCATGCCTTTCTCTTCCACTGTACGCACAAACGACTTGCCATCCAGCGCCCGCACCAAGGGGCCGTCTGGCGCCACAAACAAAAAGAGTTTACTAAACGGATACTGACCGCATTTGAAGCCACGGGAGACATCAATAATAGACTTGTCATCTAAAGTCAAACGTTCAGAGATAACATTGGCATTAACGTTAAAGTCATTCAAGCCAATCCGCAACATATTTGAAAAGTCCCAAACCCCATCAAATACAGGGCTCCACATGACATAACGCGGACAGTTTAGCAGTAATAGTGTTGGCGCCCTGCCCAGAACACTTTTCTGGGCCAATATATTCGTACGAATCACAGTTTGAGTTTGCCACGATGCTAGCCAAGGACGAGCCATAGCAAAGTTTGTCAGGGTAAAGAAAGTAACAAGCAAAACAGCCAGCAATGACAAAAGTACAGTCGCAATTATCTCGGCGCATTTGTCTAACCAATTAAGCGCAAGCTTTAGAAGTCCGAGCAATAATATTGCTGAAGCAAAACTAGCCCCTGCATTAATTCGATTGATGATTGTGTAATAGGTTGGCTCATAATCAGAATTCAAGCCAAAGATGCTGTAGGAGACGATTACTCCAAATGCACCGATGACCGCCAGCCATACAGACGATAGACTAGGGCTTGCGGGATCCTGGTTTAAGGAC
The DNA here is from genome assembly GCA_038231015.1 of Candidatus Obscuribacterales bacterium. Taxonomy (GTDB): domain Bacteria; phylum Cyanobacteriota; class Vampirovibrionia; order Obscuribacterales; family Obscuribacteraceae. Next base: position 9,670 of record JBBRMD010000104.1, read on the forward strand.
AATAGCCGCTCACTTCTATCAAATTTTCTCAACCAGAAAACTATTCCACCACTCACAGCACCAGAAGCAACAATCCGCAGCCATTCCGCTCGTGTCACACTAGCCCACACGGACTGGCATTGCTCCAGAGCAAAAGCAGAGAAAGCAACGGGTAAATTGAGTTCACAACCTCTCTTGATAGTTTTAAGCAACAATGACCAATCGAAAGCAGCTTGATGTACATAGCCTTTCCCAAAGATCGGCATTAAAAACTTTAGATAACAAAAAAGAACAGCAATAGAAATACTCAGTGAAGCAGCTACGACAAATCCGTTTCGCATTGGTACCAGCCAGTTTTCGGCAGCTCTACTCTGCTTAGTTAAGAATGAGACCAATAAAACATTGATCGCAGCTAGCGGAATAAGAGTTTCGTAATTGAGTAACGAGAGTAAGAAAAAAAATGCAGAAAGAGCAACAGTGCGAAACAACCTCAAATGCCGAGAGCCTGCCCTTTGAGTAATATCAACAAAAGCCAACGAAAAGTGCAATGAACAAAGATAGAGGAACATACTTAAAGTAACTGAACTACAGATCACCCAATAGTGCGTAGAATCATGACCTGGGTGTAATAGAAAGAAAAAAGCAGCAACTATTGAAATTGCTTTAGCACCAGATATTCGCACGAAAATCCTATAGGCAAGATAGGACGATAGTACTTCTAGGCAAAGATTGCACAGGTGAAACGGCCATGGATTCGTTCCAGCAAACCAGTGAATTAAGCCGAAGTGCAAAACTTCTAAAGGCCGATTTTGCACTCGTGAATCATTGAGCAAGTAATATTCTAAGAACTTTTGAAAACCTTGATTGTGCGGGGCAAAGTGAAGATAGGCCATGGTAGCCCAGTCATCTAAATAGAAACCAACTTTGCCCATGATTGGCAAAAAACAAATCAGCTCAATTACTACCAGTGCGACGGCAGATATTAGATTGCTACTGACAGTGATTGCCTGCTTATGCACAATACTCCTTGAAACGAAAAAACTAATAGAGAGCGGTAAATCCTTGGCCTAGATCAATATTTTCAGTTTTTGAGACAGTTATAACTAAATCTTTGACCAAAAAGCTTCCAACATTTCGATCGACACCGTATTGACTATATTGCTCCCAACGACCAGGAAAGAGACCTACGCTTATCATACATTTTCGATTGGGGGCCGCCGACATAAAGATACGATCGTTGATTTCAAACGGTGAAAAAGCCGACTGCGCTTCAATGAATGGTGGATTTCCCGGCAAAATCATAAAAGGTGAATTTGGTTCTTGGCCGTGCAGTGTAACAAATATGCCAATTTTGGTTTTCCGACCGATCGAGCAAACTTGCCCCTTGAGGCTAATATGCACTTGTTCGACGTCATTAAATTGCTGGGGCAATTCCATAGAAAGACTACCGCTACGAGCTAACTGCATAGTGTAGCGATCAATCTTCAAGGCTTTACCCGCCCCAGCTTTGAGCAGAACAGGATCAAACCTCTCCAAAGATAGAGGAATACTCACCGCTTCAAGGACTGCACCATGTTGGGGAGACCTACCAGCAGACTGAAGTAGATAGAGCCTCGGCTGACGGTATTTCAGTGGTAGCGGTCTAGCCTTAGCGTCAAGCTTATTTGCCATGACTGGCCATATCTGAGTAGAACGTTGCTCAAGTACTCGACCGTCCAGCTCCAAACCTTCATTACACATCTTACTTGCTGCAAATAATGCTTTATTGGGTAAACGAATAGCATGCTCTGAAGCATCAAAGCGATCAGCAAAAATAGCCAAGCCTCCTGACCCGGCCGTAATAGCCAAGCGATTATCACGGCCAAAATGAATCAAATTTATTGGTACTTCAAGGACACGCCACTGTCGCATTTTGTCTACAGACAAGTCGAATATACTGGCATACATGCGCATGATATTGAAAACAAAATAGCAATTAGAATCGACTTTATTGGCTTCAATCAAGCGACCGTGTAATGGAACATTATTGAAAGAGAAACGCGCATTAGCAAAGCGGTTGTCGCAGTCTACATAAATTAAATAATGATCTCGTAAGCGAGCCTTTTGCTGTTCGGGGAGAAAAACATTTCTGGAAATCTGGACACCTGGCTCAAGCTCAATGCGGCACTCTCTCTGATTATCAAGAAACATAGAAGTGACACAGATAGGCAAAACAATA
>JBBRMD010000105.1:0-11251 GCA_038231015.1 Candidatus Obscuribacterales bacterium
ACCACCAATCGCTTAGACATTGCGCACCGCATCTGGCGGCAAAGCCTAGAAAATAAAAGTCATATTTTCTGCAGAAAATATGACTTTTATTTTCTAGGCTTTGCCGCCAGATGCGGTGCGCAATGTCTAAGCGATTGGTGGTGGGCTTTTGCGGTCCAGATACTTCTGCAAAATGATGGCAGCAGCTTGCTTGTCTACCATGTCTCGGTTCTTGCCTGTTTTGACACCCTGAATTGTCAGACTGCGAATGGCCGATATGGTAGTTAAGCGTTCATCTTCATAGACGATCGGTAAACCGGTAGCATTAGCAAGCTTCTTGGCAAATGACTTAACTTTTTCGGCCTGCTCACCCATAGAACCATCCATGTTGTAAGGAAGGCCAACTATAATTTGCACCGCTCCATGGCGGGCAGCTAGCAATGCAATGTTGTCAACGTCAGTATGCATATTGACGCGATGGATAGTCTCCAGGCCAGCTGCAGTCATTCCAAGTGGATCTGATATAGCGACCCCTATGCGGCGGTCACCGACATCCAATCCAATCATTCGTGGCTTCAAGTTGCTCATCTAATAAATATTACTCTAGTCAAAGATAAGTTCCAGCAATTTCTAGCACGTAAAATAACACGTAAAATAGATAGACGTTAAAAGACTGTATAAAAACTTGGCGGAGGTTGCCATGAGACTGTATCTGGTTCGGCATGGAATTGCATCTGAACGGTTGGGCGGCACTGTCACTCGCGACGCTGATCGACCGCTTACTGAAGAAGGCAAAGACGAAATGAGAGTGGTGGCACGTGGCTTGGCAAAGCTCAACGTCAAACCAGATGTGGTGCTGGCAAGCCCCTTAGTTCGTACGCGCGAAACTGCTGAAATTTTAGTTGAGCAGTTTGGTTGCGAGTTGAAGTTTACTGACGCGCTAGCCCCAGGTGTCACTGCTGCCAATGTCTGGAAAAGTGTGGCCCGCTACCCTGAGGCCGACCAATTGTTTCTGGTTGGTCACGAGCCCGACATGGGCATGCTCGTGCGCGACCTTATCTTTGCTGGTCATGAGTTTGAAATGCCTTTCAAAAAAGGAGCTGTCTGCCGCGTCGATGTTTCAGACGTGCCGCCCACCAGCCCCGGCATCATCAAATGGGTTCTTCCACCGAAAGTTTTTCACAGCTTATAGAGTGTGCTTTGGCCTGGCCTTAGGACTTAGCCTTAGGCCATTGCTGCAGCGAGTGGTGCTGGCATAGTGTGATTGATGCGCTCTGCTTCAGTGAGAGCTTCAGCTTCAATGGCCCAGACATAGAGGCAAGTGAAGAAAGCTGCTCTTATATAGATAGACATTGCTGTCACAACAATTACTGTCGAAGCCCAGAGGCAACCGCCAACGACCACAATAGGTGAAGCCATAGACATGTGTGAGACGTAGGCATAGGAGAACCCTGCCATCCCACCACCGGCAACTAAGAAGAGAACTAGGCGGTTAATGGTATCGATACCGATTTCGCCAACACCGATTGTGATCAAGTTGCCTTGACCGATGCGGTCTGAACGCTTAAGAGCGCCCCAGAAAGAAGTTCCTTCGATAACTATGGCTGGCAAAATCAGGTGCCCGGCCATGGTCCAGAAAATTTCGACAATGCTCGATAAGAAGTTGACGCCCATTCCGAATATGCCAGATCCGCGCTTGTCGCGCATGAAACGGGCAATGCGCTTGGCTATCAATGTGACCAGCCCAAGGGTGATAATGGCTGGCAGAGAACTGAAGACTGCAGCGCAGGAAGTAGAGAATTTGCCCGACCCAGCTCCTTCGGTCAAGTGGCTATAGACTAAGGCCGTGGTTACGCCTTCTAAGAAACGGTTGGTCAACCACCACAGTGAAAGGATAGCTACGACGGCAAATACTGCATCAGGGCTGGCTGCTTGTTGAAGAGCGCCAACGCCGCTTTGGTCCCACTGGCCGTTCAGTGCTGTTTGACCGATAAATTGTTGAATGCCTTCTGGGCTAGGGGTGAGCTTGGCTGCATGATGAGCACCGTGAGCGGCAACAGCTGCGTGAGCGCCGTGACCAGCTTGAGCCCCAGCAGCAGCATGTATGCCTTGCCCTGTGGCCGCTACGCGCGATTTGCCTTCGAAGAAGAGCATGATGGCAAAAAAGAAGTTACTAAATACGGTCAAAATCGCCGGGAAAAGTAGGCGTTTGTCTTGCCAGCCCATCTTTATGGCTGCCATGATCATCTTAAAGCCCCGACCAAATGATTCAAACATGACCTAATCCTTACTAATAGATTGAAAACCTAACGGATTGAGAATTACTAACGGATTCAAACTTTATCGAAAATCGACTGTTCTGAAAAAAGACTTGGACGCTAACTGACGGTCGTAGAGTGCTGCACTAGGCAGAAAATAGTAAAAAGGGGCGATCCCCTGAGGAGCTTTAGACCTGAAAGTGGTCATTGCTTTATGAAACCTCGCCTGTATTGTAATTAGTTGCCAAGCGAATGTAAAGAACTTTTTTATCTTTTGCCCTATATTTTTTCGATTTCAATCTCTTCTTCCGGATACATAGAGTCCAAAACGCTCTGATACTTGGCGGTTACGAACTTTCTCTTTACTTTGAAAGTAGGCGTAAGTTCTTCATCTTCTACCGTAAAGTCGTTGGTGAGAACCTCGTAGCGTTTAATCCGCTCAAAAGTGGCCAGGGTTTGGTTTATCCGTCCTACGGCAGCATCAACTTCGTCTTTAATGAGGGGATGATGATACAGCTCGTCTACTTCTTTATAAACTAATTTGTGGCGGCCTGCCACAGTTTTGAGCATTTCGCGGTTTAGAGTGAGCAGGCAAGTAATAAATTTGCGGCGGTCGCCATAAACCAGGCAGTGGCTAACGATAGCCTCACCTTTGAAGAGATTTTCGATATATTGCGGCGCCACATGTTTGCCACCAGCTGTAATGATAATGTCCTTTTTTCGGTCTTTAATGGTGATAAAGCCATCGCTATCGATAGCGGCTATGTCACCGGTTCTGAACCAGCCCTCGACAAAAGCTTCGGCAGTCGCAGCCGGATTGTTATAGTAATTTTTGAAAACGTTTGGGCCGCGCACCAGAAGCTCGCCGTCTTCGGCAAGTTTCACTTCAACTCCCTGAAGTGGCTGCCCGACTGTACCTGGGCGATTACTTTCTAAGTTGTTGCAAGCTAAAGGAGCAGTCGTTTCAGTCAGTCCGTAGCCTTCTAAAACGTTTAGACCAATGGTGTCAAAGAAGCGCTGTACCTCAGGCGGCAAGGGTGCTGCACCCGACATTAGCAATCGCAAACGCCCACCAAACCTTCTTCTTATCTTTGAAAAAACCAGGCGGTCAGCTGCTCTAAGTTCGGCTGCATGAAGCTGCTTGATGATGGCATGGCGCACTTCTCTGTTGTTGGCTGCTGTAGTGGCATTTGTTCTTATAGCCGGAACAGCCATGCTTTCAGCCGCCACTGCCTCTGGCGCTTTTTTATTCAAATTAAAGGCCCAATTGATCAAGATTTGTTGGGTCTTAGGCAGGTTTTTAACTTCAGACTGAATACGCTGATAGGCCTTCTCGTAGAAGCGCGGCACACCGTTGATTATCGTTGGATGAGTTTCGACCATGTTGCGCGGCACTGATTCAATTGATTCAGCGTAAGCCATGGTGATGCCACCAAATATGCTCAAGAACTGGCCGCCAACACGTTCATAAACGTGCGACAAAGGCAAGAATGAAAGGGCGATGTCGTTTTCTGAAAAGCTCATGCGCTCGCTGATTGCGTCGCACACTGCATAGATGTTCTCATGAGAGAGCACCACCCCTTTTGGGATGCCGGTAGTGCCTGAAGTATAAACAATTGATGCCACCATATCTGGTGTAACAGCAAGTCTTGATTCTTCCGCAAGATTATTGTGAGAAAGCAGGTAAACTTCACCGTCTTTCAGCAGGTCATCCCATTTTATAATCTTTAATTTGTCAGAAGAAGGTGGTGCCTCACCTTCGAAGATTACAGCAAACTTGAGATTCTCAGGCAAAGTGGGCCGCTCTACTATTTTGCGAAGTTGTAATTCGTTCTCGACGAATATTGCTACTGAGTCGCTGTGTTTGATCAGAAAATCGACTTCGGGTGCATTCAGTGTTGGATAGATTGGAATGCTGACGCCGCCTAAAGAAAGAATAGCTATGTCAGCCCATGTCCATTTTGGCGAAGGCTGCGACAAAATGGCAAGATGCGACTTGCGACTAATTCCATGTTTGGCAAGGCCGCCCATAGCAAGCTCCACTACCCTGCCTTGTTCGCGCCAGATTATCGGCTGATAAATTCCTTGTACTTTGTGCATTATGGCCGGGCGTTCGCTGCTGCTCTCCACGCGCCGCCAGAAGACATCAATTATTGTCTGTTCAGTTTTTGATGCCATATCCCTGCGAATTTAGTCCTGATTTGTTTTGGTGCTAAATTATTCTATATTGAGTGAATTTGTCTAATGAGCTCTTCGAGTCTATCGTAAACGATCAAACGGTGCTTGCCAGTTCGCCGCCGGCCTCGGCTATAAATGAGGCAATTAATTCGGTCGCTCTAAGGAATTGCATAGATTGCAGGCGTGGCATGCGATAGCGTTTGTGTAGCCGGATAGTTACCACAGGTATGCTCAATTCAGAAGCTGCATAATCGGCAAATGGTCGAAGGAAATGATCAAAGCTCCGCTCGCCAATTGCCTCAAGCTCACACAATTTAAGTTTCAGGCGCCTTTCATAATCTTCGGCAGCAGGCTCGCCATAGCTAGAAATTTGCACGCCCGGGGCTTCTTGCCACGTTGAACCCATAAGCATGACCACCAGGCCCACTTTGCCAGCTTTGATGACATCTGTGAAAACGCGCCTAAATGGAGTGTCTAAGTACCAACATGGGTCGGCAACCATGCAATAGTTGCTCATCAATGAATGGCAGCCAGTCATGCGATTGAGTAAGGCTGACATACTTCCTGTAAACGACTCTTGTTCATGAAACTCGCCTTCGCGCCAGTTTGCCGTAGCGTGCGGTGCAATGACGAGCACAGGAAGACTGCCGCCCATAAATTTGTAGTCTGGCTCTCCAGCGTGCGGTAGCTGTTCGTAGCGCTCTGCTAATAGCGACTCATATTGCACCGCCCAATCGACCGGATCGGCCTGAGGCTGCTGGCCAATGATGTACTGCAGAGCGTGGTCAAGTTCATTAAAGCGCGCTTGCGAGTGCGACAGGACCCATGGGTTGAAAGGCGAAGGGCCTACCACAGTCACCATTTTTCCCCGCCGATGGGCATAGAACATCTCCATGGCCGCACCATAGCTGGGTCTTTCAAGATTGGCCAAGAGGCCATCGCTTGAATCAATTAGTTCTAGTGCTCGTTGCACCCGTTGGTCGGACGAACCGGCAATTTCAATGGCATCGAGAAAATCGACATCGGCCTCTGACCAGGCAAATTCAAGGGGGTTGACCACCCGAAGGCCATGGTTTTGCAGTCTTGTTAGGGCAAAAGTGCGCCAATCAGGCGCTGACATACTGCTCGCAAGGTTATTGCTAACGGCCGCTGAATGCGACAGTTGAGCCGGATCTATCGATCCGCCGGTGAGATAAATTGACGAAAGTATCGACAATTTTTAGCGCTCCTCGTCCCCAAAGTGCTCCAAACAAGAGCCATAGTGCCAGTCTACCAAAATATATGCCGCAGCGTTATAGCCTAGCGCTCTTATTTTCACTAACTTTCAGGGTTGAAAATCATAACTGGGCTTAGCTTTGAGCTTGATATGGTGATATTGCATATCAATCGAGTATGCTTTCTTCCCGGCTCGAACCGTCACTGGAAGTAATTTATGCATTCGCGAACTCGACTTATTTTGCCATTGAGCCACAGTCTGGCACCAGTTATCCTGAAACTCATTGTCCTGTCATCAGTCAGTGTTTCTATTGTTGGTTGTTCCTCTAATACTTCCACCATTGCGCCGCCTCAAGGTGGATTTACCAAGATATCGCCGCGCACACCTGGCACGGCCGGAAGCGTAGGCACTTCTGCTGGTTCGTCTAGTTCTACCTCTAACTTAGGTGGAATAAACGAAGGCGAAGTAGCAGCGGCTCAGAATGGTCACCAAAGCCATGTGCAAGTGACCTGCACGTTGCCCGTTAAAAGAATGCTGCGACCTGATGAAAAAGGCGAGAAGCACGAAAAGTTTTTGCTGCAACTTTCTAATGGTTCGACAATTCTTGTGGCCCATAACGTCAGTCGCGCAGCCAGTGTGCCTATATCGGCTGGAGATATAGTAACTGTGCATGGTGAATATATTTGGAATGCTAAAGGTGGAGTAATTCACTGGACCCATGCCAGTGATACGCCGCGTCACGAGGGCGGTTATATCGATTTCAATGGACAACGCTATCAGTAGAATTTGCTCATATTCGTGCGCTTAATGCCTTCAAAAACCAAGCCTCTTAAGCAAGACGCGCTTCTTGACAGCCTCTCGGCTGATTATAATTTGCTCACCTAAATGTTAATAGATTTGCACAATGCTTTTCAACAGCCAAAGTCGCGCTTATACTCTGGGAGTGATGCAACAGAGAAGGGGCAGTCTTAAATGATCAACGGTTTGAAACAGTTTACCGCTGCAGCGCTCATAGCTCTTTCCTCTTCAGCCTTCGCTGGTGCAGTTATGGCCAGCAATTCTGAGTTTGAAGGTTACAGCAACATTATCGCTGTCAACACTCCTGGCATTCGCAACTCTACCGATTCTTCAATCGATCAAGCTGTTGACTACCTAAGCAAAGCTGACCATGCTGTTGAAATCAAACATCGTAGAAACAAGACCAAACCCGCTTTCGACTCAAGAGTAGTGAAGCACCGTTTACCTTCTAACGCAGACAAAATTCTTATTCTCGGCGGCTCCGATATCGTACCTATGTAGTCGATGTAAGCGAAGCACAGTAGAGATTTGGCATTTAGCTTGGCACAAACAAATAGATCTGTAGCAAATTCAGATTCAAAAGCGTTAGCTAATGAACTCAATTTTGAGCAACCTTTGAGCTACGATTTTGGAATATGCAACGAGCTGCTAGGCTTCACTCTGGCTGAACATCTTGATTTGATTTATCAGCAGCAGCCTGAGCACGAAGCTATTGTAAGTTGCCTAGAGAATAAGAGACTGACTTACGCTCAGTTTAAAGCTGAGAGCGATTTGTTAGCCAAAGCAATGATGGCCCAAGGAATTGCGGCTGGCGATCGCGTTGGTGTTTGGTCTGCAAATAATTGGCGATGGCTTACAGTGCTCTATGCCACGGCTAGAATCGGCGCCATTTTAGTCAATATCAATCCCGCTTACCGCACCGGCGAACTCGATTATGTCTTGAGCCAGTCAGGGGTTAAGTTGCTTTTCGCTATCCCAGCTAATCGCAATAGCAACTATTTGGAAATGCTTGCAGAGCTAGTGCCTCATTTGTTTGTTAGCACCGAATCTAGTGACGATAAAAAGCAGGTAACAGCTCAGAGTTTGCCTAGTGCTTTGAAAAATATAGTGGTTATGCCAGCTGTCACTATTGATGGCAGCCCTCAGACTTTCAGTGATGATAGACGCTCTGTTGTTGGCTTTGACAAGTTTCTCGATCTCGCTAAATTCGTAACTACTGGCCAGCTTGTCGAGCGCCAAAGTTTGGTGCAGTTCGATCATGCGGTCAATATTCAGTACACCTCTGGGACCACCGGTTTTCCTAAAGGTGTAACCCTTTCTCATCATAATCTTCTCAATAACGGGCTCTTCGCCGCCCGCGCCATGGCTCTTGATACAACTTCGCGTTTCTGCGTGCCCATGCCTTTCTACCATTGTGGTGGCATGGTCAGCTCTGCTTTGGCAACATTTTCTGTGGGTGGAACCTTAGTTTTGCCAGGGCCATATTTCGAAGAACTGACAGTAATGCAGGCTGTACAAGGCGAGAGTTGCACCCATCTATCTGGTGTGCCGACCATGTTCATCGCTCAGCTAGAGCACAGTCAATTCGCCTCTTTTGACTACACTAGCTTGCAAGGTGGCTTCTTAGCAGGTGCACCATGTCCGGTGCAATTGATGCGTAGAGTTGCTAGTGAGATGCACGTTGCCGATGTGGTTATTCTCTATGGTTTAACCGAAGTGTCGCCATTGATGACCGCCACTACCATTAACGATTCGATGGAGACCCGCGCCACTACAGTGGGCCGGGCCATTCCAGGCGTTGAAGTGAAACTGGTTGATGATAACGGTAAAATTCTGCCACGTGGCTCTCAGGGCGAGATTTGTTGTCGCGGTCACGGCATTATGCTGGGCTATTGGCAAAATCAGGAAGCTACCGATAATTGTATTGACGGCGCCGGCTGGCTGCACTCGGGCGATTTGGGTGTGATGAACGCTCAGGGCTATTTGCACATCACTGGTCGCAAAAAAGACATGATTATTCGCGGCGGCGAGAATATCTATCCCCGCGAAATAGAAGAAGTGTTGCATGCTCACCAAGCTGTGGCTCAAGCTCAGGTATTTGGTGTTCCCGACCGCCGCCTGGGTGAAGAAGTGGCGCTTTGGGTAACGCTCAAGAATGGTGCAGAGATTAGCGACGGCGAGCTTACTAATTGGCTGAAAGAGCAAGTGGCGCATTTCAAGGTGCCCCGCTATGTCAAATTCGTTTCTGAATTTCCGATGACAGTGACTGGCAAAATTCAAAAATTTGCCATGCGCGACAAAATGATAGAAGAATTGGGTCTTCAGTCTGATGCGGCAATAGAGACGGCATAGAAGTGTTGCTCTATACTGTTTAAACTGACGCAATTTAACAGTTCATGAATTACAGGAAGTCTGGGATGTCTCAGGGCGGAGCTAGTGGCCAGAGTCGACGCAAGAAGAATGTATTTCTTGCTTGGCCCTTAATTCGCAAATTAGAGAGCTTAGCCTTTCTCGCTATGTTTATTGCTGTGCCTTTCTTTGGCTATCGCGTTGTCGATTACACCTCAAGACATTTAGCCTTGAATAATGCCGCCCATGACTTAGTTAAAGACATTCGCAAAGCAAAACAGATGGCCTCTGAGTTGGGTATTGATATTGCTGTCGAGTCGCGCCAGTCAACCGAAGGCAAAAGCGCTGCCTATATTATTAGAAGCGGGCCGCGCACTTTAGAAGAAGTTGTTCTTCCTCAAGGTGTCAGTATGATCGGCGAAATTACCTTTACTAAAGATGGCCAGCCTGATCATCCCGCCACTTTTGACGTGCACATGGACACCCGCTCACTGGCTATTGATGTCGACCGCAACGGCCTTGTTACTCTGCCTTAGGGGCTATGAGATGTTGAACAGAGACTTGATTGAAAAAGGTCATGCCGTTTTTGCTGCTATGCTCGCTGGTGAACGACTTGAGTATGTGGATGATGCCCTCATGGCACCTCAAGCCCTTGTCGAACTGTTGACGGACTTGCAAGGTAAAACGATAAGTATCGAATATTTTTGCTTTGTTCATGAGCTGAAGAGATTTCTTAGTGAATCCGAGTACGTGGATGTTAGTAATCTTTCCGAGCAGTGGCAGGTAGCTAGTGAGCAACTATTGACGCTTTCAAATGTAGTTCTCTGCGATCCAGGTTGGAAGAGCCGAGTAGAAGCTGCTTGTTCAGATGTTTACTCTCCAAACTTTGGGTTTATCCGATGGGCCGCAGAGTTACTTGATATTGACACTTGGGAGCAAAGCTTTCGACGAGTTCAGAGTGGTGAAAATGATTGGTTCTTCTTGAATAAGACTGCGGATCAGTCGCGTATTGCACGTCTTGAACAATATGCCGAAGATCTGTTGGCTCAGAAAAATCTCAAAAGTGAATTGCTAGATTTAGAAATGGTATTTTGTGGACTACACCATTGGCCCGCGTACAAGAACAGGCTGATAGTAGCAGCGCTTAGAAGTTCAGTAGCAGAATTTCGCTATATTGGCCTTACTGAGCTGAGAGAAGCTCCACCCACAGCCTTAACCGAAGAGCTTGAAGAGTTACTATGCTCAATGACGCAAAGCGAAACTGATACTAGGACAAAAATATTTGCTGCTAACGTTCTCAATTATCACTCTCAAGTTTCTGATAAATAACTAAAACTAGCAATTTACCTGCATCATAGGATAGTCAGAATTTCTATTTAATCGTTATCATTCCAATGCGCCATCAGTGCCTGACGTGCTTTTTGTGAGGCGCTTTGGCTTAGCAACAGTTCTGCAGTTGTGATGTGTTCTAGCCGCATCAGGCGTGCTACCAGACCGGTCCAGCCTGTCTGGTGGCTGGCACCAAGGCCAGCACCAGTTTCAGCATGGAAGTATTCATAAAATAAAACGTGTTCGCTGAAGTGTGGATCGCTCTGGAACTTTTCACTGTTGCCATAGACCGGTCGCTTGCCGTCTGGGCCAGGTAAAAATATTGAGTAAAGTCGGCGCGATATTTCATGTGCTATCTCTAGCAGAGTCATGAGCTTGCCCGAGCCAGTTGGACACTCTACTTTGAAGTCGTCGCCATAGTATGAATAATATTGATAAAGCGATTTGACGAGCAAGTAATTTACCGGCATCCAGATTGGTCCGCGCCAATTTGAGTTGCCGCCAAACATGCCGTTGTCAGATTCTCCCGGCAAATAATCGACTCTAAATACGTGACCTTCATGCTCAAGCACGAAGGGATGGTCTTTGTGGTAGAGCGACAGAGAGCGAATTCCGTATGGGCTAAGAAACTCTTTCTCGTCGAGCATGCGAGCAAGTATGCGTCTTAGTTTCGCTTGGTTCACTACTGATAGCATGCGCCTGCCGTTCACGCCAGGTTTTGATGGTAGGTGCATATTGGCGCAAAGCTCTGGGTGGCGCTGGGTGAATTCTTTGCTCTTGGCCTTGAAGGTCGGCAATTGATGGAGTAATTTCTCTTCGATAACCGACACTGCTGTCAGTGGCAGTAAGCCAACCATAGATCTTACTTTTAAGCGTCTTGATTTACTATTTGGTAGGCGTAGAACATCGTAGAAGAATCCATCTTCTTCGTCCCAAAGCTCATCGCGGTGGTCACCAATGCGGTCCATTGCTCCGGCAATCCACAGTGTGTGTTGCAAAAAGCGCACGGCCAAATCTTCGTAGAGAGAGTCAAATGAAGCCACTTCGATAGCAATTTTGAGCATCTGTTGGCTAAAGAAAACCATCCAAGATGTGCCGTCAGCTTGTTCAAGAGAGCCGCCCGTAGGTAGCGGTTTGCTGCGAT
>JBBRMD010000106.1:0-10209 GCA_038231015.1 Candidatus Obscuribacterales bacterium
GCCAGCGTGCCTTCGAGCAGCGCCGTGCTTATGAGCAGCAGCGCGCCTATGAGGAGCAGATGCAGTGGCGTCGCCTGCAGCAGCAGCGTCAGTGGGAGCAGCAGCGTAATTCTGGTGGCGGCTGCTACCGCTGCTGATTTCAGTTAGATCGCTGCTAAATCAAGGCTAGATCGCGGCTAGATCAATACGGTCGCAACCAAGTCTAGCCTTGACCTATCTCAAGCCCCGGCATGTAAGGGAGTAACAATGTTCAGTTTTCGTGGTGAGAAGCTGCATTATTTCATTCGGAAGGCAATTGCCGACGGACGGACAGTTCGTCATGCCGTGGAGCAGTCGCGTCGCGCAGCTGAGGAGACCGCTGCACGGGCATTGGCAGAAGAGCGTGAGGCTCGAGTGAGAGCAGTTTTAAGCGCTCTGCCTAGAAACGTCACCAAGGCTATCACCTTGGCGGCTGTATTGCCGGCGAATTGCTCAGTGATGTTTGTGCGACCGTCCGAGTATGATGGAGTCATTCATCACGATTTCTCCGCACAGACCACTCAGCCTCAGGTATCCCCCGATAGCTTGCGCGGTGCTGCTGCATGGGTTTTCGAGGAGCTGCAGATGGCTGGCGCTTCACCTACTCTGCGATACGAGTACCCGCTTGGTGCCGATCTCGACGATTGGTATCCAAGCATGTTAGACCACCTCTGTATCTGCATTTCGGTGCAGTGACTTAGCTGGTCTGATTGGCTTTAAGTTTGTGCAGGTTTATGGCCGGGCGCTGGTCACTTGCCCGGCTCGTTAGCCTCGCTAGGCCCTCAAGCAGCAAGAAAAAGGAAAGAGTAGCGATGAGCCAGTGGTTGTTTAAGTGGCTGGTCAAGTCGCTGATTAGTTTGTTTACCATGCCGTCTGAGGCTTCGAGAAAAGCTGCTGCAGCAGCGGCCTTAGCCACAGCTTCGCGCGTCAACGGCTTCGCCCCTCCGGCTTGGGGGAAGGTGAACCGACGCGGTCCTCCGAAGCAGTGGCCGATTGACGGTGTGGACTGACAGGGCGTAGACGGATAGAGCGTAGACGGATAGAGCCTAGACAGACAGGGTTTAGACACTTACTCGAGTGTGCTACTAAAAGGATACAGAAATGAGTACTGAACCGAATCGGATGATTTCCCGCCCAAGCGATCTTTTGCAGAAGTACGATGGTCTGCTGGTGAAGCACAACGAGTTACAGGCGGAGTTGGATGGTCTTGCTTACTGGCAACTCTCAGCGCGCGAATATCTCGCTCAAGAGCTGCTCGCTCTTTGCTGGAGGAAGATATCTCGAGCAAATCGCAAAGACGCAACTAGTCTTGCCGAGCATGGTGTATTGCTTCCGATCGTTCAGGGATTCTTCCTTCGCTGGCGGATCTGGCGCTGTTGCCCAACTGTTGAGTCAGAAGCGTTGCTTGTCGAACGAGTGAATGCCGAGCTGAAAGAATATGACTGGCACGTGAAGCTTTCAGGCCTGCTCGTCCCCTCTTTCGGGGTATTCACTCGCTCGACTAACGTTGTCCTTATCTACTCGACTTCTGTGTTCAACTCCAGGCAAAGCTCCAGGCTCAGCTCGTTGATGGAAGCAGATGCAAATTCCTCTAAACATCGGCACTTTACCGATTTCAGAAACTAGCCTCTTGCCATATTTGGTGCGCTGAAGTAGGCGGAGGGCTCGGCCCAGGATGGTGTCACCTTAATTGGTGGCACCATCCTGAGCAAGTTTTTTTTGTTTTCCTACTACGGTAAGTAACTGAGGTGCGGTCGACCGTCTTTGAATCTCAGCTTCAATTGGCGGTGTTTGCACAGATAATAGAGGGCTACCAGAGCAGCTGTGAATCCTGCAGCGGCTCCGACACCCATCGCCCATCTCGCTCCATAAGTGTCTGCTATCCAACCGACAATTGGCGCTCCGATAGGAGTTCCGCCCAAGGCGATTGCTAAAAGAAGAGCAAGAACACGACCCCGCATGGCCGGTTCTGTTGTAATTTGCACAGTGCTATTTGCAGTGTTATTGAAAGTCTGTGCCGACATTCCCACCAACATGAGAGCTAGTCCAAACAGCCAATAGTTGGGCATCAAGGCAGCCAGAGTGCACCCGGCGCCAAAGACTGCCGTGCTCCCTAGCAGCAATATGATATGTGGCTTTGCTCTGCCTGCAGCCAGCAAGGCCCCGCTAACAGAGCCAATCGCCATCATTGATGAGAGAATGCCATACTGTCTGGCTCCAACGTGAAAGACCGTTACTGCCATAGTAGAAATAAAAATTGGGAAGTTAAAACCGAAAGTGCCGATGATAAAAAGCATGAGGAATATCGCTTTGATATCCGGTCGTGTTTTTACATAGTGAAAACCGTCGGCGAAGCTTTTCAGCCCCTGTGTTCCGCGCCCACGTGTGTGCAAGGTATCAACGCGAAGCAAGCTCAGTGAGACAAGTACGGCAGCAAATGAAGCGGCATTGATGAGGAACACCCAACCTGTTCCGGTGCCAGCAATAATTAGGCCGGCCACGGCTGGGCCAATCATACGACCAAGGCTGAATGAGGTAGAGTTTAGTGCAACAGCGTTTGATAGATTTGTTTCGCCCACTATTTCGGAGAGAAAGGTCTGACGAGCTGGTGCATCGAAAGCGCTGACACAGCCGAAGACAAAAGCAAAAATATAGACGTGCCAAAGTTGCACTAGGCCCGTCAAAGTGAGAACACCTAAGCCCAGAGCAAGAGCACCCATGCAGGCTTGAGTAGTTAGGAGCAATTTGCGTCTGTCGAAGTGATCGGCGGCGAACCCACTAAGCGGTAACATCAATACTTGAGGGCCGAATTGCAAAGCCATGACCAAGCCGACAGCACTGGCGTTGTGATTTGTTAGTTGCGTCAGAACAAGCCAGTCTTGGGCTGTGCGCTGCATCCAGGTGCCGATGTTAGATACAATGGCACCACTGGCCCAAATGCGATAGTTGAAATTGTCGAGCGAGCGAAATGTTCCATCCATCGGTTGCCTGCACTGTTGTCGTTGTTGTTTGGATCATTGCTTTGGCTGACTCAGGGTAAATTCTACACTAACGTTGTTTGCTATCTCGGTTGTCTTTGCTTTGGTATCTCTACTTCGGTATCTCTACTGCGGTCGACTTTCGCCTGCAACTGCCGACGCTGTTGCGCATATCCGTGTACCCGAAAGGAAATCGTGTGGCCAGACTCCGTCATCTCCAAAGGCAATGCTCTGCAGAGTAGATAGTATCGATTGCGGTGCTTTTAGTTTGATAATAGAAACTGCCTTCAAAAATACATATGCCAAAAAAGCCCCGACAATTGCAGGCAGAGCAATGATTTTTGCGAAATGCCTGACTAGTAAGTTTTGAGCGCTTGGCTTACCAGCGAGTTTTTGTACTTCCAGGCCACATAAAAGCTTGCCGGGTGTTCCTCTCAAGGCCGATTGTTCAAAAGCGAAATGGTACAGCAGATTGATTCCTGCTGCTGTAGCGTAGGCAAATTCGAAATTTCTAACAAGGGGCGATATCTGTTCCATTTGGCTGGCTATTAACCAGGAGACCAGGCAAGGTGCCACAGCTAAGGCATCTAGCAAACAACAGCTGAACCAAGCAATCAAGGTGGAAGTGGCATTGACCACAATGACTGAAGAGTGCGGTAGGTTCGAGAGGCTGTAATAGCGTGTACCTTGATCGACCAAAATCTGAAAACAGAGTAGGTAGAAGACAACACCATCGAGTGCGGCAATAAATATTGCGTCAGCCTGAGACACAATTATTCCATTGGGTAGCGATAACTAGCATAGCGTTAGGTAAACCTCGTAACAGAGGCACAATGAGCCAGAATTTAGGCTGTCTTGATTTACATATCTTTGGTTGATTCAAGCTTATTGGTTTTGCTAGAGACAAAGTATTCCCTCTCTTCACTAACCCCTTAGGCCCCCTCAGAACTAACCACCGAAAACCTCAATCGCTGCTCCCGTCAATGCCTCTGCTGCCCTGAACCTATCTTTTGGTTCTGGCATCGGCATGGCTATTCGTGAAACTTACGGTTCCTCAAACTAAACGGATACTCATATGTCAGCTCAAGAAAAGCAACACATCCTCGCTTTCATCGACGCGCCCGACCCCGACAACTTCGTGCAACTGATTGCGCTTCACAAGCTCAACCCGGCTGCTGAAGTTCACGTCGTTCTCACTGGTCGCCCTGTTCGCTTCGGCGCCTCCAAAGAACACGCTCTTTGGGAATGGGATGGTCAGAGTTCGCGTATGGCTCAAGAAGCCTCGGCCATGCGCATCAAGAACTTCTTGCGACACTTCGGTGTCAATGTCACTCGGGTTTTCGACGGAGGCATTGCCCCGCGCACTCTCGTTCCGCACTGGATTCACTTCGCCGAATACTACAAGTTCTTCGACGTCGACCCGCTGCAGGCCATCCGCCACAGCGAGCTGGAAGCTCAAGAAGAACTGATCAAGATTCTTCTCACCCTTCCCGATGGTTCGGTGCCCGTGACTGTTGGCGGCCCCATGACCGGCCTCTACCAGATTCTCGTGCGTTGCCCGGCCGTCGCCGCCAAGTTCAAAGAACTGCATGCTATGTTCGCCACCTGGGGCAATGTCTCGCTCATGCAGTTCGACGACAAGCCGCGAGGTGCTGTGCAGTTCAACGTCGCCTGCGACCCACAAGGTGCACACGCAGTGCTCAAAGGTCTGACCTGCCCGATTTACCTGATGCCGACGGAAGTGACCCGCGTCAAGGAAATCGGTTTTGAGACGGCTCAGAAGCTGCGTGAGGCCTTCCCTGAGAACGCCGGTACGCGAGCCCTCTATCACCTCTACGCGCTCTGGTACGACGCTGCTGTGCGCCCGCGTCAGGCCAAAGACCCCAACGAGCTGATTTTCATTCACGACGTGGTCGCCGCGCTCAGCCTCTCCGAGGAACTGCGCAAGGCCATCTACAACGTCGTGCCGGTGGAAATCACCTCTGTGCCTTTCCTCGCTCACGAGCAGGCCGGCTGGGGTCAGGTGCAGATGAAGCAGACCACGGCGCCGACAAACATCTTCGCGGCCACCTCTCTCACCGAGGGTGGTGCAGCGAAATACCTCGAGACGCTCAAGGCCATTTTCGCCTAAAGACTGCGTTTTAACCTGCGCTGCCACCCTAGCTAAAGCCTGCGGCATGACTCTAGCGAGTTATGCCGCAGGCAAGGCGCAGGGAACTCTTTCTCTTTGCGACTTGTAATTGCAGCGGGCGCTCGTCTTAGAGCGTTTTGTGCCATTACAAGTCTGACCGCAACCCCGACATGGGAGTTAATTCAATGAGCACACGACTCAGCATCAGCAATTTCGTTTTCGCGATTTCATTCGACCAGTTCAAGGCCATGGTGCAGCAGTACAAGCAGGCAGCCGAGCAATCGTTTGGCACACCCTGCAGCCTGGAAATCCGGGCCATGAATCGCATCAAGATGACTTCGTCGTTCATGCATGACGACGACACCATGGACTGGATGGACAAGCAGAACAGCGCCGCCGTTTTCTTCAGGACCGGCGAGCTGTCTGTTTTCTTGCCGCAAACCTTCGCCGAGGCTGTCTACATCGAAGTGATTTTCGCTCCGATCGACGCCAAGGCCGCGCCAAATTATGCCTTCGCGCACATCGAGTTCAAAGGTTCGCGTCCGCGCCAAGCGACCTTCTACATGCAGCCTGAAGGCTCGCAAGCGGTGGAAAACTTCAAGGCGAAGTTCCGCTTCAAGAAGTTCGGCGATGGCTACAAGCACAATACGGATTACTGAAGCATGACGGACAACATCCGCAGTGGAACTGGTTTCCATTGCGGATGTTATTCCGGTAACAGTATTCCGGCACTAAATTCAAACACCAATTTCCAACAACTAAATTTTTCCACTTTTATTACTAGCTGATGTAATAGAAATTTTACTATTATGCTTAGATGCAGGCAGTTACTTGATTAGCTCGTTTGACCAGAGCAGTTTCACAAACTCTTTGTACGACATAAGTTCGATTCCATCTTCAGTTATTCTTGATTGTTTTTCTAGTGAAACCAAGATGCGTCTTTTAACCTTGGGGTGGTCTTGCGCTAATGCGCGAAGCCCGCGCAGATGGTCTGATGTAATTTTGGCACTTGATTTAGCCTCAATAGCAAGCTCCATATCGTTGACAATAAAATCTACCTCTGTACCGCTAGCAAGGCGCCAGTAGGCTAAGTCGTAGTACAAATTGCTGTAAGCGCTGTATGCAGTGAGTTCGTGGAAAATCCAATTTTCAAAAGCTTTGCCTAACAGATCAGCACCGGGTTCGAGCCTGCCGCGTCGTGCTAAGTGGTTGACTACGCCAACGTCAGAGAAATAGAACTTGGCTGCTCCGATGACGCGTCGCTTTGGTTTCTTCTGGTAAGCATCCAAAAATTTTGCCAACATAGTGTCAATCAGAATTTGGAAATACTCTTTCACCGCCGGGGCTGAAACACCGCATTCTCTAGCAATTGAAGCATAGTTAACTAGTTCGGTGTCTGAGAGCGAAGCTGCTCGCAAAAACTGAGAGAACGCTGGAAGGTTTCGCACAAGAGCTTGAGCTGCTATTTCCTCTTTCAAATAGTCATTGATGTATGAGCGCACCAAGTCGGTATGTGCGTCACTGAGATAGTGCCTGGGCAAGTAGCCTTGGTTAAGCATACGCAGTAGATCGAAGTCGGCTCCAATCTCTGCTGAAACTAAGCCGAATAGTTCGTGGCGGATAGCGCGACCGCCGAGGAGATTGGCATGACCGGCTCTGACTTTGCGGGCACTGGAGCCACATAGCCCGAACGTATATTTGGTGTTTTCAATGAGCCAATGCACTTCATCAAGTAGCATCGGAACTTTTTGAATCTCATCAATGATGACAAAATTCGATGGGGCTTGCTGACTCTCATATAACAGTTGCTCGCGAAGCAAGCTAGGTTTGTCGCGTAATTCGAGGAATTGGTCAGTCTGTAAGAGATCGAACCATCGAGCCTTGGGATAGCGCGACTTTAGCAGCATGCTTTTGCCGCTCTGACGGGGCCCCCAGAGGAAAAAACTCTCTGTGGGTTGAGCCGGAAGTATAAGTTTTCTTTTCAGCATGCTCTTAGCTTATCATGATAATCGAAAGTACTACTTTGTTTTATCATGATAATCAAAAGTACCACTTTCGTTTATCTGGTCGTGGTGCCTGGCATTTTATATGGTATTCGTGAAAGTTTGGAATATATTGGCTGAAGTTTGTATGGACAACGAATACACAATTTGGCATACTGATATTGTCACCTTTTGGGGAAAGAACCATGGCTGTGCCACAACCCAAGCCAAAAATCAGAACCACTAAAGCAAAAACGCTCAATCTGCGGGTAACCGAAGAGCAAAAGTCTGCCTTTGAGCAGGCTGCTCAAATCAAGCAGACGAAAGTTAGCAGTTTCATTTTGAATAATGCGTATGAAGCGGCCCAGGAGGTCATTCGCCATCAGCATGTTCTGTCGGTTTCGGAAGACCATTGGAACGCCATTTGTCACGAACTTGATAATCCGCCGAAAAGTAACCCGGCCTTGCGTAAACTTTTGAAGTCCAAAAGCGTCTTTGAAAGCACGTGAATAGATGCTAGGTCCGTGCCCCATTGAAGAAGGCTTCGACACCAGCGAATTCGACTCTGGCGTGGACGCTCTCGATACATACCTGAAGCGCTACGCACGGCAGACTCAGAAAAGGGAAGGCGCTAGAACTTACGTTGTTTTAGAAGCTAACCGAGTCGTGGCTTATTACACGATTGTTTTTGGTGCCATCGAATGGATGGAAGCACCTGAGCATGTTCGCAAGGGTTTAGGTAAATATCCTATCCCAGTTTTAATACTGGCACGGCTAGCTGTTGATAAAGGTTGGGCCGGCAAAGGTCTTGGTAATAGCCTTCTGCTGGATGCTCTTCAGCGGGCGATGGCTGCTTCTGAGATCGCCGGTTTGAGAGCTGTTTTGGTAGACGCAATGGATGATGTTGCAAGACGCTTCTATGAAAAGCGAGGCTTTAGAGCTTGGCCGGCAGACTCCAATCGCCTATTTGTAACCATGCTAGAACTCAAAAGTGAAGCCATTTAGTTGTAAGCAATTGGTTGATCTTTCTATGTTGCCTCTCGTTAACCCTGCCTTAATCGAACTGAGCCAGAATTACTGTGGTCTCGGGTTTGATAAAAGCGAAATTTACTAAATTATGATGTCACTTGAAAATCCACCTACCAATGCTCCTGAGCAGCAATGGAAGAGTCTTGCCGACCTGATCTCGGTCGAGCCATCGCTTTTTCTAATTGGCAATTATGAGTTTATAGGGCCGTTCTCTGAAGTCAGATTCATTCTGGCATTACCTGGACTGCTAGCCGTTCTCTGCGAGTCTGAATCAGGAATCGAATTAATAGATGTGCACGAGAGCAGTAATCTTTTGCAGAGCGCAAAGGCAGAAGTTGGTAAGTCAACTCCCGCTGCTGACGAGCGAATCGTCTTTGCCGCTCACTATACGTCATATTCGCATTTGCACGACATTCAAAATTTAAAAGAGAATGTGATGCGCGAGTTTAACGATTAGATTTTCTTCTTACTAACCTTGAATGTCGGGATGCTTGAGCGCTGGCGTGTCTGGCAGCATTCGCACCCATTCATGACGCCAGTTATAATCGTAGAACCGTAGCCAGCATTGTCTGCCTAAGTTTCTGCAAGGTCAGCGCTAGTGTCGCTAAAGCCCCGAGTGATGGCTAGGGGCATTGTCTCATGGAAGCTGCCGCCTATTTCCCATTCTAGTTTGGGATCAATCTCGGCTAAATGAGTTTCCATCCATGTCGGTGTTTCTTTTTCTGCAACCGCCTTCTCGGGCTTCAGCCTGCCTAGCCCTGAAGTTTAGAAGTCTTGCAAATTATTACCAGCGGCCGTCAGCGAAAGTCAATTTCATAACGCAGTGGCGGCAGTGGCAAATCATTTATCCAAACTTTGACTAGATATTTGCCATTGCTAAAGCCGTCTATGGGCCAGTCGTAGTAAATCGCTCCCTGATCGATCTTTACAAGCTGCCCTCGGCCTTTCGGTGGATCTCTGGGAATAAGAGAACTTGAGTTCAGAACTCTGACAAGCGCTTCAGGGGATTTTACAAGAATGCGATACCCATAAGAGTAGCCAACAGTATTCGCAACCGGTTTTTTTAGGGGCTCGAATTCAATTGCCCCTTTTGTATGATCGGAAGGCGAATGTCCATCTTTAAACTTTCCAAACTCAAAGGCCATAACGGTTAAGTTCTTCGACAACACGACACAGGTTTCTTTGCTGCCTAATGGACATTGAGAAAATAGCAGTAGAGAAAGTAGAGCACCAATGACGCTTGATTTGCGGTGTTTTTTAATCAAACTTTAGAACTCCACAACTTAAGGAAAGGCAGTCTAAGATGCAGCAATCTTCGCCATTATATTTCGATGATAATACTAGCTTTGCTGATTGGCTTGAAGAGTTTGAGTACTTCGACTCTAGCTGCGCGGGAAATTTTGAACCGCTACCAACAGTCTTTGCTGGTGATGACGTGCCTCTAAAGATGGTTTCCTTTCAGCTTGGATTCCCTGTAGGTGGCTCGTATGATGCTGGTCAATTGAGGCGGGTGAAAAGATATGAATTCGTCGCTTACAGAGTTGAGCGTTGGGCCTACACAAGAGAGCAACCGGCAGCCTTTGGATTTAACGGCAGGCTACTCGATGGCGTAATCGTAAACGATGAGAACACGTTGCTTGATTTGGTCATCGACGATTCTATTCAACTTCAGTGTCGCCAGATTGAAATTAGAGAACTGTCTGACCTGATTGAGGTCAACTTACCGGCGGTAAACAAGAAGAGCGCTACTTTGTTTTTCTCCGATACTGTTTTGCCTGTACCTTCAAATTGGATCGCGTGGCTCAAAGACACTGGTGTTGAGCCGACTTGGCGCAGAATGCATGATGTTGCTATTCTGGCTTGTGATGTCAATCAAGATAATTATGAGGGCTGGTTCTTGCAGGAATTGACACTAATTGATTCCACGATAGGTGGTGTAATGCTGAAGTCACTAAAAGCTGTTGAAGGGGGATTCTTTGCTGAATTGGAGAATTGGGATCAACCTGTTGATGAAATTAGCAATTCGTCACTGTGGGCTAAGCTGAGTCAGGTGGCGGCTTCCAAATCAAAC
>JBBRMD010000107.1:0-10016 GCA_038231015.1 Candidatus Obscuribacterales bacterium
ATCTGAGACAGCAAATGTATAAAATGGTGGCACAAAGAAAAAGTCGAAGCAAGCAACCGAAACAATTGACGCTACCGCTGCTGGTGCTCGTCCGTATCTGGTTGCGACAATTACTACTCCGAGCATGTAGATCATTATTAGGTTCGAGAGTTCAAAGTGGCCGTTCATCAGCGCTGCTACAGCCGTGCAAATTGCTACGACTAGAGCAGACCAAACATAAGACATAGGTTTGTGCGATGGTGCGATATGCCTTTTAGCTGTGGCGGTAGGCAACTGTGCGTCGCCGGTAATAACATAGACATCGATGGCACCACTTTTTCGCACAATCTCGTCGACGATTGTTCCGCGTAGTTTTTCCATCCAGCGCGATTGAGCCGGCTTGCCAATTACTATTTTGGTGACATTATTGTCTTGAGCCCAACCAATAAGAGCTTCTGAGACGCTTTCGCCGCTTAGTTCTAGTGTTTCTGCTCCCAACTGTTCGGCCAGTCTAAGAGTTTGAATCACTCTGGCTTTTTCGCTTTCGGGCAGGCTCAGGTAGTTTGGAGTTTCCACGAATGCTACATACCATTTTGCTCGCAGAGCTACGGCCATGCGTTTGGTGGCGCGTACTAGTCGTATTGATAGCGGGCTGTTGCTTACACAAACGAGCATGCGCTCGGTTGTTGGCCAGAGGTCGTTAATACTGTGAGCGCGGCGATACTTGTGCATCTCGCCGTCTACATGCTCGGCGGTAAAGCGCAGTGCTAATTCGCGCAGAGCAATGAGATTGCCTTTGCGAAAGAAATTGCTCAGTGCTGATTGGGCTCGCTCACTAAGGTAGATTTTGCCGTCTTTGAGCCTTTGAATTAGTTCGTCTGGTGGCAAATCTACTAGTTCAAGTTCTGAGGCCGATTCGAGTAATGAGTCAGGCACGCGCTCTTGCACTCGTATGCCGGTGATTTGCGAAACTATATCGTGCAGGCTTTCTACGTGTTGCACATTAACTGTGGTGTAAACATCGATGCCACTGGCGAGAATTTCCATGACATCTTGCCAGCGCTTGGCGTGGCGCGAACCTGGGGCGTTGGTGTGAGCCAGCTCGTCTATCAATATCAATTGCGGCTTACGTGCTATTGCGTAGTCGATATCGAGTTCGTCTAGTACTGCTCCCTTGTACTCGACCTTGCGCCGCTCTATAATTTCGAGGCCTTCAAGGATGGCCGCTGTTTCTGCTCGCCCGTGGGTTTCGACGCAGCCGACCACAACGTCTAAACCTTCTTCTTTGAGCTTGCGAGCGGCGCTCAGCATCGAGTAAGTTTTGCCCACTCCAGCTACTGCACCAAAGAAAATCTTGAGGCGACCGCGCCCGCTTACAGCTTCGTCTTCTTGTAGTTGACGCAGTAGCTGCTTGGGGTCTGGTCGCGAGTCAATCATTTCATTTTGTCCTGAGCGGAGCCAATTTGTCTAAAGCTAGATTGAGCTGAAGCACATTGACGTGGGGCTCGTCTATGAAGCCAGGTTGTTTGGGCTCACTGAAAGTGCTAACCAGATCTTGTACTTTCTGAGAGCTTAATCCCCGAGCATTTGCCACTCTCTCTATCTGTAGTCTGGCCGCTGCTGGGCTAATGTCTGGGTCTAAACCGCTACCAGAGGCGGTGACTAGATCGACTGGAATTTTCATGGTCTTATCAAATTGTGGGTTGCTCTCCCGCACGGCTTCGACTCGTGTTTTGATAGAAGCAAGCAGGTCTTTGTTGGTTGGTCCAAGGTTTGAGCCAGATGAAGCAGCGGCGTTATAAGCGGGGCTGGTTGCCGATGGCCGTGACCAGAAGTAAGCGGGGCTGCTGAAGGTTTGACCGAGTAGTTTCGAACCTATGGATACTTGTTTGTCGCCCACTTGGCGATAGAGCAGACTGCCGGCCGCTTGCTCTTTGAAGAAGATGTTGGCGAGACCAGTCACCGCTGCTGGATAGGCAAGGCCAGTCGTTGCGGTCAGTACGACAAACAACATGAGACTTGATAGCAGTATTGATTGGAAAGTTTGTTGTATGGGCGCTTGGGTCTTTGCTTGCGAAGCTGATTGCGATGCTATTTGTGATTCTAATTGAGATTCTGTCATGACTTTTACCTAGACCAAATGCAGGCTTGTAATAATTACGTCTATTACTTTGATACCGATGAAAGGTGCTACTATGCCGCCCAAGCCGTATATCAGCAGGTTGTCGCGCAATAGTGTTGAGGCACCTACGGCGCGGTAGCGCACTCCTTTTAAGGCTAGTGGTAGCAAGAAGAGAATAATCAGAGCGTTGAAAATAACAGCCGATAGAACTGCACTCTCTGGGCTGACCAGCTGCATGACGTTGAGCTTATTCAAAATTGGGTAGGTGCTGGCAAATGCAGCAGGAATAATGGCGAAGTATTTGGCCACATCATTGGCGATACTAAATGTAGTGAGGGCTCCGCGTGTCATCAGTAGTTGTTTGCCGATTTCGACAATTTCAATTAACTTGGTTGGGCTTGAATCAAGGTCGACCATATTGCAAGCTTCTTTGGCTGCCTGCGTGCCTGAGTTCATAGCTACAGCAACGTCGGCTTGAGCCAAGGCTGGCGCGTCGTTTGTGCCGTCGCCAGTCATGGCCACTAGTCTTCCGCCCGCTTGAGCTTCTCTGATCAGTCGCAATTTTTCTTCGGGGGTGGCTTGGGCTAGGTAGTCGTCCACGCCAGCTTCAGCAGCAATTGCTGCTGCTGTTAGCGGGTTGTCGCCTGTGATCATCACTGTTTTGATTCCCATGGCCCGTAGCTCAGCGAAGCGCTCTTTGATGCCACCTTTGACGATGTCTTTCAGTTGCACAGCGCCTAGTACGCGCCCTTTGTCTGCCACTACAAGTGGTGTGCCACCTTCGCGGGCAATTTTTGATACAGCGTCGCGCACTTCACTTGGGTAGACACCGCCTTGATCAACAACATAGGCTTCAATTGTGTCGGCTGCACCTTTGCGTATTTCGCGGCCGTCGAAGTCTACTCCACTCATTCTTGTCTGAGCCGAGAAGTTTATAAAAGTAGCGCCCAACTCTTGCATGTTGCGTTCGCGGATGGCGAATTTCTCTTTAGCCAATACGACTATGCTGCGACCTTCTGGAGTTTCGTCGGCGAGTGATGCTATTTGAGCAGCATCGGCTAGTTCTGCTTCGCTGACTCCGTTGGCTGGGGCGAACATTGTTGCTTGGCGGTTGCCCATGGTAATGGTGCCAGTTTTGTCGAGTAGCAACATGTCAACGTCACCAGCGGCTTCTACGGCGCGACCCGACATGGCGATTACATTGGCTTTGATCAAGCGGTCCATTCCGGCGATGCCTATGGCCGAAAGCAACCCGCCGATGGTGGTTGGAATGAGACAGACGAGCAGCGCCACCAGTACAGTCAATGTCACTGGCATTCCGCTATGCGAAACAGAGGCGCTATAAGAAGAGAATGGATAGAGAGTGAAAGTGACCAGCAAGAAGACGAGCGTGAGCGCTGCTAAGAGAATATTTAGGGCAATTTCGTTTGGCGTCTTTTGACGCTTGGCACCTTCTACCATCGAAATCATTTTGTCTAAGAAGGTCTCGCCAGGGTTGGCTGTAATTTTCACAATGAGCCAGTCAGACAACACTTTGGTACCGCCAGTGACAGCACTGCGATCACCGCCGCTTTCTCTGATAACCGGCGCACTCTCGCCGGTGATGGCGCTCTCGTCGACCGAGGCTACTCCTTCTACGACTTCACCGTCGCACGGCACAGTGTCGCCGGCTTCGACTAAAACTATATCGCCTTTGCGCAGGTCGTTTGAGGCAGTTTGCGATATCGCGCTGTCGCGTTTGGCTTCGGCAAGCTTTTTGGCCATCACGTCTTTGCGCGAATTGCGCAGCGAATCTGCTTGTGCTTTGCCTCTTCCTTCAGCCATTGACTCGGCAAAGTTGGCGAAGATAACTGTGAACCAGAGCCAGATTGAAATTGAGAGAATGAACCACGGTGAGGCTTCAGCCTGCCCAGCCAGTGCGGCAAAAAATAGAAGTGTCGTAAGTATGCTGCCTAGTTCGACCACTAGCATCACTGGGTTGCGTGCTTGGGTGCGGGGGTCTAGTTTTACAAACGAGTCGAGCACTGCTTTGCTCAATATTTTTGAGTCGAATAGTGAATTAGAATTGTCGGCTTTATCGGTGTTCATTTTTACTTTTGTCTTGCTTCTAAAATTAGTGAGTTGCTTCACTATTCGTCGCCTTGCGGCTGTACTTACTTATTTGCTTACTTATTTACTGACTTATTTAATTGCTTACTTATCTATTTGCTTATTTATCTATTTGCTCACTTGCTTTCAAAAACCATTTGCAGTTGTTCTACCACTGGCCCGAGAGCTAGTGATGGCACAAATGTCAGGCCGCCGAAAATCATAACTACGCCTATCAGTAAGGTGACGAAGAGCCAATTGTCTGTGGTCATGGTGCCATTGCCCGCTGGTAGCTTTTTCTTTGCTGCCAGTGAACCCGCTAGTGCCAAGACTGGCACAGCTAGCATGTAGCGACCTATGAACATGCATGTGCCTAGAGCGTAGTTGTAAAACGGCGTGTTAGCGCTCAGACCGGCGAAGGCACTGCCATTGTTGTTAGAGGCTGAGGAGAAAGCGTAGAGTATTTCGCTGAAGCCATGGGCTCCAGGGTTCAATACTCCCACTGTTCCGGCCTTAATCGACACTGCCAAGGCTGTGCCTAGTAGCACCATCATTGGTGGAAAGAGAATGACTAAAGAGGCCATTTTTATTTCATACGATTCGATTTTCTTGCCCAGATATTCTGGTGTGCGCCCCACCATGAGACCGGCGATGAATACTGTGATGATGGCAAAGATGACCATACCGTAGAGTCCTGAACCAACTCCGCCGTAGACAACTTCTCCTAGTTGCATCATTAGCATGGGTACAAGCCCAGCCATTGGTGTAAATGAGTCGTGCATGGCGTTGACTGAGCCGTTTGAGGCAGCGGTTGTTGCAGTTGCCCACAAGGCTGAATTGGCAATGCCGAAGCGTACTTCTTTGCCTTCCATGTTGCCACCGCTGTTGAGTGCTGTGGAGGCTTGGTCAATTCCGAGTGCGGCGAAGGCAGGGTTACCGGCTTGCTCAAAGCTATAACAAACAGCCAGAAGCGCCGTGAATATCACTGTCATAGCCGCTAGCAGTGCCCAGCCGTTCTTCTGGCTGCCGACCATTTTGCCAAATGTCTGGCAGAGAGCAGCCGGTATTAAGAGGATGGCCAACATCTCAAGAAAGTTTGTCAGTCCACTAGGATTTTCAAGTGGATGGCAAGAATTGACGTTGAAGAATCCACCGCCATTGGTGCCCAGTTGTTTGATAGCGATTTGAGAAGCTGCTGGTCCGCGGGCTATCTTAAGCGCTTGGGTGTCAGCTTTTTGCACGCTTTCAAGTGGGTAATAGTCGGCAGCTCCACTAAAAGTCTGCACAACTCCTTGCGATACCAAAATTAGTGCGAAAGTGACTGCCAAAGGTAGCAGTATAAATATTATGGTGCGATTGAGATCTACAAAAAAGTTACCGATAGCGCTGGCTTGCTGTCTACCAAAGGCTCTCATTAGAGCCACGAGCACAGCCATGCCAGCAGCTGCCGAGAGAAAGTTTTGCGATGTTAGCGCCAACATTTGAGTGAGGTAAGTCATGGTGGTTTCTCCACCATAGCTCTGCCAGTTTGTGTTGCTGGCGAAGCTCACTGCCGCGTTGAAGGCGCAGTCGGCAGAGACCGCTGCTAGGTTATCTGGATTGCCTGGCAAAATGCTTTGTAAGCGTTGAATTGCATAGACAAACAACATTCCGGCCGCATTGAAAATTAGAAAGGCTTGGGCGTAGTTAAACCAACCCATTTCTTCATTTGGGTTGATTCTGCACAGGCCATATATTCTATTTTCACACCAACCTAGTGCCTTTGTTAAAGGGTCGCTTGTTGCATAGTCGGTGCTCTTGCGGCCATAGACCTGGGCCATGTAATTGCCCAAGGGAATTGCTGCTGCGAGTAGCACTACCAAGTAAATTATTAATTGTAAGACGCCTGAAGATATCATGAGAACCGCTCGGGGAGAACCAGGGCAACCAGTAGATAGAGCATGAGGGCAACTGCCACCAAGCCAGCGATTGAGTAGATGGCGATCATGACTTGACTGCCATCAGAGTGCGACACCCTCGGGTGAGAGCAAAGGCTGCCGACCAGAGAATTGCAAATGCTGTGAGACTGAGTAAATCATTCATTTCTATACTTCCTTTTCAGCTGAGACGGCCATAGAAAGCTCCATTAGCATGCGTTTCATTTTTGCAAGTTCACCTTGCAGTTGTTCGAGCATTACCATGCGCACGGTTAGATTATCGATTGACAGGCCTTTGTTCTGAGCCGCTGTTGCTGTGATGATGTCGATTTCTTTGGTGGCTGATTTGTCTGTGAACGATGGAATATTCTTGTCACTAATCCATCTATCTATTAATTGCTCTTTGCGAGTTTTTGTTGTCGATTCGCCTGCAGGAGCGGTGTTTAAGAATGCCCAGACAGACTTTGGATATTCGATATCTTCAGTGACTGGACGATCAAAGATTTTGGCTAGCATGTTGGGTTCGACTTCAGATTTCTTGTGTTTACCGCTGTAAGCTTTTAGCGCGTAGCCAGAAGCGATTGACGGAACAATACCAGCGGCAATACCGACGATACCCGATTGAATGGCGTAGTTAGGGTGCAGTGGCGAGACAATAGTTAGGGCTTCGCAGACTGTCCACAGCGCTCCGTTGAGAATGAAACTTCCGGCGTTGATGCGTGCCACTAGTTTGTCTCGCGAACCTTGAAACGATGAGAGCACTTCACTATAAATATTTTGCTCTGCATCTATTTCGGCTGTGACAAAATCGATTTCGAGAGCTGTTCTAATGAGAATATTTTGTGCTCTCTGATTTAGTTCAAGAAGTTCTTGACGATCGCTTAACGATGATAGTGTTGCTGGCTCTGCGTTTTGACCAACGCGAGTACGCAACTCTTGCATGCGTGAAATGATTTGAATGATTTTTAGGTCTTCGCCTAGCTGTGCGGTATTCGGTGAAATACTGCGACTATTTATATTGATGCCAGAGCGCAGAATTTGCTTTGGTACATCAACAGAGTTCACCCGGCCGCTGGCTTGAGTTTGGTTGCTCGGAGTAGTCAGGCCTCTGAGAGTGGCTTGACTCATGGGCGCCTGTCTGATAGATGGGGATAGGGGCAGGTTAGATTGGGCCAGTGCGTGGACACAGTTAGCCTGTGCAATCAGGGCGATTGCTGCTACTGAGATGACCTTACGCTTCGATTTCATTGCTTTGAACTCCTGATAACAAATCCAGCATCGACTATAACCACTAGCTGATCAAGAAAGTATCAAGATTGACTTGTCGACTTGTCTGTAGCTGATGGAATCAAGTACAGACGCGAGCTTCTGCTCAGGTTTGGATGAACGCTGTTAGCAGTTTTGGTTGTGAAAATTTCGTCATGTGGTTGCTTGCCTTTGACAAAGTTTTCTACTTGCGTGAAGAGCTTGTCGAGGGCGTGACCTAGCAGCCAAGCGATAAAGAAGAGAACTAGTATAAGTAAAATGTCCATGTGCGCCCTGATATTGCTGACACTTATATCAAAGCTTGAGCGCCGTCAACTTGGCATAAACAAAGTGCCAGCCTCTATCAAGAAACTGACAAGATTGAATTAAGGCAATGTCGAGTTATGAGGCAGCTCTATAAATAACTAGATTCTATTCGTTGAACTTCGAGTCAAGGCATCTCTTGATCTCTGGCTTCGATTGCAGCTCGCCCATTGATATGGCAGCCTTTTGCACTCGCGACAGAACCTCAGCGCAATAAATCCATTGCTCTTCGTTGGGGAGGCCGAGATTGTCATCGATGGCGGTAAACTCAGTTGATAGATTGTCGAGTTCTTGAGGGCTGCCACTCAGAGCAGGTCTTTTCATTCTGTCAGCGATGTCGCCCACCAACTTCTTGCGATCATCGAGGGTGCCCTGGAATTTAAAGCCGATGTAGCTACTCTTGTCGCCAATCATGCGGCCGTAAACTTGTGAAAGCCAATTAGCAAATTCGGCGCTAAAGTCGCTATTGTTTAGTACCTGACGGAGATTGGTTTCTGTGATGATCAGTGGTGCTGGTGCGCCTGGGTAGACATAGTTAAGCGCTTGACCGACGATCATTTTGGAGAATGACTCGTAATAGCCCCAAGTATTTTCTTGGCCAAGCTGCTGACACAGCGCCCCATTATTTGGTGAGAGATCGCGCAATATCGCTGCTCTGATGACAAACACTTCGTGCGGATTATCTTTGCAGTTAGCTACTTCAGTCAGTTTGTTCTGAATGCCACCATGTTCGCCATTGTCGATGAACATTTTCACCAGTGTGCCAGAAGTTGCTTCAACGACGCTGTCTCCTGTCACCCAGTAGTGCTCAGAAGTTGGCGATATTTTGTTGAAGTTTTTTGCCCAAGCGTCATTACCCGGAATTGGCTGAGCAAATGCCATTAGCTTGGTATCGTTCCATGGCCAGCTTTTCACGTCGGCACGTAGTTGGTCGCCGTAGCTGCCTTGCAAGACAGCGCTAACAAATTGGCTGCCGAGACCGGCACCAAGGCTATGACCGGTGACATAAATGTGCTGTGGTGCGCCATATCTTTGCTCTAGATATTTGCAAGCGCTGGTGATCGGTCCGAGCATTGTTGGTAGTGCTTCGGCGAACCCTTTTGTCACTGTGCCAACTTTGCTAATTAGTGGTTGTTCAATTTGTTTTGAGCCACCTAGATCTGTTATCCAATCAGGATTTCCTTTAGCGTCGCCGATTACAGCTTGTGCTTTCCATACTGTCTTGCTAAGCGATGAACCGCTACGGCTGCCGCGAAAAACAATGTGTGCATCGTATCCGGTGGCAGTCTTTTTTGCTAGCACGAAGCCCATTGGGCTCCATGATGGCTCTGTGGCTCCGTTATTTCCTGTGCCACCTTCAAATACGATTAGATGATCTTGGCCGCTCGGATACTCGCGTATTTGAAATTTTTCCACATCATTGTATGGATAACCTGATGGCTTAGTTCTGTAGCGAACGCCTTCAATTGTTTTGATACTATTGGTAACGTATGCCGGTGCTGAGACTGCTAAGAATCGCTCACCATCACGGTTGAAGGTGGGTAGCTTGGCGTCGATATATTTGTAGTTTGTGAGAATCGGGTCAAGATTTTTATTCGAATTGGGCCAGCCGCGTGCTGCATTTGGGCCGCTGTAGAAACCTTGGCCTATGGTTCCGCTGCTTGTGCTTGGGTTGCCTAGTTGTGCAGCATAGTCATGAGTGAAGCTGCAAATGTTGTCGCGTCTGTCGCTACCTATGCGGGCCATCATGTCATACCAAGGGTCGAGGGGCAGGCAGAGTGACTGGTGGTAAAGCTGATAGGCGAGAGTGCATAGGTCGAGATTGACGATTGACTGCGGCACGCCGTTCGCGTCTGCTTTCGTTTCGGCGGCGAAGGCCGGCGTGACCATCATTGCTATGGCTGCCCATATATAGATTGCGACGCCTTTGAATCGATAGGCTGAGAACATCCTTGTTTTCCTTGCTGGATGGTTAGTTTGGGCACATAGGCGGAGCTATAATACAACCTCTGTTGCGGTCGCTTCTTAGAGGATTTCTTATGTCTTTGCGCCACTTTGTCGCCTTCAAATTCAAAGATTCAGCTAGCCCAGCCCAGGTTGATTCTGTGGTAGCGGCTTTTGGCGATTTGAAAGAGTCTATTGACCAAGTTCAGTCTATAGAGGAAGGGCCTAACATTAGCCCTGAAAAATTGAATAAAGGGCTCAGTCACGCTTTCTTGGTCACATTTGCTGGAGCGCACGAGCGTGATATCTACTTGACTCATGCAGCACATGAGGCGTTTAAATTAGTGCTTTTGCCGCTAGTTGAAGACGTGCTGGTCTTTGACTTTGAAAGCCAGTGA
>JBBRMD010000108.1:0-9978 GCA_038231015.1 Candidatus Obscuribacterales bacterium
GGCCAAAATGGACCGCCAGAAAAAAGCGATTATGCCGATCCTCGCTGATACCTATGGAGCAGACCAAGCCCTGAGATGGTGGGCCTTTTGGCGGCTATTCTTTATGTCTTGCGCTGAGCTTTGGGGCTACGGCAATGGTGAAGAATGGATGGTTTCGCATTACTTGTTCAGCAAACACCGTTAAATAGCAGCAAATTTGTACTAGACTTATCTCTTATTTGAATTTAGGAGATCAGTATGGAAGGTTCTCAGCCCTTGGTTATGGACGCCCTGCGCGAGTCCACCAAAGATCTGCATGCCGATACCGAAGGCCATCAGTTTCAGAAAGACCTGGGTTCCGGTCGAGTAAGAAAAGACCTCTATGTCAAGTATCTTGGCCAGCTTTATCTCATGCACAAACATTTGGCCGATTTGTTGCCTGCTGCCGCCTCCAGCGACTCTCGCATTGCCGAAGTTCTAAAGCCTTACCATAGCGATTTAAGCGCTGTTATTGGCGATTTAGGCTACTTCGATGCTTCAACCGATAGCGTGGTTCCTCTCACCGCCACAGCGAGCTTGCTTGGTGTTATGGATGAGCTATCTGGTCGCTCGCCGTATTCGCTTTTGGGTCATTTGTATGTCCTGGAAGGGTCGACCAATGGCGCTAAATTTATGGCAAAGACCTTGCGTTCAGGTCTCGGCCTACCAGAAGATCGCGGTGCTAAATATTTTGACCGTTACGGTGATTTGCAGCGAGAGCGCTGGACCAATTTTAAGGCGACCATGAATGCTCAGGGCTTTGAGCAAGGCGAAATTGAGGCCATCGTGGTCGAAGCGAAGCGCATGTTCCAAACCTTCTTTGAGATTGGTTGCGAGCTTGAAGCTTTACCTAGCGCTGTATAGCAGGTCTGATAACTGCCAATAGGTTTGGAAAGTCTTGAATTGCGGTACTTTGACATGTAGTGCCAGGAGTATCTATGAGCGCCAGTGAACCTCTTAACCCATCCGAATCGTCAGAAGCTCCCGAGCCAACTGCGGTGAGTAGCCCAGTTGGTGAGCGCGATTACAAACGTGTTGGGCAGTTAGCTGCCTGCCTTGAGTCATTCGCCCATATACGCAAAGCTGCCGCTGATAAGGCAATCTCGATACGAGAGACTGATAAACAGAGTGTGCGCCTCTTACGCGGGGCTGTTCTCGTGGCCCTGGTTTTCCTTTTCTTGCCTCTAGCTGGCCTGGCCAGGTATGCAATTTTCTGCCTAGCTGCAGCCGATACTTCCTTCCTATTTGCCTTAATCATATATATTGTCGGTCGCTTTGGTATTTTACGGGTAATGAGCCCCCGCCACGCCTTGGTCTGCTGGCAATTGATAGTAGGAACTAGCCTTTTTGCCGTTGCTCTCGCGATCAATTTTATTTTCATCTTACTGATTTGTCTGGCAGCTCAGCACATTATGGCCCGCTAATTGCCTCTTCCTAGAAGCCAAGGTTAGCACCATTGCCGGTGGCATTGGGCGGCAATAAGCCTATTTATAAGACTGTCGATCGGGCGCCTGTTTGAATAACAACCAAAATGAAGGTTAGTTTTGACTGAGGCCGGGCATATATCCACACGTAAGGCGTTAACTGTATTGAGTTAGGTTGCAAGACCTATTGCTGTAGATACAGGCTGAAAAGGATGGTAATTATGCTGCGGAGATCTGGTCCGATCCCTAAAACCCTTCAGAAGTTGCCGGCTGCGCCGGGATTGTCTGAAATCCACCACTACCTGTCGGTGGCCATGGAGCATAGAGGGCGGCAAGTCGAGATTACCTGGTCTACTCCAGATAGAGCGATAGATTTTACTCTTAATATTCATTGTCCTTGGCGCGGTGGAGACACTGAGTGGAAGCTCTTTGTCGGTAAGAACATGCGCATTGTTTGGGACTATACGAGCTGTGATGTTCTTTTAGTCTATAACTTGATCATCTCTTCATGCGGTGAAGTGCATCAAAGTGTACAGGCCGATGGGGTATTGGCCGTCAATGAATCTTTCAGAGATTCTTCAAAACGACGCGACACCTTGTTTATGCATACTGCCAACACCATGGATGCTACCGATCCTAAAAGCAATCCTTCGGTAGGCACTCAAGACAATGCTTGGTCGCGCTCGACATTGCCGCCTACTGGTGATCTTTCACTAGTTGAAATTTCTAGGCTATTGCAATCGATCTTATTGGCCAAAATGACAGGGCGTCTCGACGTTGATCAAGGCAGTTTGCACTGCAAAATTTTCTTTGTTGATGGTGAACCGATGCATGCTGATGTTGGCGGCATCATGGGTGATGAAGGTGTTCTTGATTTGCTCACTTGGCGCGAAGGAAAGTATAAGTTTGAGCCTCGGGCAAGAGTGACTCAACGCAACGTCGCTCAGCCCATTGAGAGTTTAGTAATTCTTGGTGTGCATCTTGTCGACAAAGTGACTTTCTTGCGCAACGTTGGCTTGCAGGCAGATTCTGTCTTGATTCGTAAACATGAAAGTGTCGCCGGTTATGACTTCGACAATTTGGCAGCTCATGACCCTACTGTCGCTTCTCATATGCTCAAAGCACTGTATTCAGTGATTGACGACAAGACTTCTATCAAAGACTTAGTTGATAAAACCAGGCTTTCACGCAGTCAATGGGTGCCTCTCATAACTTTGCTGCTCAATGCCGATTTGATTACTTTCACCAATGATTACATTGGTGTCAAAGAAGAAAAGCCGACTATTGCACCGAAGATTATTGATAAATCGAAAATTCACAGTGTCATGATGAATCTGCGAAAACCAGAGACAGGCATGTTCACCTACGAAGCTTTTCTCTATTTTCTTGAGCAAGAATATTTCAGAGGCTACCGCTCAGGCAGTCCGCTCTCTGTCATGGTAATGGAAATGCGCGTCATCAGTGGCCCACCGAACTTTGAACGTCAGCCTCTAGAGACACCGGCCTTAGCTGAAGTAGTTAGACGTGTAAGCCGTCTCAAGCGACATATCGATCTTTTGGCTCATTATGATCAATACGATTACGCTATGCTTCTGCCCAACACAAAAACAACTGGTGCCAACACCTTTGCTCAACGGGTAGCGAAAGCTATCTGGAGTGCTTCATTGTCGCCTGGTGTCGATAGCTCCAATTTGTCTCTCGCTTTTGGTGTCGCCTGTATACCTGAAGATTGTTTAGACTTAGGCGTACTCTTGGCGGCAGCTGAAGCGGCCAAGGCAGCAGCCTTGCGAGCAGCAATGCCTATTGCTCTCTATCGCGATATCAAATAAAGCCCGCTACTATTGAGGAATCTGTGAGGTAATCTGGTTAAACAGGTTAACTACGGCCATGATGGCAATCACTAGTAAGATGCAGCCAGAAATGGCGCAGGCCGCTATTATTTTGGTGGCTTTGCCAAGATACTTCGAAACCTGAGGATTTTGCGCTAGACCGCTCAGCTTGTTAGTTAGCTCGCTATTGGCTAGCACATCGTTGGGATAGAGATTTTTGGGCTCGCTATCTATTTTAGAAGTAGATGGCTCTGTAATTGCTTCAGTATTGGCCTGCACGACTGGTGGCACATCAGAATTCGGTTCCATGTAAACCTCATTTGCTAAAGCTTGATTGACTAATTCTATTATAGGTCTATGTTAGGCCAAGAACTAAAATTTACAGGGCATTTGCCTTTTGCCTGCGACTTTCCAGCGATTATCTGCCCTAAGCCTGCCATCGCTTGATCACTTGGATCAAACGAAGCTAGAGAAGCTCTTATAGACCTGGGCATTTTGAGAAAATCATAGGGAGTATCGGCGGCCACATGTATTAGCTCGCCCTTCTGGCAGACATTTTCTAGGGCCTTTCCTAATTCAATTTGACCGCTGTTAATAAAGGCTCTAAAGGTAACGAAGACGGTAGTGCTCTTGCTCGCTCTTTCAATTTGCTGGGCAATTTGAGAAATCTCACTAGCTGAAGGGTCAATGCTATAGCGCATTTCGCTTGCCCCGATTTCGGCAGCTAGAGGCAATTTGTAGCGGGGGTGTTGGGGAACAACCACGATCGTGTCGTCTTTGTTGAACTTTAGATGCTCCAAATTGCCTTTGAGCAAGGCCGCTGATGTAGTACTAAATTTGGTGCTGGTAACAGTGTCGTCTATTATTGACTGGGCAAAAGCGGCATAGTTTGCCTGATTGGCTTTATCTATTGCTGCTGGTTTGCCGCTGAAAAGTTTGTCTAAACGCTCAATACATTCTTCAAGACGCTCTTTTGTGATGCGTCCACTTTCTATCGCTTGAGCAATTGCTTGAACAGCTTCTTGTGATTGACTGTAAGTGCCGCAAACTAAAATTAGATCGACACCAGCTTCAATAGCCATAACGCAGGCTTCGCCAAGGCCATAGGCCTTGGTTATAGCGTGCATAGTCATGTCATCTGATATAGCTAGGCCGCTAAAGCCGAGTTGCTTGCGCAATATGTTAGTCACTACTAGTGGTGACAAAGTTGCTGGCCTTTTTGTTTTCTCTAGTTGAGGCAGCCAGATATGACCTATCAAAATTGAACGCATATCTTTGATATTGGCAGCAAATGGTGCCAAGTCATATGCCTCAAGCTCGGCTAGGCTTTTATCGACAATGGCTAGCTCAAGGTGTGAGTCTTGGCTGGTCGAGCCGTGGCCGGGGAAGTGTTTGGGACAGGCAATCAAACCAGCCGCTTCGATTTGGTCGATGACAACTTTTGCCATTGTGTTGGTTAAAGCTGTCTCGCTACTAAAGGCGCGGGTGGCGATTACCGGATTGAGCGGATTGGTAAGCAAATCGAGAGTGGGAGCTAATAGCAAATTGAAGCCCAAAGTCTTCAGCTGGCGGCAGCTAATCTCGGTTATTGCTTTAGTGCAATTGTCGTCATTAACTGCCGCCAGGGCCATGGGCGAAGGCAGCGATGTGAGCACATGATCAAAGCGCTGTACGGCACCGCCTTCTTGATCAACTGTAAGCACCGCTGGGTGCAAGCAGGCATCTACGATGTCTTTTGTCAGGGTGCAAAGTTGTTCTAGATCGTGGGCATTTTCTTTAAATAAAGTGATACCGCCGAGCCTACCACTATTGAGAGCCTGCTTGTGCTGGTCATCGAGCACTAGAGCAGGCAAGCGACCAATAACCAGTCTGCCGGCCAATTGTTCTGTGGTTAGATTTTTCAATTTAGTATTAGGTATTTAAGATATTGGGGCGATCAAGCGATAGACATCAACTGGTTTCTGTCTGCCTTTGACATTGAACTGGCCAAGAAAATCGAACTTGAAATTATCTTTGGCTAGCTCGTATGTGGCGCCTTCGACAATGACATCACCAGGACGATCGTCGCCAATTAGTTTTTCTAGACGAAAGACTAAGTTGGCCGTATCACCGAGAAGGGCCGGATTAGACGCGTTAGATCCAAGATTGCCTGAAGCCACTGGCCCAGTTGCTAAAGCCATGTCTAGCATTAGTGGGTGGTTTGTAAAAGGCCAGACTTTTTTGTCAGCAGCTAATTTGAGAGTGAGAATTTTCAGTTTAAGAGCAGTGAAACAAGCTTGGCATGCTGACAAACCACCACCAGCTTTGGCGTCGCTGCCCTGCCAATAGGCCATGATGGCATCGCCAGCAATTTTTTCTAGTTGGCCATAATTTTTATTGATCTCATCGTTGAGATTATCAAATACTTTTTGCGCCGCTTCCATAACTACCATTGGCTCGGTGGCATGGTCTTCCATTAGCGATGTGAAGCCTTTGATATCGCCTACCAAAATGGTGGCATTCATCATTTGAATGCGAAACTGAGTGCGGTCTTGCGAATCATCGCTTTCTTCATCTTGGTTCGGATGATCAAATTCAGGAGGAGTGACAAGAAGCTCATACTGAGCGATTTTGACCCTGTCGCCCGAGTGCAAATGATATTCCTTGCCAGGGGTGAGGCGGCCACCGTTGAGCATGGTGCCATTGGTAGAACCAGCATCAATGATTGTCCATCCTTCGCTCTTACAACGAATTTCTGAATGTTGTCCTGACACTTCCGGATAAGGCAGCACTAGTTTTTTTATGCCGCCCGAGGCTGGCTTGCGCCCAATTTGCAGAACCTCGCCTTCAGATAATTCGACAATATACGATTCCGGTGTGTCCGGATTGACTGTGAGGGTGCCTGTCCTCATAGAATCTCACCGATAAATGTCTTCGCTAGTAGCGGCATAGACAACAAAAGTAGTTCCCTTAAAATTCCCTAGAACAAACGCATCTAAAAACTAAGCGCGGGCGGTCTTGGCTTTAGATAGAGACTTTTTTAACTCGTCAACTCTATCTAATTTCTCCCATGGAAGATTGAGGTCTGGACGACCGAAGTGGCCATAAGCTGCCACATTACGATAGAAGCGACCATTGTTGAGCTTGGGCAATTCGGTGAGAGCAAAGGCTTTTATGATGGCTGCTGGTCTGAGATCGAACGTAGTTTTGACTAGTTCAGTAATCTCATGGTCAGGCAATGTGCCCGTGCCGAAAGTTGTCACATGAACCGATACTGGTCTAGCCACACCGATGGCATAGGCAATTTGCACTTCGCAGCGCTCAGCCAATCCAGCGCCCACAATGTTTTTGGCCACATGACGAGCAGCGTAAGCAGCAGAACGGTCAACTTTGGTTGGATCTTTACCAGAGAAGGCGCCCCCGCCGTGGCGGGAATAGCCGCCATAAGTGTCGACAATTATCTTGCGACCGGTCAGGCCAGCGTCACCGTGAGGTCCGCCCACAACGAAGCGTCCCGATGGGTTGATCAAGTATCTGGTTTGGTCGTCAGGTTTGATTGATAGGTCTTGGAAGACTGGCATGATCACATAGGCTTTGAGATCTTGAGCGATGCGCTCTTGCAACTTTGCGTTGTCTTCAATGCCGTCTACGATTGGATCGTGTTGTGTTGAGACAACAATTGAATCAACTCGGACCGGAGTGTTGCCGTTGTACTCAATAGTCACCTGAGTTTTGCCATCTGGTCTGAGATACTCAAGAGTGCCGTTTTTTCTAACTTCAGTTAGACGTCTAGCGATGCGGTGAGCTACTGAGATGGGCATGGGCATCATTTCAGGAGTTTCGTTGCAAGCAAAGCCGAACATCATGCCTTGATCACCAGCACCGGTCTCATCGCCTAAATCTGAACTTTGTTGGCCTCCGCTTGCACTAGCGTCAGCACCGGGACGGCTCTCAAGGGCCTGGTCAACTCCTGAAGCAATATCTGGCGACTGTTTGTTCAAGGCTGTCAGAATGGCACAAGATGCAGCGTCGAAACCGCCGCCTTTAGCGCCGCTGTAACCGATTTCAGTGATGACTGAGCGTACTAGCTCTTGAAAATCGACATTGGCTTTACTAGTTATTTCTCCAGTAACCAAAACTAGCCCAGTTGATACGGCGCATTCGGCCGCTACCCTTGACTTAACGTCTTGCGAAAGCATGGCATCGAGGATGGCATCTGAGATTTGGTCGCAAACTTTGTCTGGGTGACCTTCAGTGACTGATTCTGAAGTGAATAAATAGTTGGTGGTCAACTGAATAACTCCTTGAGTCATGCAAAATGCTTTGCTTTAAAAGCCGCAGCGAAGCCGCTTTCAGAAAGCTGAGCCTGCTATGCTACCATTTTTTGATGATACTGAAATAGATCTATCAAGTGTTACCATATTAAGGAACTTATTATTGGACGGGACATTGGATGCCAACCGCATATTCTCAGAAGAGTGACCGTGATTTAGTTTTAGCCTGCCAGAAGCGCGAGCCTCAGGCCTTTGAAGAGCTCGTAAAACGGCATCAACGCACCGTCTACTCGTTGCTTTATCAATTGGCTCCCGATTGGGAAGATACTTCTGACTTGGCTCAGGAAGTTTTCATCCGGGTCTGGCGCTCTATTAACAATTTAAGAAACCCAGCCTCTTTCCGCGGCTGGTTAACTCAAATTGTTACCAACCTCTTTTATGACGAGTTGCGCAAGCGGCCCCGTCGTCTTCCTACTGTATCTATGGATGATTCTCATGGCGGTGAAGACGGCGAGTCTGACGGTTCAACCCGCGATATTCCTGATTCAGGCATCTTGCCTGACGAGAAAATCCTCAACAAAGAAATCTCCGAAGTAATACGTCAAGCAATGTTGCGTTTGCCGGAACAGTTTCGTACAGCCATCGTCTTGAGAG
Organism: Candidatus Obscuribacterales bacterium; assembly: GCA_038231015.1. Classification (GTDB taxonomy): domain Bacteria; phylum Cyanobacteriota; class Vampirovibrionia; order Obscuribacterales; family Obscuribacteraceae. Next base: position 8,179 of record JBBRMD010000108.1, read on the forward strand.
AAGTGGAGGGCCTGAGCTACGACGAAATTGCAGTGATAACACAGACAGAGATGGGAACGGTGAAATCTAGGATTGCCCGTGCCCGCACCAAACTGCAAGAGTTGCTTAAGCCATACATAGAACAGTCACAGTCGGTTACTGAGGTCTCTAGTGATGGTTGATTCTACTTGCGATAAATATAAGGATGAGCTTTCAGCGTTGCTTGACAATCAAGTGGCTGCTAGCCTGAAAAGTGAAGTTGAATCGCACATCGAGGCTTGTCCTGAGTGCACAGCAGAATTCGAGTCACTGAAAGCTGTAAGCAAATTACTTGGCAAGGCCTTTGTGGCCGACGGCGAAATGCCAGACATTTGGTCAAAGATTGCCCTCGATATGCCATCGGTCTGCGATGTCATCGTTGATGACCTTTCGGCCTATCTTGATGGTGAACTAACTTCGCCCGCTCAAGAAGGTGTTAATCAGCATTTAAAAGATTGTCCTGATTGCTTGGCTAAATTTACGGCTTTAAATCAGACAAATCGCTTGCTAGCGAAGGGTTTAGAGCTGCCGCAAAATCTTGAAGTCAATCTGTGGTCATCTATCAAAGAGCGCCTTACCGCTGATTGTGCCTTGATAGACAACGAGCTTTCGGCTTATCTAGATCAAGAAGTAGTCACTCTGCGTCACCGCGAAATCACTAAGCACTTAACTGATTGTTCCAACTGTCAGGTTGAGTTTGGCAAGCTGACCAATGTTGGCGATATTATTCGCGATTCTTATAAGCCTGACATGCCTGCCGACTTTGACCTATGGCCGGGCATTAAGAGCAAATTACAAGTAGTACCTTTTACGCCTAAGACCCAAACTGCAACAACTAGCAAGGTCAAAGGAGTAATAGATCGACGGGTATATGCTTTAGCAGCAGTAGCAGCTGTCTTTGTATTTGTTTTCGGATTGGGCGCTTTCTGGCTCAACAGTCCTGAACAATCGAATGTTCGTCAAGTTTCTGCCGAAGGTTACTTGATTGATTCTTCGTTGTTGCAACCAGCAGATAAAGCTGAGGCGGTAGTTTATGAAGAGTAGTTTGCATGGTGTGAAAAGTGCTGCTAACGGGCTCATGTCGGCCGCCTTATCTTTGGCAGCTGGTTGTGCTTTGGAAGTTTCTTTCCCGCCAGAGAGCATGGCCCAAGACGCTCAGCCGACATCATGCAATGTCGATTGGAGCAAACTAAACCTCTCTCCTCAACAAAATAGTCAGATTCAAGCTCTTGAGCAGCAGTGGTACAAAGATTTCAACGAGCTTAGTCCGCAGATTCGCGATGAGCAATCTAAATTGCAGAAGCTTCTATCTGATCACAATGCCGACTCTATCCAAGTGATGGCTCTGCAGCAATCTATTGCTAGACGCCGAGAACAGCTTAGTAATGCAGCTATGCAAAACTATCTGAATAAGCGCAAAGTGCTTGATGAGAAGCAGCAGAAGCAATTGGAAGACATGATGCGTGTTCTAATTAGCAACCGCAAGGCTCAGATGTATCCAGGCTCGCAGACTGAAGTTATGCCTGACAAAATTCAGAACCTTATGCGAAAGGTACGTGAGATTTTGCCGATGGACTCCTCTAAATAAATTGACTAATAAATAGAATTCGAAAGAGTAGCTTCAACTGAAGCTACTCTTTTTCTTGTGTGCCGGGCATGTTCAACAACTGGAGGTGAAAGTCCTTACACAACCTGATGACGGTGAAGTGTAGTGAAGCGCAAGGGCTAAATCGTGAGGTGAGGTCTGAAAGAAGCGTGGAGCAAATCTGCGAGCTGACGAAC
>JBBRMD010000109.1:0-9906 GCA_038231015.1 Candidatus Obscuribacterales bacterium
ATGTTGATTCAATTTTTTGGGATATCTCGGAGGCTAAAAATGAAAGTCTCTAAGGCCAGAAGAATTTCTTTATATATAAGAGTCTCAACGGAAGAGCAGGCTTCAAATCCTGAAGGATCAATTAAAAATCAAGAAGAACGCCTTCGCATGACCGTAAAACTAAAAAACATGGAAGGTCATTTTGGCGATATTGTTGCGATCTACATTGACCGCGCAAAATCAGGAAAAGACACTAATCGCCCTGAGCTTCAAAAACTTTTAATGTCGATCAGAAAACGTGAAACTGATCTTGTTATGGTCAGTGAGTTATCGCGCATTTCTAGATCAATTAAAGATTTTTCTGATATCTGGCAAATGATGAAAGATAATGGCTGTGGTTTTCAGTCACTCCGAGAAAATTTTGACACAACAACTGCTGCTGGCGAGATGGTTCTGTTTACGGTTGCAAATATTGCGCAGTTTGAAAGACGTCAAATTTCAGAAAGGGTCTCTGCAAATTTTAATATTCGAGCACAGCGCGGACTTTTTAATGGTGGTGCGATTCCATTTGGTTACAAGCGAATTCAAGACAAGCCTGGGTTTTTAGAAATTGATGAAGAGTGGGCTCCTTCGGTGAAAGCGGCGTTTAAGGCCATTGTGTCCGAAGGCACACTCGGGAATGCGGCCAAGTGGCTCAACGAACAACATTACCGAATAAAGCCAGCGCGTGAAGGTGGCGGTCTTAGAACTCGGCTTGGGTATTATACGGTGAAAAATCTTGGTTGTATTTTTGCACGGCAACGGTGTTCAAGACTTGACCACCGGCTGTTTTGGTAATCACAGAGCCGTTATAGCGAATAGAACCTGAGCCCGGATCAAGCATTTCTGTGACGTTACAGACGATATACCAGTCTGGGTTCACGGTGCTTACGACAACGTCAGACAAATTACTCAATGAGTTGGTGACGTGGTCTACGATTTCTTGCTCGATGCCGCTACCGCTGGCTGAGACTACCGCGATTCGCACTGGAGGGGCGGCCCAGGCTGAAGTTATTGTGTAAGCACCGGTTACCAAAACAGTGGCTGCTGTGAGGAGCAGTTTAGCTAGTTGTCTCATCCGCGATATTCTTCCCCTTTTGAAGCACTCGTACATATTCAATAGATTAGTCATTTAATTTTGGCAATTAATTTGTCTATTTCTTACCTGTGGCACTCAGTTGCTCGGTTACTAGAGCCTTGAACCTTGCTATTGCTTCGTTGATTTTGTCTGGTTCTTTGCCACCAGCCGAAGCTATGTCATCGCGACCGCCGCCTTTACCGCCGACGATAGCCGCCACCTCACCCACGGCCTTACCGCTCTTGAAGCCTTGCTTGACCAGCTCAGGAGAGGCAGCCACCACCAGGCTGACAGTATCACCCTGCGATGAGGCCAAAAGGCAGAGAGTATTTGGATGATTTGCTTTGATGCTTTCGCCAATGAGCTTGAGCGATTGGCCACTCAATTCAGGAATGGCGCAGGCGATCATAGAAATCGAACCGATTTTCTCAGCTTTTGCCACGATATCGGCCACACGGCTAAGTGCTAGTTTCTCTTCGAGAGCTTGCAGAGCTTTCTCTTTTGCTTTGAGGTCACCTTGCAGACGCTCAATTTGTGCCACCATTTCGGCTGGCTTGACCTTGAGCTTGTCGGTGGCATCTCCTAGGTATTTAAGCTGGTCGGCAATATAGTTCCAGGCGCGAGGGCCAGAATAGGCCTCGATTCGGCGCGTTCCTTGGGCAACACTGCCTTCTGAGATTATTTTGATTTGGCCGATTTCGGAGGTGTTTGAAACGTGGGTGCCGCCGCAGAATTCTAGTGAGAAGTCACCCATTTTGACGACTCGCACTACATCGCCGTACTTCTCGCCAAACATGGCAATAGCGCCTGTAGCCTTAGCTTCATCAATGGTCATCTCTTGAGTGACGACAGCACTATTTGAGCGTACCCATTCATTCATCAGAGCTTCTACCCGAGCTAAGTCTTCTTTGCTCGGTTGTTTGTCGAGGGTGAAGTCAAAGCGCATAGCACTCGGACCAACTTGCGAACCGGCCTGTACCACCTGCTTGCCAAAGATTTCGCGGATTGCAGCATGGAAAACGTGAGCCGTTGAGTGGTGCAATATGGTGGCCACTCGTCGAACTTTATCAACGATTGTGTGCAATGGTTGGCCAGCCTCGATGGCACCGGCCATAGTGCGCACGCGGTGAATGTGCAGACCTTCATGCTTTTTCGTATCGAGCACTTGTAGCCTAGCATCAGGGTTTTCTAAAATGCCGATGTCGCCAAGCTGACCACCTGATTCGCCGTAAAAAGGAGTTTGGTCGAGAATAATATCTACTTCATCGCCTTCATTAGCTACATCAATCAGCTTGCCATCTTTCAAGACGGCCAAAACTTTAGCATCACCTTCTTGAGCTGAGTAACCTGTGAACTTAGTGGTGCCATGCTCTTTCAAGACAGCTCCTAGAGCGCTGTCACCGGTCATCACCACATTGAATTTGTTTACTGAAGAAACTGCTTCGTGCTTGCTTCTGGCTTGAGCAAAGGCTTCCATGTCTACTTTCTTGCCGCGCTCTAAAGCGATTTCAGCAGTTAATTCGATGGGGAAGCCGAAGGTGGCATACAAGTTGAAAGCCTCTTCTCCAGCTACTGTGGTGTCTGGGCGGTTGAGAATTTCTTCTAGCAAAGCTGAGCCACGGTCAATGGTCTTAGAGAAGCGCTCTTCTTCTTCTCGTATAACGCGAGTGATTTGCTCTTGGTTGGCTAAAAGTTCGCCATAAACTTTGCCGTAAATATCCACAACTACCGGTACAAGTTTGTGCAAGAAAGGTTCTGTAATTCCAAGCAACCTGCCGAAGCGAGCTGCTCTCCGTAAAATGAATCGCAAAACATAGCCGCGACCTATGTTGCTAGTGCGCACGCCATCGGCAATTAAGAAACAGATGCAGCGGGCATGATCGGCAATTATTTTTAGGTAACTGTCTTGTTTCCATGTAGGCGAGCTTGCTTGTGTTTCCCAAGCGCCAGAGATCACGCCTCCAGTGTATTTGACCCCAGACATTTCGCTGACTTTTTCAAGGATAGGCATGAAAAGGTCGGTTTCAAATGTGTTGTTTTTACCTTGTTTGACTAAGGCAATGCGCTCTAAGCCAGCGCCAGTATCGACGTTTTTGTTGGCAAGGGGAGTGAATTTACCGTTTTCATCTTTGAAGAGTTCCATGAACACCAGGTTCCAGATCTCCAAATATCGATCGCCATCAGCACCGTTGTAACAATAATCTTCAAAACTTTCTGGACCGTAAGCCTCGCCGCGGTCATAAAAGATTTCTGAGCAGGGTCCGCAAGGGCCAGTTGGACCAGGTGGCCCCCAGAAGTTATCTTTTCGACTCATTCTGAATATGCGATCGGCAGGCACTCCCACTTGTTTGTGCCAAATATCAGCGGCCTCATCATCACCAGGATTTTGTTCGTCACCCTTGAAAACTGTCACGTAGAGCTTGTCTGGCTCTAGGCCAAGCTCTTTGGTAACGAATTCCCATGCCCAAGGAATAATTTCTTTTTTGAAATAATCGCCGAAGCTAAAATTGCCAAGCATCTCGAAGAAGCTGTGGTGTCTTGAGGTGCGGCCAATATTTTCTATATCTGAATCTTTGCCGCCAGCTCTTGCGCATTTCTGCACAGTTACCACCCGAGGCGGGTTGGTTGGCTCGGCTTGGCCCAAGAAAATTGGTACGAATTGCACCATGCCCGCTGACGTCAGTAGTAAAGTGGGGTTGTCGGGGATTAAGCTAGAGCTAGGCTTGTGCAGGTGTCCGCGTTTTTCTTTGAAGTATGAAACGAATTTTTCACGAATATCGCTGCCCGAAAGCGTCATAAGGTCCTCCCTGACTCTTGGCTGGCAACCTACTTCTCTAGTGGTTGCCAATCGCGGTCATGCTTGTGTATGCAGAGTATGTGCAAACAGCGATTATAGCTCACATTGATCATTGTTACTGCTCGTGAAGAAAGAGCGGTTGGGGCGCACTTTGTAGAGCCAATTCACAGAGTCTTAATTATGTTGAAAATGGCCCGCTTAATCTGCTAATCTTTATTTTGCCGTATCACTATACATGTGGTTCTACGGGCATCCAGAGGCTATTTTAAGTTGAAGCTCAAGAAAGTCCTTGTCGTTCACAAGAAATCAACTTACCAGATTCAGGCCGAAGAACATAAAGAATCGCGCTTTCTCAAGCTAATTGCAGAAGGCAATGAAGTGGTTAATCGTGTTCGTGTGGCTCACGAAGAGCACGTCGATACCCTTGCTCGCGTCGAAGACGAGCTTTCTAGTCGCGGTATTGCTTTTCAATCTCTGAGCCGTTCGCAAGTGGCCGAAACTGTCGAAGACGTAGATTTGCTAATTTCGGTAGGTGGTGACGGTACCTTTTTGGACGCCTCTCATGCCCTCAAAGACGTGCCTGCGCTTGGTGTCAACTCTTCTCGCTCATCAAGTTTTGGCCATTTTTGCATGGCCAATCGCGAGAATTTCTCTTCTATTCTTGACCAAATAGAGACCGAGATGATCTCGCCTCTAAATATCTTGCGCTTGGGCATTGTCATTAATGGTCAACCAATCAAAGAATTAGTTCTTAATGAAGTTTTGGTGGCCCATAGTTCACCGGCTGCCACCAGTCGCTATCTCATCGAAGTGGGTGAGCATAAAGAAGAACAGCGTTCATCAGGAATTTGGGTGAGCACACCGGCTGGTTCTACAGGTTCGCTGCGCTCTGCTGGCGGTGCCATCATGGGGCTGCCTGAGCGCCAGTTTCAGTATATGGTGCGTGAGGCTTGTATGAGACCAGGTCAAAACTGGAAGCTACTTGATGGCACCCTTGATGAAAATCAAAGCATGCGTATTGTCAGTGAAATGCGCACAGGCGAAGTTTATATAGACGGGCCGCACATCATTCATACGCTCTCTCTAGGCGATGAACTGCTGATTCAACCGAGCCCACATAATCTTAGGGCATTCATTCATTCTAGTGTCAATGACGTCTTCTTAAAGGCAAAGCATTGAAAGTCACAGCAAGTAAAAGTCACAGCAAGTAAAAGCAAGCCATTGAAGGGCAAGACATTGAAAAGCAAGCCAGTTAAAAGCAAGCCAATTAAAAGCAAAAAATAAGGACCTCTGTTAGTAGTTAGTAAGACGCGTTGACAGGTAGTAAAACATGACCGATGACGGCAAATTAACAAGTTCTGACCATGCCGCCATCTTGGTTGCCCATTTGGCTGCGGCGACCATTCGCAAGCTAGGTCTAGGTTTAGGTTCAAATTTGCCTGGCCGGATAGCGCGAAAGTTATCGCCCACAGTCTTAAGTCACCTCTCACAGCAAACCTCTCGCGGAGTGATTGCTGTTACTGGTACCAATGGTAAGAGCACCACTAGCGGTATCCTTTCTTCAATTCTACGCACTGCTGGTTTTACCTTCGCTCACAACCGTCAAGGGGCAAATTTAGTTACCGGCATTACCGCTTCGCTGATCGAATCTTCTAGCTGGAAAACCGGTATAGCAGCTGACTTGTGCTTATTTGAAATTGATGAAGCGGCTCTACCTGTAGTGGCCAAAGAAGTAAAAATCAATAGTGTGGTTGTTACTAATCTATTTCGAGACCAGCTCGATCGATTCGGCGAACTTGATACCACTGCTCGCCTAATTAATTCGGGCATCAATATCAATCAATCTTTGGCTATTCTCAACAGCGATGATCCTAACGTTAGTCAGTTAGCGCCTGACGTTGAACATCTTTTCTTTGGCCTTGAATCGCTCGTGCCTTCATCTACAGATGAAAGTGATTTTGGCACTTCTGCTGATAAAGTGAAAAACATGGAGCTTTCTTATTGCGGCAAATGCGGCAAAGAAGTTGATTACACCAGAGTTTTTTACGGGCAAATGGGCCATTGGTTCTGCCCAGGTTGCGATTTTAAGAGACCGACGCCAACAGTTATTGCTCGCGATGTTGAAGTATCGGCAACTCAGAGCCGCTTCAAGCTGGTCATAGACGGTAAAGTTGAAGAGTGTTTCTTGCCACTACCAGGCTTGTTCAATGTCTACAATGCCTTAGCTGCGGCAGCTGCTGCCTATCACCTTGGGGCTAGTCGTGAAGCCATCCGCTATGGCATGAAAGACTATTCAACCTTGTTTGGTCGCTCGGAAAAACTTACGATCGAAGGTAAAACTATTATTGTTCAGCTGATAAAAAATCCGGCCGGAGCAACTCAGGCGCTTGCTTCTTGTATAAAAGACAATAAGGCCAAAGTGCTGATTGCCATCAACGATAATTTAGCCGATGGACGAGACATTTCTTGGCTTTGGGATGCAGACTTCGAACAGTTAGCTGTTCTGAAAAATAGCACCATGATTGTCAGTGGCCAAAGAGCAGAAGATATGGCTGTTCGCCTTAAATATGCTGGTATCGCTGTCGACCAGATTTCGACTGTACCTAAATTGGCTCAAGCATTGCGGCAAGGTATCGACAATCTGAAGGATGAAGAAACCCTTTGGCTGATGCCCACCTACACCAATTTGCTCGACCTTCAAAAAATTCTTAAAGGCATGGGTTACTCCATGAACTGCACCTAGGTAAGGGTTTTGCAAGAACCTGTCGCTCAAGGTTGGCAATATTGAGTGACATTTGAACAAGGGCATGTGCGCTTTTGCTTAAAATCGGGCAAAACGATTATGGCTACTAAATACTAGAGTCTGATAATTGCGACTTGGTCTAATATAGGGATAATTTGGCATGAGCCCGGCGAAGAATCCAAAATCAAAAGACGCATCACTATTCGGCGGTGGCGAAAGTCTTGTCGGTAAGACAATTGATCGCTTTGATATTCAAGAACAGTTAGGTGAAGGCAGCTTGAGTGTGGTTTATCGCGCACACGATAAAGAATCTCGCGGAACTGTTGTAATAAAAATCATTCATAAACAGCTTTTAGCCAGCATCAAAAATTTGAAAAAGTTTGAGCAGAAGTTGCGCGCATTGATGACTCTGGACGATGCTCACATCTGTTCTTATCGCGATGTGGTTATTGTTGAAGGCCGGGTTATTTTAGTAATTCGCCCTATGGTATTTGAATCGCTTGAAGATTTGCTTTCTAAGACCGGCCACATTGGTCCAGATCGTGCCGTTAGTATTTTCAGTCAGGTTGCAGAAGCTTTAGAGTCTGCCCTCAAAACCGATGTGCTCCACCGCGATATCAAGCCTAGTAACATCCTAATTCTCGATAACCAAAAGTTTGAAGACGACATTATGGTGATGGACTTTGGCATTGCCAAAATCATTCAAGATGAAAGCGCTGAGCATAAGTCAGATCAATATATGACTCGCTCGAAAGAGACCTTCGGCAGCCCGTTGTATCTCAGTCCAGAGCAATGTGGTGGCAAAAAAGTCGATAACCGTTCCGACATTTATTCTCTCGGTTGCGTCATGTACGAGTCGCTCACCGGTAAGCCTCCATTTGTAGGTAAGAACGTTTTAGAGACGGCTTACAAACACATGAACGACACTCCCCGCCCCCTTGGCTTAGACCCAACCATGGAGCCTGTTGCCACCCGTTTCGAAGAAGTGGTGGCAAAGTGTTTGGCAAAAGATCCAGATAATAGATATCAGAGCCCAGAGCAATTGCGCCAAGATTTAGAGTTGCTTTTGACTGCCACCGATACTGAATGGGCTAATTCAGCAAATCTCTATAAAGAAGTGGCACCCAGAAAGAAACGCAGTCAAGGCGGTTCTTCAAGTGGTGGCAAAAGACGTGGTTTCTCTATCGAATCAGCTATCTGGATAGCTGGTATCGTCTTGCTCGTTGGTGTTGTTGCTTTCTGGTCTTGGATTATTCTAAAGCCCGAGAGTAAGAAGTACCCTAGCTTTGACAATAATCTATTGTGGAACGTCAAAACCACGAGCAAACCTACGCCGGTTGAAGACTTTGGTAACAAAGAAGAGGCCGCCAAAGTCAACTTACAAAGTATTGAAAGAGATATAGGCACAAATTGTCGTGAATACGCCGACGCATTGCTTGCCCTAGTTACTCTTTATCATGAGTCGCAACATTGGCCTGATGCTCTTTTATATGGTCACAAATTGACCCAAGCTACTGAACGCCTTGAGAAAGATGGTCAAGAAGGACCATATCAATTAAGTGAGTGCTACCGCCTAGTTGCTTATGCTGCTTTCCTTAATGGTAACTACGAGGAGGCTGTTCCTGCAGCCGAAAAAGAATTGGAATTGGCATCTGGGAAACAAGCGCTCAATATCTCCAATATTCAGTGCTTGCGCATTCTTGGCGACATTTATTCGCGTCAAGGAAATTTTGCTAAGGCCACTGAAGTGTACAAACGCTTCTTTAACCTAGCTGAAATTGAAAAAGAACAGCGCTCACAGATGTACTGGGATGCTTGCGGAAAACTAGCTGATATCTACAGACGGGATGGCCTTTTGAAAGAGGCACAGACGACCTATAAGCTTGGTATCGACTGGTGGAAGGCTCATGGTAATCCAGATACCCCTTGGGCTCCAAGAGCACTTTACGGGTACGCTCTGACATTGTTTGCAGAAGGTGATTATAAAGGAGCAGAGGAGGCTCTGAAAGAAGCAACCCTGCTGTGCAAGAAAGTCGGACCGGTAGACCCAGCTCTGCAGGGTGCTATTCGCAAAGTCTATATTGATACTCTCTATCACACCAACATTCTGCACGCCATTTCAGTGCAGCTCGGCGAAGGCGAAGAAAAGCACTAGCGTTTATATAAGAACCGGCACTAGCATTCAATAGCTCAAAGAGTATTATTGAAGTATGCGACCATCACAGATAAATCTACGAGTCTTACTCTGCACCGCCTGCTATTTCTTAGCTGCCCTTGCTGCAGTTCAACTCGCCCCAGCATTAGCTGTACAGACTGCTCTACGGTTCGACCAAACTCATAGTTTTATGGGGCGTAGTCAGATGACTGTTGGCGCTCACGGTATAAGAATAGAAAATACGGACAAGCTCAAGTTTATTTTGGTTGCCAAAGCGCCAGACTGGAAAGTAACCGTTTTTCGCAATGACGACAAAACCTATTTCACTGAGAGCTTGAAAGAGTTTCAAGAAACTGGCTTGTTCTCTGGCTTTATTTTGCTGTCGCCTGGTATGCATTTAGAAAAGAAAGGCTTTGCCAAGTCAGTTTTCAAATTCTGCGGTCACGATGTTATTCGAATGACTGGTAGTAAAAAAACTTTGAAATATATTCCTTTAGGAAATGTAGCACCAGTTGTAGAGTCTATAATTTACTGCGCGTACAAAACACCAACCAATGGTGGCTTACCCTTGACCTTTGTTAAAGCGCGAAAGGGCAGAGACTACTTTAATGGTGCGAGCCAGGAAGGGCAGCGAGAAATCGTACTCGATACCAGCAAAATTGAAACTGTATTAGATAGTCCCAAGTTTTACGAAACCCCCAAAGGATACAAATTATCCAAGTCGCTTGGTGCTGTTTTTGCTGGTAATGCTGTTCGCTCTGACAGTGTCTATTTTCAAAGCATCTTCGACATGAACTCGCGCGGCAGAAGTAAATAGATTTTGCGCTTTTCTCTAGTAGTTAAAGCTCTGAGCCTAATTCGCTTTTTATTGTTTTAAAATGTCCGATTTCGGGACAGAAATCGGACATTTTAGTCGGCAAGTAACTAGGCCAGTAACTAGGCACACAAAAAAGCCACCCAGATTACTCTGCGGTGGCTTTTTTACTATCGTCTGACTGCCCATTGCGTAGGCTCGATATTTCTTGCTGCTTCAAGTCAGAATCCACAGCTAGCGGGTTATCACTACAGTTTCCGGTCTGCGCAGACCTGTCGTTTCCACTTAACCCCTCGGCTCA
>JBBRMD010000110.1:0-9859 GCA_038231015.1 Candidatus Obscuribacterales bacterium
AGAGCCTTGAGGTTGAGGGCTTGTCGGAAAGTGCCAAACTCGTGGCCTAATTGCGATATTCAACCGATCGGTTGACAATCTTTGAGTGAATTGATATATTCAACCACATGGTTGAATTAGCGACGCAGCAACTAGATAGCATATTTCACGCCCTCGGCGACGGCACTCGCCGCCTGATGCTGCGCGACTTGGTAAGAGGCGAGCGCACGGTTAGTCAGCTGGCCGAACCTTTTAGCATGTCGCTTGCTGCCGCCTCGAAACACATCAAGGCCTTAGAAAATGCTGGGCTTATTATGCGCGAAGTGCGTGGGCGCACCCATGTTTGTCGCATCAACCCCGGCCCACTTGCCAGTGCTTATGAATGGCTGAGCTTCTATGAGGGCTTCTGGAATAGCCGACTGGATGTGCTTGAGCAGCTCTTGCGTGCTGAAGACGCCAAACTAAATGCTGAAGAGCAAGGAGAGAATTTATGAATGATGCACTAAAAGACTGTGCAAAAGACTCTGTAAAAGACTGTGCCACCAATGATAGCTATGGTGAATTGATTGAGCCTGCCACCTTGAGAATTATTCGTGTGCTTCCTGGGCCAATTGAGCGCGTTTGGTCTTACCTCACAAAAGAAGAATTGCGCAGCCAGTGGATGGCTTCAAGTTCAATGGAAATGGCTGCTGGTGCACCATTTGAGTTTGTATGGCGCAATCATGAGTTTACTAAACCGCCTGCTGCACTGCCACCCGGTGTAAAAGAAGAGTATCGAATGGCGAGCACCATTATTGCCTTTGAGCCGCCTCACAAACTTTCGTTCACCTGGGAAAATAGTGGCAATGTCACTATCGAACTTGAACCACAAGGCAAAGACGTACAGCTTACAGTTATTCATCGCCGCTTGCCGAATCGTACTGAATTGCTTAGCGTCAGTGCTGGATGGCACAAGCATTTGGCTATTCTTTTGGCTGTGATGTCGAATCAAAAAGTTGAGCCTTTCTGGGAAGAATTTCTTAGCCTAAAAGAAGTCTACGATAAACGTTTGCCTGTTTAGTGCGAGCACTGTTACTAGTATTTGTTTGAACACTAGAATTGGTTTTAGCGCTAGCAATAGTACTAGTTCACGAAGGAGTAGGTTATGACAACTCATAAAATTGGAACGCGCGAAGAGTGGCTTGCTGCCCGTGTCGATTTGCTCAAAGAAGAGAAAGAGCTGACCCGTCGCAGTGATGAGTTAGCGAAGAAGCGTCAAGCTCTTCCCTGGGTAAAAGTTGATAAAGACTACAAGTTCGAAACAGACGATGGAGTTGTATCTCTTAAAAATCTTTTCTGTGGTCGTTCACAGCTGATTATTTATCACTTTATGTTCGGCCCTGACTTTCAGGCAGGATGCCCATCTTGTTCTTCTTTAGCCGATAGCTTTAATGGAATTTTCGTGCACCTAGAAAATCATGATGTGGCATTATCTGCAATTTCTAGAGCACCACTGGCGACACTACAGGCCTACAAAAAACGAATGGAGTGGAGCTTCCCTTGGGCCTCTTCGAGCATTAGTGATTTTAATACTGACTTTAGTGTTGAGTTTACAGCTGAGCAGCAGCGCGATGGCACAGTTACTTACAACTACTCTAATGAACCTACTTTCGTCTGGCAACCAGGTTCAGAGCGCGGTGGTGGCGAAGTAGAATCACAATTCGCTGCTACTTGTGGAATCGATGTCCCTACCTTCCACCGCGACCGGCCCGGTATGAGCGCTTTTGCAATTCAAGATGGCGAAATCTATCACACTTATTCTGCTTATTCTCGGGGCCTAGATGGTCTTTGGACCATGTATCAATGGCTTGATCGAGCACCGTTAGGTCGCAATGAGACTGGTCTTTGGTTTCGCCGTCATGATGAGTATGCTGGCGAAAGCAATGGCGTGAAGAATAAGTGCTGCGGTTAAATTTGGCTCTTCAGAGCAGGCCCAATTAGAATTCTGCTGACAGACTTCTTTCCTTTGCTTCGCTGCGAAGTTTTCGACTTTCAGGCTCATTCGATATCGTCTACGACCACCCAGGCCTCGTCGATAAAACGCTTCAGGATAGTGCTAGCATTGCCTCTGTCACCGGCGGCCTCACTCTGTAACTTGACTCTGCGACATATAATTGGGTGTTTTCGGCTCTGGATAGAAAATGAAGCACTTTACTTTAGGCAAGTCTTTTTTTAGTATGGCATCCAATTTTGTATGTGAGCCGTTCACTTCACCTGCCAATTCTACTAGCGATTGGAAACGCGCCAGTATAGGTACTGAAGTCTTAGTTATGCAGCCTAGAGGCAGGCGTAACCTTTTTATTTTGCTTGTTTGACTGAGTTTTTCCAAGCATGCTAGAGGCATTGGCATTTCTTGCAAGCTCAACGCTTCCAAGCTTGTCATGCTTCCAATTAATTCGCAGTCGCTTTGACTTAAAGCGGCATTGTAGAAGCTGAGCTCTTTCAGTGAGTGACTGCCTTGTAGCATTTTTAAAATTTCCGTTGGAGCGCCCCCTCGTGTCTCGTGCCAGATAAATTTTTCAATTTTGCTCCAACAAGTAGCTTTAGACAAAATTGCTATGTTATTTTTCGAACCTTGGGCTGTGAACTCCGTCAGGCTTTTAAACTTGCTTAGCGATGGTACGGCTGAAGCGAGAAGGCTTGCCCCGCCTAAGTGCAGAGATTGAATTCCGCCGATGTTAGCTGAAGCTTCGAGCTGTTGGGCGAATTCTCGGTCGTCTAAGCTTGTATCAAGAAGGTAGAGAGCATACATGTCTCCAGCTCTAAAGCGTTTCCAGTAAATTGGATTTTCTAAAATGCCTACGAACGATATAAATGTTACCTTCGTTTCAATAGGAATTTTCACTTCATTCATGGCCGGGATCGTAGTCGAGCGTCCATTTTGCGAGAATGATAGGAGGCCTATTTGCAAATCAGTGGGGAATTTGAAACAGCGATACTTCACTCCATTTATGACTTTGATGGTTGAATATGGTGTGGTGCCTAAGGCTGACGCCGGCTCTGCTACCAACTTTTCTTCGCTTCGAGACGGTGTCTCTGATACCATAATTGATCCGATGTCGTTTAGGGTTGCCTCTGGATTTGATAAATCACGTTTTGCTTTATCGGTACTACCTTTTGTATTGCCCTCTTTTATATTGATATCTCTTATATTATCCTCGTGTAGACTCACTATTTTTGCTGTTGGCTTGACGCCTCCTTTCATGAGTGGAGAGACAACCAGGGCCGCGATAATCGATGCTACCACTACTAAAACCGAGACTGCAGCTACTGCATAGATAGTAGTTCGGCTCTGAGCTTTGCTAATCTGTGGTTTAGCATCATCTGCTTTAGTAGAGGCTGCTGTATAGAGCGATATGTCTTTACCTTCTAGTATTCTTGTCAGGTCAATTGCTAGTTGTTTGGCCGATTGATATCTGTCTTTCGGCAATTTAGCCAGGCATTTTGCTATTACCAGTTCTATCGATGGCGGAAAATCATTGTCTGGCATAACATCAGCAAGCGTCGGTGGTTGCGCGTCTTCATGCATATCAATGATTTCAACTGAATTGTCTCCTTCGAACGGAACATAACCAGTAAGCACTTCAAACAATGAGCAGCCAATCGAGTAAATATCAGAGCGGGCATCAACTGCGGTGCGCATGCATTGTTCAGGGCTCATATAATATGGGCTGCCGAAGACCTCTCCTGAGCTAGTGAGATTTTGCAGTTCTCTAGAGTGGCCTCCTACTAATTTGGAGATGCCAAAATCGAGTATTTTTACTTCTGGTGCCTTGCGTCCTGGGCCCTGAATGAGCATTATGTTGGCTGGTTTGATGTCGCGGTGAATAATTCCGTTGCGGTGGGCATATGCCAAACCGTCTAAGACCTTGATGAAAATTTCTAGAGCACGATTGAGTTCACAGGGTCCAAATTCTGAAAGTATCTGTTCAAGGTTGCGGCCTTCAACCAAGTCCATTGAATAGAAGGGTAAGCTTTTCTCGTGAATGCCAAGATCGTAGACATTGACGAAAGTAACGTGGTTGAGCGCTGCCAAAGTTTTTGCTTCCGCTTGAAAGCGTAACCATAATTGTTCGTTAACGAATTCGGGTCGTAAGACTTTGAGCGCAAAGTGGCGGCCTAGGGCGATGTGCTGAGCGATATATACCACTCCCATGCCACCCAGTCCTATTGTCGATTCAACTCTAAAAACGCCGCCAACAATCGTTCCTGGTGCCAATTCACTCGTCACTTCCGAAGCGCTTGCTTGAGAATCGTTTTTGCGAATGCTTTTTGTAAATTGTGTTTTTTGGGCTGCGCGATAATGTGTAGTGGCGCGCTTGATTTTTTTCTTTACGCCACTTGCAATTGAGTCTTTCACAACTACTGGTGCTCCCGAACATTGGCAGCGCAGTTCTCTAAAGAGGAAGGAGGTGAATGAACCAATGCGTTGATCTGTTGGTTTCGATTTACCACACTGACTGCACACTGGGTTAGTGGAGCCAGAATTTGCTTGCATGTGACATTGGCAATAGTTGTGCTGAAAGAAGTAAGATGTAACCGAGCCAGCGTGTGAGGCTAGTAGCGGTTTCCTGCACTTTTTGCAAAGGTCGTTGCTCATCTTTAGCGCTCCGCCCCCGCTCTCTGATTACTTGAGTAGATATTGCAGTTTACTTTCGGTAATTCAGTTTTAAGAAGCGCATCTAATTTTTCATGAGTGCCAACTACTGCACCGGACAGCTGTTTTAGAGATTTGAATTTCTTTAAAATAGGAATTGCATTTCTTGTTATGGTGCCTTTCGGCAAGTATAGCGTTTCGATTTCTGGTAATTTGCTCAGTGCTTCCAGGTCGGCCAGGCTTATCGATGTTCCTGTTAAATAGAGAAAACGCAATTTCGACATGCTTGAAATTAGCTCAAAGTCACTATGACTTAAGATGGCATTTGTTGTGCTCAAGGCCTCTAGTTTGGCCGAGTTTTGCAGCAATCGCAAAAAGTCGGTTGTGTTCGACGATTGATTGGCCTGCCAAGCAAAACTACTAAGCGTCTTCCAGAACTTTGCTTTCATTAGCAGGCTTTGGTTTTGCTGCAAATATTCACCGTTGAATTCTTTTAAGTCATGAAAGTTGTTGAGTGAGATTAGGCTTCTAGGATAGAGAATTTGGTTCGACAATGTCAGGGCGCGAATACTGCCAATTTTGCTAGCGGCTGCTAGCTGAAGGTTGAAAGCGTCATCGCTGATGTGTTTGTCTATTAGTGTTACACCGTAAAGGTCAGCCGGTCTAAAGCGACGCCAGTAAATTGGATAGTCGGAGATACCAGGCGCCGGAATGAAGATTGGCTTTTCGCCCACTGAAAGCTCGAACTCACCCATAGCGGAGCGCTTCATAATTTGGCCTTTGCTTGAGAATTGCAACTGGCCGATTTCAATATCGGTAGGAAAACTAAACATCAGATGGCGCGAACCACCGCTTTTTGTCTCTTGTTTTGCGAATGGAGTGTAGTCGCGAGCTGAGGGCGGTGCGTTTTTGTTGTAGGTATTCTCTTCTTCGATAGACTTATAGTTTTCGTCGATCTTCGGTGCATCACTGTCGACGCCCGCAACTACTAATTTTAGGCCATAGTTTGGCCGTGTCGATTTCTCTCCTGTAAATTCTTTGAAGTCGGCTTCTGATTGATTCGAAAAAATATAGATCGTTGCAATAATCGCTGTGAGTGCCACTGCTGCTAAGATAGCGTATGCCATTGTCGGCAGTGGAGGGTCTGATGCGGTATCATCGGAGGCGGCGGCTGCTCTGGCGTGAGTTTGAGTCGAATAATATTGTGACGGGTCTTTTCCCTCAAGCACTCTTGTCAGATCAATCTCTAGTTCTTTTGCTGTTTGATAGCGATTCACGGGCAGTTTTTCTAGACATTTTTTGATGACAAATTCTATTGAAGCTGGAAAATCGGCTTCTGGTAAAACGTCTGAAAGCGCTGGCGGTTTCGTTTCTTGGTGCATCGTAATAATGTCGACTGAGTTATCGGCGTCGAAAGGTAAAAAGCCTGTCAAGGCTTCAAATAATGAGCAACCAATCGAATAAATATCTGTGCGGGCATCAACTGATTCGCCCATGCACTGTTCTGGGCTCATGTAGTAGGGGCTGCCAAAGACTTCTCCTGCCCGAGTAAGATTTTGTCTCTCTCTTTCGTGGCTGTCGATTAACTTTGAAATGCCGAAATCGAGAATTTTAATTTCATCGGCATTGCTGCCTTTGCTTTCGGAGAACATTATATTTGCTGGTTTGATATCGCGGTGAATGATGCCGTTGCGATGGGCGTAAGCAAGACCCTCTAAAACGGTGATGAAGATCTTTAGCGCACTATTGAGCTTGAATGCTCCGTCTTCGGCAACAATTTGTTCAAGGTTTCGGCCCTGAACTAGGTCCATTGAATAGTATGGAAACGCCTTTTCGTGAATGCCAAGATCGTACACTTTAACGAAAGTGTTGTGATTTAGAGCTGCGAGTGTTTTCGCCTCTGCCTGAAAGCGCAACCAGACTTTTTCATTGACTAGCTCGGGTCGTAAAACCTTTAGGGCAAAGTGCCGACCTAAGGCCGTGTGCTCTGCAATATAGACCATACCCATGCCGCCCAGGCCGATAGTTGATTTGATTTTGAAGACGCCACCAATTACGGTGCCAGATGCAAATTCAGTTTCGATAGCACTATGCTGCCCGTCTGAAGGCTTATCTTCTAAATTGCGCTTTCTGGTACTTTTTGTAAATTGAGTTTTTTGAGCAAAGCGTTGTGCCGTGGTCGAGCGCTTTACGTGCGAGTTTTGTGCTCTTTTGGTTGAATCTAGTCCTGGCATTCGTCGTGGCCAATAGTATCTTTGGTTTGCCACTTGATCGTTTTGAGAGATTTCTGAACAGCTCTGAGGTAGAGCTTATATTCGGCTGCTGGCGCCGAAAATGTAATTGTGGCTGAGCGCAAGACTGCAGACTTGTCTGGATTCTGATTGAATTCAATCTCGTAGACATCTTTGTTTTCATCCGCATAATGCTCTGATTTAGCGATAACGCGCTTGCCGTTAAGATTTTCGGTTTTTGCAGTGCTAATGCTGGAACTGCTGTCAATAGAATGAAGCTCTTCTTTTGTCAACTCATGCGGTTCCTTAGCCATGGCTGATTTAAAATGGCTTTCGTCGGCAAAAGGTACACCTGAGTTGCTGAAACGCAGCTCTATTTTAGGATTATCTTTTGCTGTTAATAGATAAGAGTAACCGTTGGGTGAGGCATACTCTAGCTGTTCATACTGCCAAATACCAATTGGTAATTTCATGGCCGTGAATGGTAAACATTTAAAAGTACCAGGAAGTGTTTTTACCTCTACAACTTTTGTTGTCACTGCTGAGTTTTTTGCCGGACCTGGGTCGGTCAACTGTGCAACTGCGGCTTTGCTATCGTGTCTGACAAATCGAACTTCGCAAATTTCGGCCGGTCTATTAAAATAGGTTGGCGGTTCAAAAGGCATCAGCTGCTCCGGTTAGTCTAGGGTTTATGCGAATTTATTGGATACTTTTCAAGCCATTGTTCAATGCATTTTTTCCAAAAACTGAGGTCTTTGTCTTCGGGATGGTCGCTAACCCAAAGATGCAAATCAGGATCTGGATTTTTTCGCTCATAGTCTGCTGGGCTGACTGCACCAGCTGCCTTGAGATTGTCTGGCATTGCTAACCACTTATGAATCAGCTTTTCTTCTTGACCAGGGTTTTGCTTGAAGTAGTTCACGCGAGGCATTAGAGCGCTCGCTTCAGACGGCAAGGCAATGTTGGCAGAACGAATACTGGCCTCAATTGTACTTGTCTGAACCGATGGATTACCGTTAAAGTCTTTGCCATCTTCCCAGGTATTATCGACTGCGAGTGTGTTGCCGTCTGCTGATATGCCAGTTACTGTGAGGAAGTGCGCGCCAGATCCTGGCGAGCTTATTGGTGGCATTGAAGCATCGACGCGAATAATAGGAGGCCATTCGCCAAGTTTTTCGGCATTTCGTAGAGAGGCTATCAGGTCTGCTTTTGTGTATGTAGGAACCGTGCCCATGTCTCGGTAGTTAAAATCATATGCTTTGCGCAAATCTAAATTTGCCGCCTCACTTACTGTCAGGTTGCCGGCCGAGATAACCCAGTGGCGCTCATCTTTACCGCTAATTTTAAAAGCAGAAGTGACAATGTCGCTGGCAAGATACTTGCGCCCATCGCCACTGCCGTAAGGTTTTGCTTCTCCGGTTTTGATATCAACAGTTTTTCCATTGGCGGCAAACTTTTTCGAGTCGTATTCGCTCTGCGTCGGCTGCTCGTATCTAAAGCCGCGAGGCTCTAAAGCCAAGTTGATTGCCGTTACTTCAAACAGTTGTGAGGCGTAGCTTCTTGCCCCGTTATAGGTGCGGTTCCAGGCGTGCGCTGGCACACCTTTAACTTCATTCTCTACAGTGAATTGTTTGGCAAATAAGTCGGGAACAATATTGTCTTGGCATTTTGTCAAATCGACTTTGGTACCACTAGCGGTTGCTTCGTAGCTGCCCGTCAGTCGTGCATCAGTTACTAGTCGTGCTACCGCAGCCGGTTCGCGGTAATACTCGCGCACTTCTAAGGCAGCAGCTGGGCAGACGGCCAAAGTGCCTTGACTGATACTGTAGGGCTCAGCAGCTTGGTGGATTATTTGCTCGGCAACGCGCACTCGCCAAGGAGTTTCACCGTCTTTGAGATTGCATTGAGGATAACGCGAAAGTACTTCGCTATCAGCTGAAAGTAGGCGCGACAATTGAGCATAAGTATTCGCCATTTCTTGCTTTTGCTCTTGGTTGTTTTTGCTACTGCGCTTAGCGAAATTGGTCTCGAAGTGTTTTATGTCGTCAAGAAACTGTTTGCACTCGGTTGGGTTGTGAATTCTTGAAGCAATCAGCGCCTGAAGCTCTTTGCGGCTACTGTCCGAATCGGTAGTTGGCGACTTATCGTTGATAGAGGCTGGCGCATCTGCTGGTTTGAACAGCTCAGGTTTTGGCAGAGGCGCCCTAAGCTCACCCTGTTTAATCTCAATGTGTGGAGTAGGACTGGGTTTCGGGTGAAGCTCTGATGGCTGAATGGGCTGGGGCGCTGGCACTGGCTTAAAGTCTGAAATCGGTCGTGGGCTTGGCTTGAAAGCTGTGGGCCCTTGGGCCTGTGCTAATAGCTCAGTGGGCAAACGTTTTAGGCGTGACTCGACACCGACTTCTTCTCCAAAATCGATTTCGCAGGTGCTAGGCTTCGATTCATCCAGAGAGCCAGAGCTGGGGTTTGTTCGCTTCTTGGCTATAAGGTCCATAACTGTCGAGCTAAGGCTGCCAATTTCGCGCACGAGCTTGGTCTCGGGCCGGTTTTCGGCCTCGGGCTCTTTGCGCTGATCGCCTTCTTGTTTCTTTAGGTCGTCGCTCATAACATATATTTTGCCATATTAACCCTATCCTTGAACGATTTGAGCCTGCCGGTTAAACTTAAGGTTGGACACAATTGACTTTGTATAGAACGCCCGGAGGGCAAATTGCATAAGCTTCACCATGGTCTGCATCAATTCCGCACCGAAATTCACGAGCCGAATGAAGAGTTCTTTGGCGCTCTTGCTAAAGGTCAGAACCCCGATGTCCTATTTATTACTTGTTCTGATTCGCGCGTTGTTCCCAATCTGCTTACTCAAACTGATCCGGGGCTTGTCCCATATTTAGTTGAAATTGGCAATCCTAGTCGTGGTGCGGATTTGAATTGAGTGTATCATGCAGCTAGTTTTCTTGAGTTCGTTTTTTTAGAATTTATTTTTGTTGTTTTGTTTTTTGTTACGTGGTTTGGA
>JBBRMD010000111.1:0-9136 GCA_038231015.1 Candidatus Obscuribacterales bacterium
ACGATATTTTCCGACTGACGACCAGTCAAAATATATGCCATACTCCCCACAAGGTGGCACAAACCGACAGCCCAATGCACCAAACAGTACTGCTGTAGACATCGCTGGAGATTAGATGAAGAATAAGCTATTTGTAGGCAATCTTTCCTACAACCTCAGTGAAAACGACCTTGAAACACTATTTGCTGAATCTGGCACAGTTGTTTCAGTGGCAATACCAAACGACCGCGAGACCGGTAGAAAGCGCGGTTTTGCTTTCATCGAAATGAGTAGCGAGCCAGAAGCAGAAGCTGCCATCGAAAATCTCAACGGTAAAGAAGTTGACGGCAGAGCAATCGTTGTCAGCGCTTCAAAGCCAAAAGCTAAAGCCTACTAGCCATTTCTTTTATGTTCACAATGCACCCCAAACATATTTTAAGGCCTGGGGTGTTTTATCAAGGGGACAGCAGCGAACATGTCAAAGCCAATCAAATTAATTTGCGGCAGTTTGCTACTGCTTCTAACGGGCTGCGCTTCAACGGCTGACAAAGAAAAGGAAGATCTCAAACGCGAACTCTCCGAAGTAAAGTCTGAAGCTTCAATCTTAAAGAGCGAGCTGTCTAGTCTTAAAAACATGGCACCTCCAGTAAAATCAGCAGAACCGCTAGTTTCGACAGCAACTACTGGTAGTGGCACGCCGCCTAGCCCACCAAACAGTACGAGTGATACTACTAATGCCAAATATTTTGGCGATCTGGCTGACATTCCAGGCAAAGAGATGATAGACGATCTAACCAAGCTTCATGTCTTCGATGACCTCTTCGCCAGCGCCGATAGAGACGAAACGAAAGCGTTGTTTAAGCCGCTGCAAGCGATCACTAGAGGCGAATACATAACCTGGCTCTACCGCGCCTACAATGCCATTAAAACCCCAGACAAACAACTGCGCTTTGCGCCGCAAGCTGCTCAACAATTTAGAGACACGCCCCCCTCACACCCTGCCTATAAGTACATACAAGCAATCTCGAATTCTGGCTATTCAATTGGCTACAAAGATGGCACTTTCAAGCCAGACCAACCGTTAACTAGAGAAGAGATGATGGGCATCAAAGTTGGTTTGGATGTAGGAAAAGACATTCCACCCTATCGCAGCCAAATGGAAGCAGTCTGGAAATACTCTGATGGCAAAAGCGTAGACGAGCGTTTTACTGGCTATATCGAACAAGACCGTTACATCTCGGGGCCACTTGGCGGCAATACTCAAAGAGCCTTCGGAAAAATCGGCACCTTTAAACCGAAGCAGCCAGTCTTGCGATATGAAGCTGCAGGCACCTTATGGCAGCAAGGACAATTCGGCAACAACGGCGGAATTACTGCAAGTGACGCCCTCAAGCGC
The DNA here is from genome assembly GCA_038231015.1 of Candidatus Obscuribacterales bacterium. Classification (GTDB taxonomy): domain Bacteria; phylum Cyanobacteriota; class Vampirovibrionia; order Obscuribacterales; family Obscuribacteraceae. The sequence goes on from JBBRMD010000111.1 coordinate 1,376, forward strand.
GCAAGCGACAACTAGTTAAATATCTCTTGCTAACTAACCAAGCCAAAAGTTCATGGGTATGACTTTAGGGCATGACTTTAGTGCCCAACAGCCCCTAGATATTCGCCTTTGGCTGGAATAAAGAAGACACCGACTACGCCTAACAAATAGACTGCCGACACCGTTGATGCAGCCATGGCATAAGAGCCACCAAAAGTCTGAATCAACACGCCACTGCCCAGTGCTGCAAAAACAGCAGCATAGCGACCGAAGTTATAAATGAAACCAAATGCGGTGCTACGCACTTTCGCTTCATACAACTCAGGCAAATATGTCCACATAATTACAAACGGCAAATGCGCGAAGAAACCCAGTGCGACAAGCCAGCAGAGCAGGGCTGGTCCGAATGAATGCACAGTATTGAACATTCCATAAGAGAGCACAAACGCTAGAAAGAATGAACTACCAAAGGCCAAACGATAACCAAACTTTTTGATGAAGATGCCACCAAGCAGGCCCGATAAAATCATACCGATGTCTTTAGTAAACATGGCGTGACTGCGTTGCTCAACGGCCAATTCGCCAGTCAGTTGATTAATCCAAGCCGGAATCCAGGCGATCACGGCCCACCAGCAGACAATAGCAACACTCGCCACAGCGGCCACCGAAATCGTCTTCTTGCAATTAGCCTGAGTGAACAAGTCTTTGAAGCAAGCGGCAGCATTGCCACTAAATGTTGCCCAAACAGTAGCACCGGTGCGAGCACTCTCTTTTAAGCGAGCTTCTTGCAAACGAACAAACTCTTCAGGCTCGCGCAATTTGAAGCGCATATAAACAGTTAGAAAAGCAGGCACTATGCCGGCCATAAACAAGTAGCGCCAACCGTAATGACCCAGCGATAGGTTGAGAGCAGCCGTTAGCAAATAGCCGGTACCAAGCGAAGTCGCTAAAGCACTAACAGCATAGACACGCGATTTTGCTGGCCAACATTCAGAAAGCAAAACGGCACCAATGCCCATCTCACCGCCAATACCGGCGCCCACGAAAAAGCGATAAATGCCAAGCTCCCACCAATTGCCTGCAATCGCACATAGACCAGTACAGATCGCATACAGCAAGATTGTGATACTGAGTGTCTTTGCCCGACCAATATGATCAGCCATAGCACCAAAGATCATGGCTCCAAGTGCCCATCCCAACATAAAAAGGGCAATAACATAAGAACCATACTGACCGACAACTGCATGCGATTGAGTGTGCAGCAATTCTGATAAGGCCGGAAAGAGAACCATGGCGAAAATAGAAGAATCCATGCCATCGAAAACACCACCTAACCAGGTAGCAATCAACACATGCCAACGGGAAGGCCCGCTCATCTCAGTAGCTTCAAGCACTAGCGGCTCAGCAGTTGGCCCCAAATCATTTGCCTCAGGCTCAGAAGAAAGTTCGTTAGAAATAGAAGCAAGGGATTCCGCTGCCTGTTCTGGCAACACCACAGTACTGACCATTTGCAGAGCCTCTCCAGATACTTAAGGACCGCTAATAATAGCGGAAGCTAGCGAGCCCTAGATCTGTCTGAATATTTATTAAGGTCACTTAGCAACCCGCTTAGAGCCAACCGGGCCCGACGACCCGGCCGTCAGCTCACTACGAGCCTGTGCTATAGCTTGCGGCTCAACGTATAAGCCTTGTCGCTCATAGGTTTTCCACACTTCCGACCAGCGCATAACAATGAAGCATTTTTGCGAATACTTTTTTACCAGCCTAGTGATCTTGGCATTGCCACTTGGCAAAATCTCCAAACCTTCAAGCCCGGCACACTTGCTGCAAAATGCCCGCTGCTCCTCCAGCCCCTGCTCAAGTTTGACGATTTCGCCTTTCTCTAATTTGCGGTCGCAACCGTGGCAACGAGAGACGCGATAAAGAGCGTATACAAGCGGTTCAATTTTTGCCGGTTTTGCTGGCTTAGCAGCTTTTTCTGGAGTTTCGGCAACGGCAGCGCTCCCGCCGGCCTTTAACAAATCGGTATCGGGCTTCACTTGCTGTTCTGCTGGTTTTACCAGGCTTTCCTCAGTCACAAAACCCTCCTTGCCCAACCTGAAATTGACGCTAGACGATGTAGTTTACACCGAACATGAGCCAGCGAACGGTGGCAAGGGCGGTATCTCTTGTCTGCCGTCATTACTTTAGAGATAATTACATTATTAGCCCGCAAGCCTATCACCGCTTACTCTGCTCGGAGGTCTGCACTCCGCCGAAAATGGAGCTTAAGAAGGTACAGTCATGAATTTTCCAGCATCTGTTGAAACTGCCATCAAGTCGCACAGCTACAAGTTAGTATTTGCTACCGTATGTGGTGCACACCTAGCGGGCTTATCTTCGCCCAAATCAGCATACGAACTACGTGGAGCCCATATTCTGCCAGCCAAACAAGTCTTGGGCCTGGTGGTCAATGAAGAAACAATTGAGCTAAGCCCAGAAGTAGAGACATCACAAATTGAATTTATTACCCAAGACATCAAGAAATTTTTCGCACTGATGTTGAAAGACAATGGGTATGTCCTTGAGCAAATTTACTCACCACTAGTGGTGCACACAAGCCCCGAGCATGACGAGTTGAAAGAAATAGCTAAGAGCTGTGTCACTCGCCTACACTGCTATCACTACCTTGGTTACGCTGATAGCCAGTGGCAGTTGGCCATGCAAGAAAATGAGAGCCAGGGGTTGCCTAAAGCGAGCCAGCTGCTAACCATCTATCGCCTCCTTCTCACCGGCACTCACCTGATGCAGTCTGGCAAAATAGAAAGCAATCTTGCTTCTCTCAATGAAAAATTTAGCCTTCCGTACTTTAGCGAATTGCTAGAACGGTCGCAAAAAGAAGAGCAAGCCTTAGCCGCGAGCGAATGGCAATTTCATCAAGATGAGTACGAACGGCTACGTGAAATGCTCGAAGACTCTGCTGACGCAACAGACTTGCCCGTAAGCTCAACTGCTCATGACGCCCTAGACGACCTCTTGAAGAGGATTCGCTTGGCAGACTTAGCATTAGCTGTGCGCTAAATTCTGCCATAAGCTCTAAAAATCGGGAACCAAATAACCATCCCCTAGGTCTAATCAATTCAAATTGAAGGACGACCGCAAGTTTGCTTGCACATTACGAACAAGGGCAAAGGTACTTCCATGAACGCAGACAAGTTACTCGAAATGTCGCCAAAAGAGCTAGACAAACTGTTTCACGAAAGTGAAAGTGGCGAAGTTCCAAATGGTATTGCAAAAGGAACAGCACTGATTGCACCGGGCTCACCATGCGGCACTGGCCTTTCACACCTGGTTCGCTTTTTGGCATGGCAAGGTAAAACATTTGACAGCGCCAAGGGTGTCTTAATCAACCGCATTCTTCCTTTCGGACTCAACGCTGTTGTTGCCAAAGTCTATAAAGATGCCAGCTGGATGGATAAGAAAGACTGTATAGCACTAGATTATTCAAAAACATCATTGTTGGCCAAGTTTGTTCGCGATGAAATTCGCCTTGTCGACAAGAACTTTTATCTGGGCAAAGTCTACGTCGGTTCTTTGCCGCTAATTCACTTCTGCCTAGAGTTCAATTCAAAAGAAGCTACAGCCTAGGTTTATTTAGACTCAAGCCACTTCTCGATGACACGCTCTGAGAAGCGATCAGCAACCGCAGCAATCGTTAATGATGGATTTGGACCAATAGCAGAGGGCATCACCGAGCCATCTGCTATGAACATATTAGGATAGTTGTAGACCTCACCGTGGGTGTCAACAACTCCACTATCCCAGGTGGCCCCCATCGGGCAACCACCAAGAGGATGAACTGTCACCGTTTTGCTTAGATACCAACTTGGATAATCTAAGAATAGACCGGCATTGAGAGAATCAGAAATCAGCTTCATCTTTGCCCGCACACCATCGAAAAATTTCTCAGATGTCTTCCTTGGCATTCTCAAGTTTAAAGACTTAGTCTTTTTGTCATAAGCCATGACACCGTCAGATTGATCCATGCCCATGCCAACCATAGGGAAGCTTGAGACACAGCCATCGGCGACACCAAGAAATTCGCTTACATTGGCTGAAAGATCAACGTTGCGATGCATTCCAAACAATGAGCGAATGTAAGCACTAAACATTTTAATCCATCGCAACTTTAAGCCATTGGCATTGATGGTCTCAAGCAGCCAAATGATAATTGTGGTGTAGCTCCAATCTTCAATATAAAAACGAGCTTGCTTATCTTCAGATGTGTTGCGCGCAGCCCCAGTAATAACAGGTCCAAGATAAGGCATGATGTTGCGTTTCTGCATTTTGTCATCAACTTTTTCTTGGCATCCAATTGCCACGGTGAGCAGGTCGCCGTTGCCAGAGAGTTTGGTGCCAAGAGTGGGGCTGAGGTTGGGAAACCACTGCTGATTGTTGAGGAGCATTGAAGTACTACCTAAACTGCCTGCCGAGAGCACCAAATATTTAGCAGATAGTGCAATTGGTGTTTCAGAAGTCGATTTAGAAACATGCGAAGTATAGGTGACAACATAGCCACCCTCAATTGGTTGCAACTGATTTACTTCGGCCAAGGTGCGAATATCTGCACCTAAGTTACTGGCCATAGTCAAATAATTGAAGTCCAACGTATTTTTGCTGCCGAAATTGCAGCCCATATAACATTCGCCACACAAGCGGCAACCGTAACGGTTAACACCGTGAATGTTCGGCTCGCAGTTGAGCTGCTCACCAGGAACAGGGGCATTATCATCATTTCCAAAAGTAATTGCCAGCGGTACAAACTCAAACGGCAAACCAACTTTGGATGCAGAATCTTTTAGCACAGCTGTTTTAACAGTTTGATCGTATGGTGCCTTATCAAAAGGATAAGGCTTTGGCTGCAGAACCTTTTCTACACGTTCGTAATGCGGCACCAGATCATCATAAGTGATTGGCCAGCCGTCGAACCACTCGGCGTCTTTACGTAAGAGAACGTTGGCGTATATTAGCGAACCGCCGCCAAGACCACTGGAGGTAATAGCATCAGAGTCTTTGAACGACCAAAAATCATACAGACCAAATAAGTTTTTCTCTGGCTGCCAGAAAGCATTCTTCATCTGGTCTGGGCTGCGCGGAAACGTACCAGGCGGGTAAGCTTTGCCACGCTCGAGCAGACAGACTTTCATTCCAGCCGCGGCTAAGTTGTAGGCCATGACAGAGCCACCAAAGCCGCTTCCAACAATAATTACATCAAAATTTTCTGATGCCATATGCCCTTAGCCCACTAGCGCGATATTTTAATAGAAAGACTAACTTTCAGTTTTCTTTACTGCTTCTTTAGTTTGCAGCTTGCGCTCCAACCAGAGAATAACCTGTTGCGAGGTAACAAGCACAACTGTCGAAGCTACAGCAAAAAGAATTTTATTGAACATTTCCAACACCTCAAACAGTACAAGCAATCTTCACCATATGGCAAGCAAAGAAGTGCAGATATAGAATGAAAATTTGGATAAAAGTTCCATATTGCTAAAAATGGCTCTGTTGCCAAGTAAACACATAGCCCAAATGCGGCCCCAGCGAAACACTTAGAAACCTCATGGCAGTAAGGCTAAGGCCCTCAAATCGGCCACAGGCTCATCAAAAGAACAAGAACCGACTGAATGAATAAAGTCATGCCTAGCAGCTCTAATTTCGGCAACACTTAGTGATTTGTCACGCCAATAAGCCCGCTCGTCAAAAGTAAATGCTGCCGGTTCAATCTCGCCGATAATCGCTTCGATGTCATGCTCACCATGCCAAGCAAAAGCAGCAGCCATTAAAACATTGAGAAATCCGTGCAGCACCGCTCGTGGTGCATCATCTTCATAGGTGAGAGCCTGAAGCGCGCGCACCGGATGATGCAAGCCAGCTGTGGCTTTAAACGGCAGCTTGCGATCGGCACAAGCATTGATAAAAGCAGCCACCGCAGCCGATGACGGAATACCCTCAGGCTGCACACTACCCATGCGTATCTTGGCAAAATTTCCAGCACTCTTCACCGCATCGAGCATGGCAAAATTATCTGGCGCTACCTCACAATAAACAGGTCGATCGGCACTGACGATTGTTTTAGTTTCTAAAGCAGCAGCACGGCCATCATCGGCATCTGCAATTAGTGAAAGGGACGAACGTAAGCTATCATGGACTGTCTCACACTGGTTTTCTGGCAAAACTAACCAGCGCAACATCCAGCGGTGACCGCCATTCTGGTAACTATGATAATTGGCAATTGCGGCATCTAAAGGTACCGATGCTGGCGGAAAAAGCCCGGCATAATCGATAAATCGCTCTAGTAAAGCATGTAATGCTGGTGCAATATTCTCGCTCATAACCTACCTTTATTTCTCGGCTAGTCAATTAGGGCATGTTATCACAGACGAAATATTTAGAGCTATTTTATTGCTCCGGCACCGGCTTGCCGAACCATCCGCCCCAGTTCGATCCGCTGAGTCTAACCTCTTCTGCCGCCCAGATGCCTTGCTTGAAAGTAACGTTGTTATGAAGGTCACTATCGCCAGTAGCCTGCAGAATAAAGTTTTCAATGGAGGTGGCTGAAATTCGTCCGCGCTCTCCTTCCGAGATCCGGACGGCAATACTATATAGAGATAGAGGGAGTCTAACCTCCAAGGAAAGCGAGCCAAAGTTTCGGTCCACTAATTCAAGTTCTTTAAGCTTATCGGCACTGATATCAGGTGCTCTCATAGCAGCCACTAGCTCATTATCGGTAAGGAATTTATTTCCATCAGCATCAAGCTCAGAAAAATGATCATGCAAAACTTTAATAGCAGCACTTTGCTCGGGCGCCACCTTCTCAAGACGGTCTAGCAAATCTTTGTCGGCTTTCATCCAATTACCAAAATGCTCCATTGACTCATTAGTAATTTTCTCGGTGTACAGACCATCATCTATACTGGAGAAAAAATCGAACTTATCATTGAGTAAGTTCAGGACAGCTTTAGACTCTCCAGGCTGACATTGGTCGTTTAACGCCATCTGAATATCAGCCTGAGTTAACGATGCTTTACCACTAATTTCCTGAATCGGCACATTGCTCTCAAACCAAATGGCAACATCGTCGACTTTGACCTTGGGTAGAGGAATTTGAGCGCAGTTCTCCTGCCGTGTTCTCTCAATTTCTCTGGACTGATAAAGAGTCTCCATCAATAAATCTAAAGCCGGATCAACGGGTTTGGAAGCGGCACTAGCATCATTACTCGATGGTGGTTGATCAATAATCGGCATCTTCTTACCTTTAGTAAAGCGTGGCTTATATCGAATATTCTAATGACTTGAAGTAGACTTCAAATGGACACAGCAATTCAGGCCACGCAAATGCACGAAAAAGGACGCGTACTTCCACTGACCTTCAAACTAATTTCCACAACGGTAACGCTAGCAGCGCTTGCCATTGCCGCCTATAGCTTAAGTATTGTTTGGCGTGTTAGCAATGCCGAACAATCAGCCTTTGGACGAAGCAGCCTGATTCCTCTATCCCTCGAACAAAAACAATTTGACCAACCGCCCACTCCTGAATCATATGGAAAGAACACTTACTTGCATATGGTAAGAGGTCAACCGGTGCAGGTTTACGACCGTTATTACGGGCTTGTCCCATATTTAGTTGAAATTGGCAATCCTAGTCGTGGTGCGGATTTGAATTGAGTGTATCATGCAGCTAGTTTTCTTGAGTTCGTTTTTTTAGAATTTATTTTTGTTGTTTTGTTTTTTGTTACGTGGTTTGGA
>JBBRMD010000112.1:0-9122 GCA_038231015.1 Candidatus Obscuribacterales bacterium
CAAGCCAAAAGTGCACTCTGTTCAGCTTGCGCTGAGTATACAAAGGCGGGAGAATAGCGGAAGTATTTCCACGCGCCCCGCAGCAGTGAACCATGAGCGAAGACTTCAAGAAGAAAGACGGCGATCAGCGCACTGACAGCGTGCCCGAGAATAAACATGAGAGTCGGTCCGAGAGCAACCGCGAGAACAGTCCTGAAAATCGCCCCGAGACTAAAGCCGCGCGCGAAGTCGGCAGCATCGACTCGACCATAATGAACCTCATCGCCAAAAAGAGAACCAACTCAAGCTCAGGTTCTCTCGACGAATCGCAAGACCACAGCCTAGAAATTGACTTTGGGGGCAGAGTCGAATCACGCAAGAACCGATTGCCCAGTGAGCTGCTCGCCCAGGCCAAAGAGCCAGCAGTTTTTAAGCCGACGCCATTACCGATGCCGAAGCTCGAACTTCCCTTACCAACACCGCATTTAGACTTACCCAAGCCAACACAGATACCAATTCCGCATTTCGAGCAGCCAAAGCCTGCAGCCTCAAAGGAAATCGCTAAACCTAGCGACGCCATGGCTCCTATCGGAGATTTAACGGCTCCTTCTGATCTAATAAACAATCGCACAGAGCTGAAGCGCCTAGTTGCTGACAAGATTCACAGCCCCAGTGAGCAAAAACAATTTCTCGATGACATAGAACATTTCGAAGCTAATTTCGACCAACGCAGCAGTAAAAGCACCACTGCGAAACTGCGCGAAATGGCCGACACCTACGCTCAGCTTTCGCGGCTACTTTCAGCCGACACAGACGCATTGGCGAAGTACCCACAATGCCAACTAAAAGAAGGTGAAACCCCTTGGCGCGTGCGCGTGGCAGAACAAGTCATTCACCAAGCCGCCGAGCCGTTCACCATTAGCCAAGGCACGCTGGCAGTCTGTGCCGCCGCAGCACTAGAGGTGCGCGAATACTACCGCGAGCCAGCAGCAGTAGCTCGACTGGTCACTGACGTGCTGCTCACAGGCAGTTACGAAGCCACCGCAGGTGGAACCAAAGTTGACCTGACAAAATGCCCGAACAATTTGATACCGGATCTATTTGCCATGCAATTTACGGTAGAGAAGGAAGTGCATGGTGTGCCCGCGCAAGCATGGAGCAAAACATATGCCGGTGCAAGAAGCTTCGCCTCACAGTTATTTGAAGTAACCGCAATTAACTTGGCCCTGCAGCCACGTGGATTTAGATATGAACAGCCGACTCCCGAGGAGTATGAAGATCGAAAAAACGCAGCTAATGGCATCACAGTAAACATTCAAACCAACGAGGCAAAACCGTGGGGAAGCTCAGGAAGTAGGATGTTTACAACCACTGATATCGCCACAGCAGCGCATATGATTTCAGGAAAAGATGAGCGCCATTTTGCATTGGTGACACCTCAGCTACAACCGTCAGAATGCAGGAACTTCAATCTTAGGGCTATATATGAGCTTGTAAATCGCGACCAGAAAGTTGTAAATGTATTTTCGCCGACTGAACTACCGCTGGCGCTAAAAGAAGTAGAAAAATTTGACCAATGGCCTCCAATCTTGCGGGTAGATGCATCAAAACCACCTATCAGCCAGAACAATGGAGGGTCACATTATTTAGTGATCAGTGCAAAATCACCCGATGGAAACCAAGTCGCTTTCGACAATACATGGGGAGAAGAAAGAGACCACATTGGCAAGCCAAAAGTTCTTACTAGTCAGATTGCAGATAGTATGTTCTCTTCTGGCATCGCCCTTCCTTCAATGGCTGCTAGCTACATTGCTGATGCTTCATCATTAGGCTCACAGCCAAAATCTTGGACTACTCGAATAAATGACTGGCTGGATTTTCCAAATAAACTATCAGTTGGCGGCCAGCGGCTTGCCGCAAACGAGTACTTAAGACTTCACGACAATGGGATGATTAACAAAAATGACGAAATACACAAATGGGTTTCCACCCATCCCGAAGACACTAAGCTTGAGCTTTGGAGCCTTCTGCTTCTAGAATGGCGAGCTAAATATCATCACTAAGCAACTACGATGTAGAGGCCAGGAGAAAAACAATGCCGCTCGAACCACCACAGACCAAAGACGACACGCCAGAAGTGAAGAGAATAGCGACTTTAGGAAGGTGTACCATCAAGGCCATCAAAAAGACTTATATCTGCCTAGCAACGTTGGCACTTATCACGGGTCAGAGTGCCTTCGGGCAAGAACTCGACGACAAAACAATTAGGCATAGAAAGCCTGAAGCAGTAGTTTCGAAAAAACTTCAACGACAGGTCGACACGATACCGCCAATACCACCCCCTGTCCATTCGAATTGGTCGAAAATTTACAACTTCACTGAACTTCGCGCAAAAAAACCGTTTGAATATTTAGCAGTTGCTCATATGAAGTTGCCCGAAGGTGGGTGGCAATATGACGTGCCGTACACAGGTTTTCCCACCGGATACAGCATAGTTCTAACGGGAAGGAAAAACCCCAAACTAAATCTGCGCATCTACTGTTCTGGCTCATATTTTACGGACGACCGCTATTTCAAAAACATTCTTAAACAAGAACCGCATGAACTCTCAAAAGAGGAACGTGAGTCAATTTGCATATCCGATTCTTTCACTAACTCACATACCGAAAATCTGAACGGCAAAAGAGTAATCGTAATGACCGGACACTTTGATCACGACAACGAAGACGTATATCGAATTGAGTTCAACCACAACAGAGAATCATCAAACACAGTAGTATCTGGTGGCATCGAGTTCTCCGCTCCCCCGGCTGAATACAAGCAGAATCTTGAAGAGATGAAAAAAGCCTTCAAAACCATTCGCTGGAATAATCACTATGTCTACAAGCCATATGAAGGTTAGGGTTTTGACCAAGCCTGCGTGACCCTGACCGGCCAAATTAACCCCAATCATAGAACTAAAAGCAAACGCACCCACATTTGGTGGAAATACAAGCTTTGCCGGATAAACGGAATGCTGATTCTGGCCAGCAACACCTCCGACGTTTTGAACACCGATTGGATTGACGCCTAACATACCCATCACAGAATCTTCCACACAAGAAACTGACCGCCAAGATTCATCTGCCCGTTCAAAATCGGCATTATTTACTTAAGAGTCCTAACGTGTATGCCGGAACTGATGCCATCTCATCAACTGGCACAGCCCTTTTGATTAGAAAAGGCACGTTCCCAATGCTTTTGATTCCAAAGGCATAAGCTTGTTCTTCAGTAGTGAAGGAGCCCAAAAACTTATCACCATAGACCAGAACAAACTGACCAGCGTAGACTTTGCAGTATTCGCTCCGGTGAGACTCAAAAAATGATATTTCTTTCTCGAGCACGACGAAAACCCCTGAAAAATTGAACTTGCTACCTAGTATATACCCGAATTGAGGCTTGACCACAAAGAGAATGCAGCCACAGCGCAAACCCGGTTGGTTGTAATTCGAGCTACTAGCTCACAATTGCCACGCTGTAATGAGAACGATAATTGCACCGCAAAATCGAACTAACTCATTCTCAATATAAAAACTGGGTCCCGGATAGCATGCTAGCCGAAGCTAACCTGGGCACACCGGGACAACTGAACTGATGATACCCCACATTCGGGGCGCTTGGCAAGACAGTAAACGACATACGATGAATTCAAAAAGTATAGAGGTTTCTCCTTTGCCCAGAGAGGCTTGGTCAATACTGCCACAGCCAAGAAAAAACCGCAGCTCAACAGAACCACCTTAACCAGTGCAAACTTAGAGAATGCAGCCATATCAATGCCCGTCCAACGAACTTGCTGGAGCTGAAGTCTTCAAGCCAGGTTGCGATAAAGAGTTAGGACCCGCGCCAGGAGAGCTTACCGGCGCTGGGGACAAGACACGTAGCGGATTGTTCCAGCCACCGGGTGGCAGGACTGGAACAGGGTAATTACGAGATGCGTCACGTTTACCCAAGTCGAACCCGCATTGAGTCACTTGAAACTTGAAGCGTGGACTCCCACCCCTACTGGCCGCAACCTGAGCAGCGGCAGCAGCACGCTTCGCAGCAGAAGCCCTCGACTCTTTCATCAAAATCAGCCTGCGAGCGGCAGCGGCGGCCTCAGCCTCCTTCTCTTCAAGGGTTAGCCGGGCATTTAGTGAATCTACATACATAGGCGCTTGGACCACTGTGGAATTGACCCAAACATGTTCATTAAACGCAGCACGCGGAACAGAAGCAACCGGTTTAGGACTATCTATAGCTCCCCTGCAGTCATATCTCTGCGCAGGAAAGAAAAAGCGATTTCCTTTCGCCCACGCAGCCCCATCCGCGCCAAAGCCAACCAACAACAAGGCCGCAGCAACCAACATAGATTTAAAAACAGCAGCCACAGCGAAGCCCTCACAACTAATCAAATATAAGCGCTGCTAACCAAATAACAAATAGTGTAAACCCCACCCGCACCCAGTCTCAGGCAACGAAACACGCCCCTAACGCGAATTGGCCCAAGCGCACACGCCAAATTTACCAAGCCCTAACTATTCCTAACAGCAGCACTCTAAAGCCGCACCATACAGCGCTTTCGCCTTAACACAGCAAATCGAGGTTAAGAAAGCACTTGCCGTTCTTAACCAGTCGGATCTATAACAGAGAAAGTAAGTTCGCAGCATGCGGATTTATCATCCAAGGTAACCTTTCAAATCAGATCAAAAACCAATAGCTATGTGGCACGCAGCGAGCGCGCCGCACGGCGGTTGGAACGCGTCAAAAACTCCACAAGAGAAAAACAAATGAACATCCCGCTAGCAATACTGGCATCAGCAGCCACAATCGGACTGCTCGCCGACCTCATGCTCAAGGAAAACTTTCGCGCAAGTACAATGATAGGCTTCGCAGTCCCCACCCTCACAATCGCACTAGCACTGGCCACATGCCTCTTCGCCTGCGCCAGCAAACTGCGCACACGCCGCCACGGCCTAGGCTTCCTCGTCCCCGCCGTGGTCTTCTCGCTGGCCTTCCTCCTGCGCGACTCACCAACACTTCTACTTATAGACTTCGCAGTCATCGTAAGCGCCCTCGCCTTCGCCTCCTACTCGCTGATGGGTACGCCCCTTGCCAAAGGCGGATTGCTACACTACGCCTCAGCCCTAGTGAGCATAGCGATAACTCCGACGTTTAACACGATAGAACTTTTGGTGCGCGAAATAAATCGGCGCGAAACAATGTCAGAGACATCGGCCAAACATCTCACAGCAGTGCTCAAAGGTTTGGCCATAGCGACACCACTAGTGGGAATATTTTTGGGATTGTTCCTAGCAGCCGACCCGGCGTTCGCGGCAATCGCCCAAAAGACTTTTCAGATTGACCTAGGTGATCTCTCAGTTAACTTGATTATCTTCTCAATATTCACTTGGCTCTCAGCGGGCTTCTTACACGGCCTCTCGATATTTAGGTTCGATGATAGCTTAGCTCTCGCTCCGGATGATTTGTCGAGCGCACTGCTGACAAATAATTTGCGCGCACCAAAAGATGTCGGTGTGCTCGGCTCAACCGGAGCCCTCAATGCCTTGGTTGCAGCCGGTGCTCCGGTGCGTGGGCCAGTGTTAAGAGAGGGGTTTGAGTATGAGCGCGAATACGACCAAGAATTCGAACACGAAGGTACCCTCGACCAAGTTCGCTACTCGCAGCTCAGCATAGCCGAGCGCAATACAGCAGCAGCGCGCATATCACAAAGCATAAGTAACTCGCGAGCCAGCTTAGACGTGCCCGAGAAAAAACCAATGCTCTCCCTCGGTCTGACCGAAATAGCAACAGTGCTAGGCTCGGTCAATTTGTTGTTTGCCGCATTCGTAGCCGTGCAAATGCGCTACTTATTTGGCGGAGCCAACCTAATTGAAGTCACCAAAGGCTTGAGCTACGCAGAGTATGTGCACAAAGGTTTCTTTGAACTGAACACCGTGGTGGCACTGGTGCTACCAATGTTATTGATGGCAGACAGCATGCTCATTCGCAAATCGAAGATGGGCGAATACACATTCAGACTACTGGCCGGAACACAAATAGCCTTGGTGCTAGTGATTCTAGGCTCAGCTCTTATGCGCATGGGCCTCTATCAAACAGAGTTTGGTCAATCAGAACTAAGGCTCTACGTCACAGTGTTCATGGGTTGGTTAGGCTCGGTATGTGCAATATTTGCCGCCACCGTACTCAGTGGCAAGCGTACACGCTTTGCGTTCGCAAGTTATTTATCTGGAGTAGCAATCTTGCTTGGTATCAACCTGGCGAACCCGGATGCTTTGATTCAATCAACGAATGTAGCCTTGTCGAAATTGCGTCCACAGGATATTGGCTTAGTCTTGAACCAAGCGCCAAAAACGTTTGATGCAGCCTATGCACTTTCACTATCGAGTGATGCTATTCCACCACTAATAGATGCCCTGGAAGAGTTGCCCAAAGCTGATGCGAAAGTAATAGCGCAAGCACTGCTGGAGCGGCAGGCGCTGGAGGCAGGAACAGAAGTGAGCACAGCCCCAGGTGCAAAAACTGATACAGACACAAGAACAGACGCAGCACCACAAGCAACGAAATACAGCGACTGGCGTCTCTTCAATTTAAGTCGGAAAATAGCCGACAAGGCCATAAGAGCGCACAAGAATCAGCTCGCAGTTTTAGCTAACTCAAACGGGATAGACGAATGAAATCGATGAGAGGACCAAAAGTGAAACGAAAATTGCTAACTGACTTTATCGAACTGCATGTAATCGAAGGATATCTCGGCCCAGACGAACTAGTCGAAAAAACAATAATCGAATTTCAAGACGACATTGCCCGCGAACAGTTACTGCCAGTGGCACAAAAACTAGTGTATCAGCGCATAGTCAAACGCTACTTGGAAGAAATCAATTGGGTGTCGCCCACAGATTGCGAGCGGCTCGACAGAGCATTTATTGAATTGAACAACATGGGAATATTGGCCAAACAAAACTTCAGCTGCTGCAACAGTTGTGGCCACAAGCGCATTGAGCGAGCGTTGAAGAATAGCTCTAAGAAAGGGCGAGGAAAAACTATTTGGGGCTATGCATTCTTTCACTGGCAAGACACCGACACAGCGGTGGCAACCGGCGAATTGAACATCACTTTTGGAGCTGTAGATAAGACTTCAGACGAAGCACTTGATATCGCCATCGAGGTTGGCAAGAAAGTGGTCGAGGCATTAAAAAGAAACGGTCTTAACACTTCGTGGGACGAAAGCTACTTGCAAAGAGTTGGTATAACCGGCATTAAATGGCAAAGGCGGCGGTTTCCGGCTTTGGTTGCTGCGAGGGCCGGATAATTGATTAAGTTACGAGGGCGGGCGGTCGTGACCGGCCTTGCCTGGGTGTGTTATTCTTTGTGGCCCGTTGCCCTGCAACGTCGCTCGTGGGCGAGTGGCGGAATTGGCAGACGCGCTAGACTTAGGATCTAGTGTAGCAATACGTGGAGGTTCAAGTCCTCTCTCGCCCACCACTAAGGCCTAGTGCCACAAAAGAGACCCGACAATCGTCGAGTCTCTTTTGTTTATGGGGTATTTTCTTAACCTCGGATCACCACTGGATCACCAAATAATCAAGCGAAATGTTTGCCCAAGACAGCAAATAGAGAAGAAACTCATAGAGCATCTCATTTAGAATTAGAGCGGTCGGGATTTTAAATCTTCTCGCCCAAACATTTGTCACCAGGCACAAAGGGATGCTCCAACCGCACATGCCAACAAGCGTCGAAAAAGTGATTCAAGAGTTGACCGAGACCGCGGATGGGATAGTTGCTCACAAGAAAGTCAGGAAGCTTTGCAAACTAGCTGAGCAAGGTGACGAGAAGAGCTTTCTAGGTCTACTCGCGTATACGCAATTTGGGAAAATTGATAACGTCCGCACTCATGTATGCTCACTACTTTCAGAAATGATCACTGCTCAAAGATGTGGGCTATTGGTCGATATTTTTCGTCGTGGACTAGCAGACAATGCTTTGAGGTATTGGTCTATAGATGGACTGGCTCTCACTGCTGGAAGTGACTCTTATCGAGATCTTTTTACTATCGCTCTAAATGAAGATTGCAGGCTAGAAGAGCGAGCTAAGGCGATTCAAACATTGGCGAGAACTAGCCTACAGCCATTCAATCGTGGCTTGAATCGCGACCCTGGTTACTGGGAGGAGAAAGACTTCAGACTTGACGAACTAAAACTGTGGCAAGATGCTGGTTTTCCGCAAGGTGCGGGCCTGCCTCAACCAGCCAGAGATCCAGCGCTCGACAATCCGCAAACCGATTTTGAAAAAGTGATCTCCGACTTTGATTCTAGACTTGCTCGGTACCGGGCAAATGACCCCGATGAGAAGACTAACCCAAGCAACTATTTAGCGGCAGCTTCAAAAGATGACATGGAGGCAGTAAAGAAACGCTGGAACCTACCGAAAAAATATTTGATTTTCTTAGAGCGATTCTCGCCTTACAATATGACCTGCGAGTTACAGCTTAAGTTTGCTTCTAGCGGGTTTAACCTCTACTCGGCAAGTACGATTCTCGAAAAGCAAGCCATGTTTGCAATCGATCCCACTACCGGCGAAAACTACTCCGACTGGTCAGAGAACTATGTAGTCATTGGCGATGCCTGGGCTGATCCGTTTGTGTTTGATCTAACCAAGTGTGATGAAAGCGATGGACCAATATTCACGGCACAGCATGGAACAGGGGAGTGGAGCTTTCGGAAGTATGCCAAAAGTTTTGAAGCCTTAGTGCAAAAGTTGAAAGTCACTTAGTTTGCGCGGTGATCAATAATGAGTGAAAATCAAGAACTTAGAAATGTGGGAGAAGTTGAACTCACCTATACAATCGATAGTTCGTCCGTTCAATCGACTCAAGTCCATCTTACCCGAAAAAATTGGCGCCCTATGTGTGCAGAAATCTATTTATATGTTCCAGAAGCACATATAGAATTTATTGTTGGAGGAGTCAACATGCTTCTTCCGTTTCCGACTTTCCAGCTTCCGTTGCTGGATTTTGCTTTGCGCTTACGAAAGCTCGTGAATGCACTCAAAGTAAATGAGACCATACGCCACAGTGTGTTGTTAACTGGAGAATTGAATGCCTTCAC
>JBBRMD010000113.1:0-9094 GCA_038231015.1 Candidatus Obscuribacterales bacterium
AGCATTCTGATTTCGACTAGCATTCTGATTTCGACTAGCATTCTGATTTCGACTATTAGGATTGGCGTTAGGCCATACTGGCTGCTGGTTCTGTTGATTAGGCTGCGCCGGCATATTTTGCTGAGCGTTTTGGTAGCCATTCTGTTGCACGGGTTGCTGTGCTTGTGGCCCGGGCTGCGCTAGTTGACCATTTTGCTGCTGGCTATACTGTTGTTGCTGCTCATACTGCTGTTGAGCGAATCGCTGTTGCTCGTATAGTTGCTGTTGAGCAAATTGCTGCTGAGTTAACTGCTGATGGCCTTGCTGACCAGGCTGTTGAGGTGCTTGCCCTTGAGCACTGGGTAGCGACTGAGCGCCAGGCCAAGACGGCTCGATTTGCGCCTCTTGTGCATAGCTAGGGCCCGTCACAATCGGCAGCGAATTGAAAGGTATGGCATTAGCCTGACTGCCGCCTGCGGGAATACTCTTTCTCTCAAGCTGCTGCGGTGGCCTTTGTTGCTGGCGCTGCTGGTCTTTTGGTTGCTCCTCGGCAAACAAATCCCATTTGGGCTCTGGAACTGGAATCCATGGGCTCGATGGGTCGGGAGCCGGAGCATTAAGAACTGGCGTTTTTGGAATGTACTCTGCTGAATTAGGGTCGTCTTGCGGCCGCAGCTTGGGCAGTTCGATACCAGTGGGCCCAATTGGTTCAGCCGGCCCAATGTAGCCAGCGCTGACGGGATAGGCAGAAGGCGGCTGGCTGGTTGGTTCTTGACTGGGGAACCAGGGATTTGATGTCGGCGGTGCCCCAGGTTGCGGCTTTTGCCCTTGTTGAGAATTCTGGCCTTGTTGAGGCTGCTGCTGTGCTTGTTGCTGGGAAAAAGGCTTGTATCCAGGCAAGTTCGAGAGAAGGTCGTCTTCCCCGTCTTGTTTCTTATTGCTGTCGTCGCCGGATACCATATTTAAATCTTACCCATTCCTGCCCTATAGCTAAGGATATAGGTAGATCTCAATTAATAGTTGTCTGCTGACAGATGTTCTTCGATTACTCCTTTAATTTCCTTCGGTTAATTTCGTTTGGTGCCACCAGTGGTAATGCGCTTGCCAAGTGGAGGCACTATCTCTTCTGATCTAGATATGCATGAAGCTGCACTAAATTAATTCTTGACGAGTGTGTTGTCATGGTCAAGGTGGCGGAAACTTTGTGGCAGTCAGGTCGTCACAGAGATAATGGTGAGATACTCGGTCATCTTGAATACTGCATGTGAAGCCGGGCGTATTGTGCAATCACTACTTGTCAGGGATAATACAACCGAGCTGAAAAGTGGCTCTGTATGGGCGTTCCTGAACTGCATAACTTTTATCTATGCATGAGGTATAGCAATGTCATCTTCGATTCCAGCAACTTTGAGAGCATCCGATCCGATAGTCGGAACCAATGCCGGTAAAAGTTCTCTGATAACAAGCAAGCTGACGAGTCAGACTAAAACCACTGTTGAAATGCCTGAATCGGTATCACTTTCTGCTGGTTATCGTTCTTTGATGCTGAATGACAGCTTGGCTGGCCGCAGTAACTCCCGTGCCTTTCGCAACGAAGAGCGTGAAGACGGCTGTTCGCGCTTGAGAATGGTAAATAGATTACGCCAAAAAGAAAGATGGCTAATTTGGAAAGAATTCTTCAAAGATTTTGATCACAACATTGGTGCTTTTTTTCAAAAATGCACGCCATCAGGTTGGAACAATCACTAAATTTTAAGGCATAAGCTTTTCGCTTTAGGCTTGATAGTTAGAGCTTCTGAACCTCACTGTCTGGTTTGAATCCTAGCTGATTGTCAAAGATAAGCTTGTCCACTCTGAAAGCATCAGGGTAGACCTGAAGGTCTCCAGAAAATGGTGCGCCAAACAAAATTACTAGATAGAGATTGAGTGATATCAGCAGCGATACCATAGAAGTCATTGCCATCTGTGCTTTGGCATCGCTCAGCCCGAAGAAGTACGTGAACACAATAGTGACAACTGCGCCGATCACTAAAACTATCCACTCTATCGCCGGTATACCATGCTGTGCCATGTTTGTTCTGGCCCGGCGAAAATCCCAGACCTGGCAAGCTTCTTGAACAGCGATTGGATAAATTGCTTTTTGATTTTCAGTGACAGGTTCGAAGGTCATTACCTCTCTCATCAGTTCTACAATTGCATTTCTTGCCGTATTGCTTATGCGGCCTTCAGCCATCGCCGGCCACTCTTGTTCAAGAACTTCTTTGACATATACATTGCAGACTAATTGAACTTTTCTACACTTATCTTTTGGGAAACTATTGGCTAGTAAGAAGACGTCAGCCAGTGAGTTTGCTTCTTGCTCTACCACTTCGCGCGCAGTTTGAAATTTGGTCATTGCATCGACCACAATTAAGCCGAGTAAAACTGCATACATCGTGCCCACTACTGAGAGCAGGTATCCTCCTACTTCGTGGTGACTTTTGAGTTTTTCTAAATCAAAGTACTTACGTACAATTAAGAGGCCTGCCACTGAAAGTATTGCAACGGCAATGACCAAGATAGCGCCGTCAAGGTAAGAATCAATTTTCATGTGCCTAGTTTCCTAGGAAATTGATTTTTCTTCAACTGCTTTTAATAACAGATTGACCACGAACTAGTTCGAGTCGCCAAGGCGATCAAATGAATGCAAAAGTTTGGTGGCTAAGTCGAGCACACCATGACCGAGGCCCATAACTTCATCAGGAGCCACCGTGAGCAGAAAAACTGTTCCAAGGGTAAGCACTATCAGGTAGAAAAACATTACGGCCATGAGGGTCTCCGCTAAAGAGTTAGCACTGCTTTTAACTACTCAAGTATCTTTTCAAGTGGTTAAAGGTTGGGTTAAGAGATTGCTGTGTTGCAGCCCGTGTAACTATAACTGTCTCTAATCTTAGTGCTTGCAGCCAGGACCGTGCCTGTGTTCATGGCTTTTGTCATGGCTTTGTTCACTGTTTTCACCGCAGCTTGGCCCATGAGAGTGGGCGAGGAAGCTGCCGTGAGTCAGTTTACGGTTGAGCAAGTGCGTTCCTACAAGTAGCAAATTGCCAACTGATATGAGAGGAAGTTCAAAATTGGCTGGGAAATGCCCACGTAAAACAGCCACTGCTGCCACAAGTGCCAAGCCTATTGTCAGACCCGCTAACGCGATTGGTTTTTTGTGGGCACGATAGCCCGGAATAATGGCAAATACTGCAAAGCCCACGATGAAGGCTATGAGAACGTTTTCGGTAGTTTCACTTTGAAGCCATTGCCATTTCATTCCTATAAAAGGAATAGCAGCGACCACAAAAGGCATGGCTAAGCAATGAATAAGGCAGAGAACAGAGGCGAAGATACCAAGGTTATCTAGCGAGAGAATGGTTTTCTCGGCGGCGTCGTTTGTTTTCATTGTTAGCGTTTACGCGGGTTGGCGCTGCAGTCGTTGCACAGGCCGAAGATTTCGAGAACATGTCCCTTTACCTGAAAACCATAATTTGAGCGAATGCTGTCTTCAAATTGTTCAATCAGGCATTCATCAAGGTGCAGGCTCTTGCGGCAAGACTCGCAGACTAAGTGGTGATGATGCTCACCTGGTCTAACTAACTCGTAACGCCGCTCGCCATCGCCAAGCTGGACGGCTTGTACTAAACCTTGGCCTACAAGTGATTCTAGCGAGCGATAAACAGTGGTTAGCCCTGGAGCCTTGGGGTCTTCAGTGCGCATCAGGCCATGAATGTCTTGGGCGCTAGTCATGTCGTGAGCGCGTTCTAGATATTCAAGAACCTTGCGCGCGCCTTTGGTCAGCTTTTGGCTGGCACTAATGGTTAAACCGTGTTTATGCTCTGACATCATTAAAGGATAGCAGAAACGCTCTAGAACAACCTATTGGCCAGTTTATCTAGCAGCGACTTTGCGCAGCCCATAACCAACCTTGGGGATACTGATAATGATTGACGTAGACTGATCTTGGCTATCGTCAAGCTTTTGCCGTAGACCGTTTATTGAATCTTCTAGCGACTCAGGCGTAGCCTTGTTGCTTGGGCTTGAAATGCGCTGAATGAGTGCGTTTACCGTTACTTCTTCATCGGGGCGCAGCATGAAATATTCAAGCAGGTCGAACTCTTTAGGCAAGAGTTGAACTTTGGCACCACTCTTGGTGACGATGCGCTTCACTAGATCTATTTCGATTTCGCCGTTACTGGCAATGTTTGAAAGTTTGTTTGGGGGCCGACGCAACAGTGCCCGCAGGCGTGCTGACAGTTCTTTCAAATTGAAAGGCTTTGTCAAATAATCGTCAACACCGGCATCAAAGCCCTGTTCTTTCTCGGCTATTTCGGTTCTACCAGTAAGCATAATCACTGGTGATTTGCCGTCACTGTCTCTATATTTGCGACATATTTCAGGGCCAGACAAACCGCCCGGTAAGTGCCAGTCGAGAATAATTAAATCGAATTTGCCTTTGCTAAGAACTTCCCAGCCCTTGTTGCCATCGTGCACAATTTCTACTGTGTAACCGTCGGCCGATAGCCAATCATTGACCATCTCAGTCAAATCTTTATCGTCTTCTACAAAGAGAATGTTAGCCATTTCGCCCCGGCATCTTTAGGTATATATCAAATTCGCTTTCTAAGAATATACGACGGTCTCAATGGTTTCAAGTAAACTTGTCAGGTTACCTACTTGAATAAGGCCACGGGTTCAAATGCGGCTCTCTCTGGCAGCAAAAGGTTTAATCCTAGTAGCAGTTCCTCTTTGCTTCGAGCTAGGTTTCATTGGCGTCTTGGTTGACTTGCAACGGCAGGCTGAGGCTGAATCTGCCATTGCATTGCGCTCAGGCCGGGTAGCTCAAGGAATTGCTGCTCTGACAGCCGATCTCTTTGCATTGTGGCAGACCATTTATTCCACCACACGTTCGCAATGGCGCAACACTGGCCGCTTCGACCAGAGCTACAAGCCAGCGGTTCACAAGCTATTGTCTGTTTATGATGAGCTTATTGAGCTAACGGCTGACGAGCCACAGTTAAATCACCGACTGAATGTCTCGCGCACTATGTTGCGCGATGCCGAGCGATTGCTCGACGATATGATGAAGAAGCTCAACGCTACTCCTGAGAGCCAGTATTTTACTGAAGAAGTATTAGCTGTAAAGCAGATACAGTCTACCTTCCGTTCTTTAGTTGAGCAAAATCACCAAGTGGAAGCACTCTTCCGCAAGCAGAACAGCGAGCGCGACACCACTCGTCAAACGGCGCTGCGCGAAAGAATATTGGGAGTGGTCACTTGTGCCGCTATCGTCAATGTTTTGCTGAGCATAGCGGTGGCAATATTCTTGTTGAAAGACGTTGTTGGCCGTCTGCGCCATCTGCAAGACAATGCCTCTAGGTTGGCTGCTGGTAAGCAACTGCGCGCACCATTACAGGGAAGTGATGAGATTGCCGAGGTCGACAGAGTTTTTCGCAGGTTGGCTCGTGCTCTGACAGAGTCTAATCAAAAAGAGCGGGCCGTTGTAGATAATGCTCTTGATACTATTTGTGCACTAGATAAAGATGGTCGCTTTAGTACCGCAAATCCGGCTAGTTTTAAACTCTTCGGCCTAGAGCCTGAAGACTTAGTCGGCACACGCTTGGTCGATGCCATCGCTGAAAAAGACAGAAGCCGAATACTCTCATGGATGGCCAGTCTGCGCGACGTCAGCTCTGGTAATAGCCTCAGTGAGCGCGAAAAAGAGTTTACCGTTAGCCGCCGCAACAACACTACTGTTGATACTCTTTGGTCTGGTCATTGGTCAGAAGAAGAACAGCTACTCTTTGTTGTTATTCACGATATGACCGATCGTAAAGAGCTAGAGC
This sequence comes from Candidatus Obscuribacterales bacterium, assembly GCA_038231015.1. Classification (GTDB taxonomy): domain Bacteria; phylum Cyanobacteriota; class Vampirovibrionia; order Obscuribacterales; family Obscuribacteraceae. The sequence continues at coordinate 5,847 of JBBRMD010000113.1, forward strand.
GCGCCAAGCAAGAACTCGTGGCCATGCTCACTCATGACCTTCGCTCTCCGCTCACGACCATTCAAGGCATGATTGAAATGGCTCAGGCTGGCATGCTGGGAGACCTAAATGATCGAGGTGTGCGACTGACACAAGCAGCTGAACGCAATAGTTCACGCATGCTCAGCTTAATCAATGACTTGCTCGATATCGAGAAAATCAAGGCTGGCTCTATGACTCTGAACAAAGAGACTATCAGTTTAACTACCCTTTTTGACGAAGTAAAAGCTAATGTCGCTGATTGGACAGCTGAGAACGGAATCAAAATTGACTGTCGTTCAACCAATCTAACCATATTGGCTGATAGAGAAAAAATTAGTCGCGTCATATTCAATTTAGTTTCTAATGCCATTAAATTCTCTCCACCAGGCGGTCTCATCGAGTTGCGCGCCGATTCTAAAAATGAAGGAGTGGAGATTTCTGTGTCGGATCAAGGGCCCGGTATCGCACCAGATTTGGTATCATCAATTTTTGAACGTTTTCAGCAAGGTACGGGCGCGGCACTTAAAGGCAAGGGCGGCTCTGGACTTGGTCTAGCAATCTGCAAAGAGATAGTTTCACTGCATGGTGGCAAGATTTGGGTAACAAGCGAAGAAGGCAATGGCAGCCAGTTTCACTTCATTGTGTAGTTGCGAATGTTCTTACTTCTTATCATCAGCTAGAGCTAACTCGTTACGCAAAATGCGCATACTTTGGTCAGCTTCTCGAAAGGCTTGAGCTGGTCTGCCAGCTCTTAGCCGTTCGTAGGCTGCGATAGTCTTTCTGGCATCAGCACTGTCTACTTTGAGCCCCGATTGCAGACTGTTGGCCCAGTTTTCAGCTAGTGTATTAGCCAGATTGCCCAGCTGTCCATCGAACTCTTGCGGGCTGACATGCTTCTTCAACGCCTCAGCTCTGGCCATCCAAGTCTCGCCAGTGGGCGATTGGGTCGCTGCATAGGCTTGCTCAATAGTCATCGGCTTCTCAATGAAATCGCGTGAATTGCCCCACTGCCCATCGACTTTGACTAGTCGTGTTTTGGGGTCGTAGTCAACGATATTCACCACATGGCCGTCGTCTAGAATCTTCTCAGGTACAAGAGGCCCACTGAGCGGATTGTGTCTCAAGGTGCCAACCAACGGGTCGCTTGTGGTTCTCACAAAGAGTGTTGCAAATAAAGGACCTTTTTCAGTTTCGCGCAGAGTTTTGAGTTTGGCGGCAAAATCTTCTACTGAAGAAACATCACTGGCAAGACTGTGTTCGCTTTCTATCTCTTGAACTGACTTATTGATGATAAACATCTCTGGCTGCCACTTCTTGGTCAGTTGTTCGTTTATGCGAATCATGCTGTTCATGTAGCTGGCCATTCCGGGCCCCTTATCTAACTCTTGTGCTTGGCCGTGAGAATAGTCGACTAACAATTCACCGGTATCATTTGGACCAGTTGCTTGCTTCTGATAGTAATGCACATCGCCCGGTGGCATCTTGCGCAAATTCTCTTGACTATGGAAGCCAGAGATAGCAGCAGTCTGAAATATTTGGCTACTGTAAGTACGCATTGGTGAACCAGACTTAGTATTGAAAGCTGCATCACCATGAGCCCTCAAGTTGGTCTCTTCCATGGTTACACTAGTGCCATCTTTAGTCGTAAATCTTCCTTGGCTAGCGACTTGGGCCAAAATGTCCGTCACCACAGATGGTTCTTTGGCATAAAGTCTATTTTCGATGGTGGCAATTTGGCATGTCTTGTATTGGCCTTGATCGTTTGATGTCGGCTCGGCCGCTGTTGCCATGGCGCCATTAACGAGTCTAACGCGCTCTCTTTGTGAGAGTGGAATGTTGCCTTTCAATTCTAAAATGCTAGCTAAGTCACGATAAGTGCGAGCAACTTCGTCGCTACTAAGACCATCACGTTTTGCTCTTGTCTCAAAAGTCTGCATATCGCGTTTGAGCTTCTCGCCTTCAGGGGCAATCGTTACTTTCTCTTTGATCAAGCGCTCTAAGCCAGCCTTCTCTTCAGCTAGGCTCTTAGGAGCTGGCGCTTCTGGCTTGTCACTGCTGATTAAGCGGCCGTCGGCAGCGCGGATCACTGTAAATTTGTCGGTAGCCTTCGGGCCGAAATGATCTTCTTTGTAGCTATCGTCATTCTTGCCGGTAAAGCTGCGTTCGAAGCCGCTACCATCTGGGCGTATTACTTTTACTTTTCCGTCTTCGGAAATAGCATATTGAGACTTGCCACTGTCGGTGAGAACAACTGCACCATCGGCGGTGTGTCCCTGCAACCTAATTGTTTCACCAGCATTGAAGGTTGCTGTTTGCACAGAATCGTTTTTAGACAACTTGGTGAAATTGAGAGTGTAGATTTCTTCTGCGTGTTTCTTGACTTGCTCAGGCGTTGCTGCTGCCCCTAAGTGCTGGGCAGCTATCTGCATGACCGATTGCTCAGCAGTTGTTTTCACTTCGGCTGGCTTGACGTCAACCTTGATGAATTCGCCTACTGAGGCCTCTTTTGTTTTGATACCGGCGATTCTAATAAAAGTGGGGTCGACGCCCTCTGTTGCCTGCGAGCCCGATGCCGTATCTAGCTTGTCCTCGACTTTGGCATCGGGGAAGCCCATCGCTTTCATCGAACTCGAGTCGCCGCCTTGTGCCAGAGCGCTTTTCCATTCGTCGGGTTTGCGTCTCAAGTCTTGCGCTTGGTTGGCAAGTGATTGCTTTTCGGCCACATCAGCGCCAGTGCCATCTTTTGGCACTTCATGGGGCTTGTTTCTGCCGTCGCCTGTGTCTGCCTGTCCCACTGAATGAGCCTTTAGAGATTTCGGCCCCATGGCCGGTACTGGTCGCTACTGTTTATATACCCGTCTGTCAGGGTTTCTCGACTGGCGTATTTCTAGCTGTCTCGCTTTCTAAAATGCTGCGCCGGTCAGTGCTTGACATTGATCGTTGCAATTTTGAAGCAAAGCTAAGCTGATTAAGTCTCTTCTCTTCTTAGTCGTTAGCCTGGCATGTTAGACTAATTGTCTTGTCGGGCGATTAGCTCAATGGTGGAGCACCTCGTTTACACCGAGGGGGTTGGGAGTTCGAGTCTCTCATCGCCCAAGACTTTCGGGACTTTCAAAAACGTCCCCCCTACACCCCCCCTACATGGGGCGGAAAAATAGGGTTAATATCGTGCAACTGAGTAAATTGCAGCTTCTTTTCTTTGAGCTGTGATCAGAACAGATTTCACT
>JBBRMD010000114.1:0-8802 GCA_038231015.1 Candidatus Obscuribacterales bacterium
AAGGTTGACATTCTTAGTCTTTTTGTTCGATGATTTCTTCATGCGGTCTCTCCAATTGGTTTTAGTTTAAGCACCAAAAACAATACCAGGCTTCGGCCTGGGAGGGATCGCTCATATTTCAACTAGCTTCGGGGCATGCCCGTTATTACTAACTATCCAAGAACTGCGCCGTTCAGACAAATCCGTAATTTTGAAATAAAGTAGCTGTAGACTTGCGCCAGACTCAAACTTTACGGGAAGCTATAGCTCAAGATGCTCAAATTCACAAATAAAGCTCTACTATTGGTGGCTTTAACTCTCTCAAGCTTTTCCAGCTTTTGGTGCCTACCAACAGCTGGACAACCCAAGCCAATACAGACTAGGCCAGTACAGACCAGGCAAATACAGGCGACACCCGCGACAGTAGAAAAACTGACTGCCAGTCAGCAAGCAGCAAAGTTCAAAGAACAAGGCGAAGCAGCGTACGAGCAGAAAAACTTTGCTCTCGCAGTAGCCTGCTATAGCAAAGCACTAAGTCTCTTGCCTCATGACGCAGCCAGTAGCCTGGCCGACCTATATTATGTTCGGGCCCTAGCCAATGATATCACCGGCCAATATCAACGCGGTACGGCCGACTGGCAAGCCGCCAGCGACAACTACGCCAAGGCACTGCTCGGCAATCAAGCTGGTGTAAACGTAGCCATTGCCACTGCATATCGTGATGAATTAGCCGCTCTAGTTCATTGGCGCGAAACTCAAAGCCCCGGCTCGCCTGACTATTGCGACTCGATAACTACTAAACGTTTAGCTCCCGGTGTAGTGCTCAAGGTCTTCATTAGTCAATATAAAAAGACAGGTTTCTCTCCGGAGTTACGCACTTATGTTTTCCAAGCAATGCAATTGTGGTGCCAATTTCCTGGCTCACCAATTCGCATGGAGCTCTGGCCAACCCAGTACGATTCAAATATCATTGTGCAACGTGCCACCGTCGATGACCCCATGAATATCGGCAGTGCTGGGCAGACATCTTCAAACGGCCGAGAGTTAGTGACAAAAAGTTTTGTCAATCTCTCGTCACCCAGTTATGACATCAAAGAAATGACGCCGAGAGCTAAAGAGCAAATCTTCAATTTGACCCTCCACGAAACAGGCCATGCTCTTGGAATTGATGGTCATTCACCTTCGGGCCTAGATGTAATGTACTTCAAATCGCCTTTAATAAAATTGAGTGACCGAGACGCTAATACAATTCGCAAGATCTATCAAAAGTAATTGCGAATAAAAAGCAAGGTCAGGTCAAAACCTTTCCTTGCTTCTTAGTAGTAATTTGCAAAATCTGGCATTTTACTCAAATCTAGCGTGCTAGAAGAATCACGAACTAGGCGTGGAAAGGATGGATGTCTCCAGGCTTTCTCAGCATCTTGTTAACTTCATCCAAGTGCAATTCTTCGTTCATAATCATTTCGCGAGCATACTCTTCTAGCAATACTGACTTACCTTCAGCAGCATGTAGAAGCTCATAGTATGCACCGATCGCATTCTTTTCATGCTCCAAACTTTCGCGTAAAATATCGCCTAAGTCATGTCTCTCAGTTTCTAGCAAAGGTCCAATTTTTAGCGAAGGGTGGCCGCCCAGAAGGGTTACAAGCTCACCAGCTTTGTGAGCATGCAAAAGACTCTCATTAGAGTTTGCTTTGAGCCAGCTCACAATCGGAATACGGTTATAGCCGTAAACCATCAAAGAGTAGTGGGTATAGCGGACAACACCTGCTAATTCCAACTCCATAATCTTATTGAGAATGCCTATCGCTTGCAACTTATCTTTGTCATCCATTTCTCTAAATCTCCTCTAGTGGCTGTCCTTACTCTATCCGATCGAGTTCTGAACGAGCCTAAAATTCTAGCCATAACGCCGAGATAATTTGTTGGATGTTTGGCCGAGCCGCGCTATCCATATTAGTGAGACTGAAGATCAGTCGATTGAGACTATCTGAAACAGGTATGCCCTCTGCGCGCATATCAAGTTGTGAAAGGGGCCGGGGGTCACGACCACTTAGTAAGAAATAGATAGTGCCAGCCATACTAAAGTAGTCGCTCGCGGCTTCTGCTTTTCCTTTGATTTGTTCGGGCGGCATGTAATGGTGCTTGCCAATGATAGTGCCAGTAGCTCCGGCAAGAAATTCCATCGCGGCATTGAAATCAACTAACGTAAGATACTTGTTCGCTCTGACAATGAGATTATCTGGCGTGAAATCACGGTGCACCAGGGGCGGTTGCTGTGAGTGGAGATAGGTAAGTATTTCTGCCATTTGCAGAGCCAGTACCTTTACCTCCGCTTCACCCATGGGCCCGTTGTCGACAATCACTTGTCGCAAAGTTGAGCCGGGAATTTTCTCCAAGACAATATAGTGGCGATCGTTCTCAACAAAACTATCTAACAATCTACAAACTTGAGCATGCTGAATTTTTGCTAGCAGAGCAGTTTCTCTTTGCATATGCTCTAAGAGAGCATCCTTCACGGCCTCATTTTCAAGCTGCTTAATTGAGAGCTCTTTGATAATGACCTGTTCTCCGCGAGAATTGACAGCGTTATAGACGGCCGAAAAGCCGCCAAAGCCAAGTTGACTAGTAATCTCAAAACGACGATTTTGCAAAGTTGTACCAGCAGGTAAAGCGCGAAAAGTAGCTAAGCTAAAGCGCCTACTAAGCTCGTCGTTCCAAAGCGCGGTGTAACTCTTGAGCCCTTGTCTGACTAAAGCTTGACTCAGATAGCCTCGCAAGTCGACAAAATTGCCACTGATAGCCGACGGCGGCGCCCACATTTCTAATGCCACCAGCAGCTTCTCTATGTCTTGGTGCAACATTGTTTTCAGAGCAATTTTGGTACAACTGCCGTCTTTGAATGTGAGCACTAAAGAATCACTATCATCGAAATCAGGACCATCATTCCAGCGAATGAAGGCATTTTTCAGTTCATCCCAACGACGCCAGCGGCGACCTTTTAACTGCAAAATAGTACCGAACGGAAATATGGCACCACCAGAGGTGACAATCAAAGGTTGTATCTGTGCAAGATAAGCGTCAGAAACTTTTCTGACTTTGCTCCACATTGAAAAAGTACCAATCGCCATACAAAAGATTGAGAGCAACATCAACCTCGTCCCAGAGATGGAATGCATGGCAACACCAGCCATAAACATAGCTATGCATAGCACCAACAAAACAATAGTGCCCAAAATCAAAAGAATCGGGACAATCGCTCGCTGCCGCTCGATCTTCTCGAGAGTGGCAGGATGATATTTAAGCTTGATCAAACTTGTTGGATTATCCATATTACTGCGCCCTAGATGGAGAGCGAAGTAGAGCAACTATTTCGTCAACAGACTGCCATCTATCCGTTGACTCCTGGGCGCGGCATTTATAAACGATCTCAGCTAGCAAGGGTGAAGCGTCGGGATAAGTAACCAAAATATCGGCTTGCTCAAGTGCTACAGGATCATGACCGCTCAACAGAAATTGCAGCGTGCCACCAAGAGCGTAAATATCAGACTGTATGCAGGTTTCTCCACGAAATTGTTCTGGCGGCATGTAAGCCGGTTTGCCTGCCGGTGGTAAGCCTGAGACAGTGCCACTAGGCTCGGCAATAGTAAAGTCTATTAGTGTGAGCCTCTGCTGGCCGTCAATAATCAAGTTGTCTGGCGTGAAGTCGCGATGAATAATTGGTGGGTCAAACGAATGCAAATATTTGAGAATTTCACACATCTGTAAAGTCAAATTTTGCACAAGCTCTGCAGATAGTGGTGCCATAGCGGGCTGGCATTGCCTTAGATTCTTACCAGAGATGCGATTAAGTACGAGGAAAGCACAGCTTGAAGTGCTGAACCAATCAATAAATTGGACAATCTGTGGATGTTTAATTTTTTGCAGCATCAATGATTCAGCTTCTAGCTGCTCAATCGCGAGATCTTTCAAACGCTTACCCTGATAAACTGGCAGCAAATAAGCCTTAATCACAACCTCTTGCTGAGTTGTTTGATCTTGGCAAAGATAGGCATGGCCCTGCCCGCCTGAAGCCAATCTAGACTTGACCAGATAGCGTCCATCTGCCAATGCTTGCCCATCTGGAACTTCTTGCAATGACTCAGCCTCTGGTGCTGACGACAAGCTATCTAGCCACAGCTCAGTGAAAGAAGTATCAGCGCTAGGCAGAGTAAGAGCTTTGGCGATACCGTCGTCAATGTGAATATGTTTAGCAAAATTAGAAATTGCATGAGAGAGTATCATCCAATTCTCATGTGTGTGAATAGCCGACAGCTTTATACAAATAGGTTCTTTCATGCCAGGCCCAGTAATAGCAATGATCTGCTTTGCCAAATCTGCACTCTTTGACTTTACTAATTCAATTTCGTTGATTGAAGAAAGGGGAATAGAGATAGGCTTTTGCCCTTTCAGATACAAGTTTATTGACCGTTCACGGATACTAATAGAAACAACCTTGAATAGCTTTGTGTCCACATAGTTATCAATCAACTTCACCAAGCGTCGAGCAATTGTATACAGGAACAGATTCGGCATAATGATGCAGAACAAAGCGAGAAATAGCAGCAGACCAGTCATCTTCATTGCGGCAGATAGAGCAAAAGAGGTAACTGCACCGATAGGCAAAATAGCCAAAATAATAGCGCCCCAAAAGAGGAAGCGATAATAGGCAGGCTTAGTGTCTTCCAGCAGGCCCACGGAGTTATCAAGCGCCCCGGTAATACCGTAAGGAAAACACTTAATGCTGTAATTTGGCACATCAGAATGGGCAGATGCGAGATGGCCAGTCTTATACTTTCTCAACCAGATTCGCGAGTAATTTTCGTCCGAACCGTCCACCTCTGACCTCGGCTGATGATTGTTACCTTTATTCCCGGCTCAACAGCAGATGTAATCGTTCGGCCATCGTTCTGTTATTGGAGTGCCCTGAGATGGCACCAGAGGCTCTGAACTATCTTGTTGTGAATATTGATAAGACGAAAATCTAGCCTCTCATGGTTATTGCTTTGGGCTTCGAGCTGCGGCCCAAATTAACACTATCGCCAAACGACTCTCCCATGCCATAGGCATCACCATCGTGATAGCTTCCGCGAGGCTGAAAACTACCAAGCTTTTTATGACTTATATGCTCGTGATTGGCGCTTTCTAGTTGATTGCGCAGCACCATTAGCTCGTTTCCCTTCGAGCTTTGGCCCAAATTCTTCTCTTCATGTATCAAAGCACACGCTCTTTCGTAAAGCCGATGCGCAGCCCCTAGCCTAAAACTGCGACGCTCATATTGTTCAGAAAATAGACAATTACTCTCAAGCCTAATGGAGTTGATAAGCCAGGCAGCCACTTCCATAGTGACATTAATGTTTTCTTCTGTACCAACAAAAGTTGGATGCCACTCTTTACGGTCTCTGTAATAACCTTTGTAAATTGACCTCATAAAAAACTCGGTGTAATAAAGCTTACAAACGGCATGGAGAACTGATCTTAGCCATGGTTCTAGCTTGAGTACAACAGCAAACTCAACAACATCATGCGTTTGAGCCAGCGAGTTTACCGAAGCCAAATCAAGATTGTGCTTGGACAACAGCTCCATAGCAAGCTTCATGGCTGCGTCTCTTTCATGCTCATTCTGATTACCGTCAGCCAATGCCAGCAGCTTTTTAACTCGCTTCGATATGTTGCTAACTTTCGAGTCTTGCACGCTCTCTTTCCCCTAAAGCCGCTCAGTTATCAAATCAATGATATCGGGTGATTGGAATGCCTTAAATAAACTAATTCTTCAGACCCAATGCCTCTCACGAGGCAACCCGCTATCGGTCCAGAATAAGGCCAGCAAACAACAATGTCGCCAAAATTAGAATGATCTATTCGAAGGTTCTTAGTTAATAAGGCCCATTTAGAATGGAGTACTTATGATTTTTAAAACGGTCGAAGGAGCATAGCGTATGACAATTGAAAGGCGGGCTCAAGCCACAAGAACCTGGTCGGACGCAATTAAAGCTGGTCTAACTGCACTAGAATCAGGAAATCTCAGTAAGGCAGTCAAAGACTTGGAAGGTGCGCTAGAGCTTGCCGGAGCGATTGGCACTGCTGAACCAATTGCAGAAAGCTTACTAGCCCTGGCCGATGCATACTGGATGTCTGGCGATGACAAGAAAGCAAACGACACATTCACTAGAGCTCTCGACTTCTCAAGCGAATATATAGGGCCAAACAGCACGTTCTACGCCTTTAGCCACGCTGGCAAAGGTAGATTATTGATACACGAGGGCGACTACCAGCAAGCACGCTTCTTTCTAGAAAGCGCATACAAGATACTAAGACGTAATCGCTCTTATAGAGAACCAGATTTGATACCAGTCTACCTATCACTTTGTACATGCTACCTAGAGCTGCAAGAATTTGAAAATGCCGATAAAGTGAGCCGCTACTGTTACGATCTTAGCAAGACTCTTCTAGGACCAACTGACGCCGCTACAGTGATGGCCATGACCATGTGCCTAGTAGCAGCACGCGGTTTAAACAAGCAGTCTAGAGTAGGAATTCTCAATTGCCAGATCCGAACACTAATTCAGGGGCAAGACAAGAACAAAGTATCTGACCACTTTGGCATCGCCCCAGCAATGCTGCGGCAGCTCAATCGCGAACAAATATTTGACACTCGTACAGTTGTATTTTCAAGCGGTGGAAAGGAAACGCGCTACGAGAGAGAGGTTCCGACCTTTAATGGTAGTAGCACCAAGACTGTCAGTCGACTCCGTTACATCGCGGAACCTTCCCAGCCCAGACAACATCAACTAGTCAAAAGTACTTAACCGATTTTTCACCGATGTCACCGCAGAGCCTGTCCGATTTGTTAAAAGTGCTCCTTAAGCTTATAGGGTGCACCATCGACGATACGCTTAATCAAGCCCGGTGTCAGTTTAGACAATATTTTATTAACATGTCCGACTCGAATAACTGACGACCAAACTTGGCGTCTCTTTTGGACTCTAAAATGCAGAGTAATTGCTGAGTAGGAAAAGAACGGTAGGAGAAAGAAAGAAAGAAAGTGTTTCTTCTGAAGAAACGAGACGATCCGCCCTTGCCAGCTATTTATTCTTTTGCTGAGCAGTTTTGACAGTGTCAAAAACAAATAATAAAAAAGGAGTTTTACTAAGTGTCTCAAGTTGCGAAATTTAAGGAAAGTTTGTGGGGTAGCTCTGCGGGAATAGCAGAGGACGAAAAGCCTTTTTTTAAAATGCTTAGAGTTGATATAGAATCTCCAATACAAGAAATGCCTTTTGAATCCTTTGTGACCATCGAATTTCAATTCCCGGAAAATGGATTACCTGGAGAAAGTGAAAGCAAAGCCCTAACTGATATCGAAAACATTTTCTTAAAAGAGTTGGAAGACTCAGGCGTAGGCAGGCTCGTGTATGTTCAAAGTTACGACGACCACAGAGTGTTTTTATTTTATACGAAAAGTGACTTGTCAAAAACACATCGAAATCTGTTCAAGAAAATTCCGAAGAAATATAACTTGAGCGTATTATCCGATCGCGATTCTGAATGGAAATTCCTTCTTGCAGTTAGAAAGAGTTACTTCCAAAAATTGGCTGAACAAAATTGAGATAGTTGGTATGGGTGACGGCGCTGGAATGTATTCATAGATATCAGGGTAAGAATCAGAGATTTCGTCAAAACTGCGCCCGAGCCTAGCTTTTCATAGAGTGGAAAGGAGTAGTGGTATTGTTAACGCCTGGCTAAAAGCGCGCACATTTGCCGCTTAAGCATTTTGAGGCCGATACGTTTTGTTGAGATAGTTTTTTCCTAGAGCGGGTCGATGCATTCGGTGCAGTAGTGCTCGGTAGCATTCTTCCGGCACTCCCAGTGGTCAGCCTCGGCGGATATTACCATCTCGTGCACTTCGTCTCTTAGCTCTGCCGGAAACTCACTAGCTGCTACGAACCTTTGCTCGAACGGTGCATGGCATTGATTGCACTCCAAAAACATCAGGACACGAATAGTCATTAGTTTTTCTCCTTCTTGGCTGGTTCTTCTTTTGTCTTCTTTCTGCGTGCTTTGCGTTCAGCCTCTTTCAGTGCAGCCCGCTCCATCGCCTCATGATGCCGATATGACTCACCCTCAATTACAATCGTCTCCGATCTGTGCAACAGTCGATCTACCATAGTGACTACACATCCAGCGTTGGGAAAGATTTCGCCCCACTGTTTGAAGCCTTTGTTGGTCGTGATCACCGTTGATGCCTTCTGGTAACGACCGAAGATGACCTCATACAGAAGGTCAGCGTATCTGTTGTCGTAATTCATGTAGCCGAGTTCGTCAACCACAAGCAAATGGAGCGAACAATACTTTTTCAGGCATCGACTTCTAGCACTGGCACCATCGCATTCGAGAAGCTGGTTCAGCATGTAGCTAGCTTTCACAAAGCGTGTTTTGTAGCCGCGCCCAAGCGCAATGCTCGCCAGATTCTGCGCAATCATTGTCTTGCCCAGGCCGTTGGTGCTCAGCAAGACAATATTGGAATGGTCTTTCAGAAAATCTAGAGTGAGCAACTCTTCGATTTGTTCTCGATCAATCTTCTCAGGCCAGCCCCAATCAAAATCTGCCATCGGTTTGAATTCACCAATTGCTGCCTCTCTCAGTCTTGTTTCTAGACTTCGCCTGTCCTTCTCTTTTTCCTCCGCAATAATTAAAGGCTCTAACCAACTCTCGCCGACGTACTTCTCCCAGTTAGTTGCAATTGCCTTCAAGCCAATCTTCTTCGCTCTTTCTTTTAGATCTAAC
>JBBRMD010000115.1:0-8767 GCA_038231015.1 Candidatus Obscuribacterales bacterium
CCTTGACATGGATGCTCTTTACGTTGGATGATTTCTTCATGGTTGATCCTCTTTGTATGTGTTTTTGGTTCGCACCTAAACCATACCAGGCTAGTCCTGGAGGGGATCGCCACATATTTCAACTAAACTCGGGACAAGCCCTTCTCAAGATTGATTAGAACGTCGAAGTCGTTTTGACTGACCCAAATGCCGTTGCAGCGAATTCCATCGGCAGGATAAAACGAGATAGGCGATTCTGGCGGAATATTTATGGACAGTTCTGTTCTGAATGAGTAGAGAAATCCTTCATCTGCCACAGCAACCAAATGACCGTTGTCCAGAGCAAATTTTCTTGACTGATTACGATACACCGCTGCAATCTCTGCTTCGATAGCTAGTTGAATTTTTGCTAGCTGTTCGTTTTGCAATTGGTAGCCTTAGATAGCTGAAATGTCACTGATTTAGTCTGTGTTCAAGCGCTCCTGACCGAGCAATTTCTAGAAGTGTCTTGAATCTCGACATCTAGGTTCGTGATCTGATGTTGTTTTAGCAATTTTGCCAAACTGTCTCGCGCATTTAGATCGATTTTTGATCTTTCGCATTCCTTCTTAATGTCTTTGTCTATATTGCCGGCAGTGTAAGCCGCAACAGAGTATCTTGCTTCTCTGAAACCTTCGCCTAGAACTTTAAGCCTATAATATTCGACGGCTTGTTTAGCAATTGATAAATCAAATGATTGTCCCTGCCCGCTTTCTACAAGTACCCGACATTGGCACAGTTGAACTTCGCTGCCCTTCGTTGCAATTACATCGATACCTAAGTTTTGACTAAGTGGTGTCAACTTTACTTCCCATCCAGCCTTGGCTAGCAAGGCTGCAATAGCAGATTTAAATTTCGTTGGCTCGAATTGTCCGATTTTGTCGATCGTTATGCATGTTTGGGTGGCACTGCTACCGCCGGACTGCTTCGATGTTGAAAGATCGATTTCGTTGAATAGATCCTGGCCAGAGATAGTCAAGGAATCACTTGGTACGAGAAAATCAGAAGCGATTTGTTTCTTGTTCTCGAGCAAAAGGTGGAGCTTTTCATCAAAGGTTGTGAATTTCTCGGAGACGGATATGGGGTAATACACATTTACGTCTTTGGTCTGGCCAATACGGTAGGCTCTATCAGTGGCCTGAGATTCCTTGGCCGGATTCCACCACCTTCCATAATGAATTACATTATTAGCTGCGACAATGTTTAAGCCAACGCCAGCGACGTCGGGCGATAAAATCATAGCGTTAAAGCCTTGTTTCTCACCAAAGCTATCTATAGCTTCCAGTCTTTTACCTTTGCCTGTGCTCGAAGCCTTGCTGCTTGTCGAACCATTAATGACCGAAATATTTAGGCCAAATTCTTTGTCAACTACAATTTTTAGAATTGCCTGCATCTTGACTGATATCGCAAAGATAAGCACTTTTTCGCCACGTTGATGTATCTCTTTCAGAAGTGAAATGGTATCTCTTAGCTTTGGAGAACGCTTCAGATAGTCTTGGGGGGTGCCTCTTAATAGATCCCCTTCATCAAGATCAAGATGTTGATATATTTTTGAGAGTCGTTGAATTGCAACCAAATGCATGCCTTTCTTTTCTTTCTGTTCTGCATTTACTTGACTGAGTATTTCCAGGTGAAGTTTTTCTTGCTCAGGAGAAAGCATTGATCTGCGCACAAGAATATTTTTTGCAGGTAGGCCATCAAGGCTGCCTTCCTTTGTTCGCCGCACTAAGTAAGCGTTCGGTGATTGATATAACAGACGTTCTCTTAGGCTCTGAGCTCGTTTTGCTCTTTCTTCGTCACTTATTTCGGCCAAATCTGATTCATATTCTGTTCTGAATAACTTTCGGGTGCCAAGTATTCCTGGTTGGGCAAAGTCCATGATGTTCCAAAGATCTGCTAGACAATTTTCAACAGGTGTTCCAGTCATCGCTATGCGATAAAGTGCATTTAGGCTTTTTAGCGCCCAGGTGATCGTTGTATTAGGCTCTTTAATTTCTTGAGCCTCGTCAACAACCACTACCGACCACTCCACCTGCGCAAACGAATGCTGGTAATTTTTGACGGTATCAAAATTTGTAATGATCAATCTGTTTCGGCGCATGCGGTCGGTATCCAGACTAGCTCCGCCATGCTCATATTCGCGGCCCTTAGCTTTGGTGATCTTGAAATCCTTTAGTTGGTCACCGTAGAGCACTGTGAAGGGTTCGAAGTTGGCACCATCGTATTCAAAAAATCGTGAGATCTCTTGTTTCCAATTTTGTAGCAATATAACTGGTGCTATCACTAAAATCGGCTCATAAGGTGGCTTATCTTTGGCCAGGTTTTCCTTATAGCCAGTTTCTATAAACCAGGCTAGAAATGTCAAAATTTGCAGGGTTTTTCCCAGACCCATGTCGTCAGCCAAGAGAACACCGCGTCGTCCGGCAGCGGCTCTTCCGCTGCCGGATCGGAAGCATCGTTGAAGCCAGGCGACTCCAGCTTTTTGAAAGTCCTTGAGTTCTAAAGGATTAATCCCGATAGCTTTTTTCAGTGAGCTGGGCAGCTCGCAACCTTCGATGTCTTTAGCGCTCACGTCAGCCGATTGCTCGATATAGTCGAGAGCCTCTGAATTATCGTAAATGAGGAGATAGCGGCGATCTGAATTTTCTTGACTGATTCTTTCGGGAAGTTCCCTTTCCGATTTTTTTTTCTTCGCAAACTGCCTTTCGACTGCCGCCAAACCTTTGGAAAGTTCTGGTACCAGCGGTATTCTTCGCTTTATGTTGTTCTCGTCACTCAATTCAACACAAGTGTGTCCCTGTCTTTCCGCTGACGTAACTGCTTCGATTGTTGTCTCTAGTTCTGCTGCGTCTGATATTGGAATATTGATGGTGTTTCCATCACTATCGACTGCTTCAATGCCAACATCGCAGATCCTCTTGCCCGTAGAGTCACTTGCGAATATGTCAGCGCCTTCACTATTTAGGAAACCTGGCGAGTAAGTGCGGATGAATGGTTTTGGTTGGAACACATATGGACCAACACCTTTAACTCTTGGTCCAAATGTCTTTAAGTCCACGCAATCGAGATTGTCCATTTGGCCAAAGATTTCGCGAGTTGCAGTAAGAGCTTTATCTTTTGCTTTTCCGCTCAGTCGATCGACTTTCCTCATGGCCTGCAGAGCTTGCCTTATCTCGTCGTTTATTACAATCCTAAGGCGGCCACCATCACTAGTGGCTAGTTGATACTCGGGCTGGGCATCTCCGAATTGTTTGAACTGTTGGCTGAGCTCATCTTGCGGAATGCCATCAAACTCTGGCAAAAAACTAACACGGCCTTCTGCATCTTGTTCTATTTGAATACCGACTTTTGTTGGCATTACTACGTGCGTAGTGGCCAGATATTTGTCTAGGTTTGCGCCAAGGCTTTTCGCTAGTAAGCTTATCTCCGCAAATGTCTCTAGTGTTTTGTTTCTAGTTTTCTCGATAGAAGGCAGGCTGTTGAATTTGTCGAGCTGTTCAACTAGTTTGTAATACGTATTCGGGAGACAATAAATATTGCTGCCCTTAACTACAAAGCATCCTCGACGCTGAATCAGCACGCGCTGGTTGCCTTCGTAAAATGAATAGTCGTATTTGAAATCTTCACTACCGATAATGTTGCGAGCTTCAATTTGCAGTGTGTAGGGGCACAGTTCCGGCAGCCAGCGAGTTAGACCAAGTTCAAGATCAGGATTGTATAGGCAATGCACATTTTCAAATGACACGAAGATCTCGGTGCCGTCTATGTCTGCGATCTCCTGTTCAACCATTATTGGCAGCATGGCGCTGAGCTGAAAGCCAAAGTCTGTAAGTTGCTTTACGTCGCTAGGCTCAAAAGCGCCTGTTGGAAGAATTTCTTTGGATGTTCGGAAACTAATACCAGACTGCTCAATAGTGCTTTCACCATTTTTGACTGGCTTACAAACGAGTTCTATTCGTGCTGCAGTTGCTGATAGTGGCATTTTCATTACCTACCTTGTCTAATTCCTAGTTCTGCGAGTCTCGGAGTGAGGCGAGCCTCCCAACCAAGCGGATGACGTTGCCTGATTTTTGCCTTAATTTCTGATTTGAGATGGCGTCCACCGCTGACTTTTAGCCGGTGTATGTCTCCGAAAAGCTCTTTAAAGCGGAGCGCGTCATATACAAAACATGCGTTTCCTACATCGCTAAATTCAACGGCAATATATTCGCCAAAATTCATAATAAAGGTACTGCTTTCATTGGAAGGAGGCCACTTTTGGAATACTCTTCCTTTTGCGGAGAGGTCTACGAGCTTTCGTGCGTTCTCGTAGTAATCCTTTCCTGAGATTACAACGCTTGAACTGTGCATCCGTTTTGCATATTTCAGCCAAAAAGCTTTCCGGCCGCTGGTATCATTTTTTATTATTAGGTCAAAGAATAGTCGTATGTCTTCTTCCGATAGCCACGCTATGAAGTGCTGTTTTGCTGTCAGTGGAAAGGAATTCCATTTGGCTGGATAGAGACGGGGATCGCCGAATTCTTGGTGTGGCAGAATATAGTCTTTTAGCAGCTCGATGGCTGTGGCTTTCGAATCTATTGAGTATTCATCAATAACTAACATAGCCGACGCCAGTACGTCTGCTCTCACCTCTTTCGTAATGGTATGTGCTTCAAGTAGCGGCCCAAGTATGAATCGCCACAGTGGTTCGTATAGCTGCTTATTGAACCTTAGTGCTTGCGATGCCAGCCCACAGGCTTGCCTTTGGATATCGGCAGAAAAATTCGTATTGTCTAATATTAGATTGTATTTTTCCACAAAGACACGTAATGGTGCGCGGTGATTTAGCATTTCTTCTGCTAGCTTGGCCGTGCAATCTTTGCCAATGATGAATTTTGCATTCTCTTTCCATTTACTAAGAAGTCTATCCTTGCCGCTATAGTCTTTAACTGCTTGCTCAAGTAGCAGATCAACTTCCTTGAATTGGGGGTTGCTTTTCCATATTCTGTGATGCGACAGCAGCAACGGTATTAGTAACCTTGGGTTGGAGCCAAGTTGCGTATAAATATGGTAGCAGAAAACATCGTCTTGCAGCATCTCCGGTTCGCTACACAGAATTCGATATGTCCTTTTTGTTATCTGGCTAATGTTATCGTTTCGCTTGTGCTTTTTCCAAAGCAACACTGCGTCATTCAGCTCATTTGTAGTGACTTCGCTAAGCTTTGCCTCGGCAAAGTCTTTCAGTTCGTTTTTGAGCGCACTTTTATAGTAGCTCAAGCCTGCTTCAGGGCTTTTTACGCTTGCTTGAACAAGCGCCCGACTTGAGCGTGCCAATTCTTCCAATGTTGAAGTAATCAGGCTCATTGTGATGATGTTTCAACCGGTGTCTTGCTAGCTGAAGTTATATTCTCGTCATCTCTAGCCTTTGAAGCAGGCGGAGATAGATTATTAGTGACTTTCCTCTTTTGTTCATAGGATTTAATTCTTATGCGAAATTCCACTCGGCGACTTTGAGCTTTATTTTCAAAGCCCTCTTTCACGTCTTGAGGCATTAAATCACGCTCGCCTCTTCCATTGGTCGAGGCTATAAGCAGCAGATATTCGCGCATGCCTAAGTTTAGGCCGGTCTCATTCAAGGAACATCGAAGTACTTCAAATGCTCGATCCTGGCTTAATCTTAAATTCAGCTCGTCGTTTCCGTCAGAGTCGGTATGTCCTTCGATTAAAAGTGAGTTTACGTCTTTCTTGTAAGCTGAATTAGACAAAGCCTCAATAAGGCTAGGCATAAATTTTTTGAGATATTGTTTGCCTGCTGTGCTCAGCTCGGATCTGTTCACTGCGAATTGGAGCTCGTCTGCCCTGATGCGGATGATTAGAGCAAGTGGATCGTTTGGGTCTTCTTCAGCAGGAAGATGCAACTGCTTCAACGTTCCTAATAGTCTGACTTTTATTGCTTTACTGCTGTTTTGTGCTTCATCGAGAGCTTGTTTCATTACGCGGTAGGAACGGCTTATGTAAACCACCAACAGCAAAATCACGATGACAGCCAAACTTGTCATCAAGTCTGTCATCGAGTGACTAAAATCGGTTGCAGTTTTACGGCGAGCCATAAGGTTAGTTCACGTTTTTAGCAAGCGCTTTGTCTAGGCTTGCTGTGAGCTCGTCCAACCTGCCATCAAGATCTTGAACCGTTCCCGCTAGCTTGCCAACGGCATTGGCTAGTGCCTTATCGAATTCAGTCAAGCTCTGACCGAGAGTTTCATGAGTGTGATCATGGAAATTGATCATTGCGTCGTTTACTTCTTTGAGTAATTTTGCGACATTGTTGTCTAGCCATTCATGCAGTTGCTTCTGTTGCGCCCACATCTTTTCGGTGGTATCCATATTGTCTTGATAATGCTTAAGCTGGCTGGTGATTTCAGTAATCGCCCGCTTGCTCAAATCTTGTATCTCATGTATTTGAGACGAGGAAGACTTTAGCGAGCCAGTTAATTCGGAAAGCTCACCCGCCACCTTGCTCCAATCTTGTAGCAATGATCTGTTGTTGCTAAGCATTGAAGTTAGGGATGCGGTTGTTTCTTTCAATGCACTGTTTGCCTCGTGGAGCGCTGCTGACTGTTCCGAGTTTGAATTAGCAGATGACTGTAGATTTGCAGTAAGTGATTGTGCTGATTCATCAAGTCTGGTGATAACGGAGCGGGTTACCTCTTCTAACTTTTCAGATTGTTCTGAGCCGTTAGTAGAAAGTGATTTCATCAAAGCTTCGGTGGTTTCTCTCAACTGATTTTGCTGAGCTTTAGATAGTTCTGCTTGTTCTTCTTGCTGTGCTTTATTTGCTGCTAGAGTCTCTTGTAAATGTGTTTCTAGCCGTGCGGTAGCGATTTTATTGGTATCTTCGATTTGATTAAGATAAGAGCCAGAGTGCGCGTCCAATCGATTTACTATTTCGAGGACTGATTTCGCTAGAGCTTCCCTCTGAGTTTGGGCCTCACTTTGTTGCGAGCTAAGTTGCGATTCCATGTTACTCATGGATTGCTCCATTCTTTCAGTCATGCGCCCTAGGGTTTCGCTAGTTGATGCCAATACGCCAGATAAATTTGAAATTTCTGCATTAGCTCCTGAACTAAGTTTTTCAGAGAATTTTGCCACCATGTTTTCTAAGACTTCTGAATTCTGCTCGCCTTTCTCGTTTTGAAATTGTTCAGTAGCATCACTTAGTCGGCCAATCGAGGCAACGATTTGCTCCGTCGCTGGCAAATTCTGCTTGTGAAAGTTGTCAGTGAGATCAGTAAGTCGTTCTATTGCCTCTATCATGCGATTCATCGTGGGCTGCATGCTTTCTTCAAGACTGCTCTTTAACCGTGAGGTCATGTCTGTATTGAAATGTTTGAGTTGGCTGGTTTGTTCTTTTGCTTCAACGAGCAGTTTCGTTAGAAGGCCTTCAGTAACTACTCGAGGGAATAGATTGTTTAATCGACGCTCAAGCTCATGGCACTTGTTCTCGAGAGTGCCTACGCAAATTTTCTCAAAAATTAGGAAAAAAACAGCCGCTGACACCCCAATGATGGAAGAAA
Organism: Candidatus Obscuribacterales bacterium; assembly: GCA_038231015.1. Taxonomy (GTDB): domain Bacteria; phylum Cyanobacteriota; class Vampirovibrionia; order Obscuribacterales; family Obscuribacteraceae. The sequence goes on from JBBRMD010000115.1 coordinate 7,572, forward strand.
GAAATTTGGAGCTCAAATTGTTTATCAGGCCACCAATACCAGTCACTTGCATGTCTGTTCCGACGTGCAAGTTTTTTAGCCCGTCGAATAGAGCGATAAAAGTTCCTAACAGTCCAATGCCTGTAACAATACCTGGCACTGCTTCGAGAAAGGTAAGATGTAACTTAGGCAAAACTATTTTGTCAAAAGAGAAAAAGTCTTCTGCCTGGCGGCTATTCCAGATGTTAATAGTGTCATCCACTTTTTCTTTGATGACTGTTTCGCTAAATTCTTTCCATGAGTGTCCGAGCAGGTCATTTTTAAGAAAGGCGTCATCTAGTTTGTTATAAGCGGTTTCGTCCAGCCTGCCATCTGTACCTTTTAACAGAGCTAGGGCCATTTTTAGCCCTCGTCGAGCATGAATCGCGTTAGGAATAACAAGGAATAGGCCAATTGCTACTATGAGCGAAACAAGAAAGAGCACAGCAGGAACGATGAGGTGTCGTTCACCAATGAGTACTAGAAAACGTTCCATAGGTTCTAGAAAACTGTCCATTAGCTTTGATTCCTTTCGACATACCAATTGACGGCGATTGACAGCGGGATACCAAAGCCTGTGGCTCGCTTGAGTGCTCAGCAGGCTGTCATTTGCTGCACTCCGCAGCCGGACTTTCTATTAGCGTGAACTTTATCATGTTTTGACTGGAAAGTCAGTCCAGTCATGATTTGACGTCATGTTCACCGGCGCTTCTCGACATCTCCTGAGGCTGCAGATGTTAGGATCTCCAGTTCGTTCACGGGCCGATATCCCAGTCGCGGTAATAGACTACAAAGGTAAATATTGATCTTTCCCCCTGGTCACGGACAGTAAAAAAGTGCGAATCCGCTTTTATGCTGCTGCCATGCTGTTTTCAAATTCGTCAGGGGAGACGTAATTTAAGTACGAGTGTAGTCGACGACTATTGTAGAACGTTTCTATGTAGTTAAATATGCTCAATCGTGCTTCTTCTCTTGTTTTATATTTTTCATGATGAACAAGCTCTCTTTTTAAAGATCCGAAGAAGCTCTCTGCGACGGGGTGAGTGGACCAGGGGAATTTCACCCCCAGCCTCTCTCAGAACCGGACATGAGCCTCTCAACTCATCCGGCTCCCACCGTCCAGCCATCTGGCATAATTCCTAATTTCCAGTGCGCAAAAAGATTTGGATCTCTTTGCG
>JBBRMD010000116.1:0-8330 GCA_038231015.1 Candidatus Obscuribacterales bacterium
ACTTCTGCCCGGCGTGCGACGATGAGATACTCGAAATGCAGCGTCTTCAAGATTTGCACGGCTGAACAGCGGAAACAGAAAGAGAGGAAGATGCTGCTAACGCTGCAGCTTCCTCTCTTTCTGCAGTGCCTTATGCTTCAAATCAACAGACCTCGCCGTATTTCCGCGCTATTACTGCGCCGTTAACAGTCTTAAGGCTAACAGAACTATAATTTCGCTAGTTTTATGGCGAACTACTTCAAATATTTAGCTGAGTGATTTGCAAAAATCATCAAGCTCTTTCTGGGCAGCTTCTTTTGCCATGCCGTAGCGCTCTTGAATTTTGCCAGCGAGCTCATCCCGCTTGCCTTCAATTACAGTCATGTCGTCATCGGTGAGTTTGCCCCACTTAGTCTTCACTTTACCTTGAAGCTGTTTCCAGTCGCCTTTAAGCTGATCCATATTCATCAGATTTTCTCCTTACTACCGATTGGTAGGTACTTTCTCTTCGTTAACGCAATTGATATCGGAAGCGCCATTGTTTTTACACACTTGCTCTGCCCGTTTGACCTTATCTCGATCTTCTGTGTGAACAGAGATAAGCAGATTGCCGTCTTTTAGTTTGCCTTCATATTGAATTGCTTCATATTCAGGTAATCCTAAACCTATGAGACCACCGGTGATGCCGCCAACGGCGCCACCGACAGCTGCTCCGCTGAGGCCGGCCATGATGGGGCCTGCAGCAATAAAGGCACCGAGTCCAGGAATTGTCAGCGCACCGATGCCCGCTAGAACTCCAATTGCTCCACCGAGCAAGGCACCAGATGCAGCACCGGTTGAACTTCCTTCTGGGGCTTTACTATGCTTTTCATAACTCATATCTCTTAGCCCATTTTCATCTGGCATGAGAACTGAAATATCGGTGTTGGCAAAGCCTTCATTTTTTAATTGCCCAACAAGCGTGTCAGCTTGGCTGTACGTCTTAACTAGGCATATCACTGCTTGTTTCATAAATCCTCACCTCGGTAATACTTGTAACTCGTTTAAAATATTTCTGGCACCTACGCAATTCTCGGCTAGGGCGAATAGAGTGTTGCTCTCGGCAGAGCTTTTGACGGGCCCTCGAAGAACCACTTTACCGTTGATAACAATTATCTTGGTGTTCTTGGCTGTGTTAGAAAGGGTCTGGTCTTTCATAACAGCTCTTCTTATTGCCGTAACTATTCTCAAATCTGCCGGTTTAGAAGATTGCACTTGGGCTGTGGGTGATTCGGGGCGTCCGTCACCTACGTTTTTACCGGTGTTGTCAGCTCGTAATTTGCTTAGCTTTTGAATGCGTAATCTAAGATTGATTACTTCTCTATTGATCTGCGCCTGTTCGATGGAGCTAATGGCGCGCTTACTATTTGATTTAAACCTGAGTTCTTTTTGGCAAATAGCATTTTCTTCAGTACGAATCTGGATGGCTTGTTCCCTGCTGAGGGTTCCTTGCTGCTCTGCCTTGTCAATCAACTGAGCGAGATTTACTTCTTCACCGTCAACGGTAAATGTTTTAGCCTGACTTGATTGACAAAGCATCATCAAAACTAATATCAGCGAAAGCTTCTGCCACATGGCCAGTCCTCTTTATCGCGACTTTATCGCGACCTGACCTATATGGTTTTTGCCGACCTTGTTAGGAAGGTCAGCATGAAAATTAAAAGACCAGAGCCAATAATAGCTGGCACCACTGCCACACTCTCAACAACCGGACCGAATGACCCCATTAGGCTGCTACCGATCCAGGCGCCGATGATACCGAATATAGCGGCAGTAAAGAATCCACCAGGAACCCTACCAGGTACTACAGCTGCTGCGATCCAAGCGCAAACGGCGGCAACTATAAGGTAAAGGATAAAAGATAGAATAGACATTTTCGTAATCTCCAAAGTTTGTTCTTTCTGTGTGTGCTGACGCGATATAGGGCACTTGGTTCCTTTTTTGCAGTACTTACTTTGAACGACCAAGGCTCTCTTCAATTTGCGTATATAAATAGAATGTCTGCGAAATCCAATTGCAGCAAACTGGCTACAAGGCGATTGTTTGCCATAGAATGCACTGCCATGTTTCAACTCTTCTCGAACTATCCAGGGACTTTTCTGGAACTATCTACTTAGAAGTGCGTCCGGCATTATGTAACGCAGGGAGTAAGGCAATGAACGTTTTTAAATACTTAAATGATGATGGCGACTCAATTGCACATCGCTTGAATGAAACAGTAGCTAACTTTGGCGTTTGGCCACAAGAGCGCTTATTAGAAGAGTCCAAGCGTGCTTTCGCATCTTTAGAAGGACATTTTGAAAAAGAACAGATGATCGTCAAAAACATTGACCATAGCGAAGTTGTGATTCCAATGAGCGAAAGGGCCGAAGCCGAAATCAAAGGTATGGACGAAGCGATCGACAGCATTGTAATGATTCACATTGACGAACCAGGCTTTCGAAATGCCCTTGAATCATTAGCGGTAAGGTTCAATGACCATCGAGCTTTTTGTGTAAACGAATACTATCCGAAGCTTCAGTCAGTTCTTTCAGAAGCAGATAACGAACATGTGAACGCTCAATTTGAGCAAATGGTGTTGAGCTAGCGAAGACAATTTTGGGGACGGTTAAAGGCAGATAGTTCTTTTTTGTTTCCAAATCGTTGGGAACTAAAGGTCCTAAACGGAGTCTGATGGGCAGTGCGTAACAACTGTTGGGCACACACAAGGAGGCTTGAATAACTTATGGATGACACTAGTAAAAATTGCGGCACTGAATGCAATAGTTCAGCAGTGAAGCTGTTAAAAGAAGATCAAGCTTCACTCTGCAAAATGTTTTCGAATTATGAAAAGACAACTGATTTTAAAGAGAAAGAAGATCTGGTCAGTGCTATTTCAATAGCCTTGAACGCTTATTCTACGTTGGAAAATGAGGTTGTTTATCCCGCTTTAAAGGAGAAAGAGTCGTGTTCCGATGAACCCTGCTCTGGCGCCGAGAGCCATCATCAAATGCGCTTGATTGTTGATCAGCTGCAGCGCCTTACGGCTGATGGTGATCAACAGGAGTACGAAAAAGGTGTTAGCGAGTTAAAGTTGGCTGTGCAGAAACACTTTGATTCTGAAGAGAAACTCTTGTTTCCAGCTATTGAAAAATGTAGCACGACTGCTGAAAAAGTTGGTGCGAAAGTTCAAGAATTTAGAGCCGAGAGAAGCACACCACAGCTAGCAGAAAAATAATCAGAGAAATTTAGGTAGATTAGCTTAAGACAAATGGAGACTAGTAATGCAATTGAAGAATGTTAGTTTAGCAACAGTTGCGCTGTTGGCGGCAGTCTGCATGAATGCAGTGGCGGTGCACGCAGAGGATGCTGCTAAATCTGAGCGGAAATTTGAGGAGTCTCAAGAGAAGGCGCCTAACAATACAAGCAAAAACACTAGAGACCAGAAACTTGGAAAAGTGACCCCTCAAGACCAGTCAGCTCAGAAGAAAGATGTAGATATAACACGCGATTTGCGCAAGGCGATTATGGACACTAAGGGTATGTCTGTTGACGGCCAGAATGTCAAAATCATTACTCGTAAAGGTGTAGTTACACTGCGTGGACCGGTTTCAAGCGAGAGCGAAAAGAACTTGATTGGTGATCTGGTAAAGAATTGCCCCAGCGTTGCAAGTTTCACAAATCAACTTGAAGTAAAGGGTCAAAATAGCAGCAAGTAGTGCCTAAAGAGCCATCGCCAGCTGGCGGTGGCTCTTTGCTTAAGTTCAACAAATTGAGTGAATAAAATAGGTTTCCAGTATGCCAAGCGATATTACAGTTAATTGCCGCTCGTGCTTTAAACGATTTGTCTTTACTACAGACGAACAAGAATTCTTTAACTCTTGTGGTCTTACAAATCCGCCGAAGCGGTGTCATAACTGCCGCCTTGTGTCTCGTGTCCAGCGAGTTAACGGCGACAATACTCAGGTTACTGAGGTTCCTTGCGCCGATTGTGGCACTCGTACTGCGGTTCCCTTCGTACCAAGCAACGGAAAACCAATCTATTGCAACAATTGCTACCGCAATAGCCGAATAAAATCGCAGAATTCTATAGCGATGTAGCCTTTTCCTCTCTTGCTGGAACTTCTTCACCGTTGGGGAGTCATTAATTTGGTCATAAACTATGAAATGAACAAAAATGGCAGGTATATATGATTTATAAGATTCAAAATGAAGTTGTCGACTATTTACCCAATGTAATTGATTTAATTACAGACCGAACCATTCAAGGTGCGATTGTCGGAGACGATGGTAAGCTTTCGGTATACATTTTTACCGATGAGCGCGGGCAAATCGGTGAATTGGTTGTCTTTCATAGCAACTGGCGAGCCACGATGGCTCATGGCGGCCAAGTTGTTGTAGGCGATTGGGACGCACCAACTTCGACCATGCTCGTTGACGCTAATGGTGGCACTTGCCAGGTGAAGGGCGATCAATTAATTGTCGAAACTAGCAGTCTTTTGGTTTGAGGCAAGCCGATCAAGGCTTACACGGAGCTTAAAATGTTAATTGCGATACATAGAAAAGCTGCACTAATGTGCGCTGCTGCTTTTACCTTACTCTCTATGGCACCATCGGCGATGGCCGATGACAAATCAGCAAAATTGCAGGTGAAAGCTGAGAAAGTTGAGGCTAAGGCTACTGCTGTAGACCCTCTAGATGAGGAAGACAAGCCGATTAAAGGCTTCCACCCAATTAAGCGCGCCTTGGCACCAGTAGTTCGCTTAGAGAAAAATAGCAGGCAATTGCAAAAGCAAATTGTGCGTTTGGAGCAGCCCATAAGTAATTTGCAACCGGCGATGAACGGTTTACACGAGAAAATGGATGGTGTTGATACAAGATTGCAGTCAATGGACGGCCATTTGACTTCAATGGACGCTCACGTTACCACTGTCGGTAAACAAGTAACTGGTGTGCGTGGTGACTTAGGTCAGATGCGCAAAGATCTAAACAGTTTGCAAACACCATTGCATGCATTGCTAGAGCCCTTGAACAATGTAGCTGTTCCTCTTGAGCAGGTTCGTAAAGAGCTTGCTGATATGAGAGTATTGCTTGCTACTGTGCTTGGATCGATTGTTGTGGCCACCATCTGTATCGCTATCGGTACACCAATAGCAGCTGTACTAGTTTATAAAAACAGACGCAAATTCTTCCCTAACATTGACGAGAAAGATTTTCCTGGAAGCTCCTCGGCAAAAGAGGACGCTAAGCAAACTGTATCTAAGTAGTTGAGTAGCTACTATTGGTATCAATATTCATGCTAGTTGGAACTTCTTGATTCGTCTTACGTCTGGCGAGAGGACAGGAAGGGGTGGTAGTGGATAATTACAATAGTAGGATAGATGCAGGACGCCCTCGGTCGAACTATGCTTTAGTATTGATAGTGGAAGACGACAAACTGCAGCAAAAGCTATATAGCTTGATTGCGACTCAAGTTCGTATGATTCCAACAATTGTTTATTGTTGTAGTGATGCCATTAAAGCCGCTAGCGAATCACAATTTGATTTGATTTTTCTCGATTTGCAAATACCTGATGCTGATGGTATCGAGTGTAGTGTTCGTTTGCGTTCGTTAGATTGTGTTCGAGACAACAAGACGCCTATCATTGCGGTTACAGCTCATGCCATGCCGGGCGACCGTGAACGCTGCCTTGATGCCGGTATGGACGACTATCTCAGTAAGCCCTTTACCTTGATTGAGTTGAAGGACAAAATTTTTCACTGGTCTAGTTGTCGAAGCGCTTAAATGCTTTCTTGGTACTCGCGCATAACAAAAAAAGAGAGCAGCTATCGCTTGCTCTCTTTTTTGCTTTAATTAGCTTCTGATCTGTTTCTAGAGATAGCCTTTTCGATTATTGCTATTCTTGAACCCGTTTGTTCAGCGATTTCTTGTGTATTTTATTGCTTAGGTCATTGAGATCGTCTTCTATGTGAGCAATATCTTTGTAGCTAAGCTTGCCACCATTTTTACTTTTCAGTCTTGCTTCACGACGAAGAATGTCAGCATTCTCGTTGCGCAGTGAATCAGCTTCTTTTAGTGTTAGCTCGCCAGAGCGTTGAAAACGGTTGATTTTTGCAACTAATGCGTTGTGGCGCTGGGTGATCGTGTATCTGCGAGCACGTGCCTCTGCTGATTGGGGCATAGCCATTGTTACTTGTAATAACATCGCTGTTGCCAATAAAATTGATAGTGATCTCATGGTCCTCTTCCTCATCCTCTTACTTTTGCTACCCTTCGAACACTGGAGACGGCTGTCCTGACCATTGGTTCCAGTTAAGGGTACATCAATAGTTTTGCTTCTTGATGCTAAACTTTAGCTCTAGAATTTGACGAGGTTTTATGGACGCGGTTATACAGACTAAGCAGGGTGCCAAGTCTTTGCACGTTTGTAAAGACGGAACAATCGATAATACTGCCTGGGTTTCTATATACGAAGAGGCTTTTCCTGCCGGTCAGCGCCAAGACCTCGCAGAGCTAAAGCAGCAGCTTCTTGACGGTCGCATGGAGCTTGATGAAACCCGCGATGAACATGACAACATACTTTGTATGACTATTACAGAGGTTTTTCGTCATCCTCCGGTTTTGCCTACTTTTCTATTAGCTTGCTATACAGCAGTCGTCCCTGATATGCGTGGGCTTGGTATAGGTTCTATTCACCGTACGCGGCTAGATGGCTTGCTCAAGAGCGAATATCCTAACTATGTTGGTATTGTCAGCGAGATTGAGTCTACCTTTGAGAAAGGGGTTAGCCCTGAAGCAATGCTCGTGCGCGTCAAGCGCAAGAAGTTTTTTATGAAATTGGGTTTGGTTCCTCTCGACATCGATTACTACTTTCCTAGTTATGTGGCCGGAGAAGCTGCCATTCCAGGTGAACTTCTGTGGGTGCCATTTAGCGAAGACAGTCTTACTCGCGAGCAGCTCGCTGGTATGGTAACCCGCATATACACTGAAGGATACCAATTGCCGAGCAACCATGAATTGATATCGCAGGTGGTGGCATCAATAGGGCGCCAAAACTAGCGCTCCATGACAACTGCGTTTCTTCGATACCCGTTCTTTTCCTTCGGGGACAAATAGGGTATTGTTGTGGCCAAGAAAATGAGCATTAGCTCAGGGTAACCGTAATGCAGTTTCACACCTGACGGAGTCTTCAATGGCAGAGAAGCAGTTCACCAAAGAACAGATCAAGATCATCTTGAAGGAAGCCGAAGCAGCACCTGACATTTATGACATTTGTTTGCGCCACGATATTACTGAAGCGACTTTGTACGAGTGGTTGGCAGAAAATCCACCAGCTGAAACCAGTCAAAGCAAGTTTAACCTGCGTCAGTTTATGCAAGAAATTTTCAATGGCGGTATTACTCGTCGAGAACTTCTCTATGCTGGCGCTACTGGTATAACTGGCTTTGCCGCTGGCAATATCTTTGCCATGGTAGGCAAAGTAAGAATGCCAGATATTCTTCAATCTAAGATTGAAGTGGAAGATGCATCACGCTACAAGCAGTCTACCGAAGAATTTGGCGACTATTTATATTTGACGCCGCAGAAGTTGGGTGGTGGTACCCATGTAGTCGATTTCAGACAAGGCGTAACCTTGGCGTCGATTAGCTACTGGAATTATGGTGACTCGTGTCCTATTTCGCACCACCTGTCGGCCTATCCTTCAAGTAATCCACGTAAGGGATTTGAGTTTGTCAATTCTACTCAGGGTGGCAAAAATGTCACCATGTACAGCATTCCAACAGAAATTGAAGAACGTGGCTTGCTAGATACTTGGGGTCAAGGCAACCATATTTATCGCGTTGAGTTTGACGGCACCAAAATGGAGCTGAAAGAGGATATCGCCAAAACTACCGGTATTGGCCTTGGAGTGCACATAACTGTGTTGCCTGATGCCAGCGGTTTTGCAGCAGCCGATGGTCAGAAGGACGTGTGTGCATTCTTCGATAGAGTTACAGGCGATCAAAAGACTTCGGTTTTGCAGGCGTTTCGTGCTGACTGGATCGGTCGCGAAAGCCAAGGCAATCTTAAAGATAACTGGCGCAAGGGCGGGAAATTGCGCATTGTCCAATTAAATAAGGCTCCTGAAACTGGCAAATTTGATTTGCAAGGAACCAAAGGCAATAAAATAGACTGGGAAATGGCCCCGATGGCTGAAAGTCTAGTCTCTTCTGACGGGATTCCAGGCGCCGGTAAAAAAGGGTTGACAGGGCTTGACGCTGTGGTGCATCACCCCGGCAATAAATATTCAGCCCTAATTATCCGCATGCTCTCTTGTGCTGTCATAGTTGAT
>JBBRMD010000117.1:0-8049 GCA_038231015.1 Candidatus Obscuribacterales bacterium
CAATGCCTACTTCAGGTCTCTTGGTCTACCAGAACTCCGATGCACTGGAACCGCTTAATCCACCGAATCGCCGTATGCGGACCCGCACGTACGGTGGTGTGGCAGGGAGAAGTCCGCGAGGACTTCCCCTATGCCAATTTTGGCTCTTTAGGTTACTGTCGTTAATGTTGTTCGAGCATGTGGTTTGTATGAAATAATCATTGGTGTTCTGGAAATTCAACTAGAAATAGACGATAAAGCATGCTGCGCTTCGAAAACAAAAAAAAGATCACAGCGGCAGTTAGCAGCCTTGCAATCGTGCTTGCAATTTTGCAACCGCTCATCGCCGAAGCTGCTTATTCCGATACCTCTAAGTCAGCTACTTCTAAGTCGGCTAGCGCTAAGTCCATTACCAGTAAGTCAAATAAGTCACTTTTGCCAGGGCTATTAAAGCAAGCACAAAATTTGCTAGAGCAAGATAAGAATAGTGCTGCCCTTGCTCTGCTGAATTCATTAATAACCAAAGAGCCAAACAATGCCCTGGCATACAACGAGCGTGCGAGAACCTACGGTAGGCTTGCTAGTTATAGTTTGGCCCTTGAAGATTGCAACAAGGCCATTGCTCTCTCTCCGAGATTGCCATTGGCATACGCCTACCGGGCAGCCATTTACATAGTAACTGCGCGATATGACGAGGCGCTTTCTGATAGCAATAAAGCGCTGGCAATCAATCCAAAATTTGCTATGGCCTATTCAATGAAAGCGCTTGTTTATGAGCGCTTAAAGGCCTATCAGAAGGAAGTAGACGAGTGCAACAAGGCAATCGCCATCGATGCAAAGACTTATAGATACTATGTTTTTAGAGCATCTGCTCTTAACCAATTGGGACAGCATCAAAAAGCGCTACAAGATTGCAACACGGCTCTCAGTCTTAATTCTAAGAAATCAGATTCTTATATTCAGCGTGGTCACACGTATTGCTGTCTTGGCAAATTTCAAAAAGCAATAGATGATTGCAGCGCGGCAATCAAAATCAATCCTGTATCCGGTGATGCTTATCGTTTGCGAGCTAGTGCTTTTTGCAAGCTTGGGCAGTATCAAAAAGGAATAGATGACTTGACTGCGGCCATTAAAATTGCCCCGAAGCAAGCTGACTTGTATGCAAGGCGTGCTTGCGTACTTCACGATCTTGGGCAATTGCAAAGCACAATTATCGATTGCGCTGAAGCTACTGAGTTAAATCCAAATTTGCTAGAAGCCTACTGTAGCTCGGCAGCTGCCTACGAAGAACTCGGCTTGTACGACAAAGCTATTAAGCCCCGCACTAAGCTCGTTGAGCTAAATGCGAACGACTGCTTTAATTGGAGTAATCGGGCCAGAATCTATGAATTACTCGGCAAATTTGATTTAGCACAGGCCGATAGGCAAAAAGCTTTCAGTCTTGCCACCCTTAATGAGCAAGCTAACATGCAACTTTGTGCCCCTTTGGCTGATTTCAATGCTTCTGTCGTGTCGGACGGAGAGGGCTTGAATGACAAGATATCTAATCAACTTAAAAATGGTCCGGTGGTTTTGCCTTTCCATTACGATGATGGCGGCCATATTGTTTTGCCTGTGCAGGTAAATGGTCATCCTTTGGAGCTGATGCTAGACAGTGGTTGCGGCCATTCTGATTTGTGGAAGGCGGCAATGCCTGGTGTTGCTAGCGAGGATAAGCTTCGATTGCAGGGCTCTCATGCTAATGGCCAGAAATTTAATCACGGCTTTTTTAGAGCCCGCGATTTAAAATTGGGAAATCTAATTTTGGCTAACGTCATGATGGGCGTCAATAAGGGCCTTGAAGGCCATAAAACGCTTGGTGGATTTTTGGCTGGAAATATTCTTGAGCATTTTGTAGTGACCATTGATTATGCGAAGAAAGAGGTTTTATTGGCTTCTTCTGCTGAGAAGAATTTTTCTCAGCGAGCAATTATTGTGCCGATGATTGTTCGTAGTCATCGGCCTTATTGCATGGTTAAGTTGGACGGTAAATTGGATCTTGTCGCTCTTCTTGATACAGGGTGCCCGACGAATTTATCAGCAGATGCACTGCTAAAGCCAGTTTTGTCTGGTAAATTGTCATTCCCCGAGCATATGTCTGGTCCTTGGTTAGGTGAGTTGAGTTCCGAAAGTGTTCGTCTTAAGAGTCTACAAGTCGGCGAGCTGAAGCTTGAGGCACCAATTATTGATGTTTTCCCTGCGGCCCAGGCTGCCGATGCAGCAGCAGAGCTTGTTCTTGGTAACAGCTTTCTCAGCCAATTCAGGTCTGTAACTTTCGATTATCTAACTAGGCGAGTTATTTTTGAGCCTTATGAATCTGCCACTAGAACAGCGCCGAGTTTGTATTGCGAAGGGCGCTATTTTCAGGCACATCATCAAGACGAGTTGGCTGTGCGGGCTTACAGTGAAGCAGTTGAACTAGAGCGCGAATATGCCGTTGGTTGTTATCACTCTCGCTCACAGATATATATGAAACAGGGGAAATATGAACAGGTGATCTTAGATTGCGATGCCTTGATAAAACTAGATCCAAGAGACCCGTGGGTGCTTTGTCATCGAGCTTGGGCATACGGCTCGCTTGGTAATAAACGGCAAGAGAAATTCGTCGTCAATGATGTCGTTTAGCGATCTACCCAAACTCTGTTTCTTTGTTGTGGCTGAGTGACCGGAGCATAGTTTGCCTGACCATAGCTGTCTTGTGGGTAGGTCGGTTGATAGCTCTGTTGGCCAGAATAAGGCTGTTGAGCTGCTTGGTTGATATTTGGATTAACCGCTTGATTCTGCTGATTGGCATTTTGCGCAAAGCTCTGCTGCGACGCATATTGGAGCTGCTGCTCGATGGAAGCTGGTGGCGTAGCGATGGCTTGTTGCTCTGGTTGAGAAGCTTGCTGTTGGACGGCACTAAGCCCTTGCATACCAGCTTGTTCTGCCGCTGCTTGCCCTTGCATCTCTCCTTGCTCTGTCCGGCCTTGCTGAGGTTGTGCGGCTGCTTGAGGCCGCTTAGGCATACCCGGAAATTCGACGCCGTCGGCATCCCAATTGATGACAAAGGGCAACAGCATGATTACGAATACGACCAAGGCCATGATAATTGGCATGATCGTTGGATTGGGCAGTGAAGTAATTGGCTTACCTTCACCTTGTAGAGCGCTGTTCCATCCGGCTGATTGGTCTGGGTGCCCGCCATGAAGCCCGTGATGGCCTCCATGGCCATGTCCGCCGCCGCCTGTGTGACTCATTCAGTGACTCCGCCTTGCCTGGCTACAATAATACCTGCCAAGACAGCAATTTGTTGATTATTTCTAGCGATTCAGTGGGAATTGCCCCAAGCGAGGCCTTTTGCCTGACTGGTGTCGGCAATTTACTTGCTGCGAATTTGCTGTTTGATTGCTTTTGTGCGCCTAGGATAGGTTAGATTGGAATGACGTGATCGGCCATGGCTTTGGTTGTTTCTATCAATCTGGCGTTAGGCAAATCGGTTGATTCCATTTTTCGCTTGGCCTCTTCTGGGCTGCGTCCGCCTTTGATGTGCCGTTCTAAAAGTCGTGGCTCAATTTTTTGCAAATTGCTTTCGATGTACCAAGTTTCGTCGAGGAGTGGTTTAATCTTGCCCCAGGTGCCGTTCGCCAGCAGCAAGTAATTGCCTTCAATGATAATCAGTTTGTGTTGTGGCATGACCATAATGGCATTGTCGGTTGGCTCTTCAATTTTGCGATCGAAGGCAGGGCAGCCAATTTCGCTGGCTGTGTTTTCGCGCAGTCCGGTGAGTAGATTGACAAATGCTTCGGGGTTGAAACTGTCAGGTATGCCTTTCAATTCCCAGATGCCCCAAGCTTTTAGCTCGGCATTGCTTCTGTGAAAGCCGTCCATCGGTACGACGATGGCGACTTTGTTTTTTAGATCTTTGTTGATGCCTTTGGCTAAATCTTTGGCCAAGGTGCTTTTGCCGGATGCCGGAAAGCCAACGATGCCGAGAAGCAATCGCTCATGGTCGCCCAGTGCTGCCACTTTGCTCAATATGGCGTTATAGAGGTCTTTGGGCAGTTTACTTAGCGACACTTTTTACTTGTTTAAAGGTGAGAGGGAGACTGTTTGCTAAATCACGATTGTATTCGATGGTTAGCAATCGAGGGTCCATGGCAAAAGAGAACAGTTCGGCAAACGCTTCTGATTCGCCAGTGCCACCCCCTTGTGTGTAGTAAGGGAAGCGGTTCTTCTGAGTATTGGTTAGCCGCTGCAAATCGGCATTGTAACTGGAGATAAATCCAGCTCTCTGTTGCTTGCCAGCCTCAGCTCCGCTGATTTGTTTGCCGGCCGAGCTGGCTGAGTTAGTCGATGTGGCCGAGCTGGCTGATCCGCTAGCAAGCTGAGCTGAAGCATTCAGTGTGGCGATGGCCGAAGTTGCATATTGAGCTAGTGGCGTATTTGGTGCTAGTCTGCGCGCTTGCTCGTAATGATATTGGGCCTCATTGTGACGATTTAGTTTGACTAGGGCGTTGGCTAGATAATAGTGAGCTTGCGCGTCCGCGGAGAGTGAAGCGCGACAGGCGTTATCTAAAATGCTGACACAACCGGTGAAATCGCCCCTGTTGTAGGCTGCGACTGCGGCGGTTAAGCCCAGAGCGCCAGCCTGCGTCGTCTTGACTGCCGAGCGGAGCGGTGAAGAAGCGTTGGCTGACGGCGTCTGCGATTTAGGCGAGGCAGCCAGAGCCCCGTTGTCGGTCACAACGGAGCTCTGTAAGATAATCAGAGTGGCAAGAGTAACTGTTTTCATCTGCACGCTTTCAAAATCTGCTGCCGCTATTTTTCCTATTTTTGCTTCACAGCTTCTACGTCAATGCTAACTTTAACATCGTCGCCGACCACGCTTGAGCCATTGTCGAGAGCTTTGTTCCACGATACGCCAAAGTCTTTGCGATTGATTTTGGTTGTTGCTGAAGCACCAATTCTGGTACCACCTTGCATGTCCTTGATTTCTTCTGTTGGGCCTTCCACATCAAGGGTGACTTCTTTTGTTACGCCTTTCAAAGTGAGGTCGCCAGTTACTGTGAATTTGCCTTTGCCGGCACTTTTCACTTTCTTAGACTTGAAGGTCATGGTTGGGAATTTAGTGGCGTCAAAGAAATCAGCCCCTTTCAGGTGCTCATCGCGACCTTTTTCACCAGTGTCGACAGAAGCTATTTCAATAGCAGCGTCGATTTTTAGTGATTTAAGATCTTTCCCGTCATAGTCAACGGTGCCGCTTACTTTCGAGAAGTGGCCCTTGACGTTCGAGATCATTAAGTGGCGAACCGAGAAATCGGCTGTTGTATGAGCTGAATCTATTTTCCATACGGCTGCAGTTTGAGCGGCTGCTGCTGGTTTTGCTTTGCTGGCGCTAGGAGCGGCCGAAACGAAATTAACTGAGATCACGCTGACAAGAGCCAAAGCTCCGCAGATAGATTTTATTGACATCTGTTACTCCTGAACTGTTCGATACTAATTACTGTTGTTTACCCTTGGTTTCTGGCCAATAGGCTTTCTGCTCAATACGGGTATAGTAACTTTGACAGTACTATTTTGCCGCTATCGCGAAGCTAGTGCCATCGATTAGTCGATAAGCTATCTGTGCTGTAACATAAATCTGTAAAGTTATTCGTTGGAGGCGGTCATGGGTAAAGAGCAAGTCAAAAAGAAAGAAGTCAAAAAGAAGGCTTCTAAGACTATGAAAGAGAAGAAGGTCGCCAAGGCCGAGAAAAAAGCACGCTAACATCCCTGCCGATGTATGCGTACCAGGCAGGTCAGGCCCTAGCGTTGCTGTGGCGGAATGCGCCCGGTGACGTGCCGACCACGCGCCTAAACGCTTTGCTAAACGCTGCTTCTGATTGATAACCCACGCTTTGAGAAATTTCTGCTAAACCCTTGTTGGTAGCATTGAGAGTTTCCTTAGCTTTTTCCATGCGCCAAAAGGTCAAGTAATCTACTGGCGTTGTTTTTGTGTATTGGCTGAATTTCTGGGCAAAGGCTGATCGTGACATGCCGACCTTGTCAGCTAAGGCTGCCACTGTCCATGGTGCATCGGGTTGTTTGTGCATTAGTCTAATTGCTTGGCTGATTTGTGGATCGGCTAAGGCTTTTAGCCAGCCGTTAGATGCGGGGCAGTCTTTGATACGCTGGATATGTGTGCGCATTATTTGTATAAAGAGCAAGTCAGTTAGGCGGGAAATTACAAGACTTGAACCCTGTCTTGGTTGGCTGGCTTCATGCAGTAAAAACTGAAAAGTAGAATTGAGCCAAGGCTCTGTTTCGACGTCTTCGGCCGTTAAGTGCATTACTGGTGGAAGAGAATCGATAAAGGGATGGTTGGCGCTGAATTCGAAAGTAAAGCAACCGGCCACCATTGTGCTCTTGAGTCCACCGCCCCCAAAAGTAATCGGCCCTGGGTTTTCAAAATCGACCAAGGTTTCGATGGCAACTACTGGGCTGCCTGGCGCGTCTCTAAGGGTGTGGCTGGTACCTTGAGGAAGAAGCACCAAGTCGCCACCAGTAAGGGTGATGGCGGGGCTGTCTTCAACTTCAAGTAAGGCGCTGCCGCGGCTCACTATATAGAAGAGCGCGTGGCCAGAGCAGCCCGAGGCCGATAATCCCCAAGGGGCAGAAAACTGGCAGGGGGAATAGACCTTGCCATTTATTCTGATCGATTGCAGTACTTCTGATAAGGGGTCGTTGTCTAAGGGTTCAGGCATCGCATATATCTCTGGACGAATGGACAATAATACGAGCGTTTTGGGCATGGCTAGTCTCGTCAATTCATTGTATCTTCAAATTGTGAATTTGCACAGGAGAGCCCCAAATGGCTAAGTTACTTTGTATAGACTCGAGCAGCCGCACTGCTACTTCGGTTACTCGGCAGTTGACTGCTGCCTTTTTGGCGCGTTTTAAAACTGCTAATCCGTCAGCACCGATTGTGCACCACGACTTGCTAGCAGAGCAGGTGCCATATGTCACCGATGAAGGCATCACTACTCTTTATACTCCCGCCGATAAGCGCACCCCCGAACAGGCGGTGCAATATGAAAAAGCTGTTGTGTACGCCAACGAGCTTGCTGACGCCGATTTGATTGTACTGGGCGCGCCAATGTATAACTTCAGTGTTCCAGCGGCGCTCAAGGCCTATATCGACATGGTTGTTGTTCCTGGTATCACTTTCGCATATGACGGTGGTGCGCCCGTTGCACTTCTGGCTGGTAAGAACAAGAAAGTAATTGTCTTCACCGCCAGCGGTGGCAATTATGATGAACTTCCTTACAAGGCAGCTGATTTCTTAGAGCCATATCTGCGTACACTCTTTGCTTTCATTGGTATTACCGATCTTGAATTTATCAAAGTGCAAGGGCATGATGCTGCTCTTGTACAGCAAGAGACTGAAAAAGCTCTTGCTAGAATCGACAAACTTGTTAGCCTGCCTGTCGCTGTCTAGACAGATTGCTGCCTAGTTGAATTGCTGTCTAGTTAGATTGCTGTCCAACTAGACAGCAATCCAATTCTATTTTTGTTCGACGAAGAGCCCGTAGCCCACACCGTGAACATTGCGGATAATAGAGCTTTCTGATTCGCCATCAAGTTTTTTGCGCAGTCTCTTTATGCAGGTTGTAAGAGCTTCGCGAGTCGAATCAGATTGGCAGGGCCAAACGCTGTCAAGCAGCTTGTCGACGCCAAACAATTCGCCTGGGTGACGCATCAAAAATTCAAGTAGAGCAAATTCTTTTGGCACCAACTTGATTTCTTGACCCCTCAAAGTAACTTTGAAGTCTTTCGGGTCTAGTTCGAGTGGGCCGACACGCAGAACATCGCCAACAAGGCCTGTCGGGCGCCGCAACAGCGCTCTAACTCGTGATTTCAATTCTCTGGAATCAAAGGGCTTTGTCAGATAGTCATCGGCGCCAGCATCAAGCCCTTCAAGCTTATCGGCTAGCTCTCGGCGACCGGTTAGAAAGAGCACGGGGGTGACACCGCCGCGAGCGCGAAATTCTTGAAGAATGCCCAAGCCGG
>JBBRMD010000118.1:0-8006 GCA_038231015.1 Candidatus Obscuribacterales bacterium
CATGGCGATGAAGCGCTCAGGAACAGGGCTGGCGTAGAAGGCCCGGGCGAAGAGATTGCCCGTACCAGCAGGGAAGACGGCCAGCGGAACGCCCGACCCGAACAAGCCTTCAGCGGCTTGGCAGGCTGTCCCGTCACCGCCGCAGGCAATGACAGCATCGATGTCGCCACGGGCGACGGCCTTTGCTGAGAGCCTCTTGGCTGAGCCATGTTCGGCTGTGGTGGTAAGTTTCACGAGCTCAATGCCGTGGGTTTTGCAAGCTGCTTCCAGCTTTTCGATCATGCCAGACTTGGCCGACCCGCCCACGGGATTGAAGATTACTGCGAGACGATTGTGTGATAGTTTCACCTTGGTCCTCTGCGCTTTTGGCGCGGTAGTGGCTTAGTCAGCCTTGTTCCAGGGGGTCTGGTCTTGTGTCAGCATGAAGGTGCGCATGCGCTCCCAGTTCGCGGTGAACAGAGCGGCACGCTTCTTCGACTGCACAAAATTGAGGTTGTTGTTTTGGTCGTTCGCCGACGCGCTGTAATTCCAGCTGCCGTCTTCGACCCATTCGTCGTCACGCACCGCAAACTTCAGGTGCATGATCTGATGCTTCTTTTCGGAGGTGCCGACAATCACCTCGATGCCCACAGCGCGGAGCTTGTTGATCTGCTCTTGCTGGTATTGGGCGCTGCGAGCGACGCTTTGCGACTTGTCGACAATCACCTTGATGTCTTTGACGCCGCGCTTGTGCAGCTCCAAAATCTTGTCGGTGATGGCATCGTTGGTGTAGCTGTATACACCGATCCGCAGCTTGTGCTTGGTGCCGTCGAGGAAGCGCAGAAATTCGGCTTGTCCGTCTTCGTATGGCGTGAAGACGGTGGTCATGTAATCTTGCGGATCGACGCCGCTTTTGGGCAGCGAATGTCCGTAGAATCCACCACCGATACCGGCCATTGCCATGAGCAACAGCACGATTGCGGCTAGCTTTGCTTTTCTCAAAAATTCGGTCATAAGTTTGTCCCTGTGCGCACGCAAAGTAACTCGCTTTGGGCAAGTCACTGAGCTACTGGTTTGGGGTTGTTAGATCAGAGTTGTTGCAACATGCGAGTTCGGCTGACTACGCTTCAGCCTTAATCGCTTGTCTCGCTTACTCGCCGTGTGCGTCCACCAGGTCGATGGCGAGGATGTCGGGGTTGTGGATATTGGTGGAGATCAGCTTGTTCAGGTCTTCTCGCGTCAGCCGTGCATTGATGCGCACTTCGACAACGGCACCTTCGCGGCGGCTGAACTGCTCGATGTTAGAGCCTCTCGGGAACAACGAACGAACTAGGTCGTATTTGTCGAGGGGGCAGACGATGCACAGTGTGCGGTCGTTGGAGTCGTCCGAGGGGAAGACCCAGTAGCTCAGCTGCAACATGAAGACGACAATGATGCTGGCAGTGATTGCCCACATCAGGTAGCCGAAGCCGCAGAGAATGCCGATAACGGTCGAGAAAAGAATGACCGCAGCGGTGGTGATGCCTTGCGTCTTCCAGCCGTTCTTCCAAATGACGCCAGCGCCCAAGAAGGTGATACCGGCGATCATCTGGCCAGGCAAACGAGCAGGGTCACCGAGTTTGGTCGCTTCGAAGACGAAGATTCCAACCATGGTGATCAGGCAGGCGCTGGCAGCGACCACCATGTTGGTGCGAACACCAGCGACCTTGCCCCGACGACGACGCTCATAGCCGAGGGCCATGCCCAAGAAAATGGCGACGAGCAGAGGGAAGAGATAATTGCTGGTGTTGAGCACCGACGGATTGACAGCGAAGTTGGCGAACCAGTTGTTGAGCCAGTCTGGTACCAAGCTTGAGAGATTAGGCAGGGCGGTCCCTACCACAGTGGTTGTATTAGGCATAGTGACCTCTTTGGTATAAAAAAAGATGGTTAAGCCCTCCGGCACACGACACTGGTCTCGAAGTGAGTCCATTTGTGACTGCGTAGTGAGCTGGATGGGCGAAGAAGATGCTTTGGTTTTTCTAGGAGCCTTTAGAAGAAAGAGAAATGGATACTCATGATCATGGATATACATGACATCCAATTGCTATTAGTTGGAGATAAAACTGCGGTAAGCGAAGCCAGTGCAGGGCTTCAATACCCTATTCTTGACTTCTATGATATAGAGTTAGGTTTTCTTTGGCGTACCTAGAGGTTAACGCCGCTCGCGCAAGGAGCTTTTAGGCCCGTAATTGTTAGCTGGAGCTAATGGCAGAGCAGTGGCTAAAGCCGGGTTAAGGCAAAGGCAAAATCTGGGCTAAAGTAAGGACAAAAGCAATTTTCTTGTTGCCTGTGATAGCTCGAAGATGTCTACCAAGTGCTTTGCCATTTGCCTTCGATTGGGTTCGATTTTTTGTGAGGCAACGCTTTTATGCGCAACTAAAAATGTCATTTTTTCAGCAAGAAAATCTGACATTTTTCACTAACAAAAAAGAGCTTTCTTCTGTCAAGTTTTAATATCAATCTCCACTTTTAATAGCTACTTTTAATACAAATTCTAGTATCAGATTTGGTACTAGAATTTCGCCACTAATTAGCCTTTTACTACTCGGACGTGCCCTTGCTTTCCGTATACCAGAATTTTTGCATCGCGAGTGACAACGGCCATTCCCGTGACTCTTGCGGCAGCGACAATTAAGCGATCGGCTGGATCGCCGTGAAATGTGGACGGCAGGCGAGTGCTTTCGATGGCAATATTAGGCACGAGGGGAACTAGTCCCACTCCCGGTTTCGCTAGTGCTTCATTCATCCATTGATGCAGTGGCATGGTCATTGTTAATCGGCCTTTGCTTTCTAAAGTGGCTATTTCCCAAAGTGAAATAGCGTGCACAAATACCTCTCCGTTTTGACCAGCGCGATCAATTAAGGCAACTGTTTTTGAAGTAAGTTCGCGGCTAGCGGTGTTGAGCCAAATCCAGATATGCGTATCAAGTATTAGGCCGCCCGGTGATTCATATGCCATCTGCTTGCCACTCTTCGCCGGTGCCTTCAATCAAGTCACCGTGTATAACTACGCTGCCTTTCATGCAGCCGAATAATGTGTAAGGCTCGTCACTATAAGGAACTAGCCGTGCTAAAGGTTTACCGTGCTTGGTAATAATTATTGGTAAGTGACTGCGATTGACCTCATCAATGAGATGTAGGCAGTGAGTTTTAAATTCACCGGCCCCAATAGTCTTTTCTTTGGCCATTGTGGTCACTCCTTTATTGCTATCCTACCATGGTCATATAACTATAGTCATAAATAAATTCCTTTCGCGATCTATACTTGGCTAAGTGACACTAGCTAGAGGGTGGTTATGAACACTGTAAGCGCGAAGGAATCACTGGAGAAACTAAAGGCCGATGGTCTTTATTATGAGTACACCAAAGCAGCTGATCCAATAGGTTCTGGTGCAATCTCAGGAGTTCCCTATGCTGAATTTGGTAGTTCATTGCACGAGGAAAACAAAACCGCTCTTATTCCTTTAGATGTCAGCTCAGCTTTAGGTTGCGAAGGCCCAGCCACTAGCCCAGCCCTTTGTGCCAATTTTGTCCATATTTTGCCCAATGAAAAACTGACCACTAATTTCAATGCTACTTCCCAATTGATTTATGTCATTCGCGGTTCTGGCAGCACCTTGTTTGGTGGTGATCTAATTCCCTATAAAACAGGTGACTTCATGGTTCTGCCTGTGGGCGGAGCGACAACCCACGAGGCTACTACTGACACAGCCTTCTATCTGGTGCACGACGAGCCTTTGCTGCGTTATCTCGGTGCTGAGGCTAAACATGCCAAATTCAACCCAACTTTGTATGCCAGCGAAGATTCGCTCAGAGAGTTAGCTCGGGTTGAACATGAAGGCCAAGCGGTCAATCGCAGTCGTGTCAGCATTCTTTTGGCTAATAAAAAAATGGACCAGACTCTCACTGTGACGCACACCTTGTGGGCCATGTTGGGTGTTTTGCCAGAAGGAACAGTGCAACTGCCCCACTGCCATCAATCGGTGGCTCTAGATCTGATTCTTGATTGTGAGCCGGGCTGTTACTCTTTGGTCGGTCCCAAAATCGGTAGCGATAACAAAATTATTGATCCTGTGCGCGTTGATTGGAAGCCTTATTCAGCTTTCATTACTCCGCCAGGTCATTGGCACGCTCATCATAATGAGTCTGGTAAAGAAGCACATCTAATTCCGATGCAAGATGCTGGTCTGCAAACTTATTTGCGTTCGCTCGATATTCGCTTTGTGTTGCCTAGGCCATAAAGCCTGATTGTCCGAGGGATCCCGTGACTGCCGATATAGATGCAAAAACAGTGCAGAAGACCCCTAAGGGGCCTCTGTATGCAGTTTTAGCCTATGGCTCATGGGGATTCGTGCCACTTTACTGGAAAGCCGTCGGAGCGGTGCCAGCACCTCAAATGGTGGCGCACCGAATTGTTTGGTCACTGCTTACAGTCTCAATTTTCTTTGTCGATAAACAGCGCCGGCAAGAGTTGATTGGCGTGCTTACTTCACCGCGCAAAATTGCTTGGATGTTTGGCAGTGCATTATTTCTCAGTTCGAACTGGTTGCTCTTTGTTTACGCTGTTCAACAGAAATGGCTCTTGCAGGTCAGTTTAGGCTATTTCATTAACCCGCTGGTTAATGTGGTGCTCGGTGCCTTCATTCTCAAAGAGAAATTGAATCGGCTACAAATATTCGCTTTTGTTCTAGCTTCTATTGGGGTTTCGATTTATGGCGTTGGCCTCAATAGCTTTCCGTATTTATCAATTGCCCTTGCTCTTACTTTTGCCTTTTATGGCTTGATGCGCAAACAGGCGCCGGTTGAGCCAATGGTTGGATTGGCTGTCGAATCAATTTTATTGCTGCCGCTAGCCTTGGGATATTTGCTTTTTCAATGGAGTCAGGGTGTTTTGGTATTTGGCCAAGATTGGCACTTGGCGCTGTTGATAGCCTGCGCTGGGCCAATCACTAGTTTCCCTTTGCTCTGGTTTGCCCATGCCGCGCGAAATTTGCCGCTCTCTACTTTGGGCTTCTTTCAATATATTGCCCCTACCATGCAGTTTGCCCTAGCAGTGTTCTTATACAAAGAGCCGTTCTCAGGCACGCACTTGCTGGCCTTTGTCTTTATCTGGACGGCGCTGGCCACATATATTGGTAATTCTGTTTATCGCTTGAAGCATCGGTAAGAGCATTGACAGGCGTAGCTTAGGCGCGCTGCTTATTGCCTATAAAGCTGTATATAAAAACAGGGAGCGCTTGTGGCGCTCCCTGTGAAGTGGGTTGATTTGAAGAATTTGTATCTAATTCATCCTAATCGTTGTCGAATCGTTGATGGACTCGAAAAAAGTTTCGCCTCAGTAACTAGTACCGAAGCGAACTTAGAACCTATCTTTTTTTAGCGCCTTTTTTGACGGCTTTTTTTACTGGTTTAGCAGCAGCTTTTTTAGCTGGCTTAGCAGCGGCTTTCTTAGCTGGTTTAGCAGCTGGTTTAGCCTTAGCAAGAACTAGTGTTGGTTGCTTAGAGCGACCATTAACGATGTCCTTGAGTTCTTTACCAGCGCGGAAAGCTGGAACGCGAGCAGCCGCAATTTTCAACGGAGCAAGTGTTCTAGGGTTACGGCCAGTTCTGGCTTTGCGCATACGACGCTCAAAAGTTCCGAAGCCAACTAAAGTGACTTTATCGCCTTTTGCAAGAGCGCCAGTTACGGTGTGAATAAAAGCGGACAATGTGCGAGTCACTTCTGACTTGGCTTGGCCTGTAGCTTTGGCCACATTTTCGACGAGCTCAGCTCGGTTCATTCTGATTTCCTCCTAATTGGAAATACTTATCCCAACCCACAGCCAGGGATGATAACACCATGTAACTCATACTACAAGCGATTCTGACTGGAAACTTTTAGTTTTTTTCTTTGATGTGTTGATCAATTTCTCTTTTGTTGACCCCGCTAGAGGTCACGTAGAACCTTCATGCAGGGCTGTTTTGAAGCTTTTGACCTGGGCGCGAGAGTGAAAAAAACAAGAAAAGAAATTTTGAAAAGATCAAATTTCGATCGAAAATTTTTTCAGCAACTATAATGGAACCCTGTTGGAGTGGCCCTAGCGAGAGCTTGAGAAAAAGACCACACCTGATCAATTAATTCTGCCGGAATTCTTGGCTATAATCCTTCCTTGGTGCTTATCATGACAACTGTTCTCAAATCGGCAAGACAAGCCACTTTCTCGCTAACTCTATCCTTATCTATAGCATTTGGGTTGGCTCCTTACTCAATGGCTCAAACTGCTGCAAAGCCAGCTGCTAAGCCTATTACGACTAAGGTAGCCCCCACCCCAGGTAGTGCTCCGGTAGCGGCGCAAACGAAAGCCCCGCTTATCCAAACGGGCATTGTGACTCATTCAGAGGCCGGTTCAAAACCGACCGGTTTAACGGGCAAAATTGAATCGCTCGGTGATCAGTCAAAGGGCACCCAGGCCCTCGTATCTAAGTTCAGAGGCCAATGGCAGATGTTTTTACAGAACCCCTGCCATACCGGAAACAGTGCTGTAGATTTACCACCAGTCGCTCAAGGCAAGGTGCGCTGGACGTTTCCGGCTGAGGGACCAATTGACTCATCACCCGCGATATATAAAGGAGTTATATATGTGGGCTCTGATGATGGGCATGTTTACGCCATTGACGAGCAAACTGGAAGAATGGTTTGGCGCTCCAAACTCGGTGACAAGGTTAAATCATCCCCGGCCGTGGGCGATGGCATGCTGATTGTAGGCTGCGAAGACAAAAAGATATATGGATTAGATGCTAAGGACGGAAAGGTAATCTGGTCAGTCGATACTGGTGATCGCGTATCTTCCTCACCTGCTGTATTCGAGTCTACGGCCTATATTGGTGGGCACGCTGGCATTGTTTATGCAGTCGATACTCACAGCGGAAAAATTAAATGGCAATATCCTAGTGCTGCATCGTTAAATCCGGCTGTCGAAGTAAAAGCTTCTGATAGCCCAGAAGGTGCCACTGGTAACGGTTCTACCACTACTCCCAACGCTTCAAGTACAACTTCGACTACATCCCCATCAACATCAACTACCTCTGCGTCATCAACTTCAACTGTTTCTTCGCCCTCTAAAGGCGGCGCACCGACCGACTCGAAACCGGCAATAGGCATTGGTCGTATCACTTCCTCACCTTGCGTCAGTCCAAACTCGGTGATCGTCACTTCGCAAGATCGTAGTGTCTATTGTCTATCTACTAAAGACGGCAGCCTACAGTGGCAAGTGAAGACCGGTGGGCGTTTGATGGCATCACCAATGATCTTAGACAATACTGTCTATTTGGGTAGTTGGGATAACGCTTTCTACGCCATTGATATATCTACTGGTAGGATTCGCTGGAAAGTAGGCGCACCGGGCTCCTTCAGTATTGCTGCCACAGGTGCTAACGGTCGCATTTTTGCTGGTAACGATGATTTAAAAATGTATTGTCTCGATGCTTCGTCTGGCCGCATTCTTTGGAAGACCCAGCTGAATTCGCCTAATCCACTGCTATCTTCGTCTCCAGCAATCGCTGGCAACATGATTTATTGTGGTAGCACCGACGGTTTTGTTTACGCCATCGATTTGCGCAACGGTGCAATTAAATGGAAGTTCAAAACTCAAAGAGCGATCGTCAGCAGCCCATCTGTATCACAGTCAGGTGTGTGTATCGGTAGCCAGGACGGCAACCTTTATCTAATTAACTAATATTGACGACTATCAGTGCTTTTGGCACTGCTCAAGTATATGTATATGCATATATAAAAATTCCGATTTTCGCCGCGTATTTACTGCGTTTCGAGCCATCGCAAATACATGTATATACATGTATTTGGAATGCCAAAAAAGTCATGTAGATTGAGCATGATTTGGGCTTTAGATATTGATAAAGCCCAAATCATGCGCTGGTTTTAAGGCTTAAGGCTCAATACTGGCAGACGGAGGCTTCTCCTCGCCTTTCTTGTCTTTGCCGTCGCC
>JBBRMD010000119.1:0-7794 GCA_038231015.1 Candidatus Obscuribacterales bacterium
CAAAGCTTGAATCAGGATCAAAGCTTGAATCAGGATCAAAGAAAATAGTTCCACCAACAGTAGAAGAGATCAAAAAAGGCAAGATGCTTTTTGTGAAGGCCACTTGCTGGGGCTGCCATCCTCATGGTGAAAATTCTTTGAATGCTGACAAGCCACTTAAGGGGCCGGGCTTTGCCAAGAAATATCAAAGCGATGCAGTTTTGATGGCGACGATTCGTCGCGGTAGTGTCACTCGTGGAATGCCGCCTTTCCCACAAGAAAAGCTCTCAGAGCACGACTTGAAGCAAATTGTGGTATTCGTGCGCTCGCTTACCTGCAATACTCAGAGCGTTAGGCCGTGATTTTTTCTAGAAAAAAAGAGCCCGAATTTACAGCTGATTTGGTTCTGCGTTTGTATTGTCAGGGCATTTTTCCTATGGCAGATCACAAGGGCAATATCGGTTGGTACTCACCAGACCCCCGCTGTGTTTTTGACTTCGACTATTTCCATGTCTCGAAGCGGCTCATGCGCACTTATCGTCAAGGCGCGTTTGAAATAAAGGTCAATCACGCTTTTGAAGAAGTTATGTGGGCTTGTGCCGATCGCGAAGAAACTTGGATTAACGAAGATATCGTTCGCGTATACAGTCAGCTAAATCAACATGGTTTCGCTCATTCGGTAGAAACATATTTTGAAGGAAATTTGGTTGGTGGGCTCTATGGCGTCAGCATTGGTGGTGCGTTTATGGGCGAATCAATGTTTCATCGTATGACCGATGCTTCTAAAGTAGCTCTTGTCTTTCTAGTCGAGCGCATGAAAGAGCGCGGCTTTATTTTGCTTGATACCCAATATACAAACAAACACCTGGCCACTTTCAACGCTCAGAACATTTCTAAGGATGAATATTTGACCAGGTTGAATGCTGCTTTGAAGTTAGAATGTCGCTTCGATTAAAATTTTGCTTTATTCAGCGACTAGCTCTAGCTGTAATTATTTGCCGACCATCTTCTTCATGCCGTTGCCCATAGCTTTGAAGCCAGCGGCTAGGCCGTGACCGATTTTTCTAGGTGCCCACATGATGCCATTGCCTACTGCTTTGGCGCCAGATACGAATTTATTGTCATCAGCTGCGAAGGCGGCATTGCTTGAAGCAAGTACGGCTACTAAAGACATTGCTGCTACTAAAGATACTGTTTTGGATTTCATTTTTTTTGTTTCCCCGGGTGTTAAGGCTGAGGGCCATTTTGCCATCATTTATCAGATTTGTAAAATAGCAGAGTTTTTACCACAATCGGAAGAGACTGAGTATTGGGGTCGGCTGAACTTGATACTGGTTTGCCTATATCGATGTAATCACCTTCTGCCACATTGATACCGTCGACTGTAATTATTCTCTTATCTGTCAGCACTCCTTTTAAAATCATATTCAATGCCATTGCTAGATCGGCCTCTGATACAAGCACTAGTGGCTCTTTTCCGCCCTCAGCAATAAAAATTTGGGCAATTTCATTGGCCAAAACTTTTAGAAAGGTAAATGAAAGTATTGCGCTCGTAATGCCAGTTAACACAATGGCGACAGGAGCACTTGGCCAATGGTGCTCTCGTTGTCTGAGTTCTAGTTTGATCTGCTCGGCTAGAGCCGTTTTGCTTGTGGCATCAAATTTTATTAGTTTGAGATTCCGTAAAGGCAAATTTTCGCTGGCAAATCCGATCGTAGATCCGCTCAATTGAAGGGTGTGCAAGCCAGCACCGATAACAGTGGCGCGAATGGCTCGCGGCGCGACTTTATAGGTAATTTTTTGATCTGCTAATTGTCGTTCAAGTGCTTGAGCTAAGAAGACTCCTAGATCATTGAAGCGAGTGAAGTCTAGTTCTCCAATGATGCTTGCAACCCCACCACTTAACCAAATTTCGGCGACGCTTGTTTCGCTTTGGGTGTAAGTGAGCGGCTTGGTTAGCATTAGATGGTGATTTTGCTCGCCGCTCGCTACAGCTAAAATAGATTGAGCAAGGTACTTTGCTAGTTGTTTCACCAAGTCAATTTGTATTTCTTGGCCAAGCTTAAGTTGAGAATAAATTTCTTGAACTCTAATTACCGCAAAAGCGCTAGAGCTGATTGCCGTTATAGTCTTTTGCGACCAATCAAATTGCAGCATGCGACCGCCGATATTGAGGCAGGCGGTATCGACAATTTGACCTTGAGCAATGACAGCATAATTGCTGGTACCACCGCCGATATCTATGTTTAAAATGGTCTGGCCAGTGCGTTTTGAATACTCAACGGCTTGAGAGCCACGAGCAGCAAGACTACTTTCAAGATGTGGGCCAGCACTTTCAACGACAAAGCCGCCAGCTAGCTTTGCTAAGTGGGCACTTACTTCTTCGGCGTTGCGCGCACGAGCTGACTGCCCGGTGATGATCAAAGCTCCAGTATCTATATTTTCTTTGCTTAGGCCAATCGATTGATAAGCCTTTTCAATTAGGGCTGCTGTCTCTTGCGCTGCTATTTCGCCAGTGGCTGTCAGAGGAGTGAGGAAGACTTCGCTTTCGTAAATTACTTCACGATTGGTAATAGCAAGATTGGGCGCCGCATTTACTAAAGAGGCATTGGCGAAAGTTAGTTTTGTCACAACCAAGTGCGAAGTGGTCGTGCCAATGTCAATGCCAACACTAATAAGGGCATTGCCTATAGTCTCTCTAGTTAGATCTAGAGACATTTTAGCTAACCTAGTTGCTGCAATTTCACGCCTGACACTTTCTTGTCGAGAATGCGCTCAATTGTTTTGACTATAAAGGCACCTGCTTCTGTCGCCGGCGTACCGTTTCGGTGAATATTTGAGATCACGGTGCGATCAGAGCTAACCGTTTGAGGACCAGGGTTATAGGTGATATAAGCCGATAGACTACTGGCGCAAGATAAGCCCGGTCTTTCGCCAATTAGATTGAGGGCGATTTTGCCATTGAGGGCATGAGCAATTTGATCGGCAATGGCAACGCGAGCATACCGAGCGATCACAATTTGACCAATGCTTATTTTGCTTAGAGCAAATCCATATTCAAGCATCGGTAGGAGGTCGAGTAGATTTTCTTCGACTGCTAGTGCTGAAAGGCCATCACTCACAACGATTTGCACATCAATATTGCTAGGGCAGCTGCCTTGCAGTTGGGCGATCGTTGTTTGATCGGCTCGTTTTCCTTTGGGAGGATAGAGAATAAAATCGCGGCGACTATCAGCGGTGCTTTTGATCTGAGGGAACTGTCTTGTGCTGGCAAACTCTTCTAAAAAGGTTTGGCTTATTTCGCTATGAACGGCATCGCGGGCAAGAGCGTGATCAGCTCTAAAAGTAAGCCAGGTCGATGTGAGAGGGCGAGTACCGGAGCGTGATACGCCGATTCTTGCTGGGGTAAGACTCTTGAGCTGTTCTGTTCGAAGCTGCATATGTCATAGGGTACACTATTTGTTTTGGGGCAATTTTAGGAAGTGCGAAATTGATCAAGCTTGATACTAAGATCGGCGGTCGTAGCTATCAGTTTGCTGACATCAAAGCAGTTCTAGCCCAGGCCAATGAAGAAAAATCGGGAGATCAACTTGCTCAAATAGGCAGCCTGAGTGCAATTGAGCGCATAGCTGCCAAGTGTGTTCTCAGTCAGTTGCCCCTTTCGGCATTGCGTGAACAGCCAGTTGTTGAATACGATCAAGATGAAGTGACAAGACTAATTGACGACAGTCTTGACCCAATTGCCTATGCTCAAGTTAAAGATTGGAGTGTTGCTGAGCTTCGAGAATTTTTGCTCGACAGCGCTACAGATCTCAAGAAGATCGAGCAAATACGTTGGGGTCTAACTGGCGAAATGGTTGCTGCTGTCACCAAGCTCATGTCAAATATTGATTTGGTTTTAGCGGCAAAGAAGTGTCGGGTGGTGGTCAAGGCCAAAACTACACTTGGTTTGAGTGGTCGATTATCTTCCCGTTTGCAGCCGAATCATCCGAGTGATTCTATTGACGGGATTAAGGCGTCTATTTTTGAAGGGCTCTCTTATGGAGTGGGAGACGCTGTCATCGGAATCAATCCGGTATACGACACGGCCGATACTGTTAGTCGACTGCTAGAAGAAACTCACAAAATCATCGAGCTGCTAAAAATTCCCACTCAAAATTGCATACTTTCTCATATGACCACACAGATGAAAGCGATCGAAAGGGGAGCACCCGCCGGTCTGATTTTTCAAAGTATTGCTGGCAGCGAAAAGGGCAACAAAGCTTTTGGCATTGACATAGACTTGATCAAAGAAGCATGCGCTTTAGGCAAAAAAGAAATTTCGAGCGACTCTCCTTTTATGTATTTTGAAACGGGACAAGGTTCTGAACTTTCTTCACTGTCACACTTCGACTCAGATCAACTTACTATGGAAGCTCGCTGTTATGCACTAGCGCGATGTTTCAATCCATTTTTGGTGAATGATGTGGTTGGCTTCATTGGCCCTGAATATCTCGCTGACGGTAGACAGATGATAAGAGCGGGTCTTGAAGATCACTTTATGGCAAAGTTGCTTGGTCTACCAATGGGGGTAGATGCTTGCTACACAAATCATATGGACGCCGATCAAAACGACCTTGAGAATCTCACTGTTTTGCTAACGGCTGCTGGAGTAAATTATTTCATGGGTGTGCCGATGGGCGATGATGTAATGCTCTCTTACCAAAGTACAAGTTTTCACGACATCGCATCCTTGCGCGAAATTCATGACTTATTGTCAGCGCCTGAATTTACAGTCTGGCTTGAATCGGTCGATTTGCTCAAAGATGGCAAGCTCACCAAAAATGCTGGTGACCCTAGTTATCTGCCGAACCTGTTTTCAATTTAAAAGCCGCTGACGCCAGTTGCTTCTTTGTTTTGGCCAGAGGCTGTCGGTGCAGTCGGTGAGGTAGGTGAGGTTGTTGAAGTTGGTGTCGCTGCTTCTGGTTCACTTTGTTCTTGACTGGACGCTCTTTGCGCCTGCCCGCCGGCGATTTGCGCTGAGATAATACGGTCACCAGGACTTATGCGATAGATGTTGTTGAGGCCATCTACAACGCCTCCAAACACTGCATATTTGCCGTTTAGCTGCGCCATTGGTTTCTTCAAAATATAAAACTGGCAACTAGCTGAATCAGGACTTTGTCCGCGAGCCATCGCCACTACCCCGGGCACGTTGTGGTTGAGGTTGCGGTTAATTTCTAGGCGTATAAAGCGTTCTCGGCCGGTATCTGGATCGGTGTAATTGCCCTGACCGTTACCGTAGGGGCAACCCCCTTGTACAACCCAGCCTTCCACTCGGTGAAATGATTTGCCGTCGTAATAACCTCTTGAGACCAAGTCGAGAAAATTATTGGCTGTGTAGGGAACCATGTTGCGGAATACTCTGATTACTAATCGGCCTTTGGTCGTCTGCATAATCACGATCGGATCGTTTTCAGCAAAGGTCGGCTGGCATAAACCAGCTAGTAGCACTGCTGCGGTTAATGGAAGAGACAATCGCCAGTTTTGGCGAAGCGTTCTTTTGTGCTGTTTGATTTGTCTGGCGAATTGCTGGGTAAAAGATTTCATCGGTTTTTGCTTAGTATTTTGCCTGGGAGTTTGAAATTCTATATATAAGGTATGGAATAAGCAATTGTGAAAGGTAAATTGGATGGCTTTATCTTGCAATAGATATTTACCCAGCTCAGCAAGAATCAAAATAACGGCGTCAGAAATCGAAAGGTGGCTCACAAATGGCTTTATATGCGGATCTTCACAGGCACCTTGGTGGAGCCCTGCATCCTCGAATCATCTACAAGTTTTTGCGCAGAACTGATCATCCTATCCTCAGTTATTTTCCTGACTATGATGGCTTTTACAATTGGTTCACCCGACCTTGTCGCACCTTAGAAGAGTTCGTCAAGATTCACTCGCTCGTTGAAGAACTGCAAAGCCTTGAACACCTTCCCTATTTTTGTTTGCGCTTGTGTCGCGGTGCTTACACATTCGAGAATCTTCAATATTTAGAGTTGCGCTATAACCCCTATTTCCGCACTGACCATAAGCTCACTCCGGCCAAACGCTTGTCGCAGATGCACCTCATTGTTGAGGTGATCACTATGAACTTACGGCCAGCCGACTATCCGATTACTGTTAAGCAAATTCTTTGTTTTGATAGACGGTTGCCTCTCAAGATCAATGAGGCGATTCTCAAGGTTGCTCTCGATAATCTCGGACCAGTGGTCGGCGTCGATTTGGCCGGACCCGAAATCAATACCGAAAAAACTGAAGAGTGGATCAAGCTAATGGCCCGAGCTCGTTCCTCAGGCTTAAAGACGACTTGTCACCTAGGAGAGACCAGTATCGACAATGTCGATCCTCGTTACTTTGCACATCTCGATCGCATTGGTCACGGAATACACATTCCTTTGCAAAAACCGAGCATGCTTAAAGAGCTTTCGAAGAGACAGATCACTTTGGAGGTTTGTCCGACCAGTTACAAACAAACCGGAGTGCTCAAAGATTTCACTGAATTGAAGACAGTCTTTAGCCGTTGTAGGGAAGCTGGGGTGGCGATCGCGGTGTGCACAGACAACCCAGGTAGAAATCCATCACCCTGCACGTTGCCCGGTGAATATGAACGATTGATCGATAGCGACGTAATTGATTTTCGCCAGTTGAAGGAAATTCAAGGTGAAGCATTTAGATCTGCTTTCGGATTTGTCGGTACTTCTCGATTTCTCTAGCTGATTGATTTCAAATCACTAATTGACTGCTGATTTTCTCCAGCTGCATAGCTCTAGAATCGAGCCGCAGTGCGGGCTATTTGCTACTTAGTGAAATCGTTCTCGCGCTTGATAACTGTTGGACACCGAGAGTGGTATCGAAGAAAACGTTGGCTAATTTGCTCTGTAGTTTTCTTGATTAGTTGCTTGATCAATTTGTCGAAGCTTCGAAAATTTCAGCGATGATCTGATCGATTTCTTTTTTTTGTGACAGTTCCGAAAAATATTTTTCAATCAAATCGAGCACTCTGAAGTGGTACCACTCGCTTCGTGCGCATGTTCAAAAACGGCTTGTGCAGCCAGTTTTAAGTGGTGTCACTGTCGCGTGCTTTGCTGCGATCACTGCTCAATGTGCCGGTTGGTTAGCAGTTGAGGGAAGAACTATATCTTGCAATTTATTCCATTCGAATGTAATCTATGACGCGTGTGGTGTGAAAGTAATTGAGTGTCATTTTTAAAAAATGATATCTCTACAAAAAAAAGACGGTGGTAGTTAGCGTTTAAACGAAGCGATCAATGACCAAGCAAATTTGAGCAGCGATTGGTACGACATTTGATATATCAAAAGAAGTAGCAATTTCGAGTCACTTTAGTAGTTCATTAGATATCGTCTAGAGCAAACGCTCAGTATTAGGGATTCTTTTCCAGCTTGTGTCTGCGAAAGTTCCTGCCCACCAGATTGATTTCCAAGGGAGGAAAACTAAATGGCAACCAAGCCAACCAAGAAGAAAACCGCCAAGAGAGCAAAAATCTCTCCTGCTGCCGCTATGGCTGAAGAGTCAACCGGTACCGCAGCTAAGCCTAAGAAAGCTGCTGCCAAGAAAGTAACAAAGAAAGCTGCTCCTAAGAAAGCCGCTGCTAAAAAAGCTGCTCCTAAGAAAGCTGCTGATAAGAAAGCTGTTGCTAAGAAAGCTGCTCCTAAAAAGACCGTAGCTAAGAAAACTGCTCCTAAGAAAGCAGTTGCTAAAAAAGCTCCAGCTAAGAAAGCTGCTGCCAAAAAGCCAGCTAAGAAAGCCAGCGCCAAGCGCAC
>JBBRMD010000120.1:0-7478 GCA_038231015.1 Candidatus Obscuribacterales bacterium
GCAAAAGTGATTCCATTGAAAGCCTGGTCTATACACAGGCTTACTTCCGATTAAAGGGAGAATTAGCATGCGATAGGCGACAAAAAGTGCGAGTACGACTATATAAGGCAGACAAAGTGCGAATACGCGACGAAGAATAGCTTTGATTGAGCTCTTCTCCTCAAAAGTTAAAATATATACTGCCGCCATAGCTAATAGAAAAAATAGCGGCATACATAGTTCGTAAATGGACAGCCCTAAGAAGTAACAAATGGCAGAAAACCAAAGATACGACTGCGCCTTTCGCTGTACGCCGCAAACAAACAAATAGAAACAAAGGTTAAACAACGTAAGTGCCATCTGCGCCGACATCGCTGTCACATGGTAGTGACTAATATCGTGATTAGGATATAGCAGAAACAGAACCGCGGCAGAGAAGGCCAAGAGCTTGAACTTGCAAAGGCGATTGATTGCAAGGTATAGAAAAAATGCACCGAGTATCTCCACAATCTGATTGAGAAGATGATAGCCGTAAGGCTGATCGCCAAAAACATAGTAGAGGGCGCCAAGAATACATGCCAACAAGGGGCGAACAGCAAATCGTTCATGCTGCAAAACCCGCGTAATTTCACTAATTATATCGTGAGGCACAAAGTGGAGGATGCCAAAGAGCTCCCACTCATCAGTAAAAAAACCGACCTTGGCAATGGTGGCCCCCCAAGTAATTTGGTGAAGCAAAGCCAATATTACTAAAACTAAGAGCCAATGATGTTTTTCGCAAAAGGGATCAAATCGGCAGGTAGAAGGCCCTGTTGCAGGCATAGAGTTTTAGAAGCCTCAATTTAGATGTTGGTGAAGACGTACAGAGAACCACGCAACAGGATCTGAAAAAATTCAAGGCATGACAAGGAAAGGAATGCGGAGCACCGTCAATGTTCGCACTAAATGCACACTTACTAACAAGATCAAGGCCTTAGTAGCGAGTATTCACCTGCTTCCAAAAAACTGTAGCTAGCGGCTTAATTAGTGCCCGCCGAATAGTTCGAGGAAGTAGATTCCAAACCAAGCGCATGAATAAAGTTTTTGGATCGTGAGTCAACTTGTGATTTTTCACATAAGTCTTAGGATGGACCAAAGTAAGGCGACGAGGATTGGTCGCGGCTGCAAGCTGAGCAAGCTCAGGTGAATCAGCCAAAACTGACCGTTTGACATACAGAATTAAATTCTGAGCATACCAATAGGCAACATTGTCATCGTCCCAGAGCGCCTCTCGAAGGCAGTCCACAGGCACATAGTCGTGTTCGGCAAATAGATGCGCCCAAAATTCAGGCCATTGTTCATTAATATGGTTGGTACCGCCTTGATGCGGAATGGCTGCAGAGAACAAAATCATTGGTGCTAAGCGTGTCAGATTCGCCACAATTTGAGCAGCATTTTATAGAGGAAGGTGTTCTGCCACTTCAAGGCAAGTAGCGAGATCAAAAGTGCGATCTAGCTGGAAGTTCTGAGTTAGATCGTGCTTCATAATGTTGAGCCTAGACACCTGCATATCTGCATTAGCTAGACTATTGTTATCAATGCCACAAATATCGTCAGCTCCATTGGCAGAAAAAGCCGCAAGCCAACTACCTGTGCCACACCCAAGATCAACCACGCTATGAGCGCCCGTCAACTTTAATACTAATGGGACAATGACTGCAGCCGATCTCATAGAGGTGAGAAGCGTCTCATCGTAGAAACTCTTTGTGTAAGTTGTGCTAAACATGCCCGCACCTTTGAAGTTGAAAGAGTATACCAAACTGCATAAAAATCAAAAGTAAGTATCCTGCCATATTGTCATCTTTTTAGACAGTGACTGTAGGAAGAATCAAGGCGAGGAAAAATTACCCCTAAAAAAAGAACAAAGTTGCAGTAGGCGCCTTCTCTCACCCACTCCCAATCAATAAATATCCGATTAACACCAATTTGCGCAGAGGATGAGATTCACTTCATCAGAATATGCTCGACTAAATAAAGCTCCTTAGTCGATAAGCCGCAATACGAACATACGCTAGGGCCATTAAGCCACTATAGGCGATGCCATCGAGCCACCAACGATTGCCACGGTAATGTTTATGCCAGAAGCGATAAAGCCCTCTGTGCGAAGACATAATCATGCGTACTTTGACTTGTTTGATAGACTGCCCGTAGTGGTGCACCACTTGGGCTGTCGGTGTAAACCATATTTCCCAACCAGCTTTCTTAGCGCGAAAACACCAATCAACTTCTTCAAATAGCATGAAGAAACCTTCGTCTAGAGTGCCGATCTCATCTAACAGTTGGCGCTTGATCATCAAGCAAGCCCCTTCCGGTTGATCAACTTGGCGCTCGTCGTCATGGTTCCAATCAAGCATTTTATATTCGCGAAACTTCTGACCATAACTAGAACCGGCCGGAAACATGCGACTTAAGCCAATTAGCTCGAAGACCATTCCTAAGAAAGTTGGGAATGCCCGACAAGATCTTTGAATCGACCTATCAGTGTTCAACAGTTGCGGTGCCACCACTCCAGCCTTGGGGTGAGTGTCAAAGAAATTCAATAAAGTCTTGAGGGCTCCAGGAATAATTTCGGTATCTGGATTGAGCAGTAATACAAAACGGCCAGTAGCGTCAGCTAAAGCTTGATTGTTTCCAGCGGCAAAGCCACGGTTATCAGAATTTGCAGTGAGATGCACCCAAGGATGCGCCTCTGCAACCATTTCAGCTGATTGATCGGCAGAAGCGTTGTCAACAACAAAAACTTCAACATCGTTCAACTGTTCGGAGCCAGTTAGACCAACCAACTCATGCTTGAGTGAGGTCAGGCAAGCCCGCAGAAGCTCTCTTGTATTCCAGCTAACGACAATTACTGATAGAAGCATCTGCCAATTTTAGGTCATTCACGCAGTTCACGACACTAGCAACTGTTCACAATTGAATATTAGGCTAAGAACCTAGCTTCTGCATACTTGCCTAGCTTTTTAGCGAGTTCAATAAACTGCAATTTTTCATCGTAAGACAAGCCGGCGGCGGCTGCTTCTATTACAGCAGCATGCTCGACAAAAATAGGTTCTATCAACGCCTGACCATCAGCTGTGAGGGCCACTAGTTTGGTTCGGCGATCACTCGCATGAGATACTCTTTCAACCAAACCCTTGGCCTCAAGCCTATCTATGGCGGTAGTCATCGAGCCATTTGTCAGTAATATTTTGCTACCGATAGTGCTGATTGGCAAACTACCTTTATGCAGCAAGACTTCTAATACTGCGAAATCGCTCGGGCCAAGATTAGCCCGCTGAACTTGTTGCCATGCCAGACGCTGAACAGCAGCGGCAGAGCGATGAAGCACGGTGAAAAGCTTCAGGGAAAGCTTAGAATTACTCGATTTGTTAGACATAACTCAAACTATACAACAAAATAGTTCGACAGCAAGTAATTAGACAACGAATAGTCAGATCACGAACCATCTTTCTACATACCGGCACGATTCTGCACTAAAATAGCAAAGCTAATTTACCAACAATGATGATTGCCAAGAGAATTACCGATTTTGCTTTATGTGCGGGTGCCCTTCTTTTGGGAGCGCCAGTACTCTTGGCAATCGCTATTGCCATCAAGCTCGACAGCCGTGGGCCCATTATCTTTAAACAAAAACGAGTAGGTCAAAATGGCCAATTGTTTGAAATTTATAAATTTCGCACTATGCATACAGGTACGCCAGACCTTCCCACAGACCAGATGTTGCTCTTACCTAGCCCGGTAACAAAAGTGGGAGAGCTATTGCGCAAAACGAGCCTGGATGAGCTTCCTCAGCTCGTAAATGTAGTACTCGGGCAGATGAGTTTAGTTGGGCCAAGGCCAGCTCTGTATAATCAAACCGACTTAACCGTTAAGCGCGAAGCTGATGGTGTTTTGAAGTTTATGCCGGGAATTACAGGCTGGGCCCAAGTTAACGGACGTGATGAACTTCCTGATGATGTCAAAGTTGCAGCCGACAAATGGTATTGCGACAACTGGAACTACTGGCTCGATTGGCGCATTATCGCCATGACTTTTAAGGCAGTTCTCAGCAAACGCGGAGTCAATTAAAACAAAGAGGACGTGGGACGTATGAAAGGTTTAATTCTGAGTGGCGGCAAAGGCACACGCATGCGGCCAATCACGCACACAGCAGCAAAGCAACTCTTGCCAGTCGCCAACAAACCCATTCTCTTCTATGGCGTAGAGGCTCTAATTGATGCAGGCATCAAAGAAATAGGAATCATCGTTAGCCCTGAAACAGGCAAAGACGTACAAGACTGTGTTGGTGACGGCAGCCGCTGGGGTATACGCATCGAATATATTTTACAAGATCAGCCTATGGGTCTAGCTCACGCTGTAAAGACAGGCAGACCATTTCTAGGTGATTCACCCTTTGTTATGTACTTGGGCGACAACCTCATCAAAGACGGTGTGGGCCCATTGGTTAAGCGCTTTGAAGATGAAGGCCCTGACGCCTTCATCTTACTGAAAGAAGTAGCCAACCCAAGTTCGTTCGGCGTCGCTGTATTAGACAAAGATGGCCGCATCAGCGGTTTAGAAGAGAAGCCAGCTAAGCCAAAATCAAACCTGGCTCTGGTGGGCGTTTATTTATTCACACCAAAAATTCACACAGCCATCGATCAAATCAAGCCTAGCAAGCGCGGCGAGCTCGAAATCACCGATGCTATTCAACAACTAATTAGCACCGGAAATCGCGTAGACAGCCACATATTAAAGAGCTGGTGGCTTGATACCGGTAAAAAAGATGACATGCTCGAAGCCAACCGAGTAGTGCTAGACGAAATGACCGATGTTTCGATGGATGGCACTGTTGACGAAGATTCGCGCGTCTCTGGCCGCGTACATATAGGCAAAGGCAGCAAATTGATTAACTGCACAGTGCGTGGACCGGCCGTCATAGGCGAAGACTGCGTCCTCGAACACACCTATGTTGGGCCATTCACATCTATTGGAGATGGCGCCCGAGTGAGCCATGCTGAAATCGAACACAGCATTCTTAGAGAGAAAGCTCAAATATTAGATTTTCATGGTCGCATTGCCGACAGCCTTATCGGTGTCAGTGTTGAACTGACCCGTTCCACAGGCAAACCTCAGGCTTTCAGGCTGATGCTGGGCGACGATTCTAAAGTCGAAGTCGTTTAGATAAAACAATATTCATACGGCTAAGCCCTTATATGAAAAGGGATAGGTTGATCCAAAGTGGCCTAGAGAGGGAAAATCTAGGCATAGTCATGTTTTGAGGAAATTGTCCATGAGACTTCTGATCACCGGCGGCTTAGGATTCATAGGTAGCAACTTGGTACGCCACTTGCTCGCCACTTATCCCGAATACGAAATCATCAATCTTGATGCCGAAACCTACGCTGGGCACAAAGAAAACC
Source organism: Candidatus Obscuribacterales bacterium (assembly GCA_038231015.1). Classification (GTDB taxonomy): domain Bacteria; phylum Cyanobacteriota; class Vampirovibrionia; order Obscuribacterales; family Obscuribacteraceae. Next base: position 5,421 of record JBBRMD010000120.1, read on the forward strand.
TCGAAGACGTCGCTAAAAATCCAAAATACAAATTAGTTGTAGGCCGTGTTGAAGACGCCACACTAGTAGATGAAATAGTGTCTGGCAAAAAGTTCGGAGCCATTGATGGCATTATCAATCTAGCGGCCGAAAGCCACGTAGACCGATCAATTGAAGACTCGTCAGTCTTTGTAAAATCGAACACTTTGGGCACCCAAGTATTGCTAGAAGCTACGCTCAAATATGGCCGCAAAGATGGCGCTCAAATGCCATTCAAACCAGAAGATTACAAAATTCGCTACACCCAAGTTTCAACTGATGAAGTATACGGCTCACTCGGTCCAACTGGCCTCTTCACAGAAGAAACACCACTAGCGCCTAACAGCCCATATTCATCAAGCAAAGCCAGTGCCGACTTGTTCTGCCGGGCCTACTTCCACACATTTGGTATGCCAGTAGTAATCACCCGCTGCTCAAACAACTACGGCCCCTATCAGCATCCAGAGAAGCTCATACCGTTGTTCATCACCAATCTTCTAAACGGCATTAAGGTGCCTGTCTACGGCGATGGCCTCAATGTGCGCGATTGGCTGCACGTTGAAGATCATTGCAGCGCCATCGATTTAGCCTTCCACAAAGGGCAGCCAGGCGAAGTTTATAACGTTGGTGGTAACAACGAACGCACCAATATGCAAATCACCAAGCTGGTTCTAAAAGAGCTAGGTAAGGGCGAAGAGATGATCAACTATGTACAAGATCGCCTTGGCCACGACCGCCGCTATGCCATCGATTCATCTAAGATTCAAAAAGAACTAGGATGGAAACCCAAACACACATTTGAAACTGGTATTCACGAAACACTAAAGTGGTACACATCAAATACAGCCTGGGTAGCAGCTGTAACCAAGCCTCATAGCGCTGACGTCGCTGCGAAAAAAGAATTGGTAGCAAACAAATGAATATACTTGTCACCGGTGCTGGTGGCATGCTTGGACAGACCCTCTGTCCTTACTTAGCCAAGCGCGGCCATTCAGTGGCCGCCTTTGGCAAAGAAGAATTTGATATTACAGATCAGCCCGCAGTTCAACGAATTATCGAAGAACAACGCCCTGACCTAATCGTTCATTGTGCGGCCTACACCTTAGTAGACCAAGCAGAAACAGATGTTGATTTGGCCTTCGCCATTAACGAACGCGGCACAGAAAATGTAGCAATTGCAGCCGGCAAGCTCGGTATACCGATGCTTTTCGTCAGCACTGATTATGTTTTTGATGGCAGCAGCGCCACCCCGTACACAATCAATTGCCAAACCGGACCAATATCGATTTACGGCAAATCTAAATTAGCTGGCGAACTAGCAGTGAAACGCCACTGCCCTAACCACTATATTGTGCGCACGAGCTGGCTCTATGGCCCTTATGGACGCAATTTCGTCGACACGATTTACAAGCTTGCTGAAGAACGAGATCAAATCAAAGTAGTAGCAGATCAAGTAGGCTCGCCCACTAGCACCATTACTCTCTCTGAGATGATTGCCGACTTGATTGCGAGCAAGCGCTACGGCGTTTACCACGCCACTGATGATGGAGTGACTACTTGGTATGATTTCGCCCGCGAGATAGTCAAGCACTTAGAGAGCAAAGGGAAGAAGGTAGAAGTCTGGCCAATCGAAACAAAGGACATGCCAAGACCTGCGCCGAGACCGGCTTACTCGGCTCTAGATAAAAGCGAACTAGTGGCGGTACTGGGGCGGCCTTTGACGCCCTGGCAAGAGGCTTTACACGAATATCTGAGAATTAGAAGCGTTAAGGCACCAGCCTGAGACTGAGCCATTTTGAGCGCAAATCTGTTATTCTTAAACTCTAGTACTAATAATTACAGCCCAACAATAGAAACACCTCAAAAACGTGCCAGAATCAATGACTATTTTGAAACCATTATCACCAGAAGCAATCGGTCACGAATACAAAAAAGAATTGTCTGTTCAAGACTATTCGAAGAAAGTCGTGATTGACGGTGTTCAAATTATCAATTTGCCGATGTTCTATGACGACGGCGGTTCGCTGGCTGAAATAGTGC
>JBBRMD010000121.1:0-6917 GCA_038231015.1 Candidatus Obscuribacterales bacterium
GCTTCTCCAGCTCTACCTTGACGAGTTCGCATTTCGCGCGAATCGTAGATTCGGCCAAACCAAAATTTGGCAAAGCCTCATCCGTGCTTGCGCTTTCACAAAACCTGTCACTCTTGCGGAACTAAAGTGATAGGCAGATTTTGAAGAAAATAGTTGACCGGTCTACTAAAGTCTTTGTACTGCCTACCGCTTAAGTCAGCAAAGTACCCACAGCAATGAGACTGCTCTAAGTTGTTTACGTGAACCGCATCACTATGCTTTCTCTTCTTGAGCGCAAACTAAGACTGGGAGCCGGCCTCCCCATGACAACGGCCTCTTTCTCCTAGCCCCCCGTTTCAGCCGATTTTTCACTCTATACATCTTCCGCAAACCCCGAGGGCTGCGAGTTGATTTCTATACACGGTACCTGCTTTGCTCAGGTTATCTTCTCAATCGAATTTTTCCGAGCAACCCGCAAAACCCTCAAATCCTCAAATATCCAGTTTCCCTCACCTCAGTCGTTCGCTTCACGCACCATGCGTAGTGACACATCTACTGCAGGTTGAGGGGGCGGTTTGCCTGGAGATTCGATTGATTAGTGCGAAGCAAACAAAATTCACAAGGACTACTTGTATGACAGCGACAATTTCATTGACCAAGGGCGCAAAGCTTTCTTTGACCAAGCCTGGCGAATCTGCCCCTACTGAAGTCTACGTTGCTTGTGGTTGGGACCCTGCTCCGGGTGCTGGTAACATTGACTTAGACTTGTCTGCGGTTCTCTTTGATAGTGATGGCAAAGTGCTAGACACTGTCTGGTTCAGCGATAAGAAAAATTCCCGACACGACCCTATCTATTCTGGCGGGGATAATTTGACTGGCGACGGCGAAGGTGACGATGAAGTCATTCGCGTCAAACTCTCCCAGATTGCTGCCAACGTTAAGTCGATTGTTTTTGTCATTACCTCTTACAAAGGTCAGCACTTTTCCAAGATTCGCAATGCCTTTGCCCGTCTTGTTGATGTCTCCAATGGTCGCGAAGTCGAGCGGTATCGCTACGACGTGTCGGGCATGGGTGCATCAACAGCTCTCGTGATGGTCAAGCTTTATCGTCACAACGATGAGTGGAAGATCAATGCTATCGGCGATACGTTGCCTGCCTTAGTCCGAGGATGTTCCGTCAAAGACGCCACCGCCGCTATCAAAGCCGCCTATCTATAGGTAGATTTTGGTTAGCACCACTCGAAACACTCCACTTAACTTCAACAAAACAAATCGAAGGAAAATTATGACTACTGGAACTCCCGCATCAATCAACTTGACCAAGAAAGTTACTGCCGGACAGAAGATCAGCCTGACTAAAGAAAATCCTGGATTGTCCAAGATTCTCATCGGTATGGGTTGGAACCCTCGTAAGACCGATGGCAAGGCCTTTGACTTAGATGCAGCCTGTTTCCTTGTCACAGCTGAAGGCAAGATTCGCAGTGCCAGTGATATGGTCAGTTACGTTGAGGGCTTCAATACCCATCCAAGTAACGCTGTCATTTATGGTGGCGACAACAAAGACGGCAACGGCGATGGCGATGACGAAACTTTGACCGTCGACCTCGCTCTTGTTCCAGCTGATATCGCCAAGATTGTTTTCACCGCCAGTATCTACTGCGGCCGTACTCGCCAGCAAAACTTTGGTTCTGTTGAAGGTGCCTATGCCCGTCTTGTCGACGCTACTTCTAATGCCGAACTTTACCGCTTCGATCTTTCGGAAGATGCATCTACTAACACGGCGGTAATTCTGGTGCGCATCTATCGCAACGGCGCTGAATGGAAATTTGAAGGAGTTGGCCAAGGTTATGATGGCGGCTTCAAAGCTCTATGTGCCGAGCATGGCCTAGAAGTTGAAGAAGAAGTCGACGTCGCTTAGATCTAGTTCTAGGCAAAGACCCAGACCCAGACTCACAAGCAGAGTAGCTGGCTCCTTGCTGGCTCTCTGCTAAATCATCCACAACCAAAAATCCATAACATAAATACAGATCATTATGACTACACCAACACCCGCACCCACTGTCAGCTTGACTAAGGGTCAGAAATTGAGCTTGACCAAAGAACACCCTGGCTTTACCAATATCGTTGTAGGCCTTGGCTGGAACCCACGTCGCACCACTGGTAAGAAGTTCGATCTTGACGCCTCGGCGTTTTTGATTGGCGCCGACGGTAAAATCCGCGACGTTAATGACTTCGTCTTTTATAACCCATCATTCTCGGCCCATCTTAGCGGTGCTGTTACTCACAACGGCGATAACCAAGATGGTGAAGGAGACGGTGATGACGAAACTATTACGCTTGATCTGAAGAAAGTACCCACTGAGATTCAGAAGATTGTAATTGCCGTCAGCATTTATGCCGGTCGTCAACGCTTGCAAAACTTTGGACAGGTCACCGATGCCTACGTGCGCTTAATCGACCCTGCTACAGGCAACGAAGTTCGTCGCTTTGATTTGTCAGAAGAGGCCTCGACTGTCACTTCTATGATCTTTGTTCGCTTTTATCGCAAAGATGGTGGTTGGAGCCTTGAGGCTGTCGCCCAGGGCTATGATGGTGGTCTCAAGCGCTTGTGCGCTGAGCACGGCCTTGAGGTAGATGAAGAAGTTGACAACTAAAGTTTGCAGGAATACCGGTTTCAACTGGTATTCCTGTCTCTGCTATCGCACCAACAAAAAAACAAAATTCCAAGGAATGGTATCAATATGGCTCTCAGTTTGACCAAACTAGCTGCAGTAAAGGCTCTCGGTGCTCTTAATGTCAACGTGGCAAGCCTCGTAGATAAGAGCGGGAGCATGACTTCTGGCTCTGAAAAAGGCGACCGTGGAACTTCTCGCTGGGATTTGTCTATCAAAGTGAATGCCGAAATTACACGGGCCGTATGCCAGTTTGATGATGACGGCATTGACCTTGTGTTTTTCAACGGTAAGTACGAAGTTATCACTGGTGTCACTGAAGACAGCGTGCGAAAAGTTTTCGCCGGGCAATATCCAGGTGGTGGAACAAGTCTTGCTGCACCTCTGCGCGCCATGATCGATAAGTATTTACCTGCTCGACTGATTTCACCTGCGCAGGCCGGTGGTTTTATGCGCAAGGCTGCTCCAGCTGTCTACGAAGCGATCAGTCCTGAGAAACCGGTTGCTATTCTGATTTGGACAGACGGCTGTCCCAGTGACCGTGAAGAAGTGCAGGAAGTCATCATTGATGCAACGCGTCGTATCAAGAAGGACAGCGATTTTGGCATTGCTTTCATTCAGGTCGGTCACGATAGAAGTGCCACCGAATGGCTGGTGCAACAAGATCAGGGCCTCGTTGAGAAAGGTGCCCAGTTTGATGTGGTAGCCGTTGTTCATTACGACGAGATTGCCCAAGCAAAGTTGAGCCCTGAAGATATCGTTCGTGTTGCCTTTACTGGCTAATAGACAGTACTGGGTGAGAAACGGTCATCGCGTGTTCATCGCGCGGTGACCGCTCTTAGTACTTGCAGCCATCTATATAACTCCAAGTCACCAGAAGACCTACTACCATGAACATCGAAAGCATTGACGCTCGGCTCAACGAGTGGAATTCTGATTCTGCCAAACTTCATACAAACCTACTGGAGTTAAGCTCTTTATACGGCTACCAATTAGCTGGTGATGGTTCTACTCTAACCGGCACCACTAAGACTCAATATTTGCAGGCCAGCGAGAGAGAAGCTCAACTTTGGAAAAATACTGCTCTTTTCTCTGACTTACTAAAGCGTATCGCCGAAAAACGCAAAGCACTTGGCTTTATGCCTAAAGCTAGCGCACTAAAAGAGATCGAAGACTTGTTTGAAGGCGATTCGATTGAATTGCCTGGCGAAGAGGTAGCATTGCAAAGGCGAGATCTATTCTCTGGTAACTTTAACGTACATAAGATTTCAGCTCGCTTCATTAGAGAGCAGATGAAAGCCGACTTTCGTTCTATCTGCGACTTTTACGATAATCTAGAAACGACCTGGCGGCGTTTAGAGTTGTCGGTTTCTGCGGTGAAGCATGAGGCTGATTTTCTCTTTGCCGAAGCCAACAACTTTGTGGCGCTTGACTCAGGTGGTCCTAATGCACTTAGTACTCTTTCTGAAAAGTTGCAGGTGCTGGGAAATAGATGGCGTTGTGACCCGTTGGGAATGGCTTATGACGTTCAGGGGGACATTCAACCGTTCCTCACAGCTGCTAAAGCCCATGTCGCTTCGCTTGTCAGTGAACACGCAGCTGTAACCGAGGCCGTGAGGTTGACCGCCGGAAAATCTGCAGAGCTAGCCACTAAAGAAAGGCGTGCCCGAGAACTTTACGCTGATTGTCTCAGCCGCTATGAGTTTCTGTCTGGAAAAGGTCCGCTGTTGCCGCCAGCGAGCAAAAATCTTACTGAGCAATCAGTCAAGCTCATTAAGATGCTCAACGAAAAGAAATGGGCAGATCTGCGTTTAGCTTTGAAAAGCTGGACTGATGAATATAATCAGATTAGCCTCAGCACTGAAAAAGCTTTGACCACAAATGCTGATTTGGTTGATAGGCGAACTGTTCTTAGACAACGTTTTTTTGCGGCTGTGGCTAAGTACAAAGACTATGCCGGCAGAGGAATGACCATTCCTAAGTCTATCGAGACCTTCACTGAGCGTGGCCAGTCTCTTCTCAAGGCAAGTGCTACGAAAATCGATTTAGCGGCTACTGAGACCATTGTTATAGCCCTTGAAGTAAAGGTAGGAGAACTTTGTCTGAAGTTTGACAGCTGATGAGCAAATTTTTTTGTGTGCTCAACTTGGAATCTTCGTTTACTTATTTGAAGAGGAGCGACAGTTAGTTGCCGCTCCTCTTGATCTGAGTCTTCGCACAATGCAGCCTCGATACTATTTCTTGTTTTTTTGCATACTGTAATGTATAGTGACCTACCCCAAAATTTTTGGTTTTTATGAAAAGTTGAGAACAGGAGATAAAGAGAGCTTGTCAGGCTGCTCTCTATCTCCGTCTCAATTTAAGTCAAAGATAACGAATGCCGGCCTCCCTTTTCGTATTAGGCGAAGATGCTTTTCAGCGTCTCCAGATATTTTGCGGCACCGCCGGTGGTGAGGCCGGTGGCGGCGTAGATGTTGGTAGGTGTGTCCACTTGCTTCATCAGCACAGTGCCCCAACCGGCGGCTTCGCTGGCCAGGTGCGGAACTGACGTGATTTCCACAGGCACGACGTTGTAGATGGCTTGACGCAATTCGCCACTGAGGCTGATGGCGGCTACTACGTCGTGAATGAAAATCAGTTCTTGCGGATTCTTGTCCTGGCGGGGCTTGACAGCAGCGTCATACCAGAGCGCGTAGAGATTGTAGAGTGCGCGAGTGCCGGCATTGTCGGGCAGCGCCTCACGCAATTTCTGAGCGTTGATAAAGCCGATTTCTTGCACCCGCGTCACTTCTGTGGGCATCAAGTAAATTGGGCAGGTCAGGCCCTTCAGCACAGCGTGTGCACCTTGCGGGTCGCAAGCAACGTTAAATTGCACGGCACCACGAGGCTTGTCGTCGAATTGCATGAGCGTGACGTTGCCCCAGGTGGCGAACATAGCATGCAGCTCTTTGAAGCGGCTGACGATGTCGGGGCAGCGCACGATCATCTGGTAAAGGCCGGTCATGGGGCCGCCCACAGTCACCGGAACTGAGCCCTCAGGAAGAGCCAGCAGAATTTTCACAAGCTCTTCTTGTGGTTCGAGCTCGCTGTGCCGAATGGCGGCCAGCGGGTCGACGTCGAAAAACTTGTAGTATTCGCCGAAGTGGATCCAGTGCGGAACCAGGGTGCGAGGGGCGATGCCGCCATCGAAAACGCGCGTGACCTTGACGCCGAAGTGGCGCAGAAAATTCTTGATGCGCATGGCCGAGGCTTCCTGAGCCATGCGTGAGCTTTCGCCGTCCCATTCCCACAGGGCGTGAGTTTTCTCGGCGTTGAAACGCACCGGTCGGCCGGTGAGAATGACGTGCACAATGGCGTCAGGATTGAGCTTGTGTAGCGCAATCAGCTGGACGAAATTGTCGGGATCAGGGGCATCCACGAACGCCAGAATGTGCGTAGGCTGCGTCTCTTTAACTGTTGATTCAACCATAATTTTATTTCTCTTTTTCGTGAGAGGTTGTCTGTCGTGCTTAAAGATATCTATTTTGAATTTTGCAATTGTGGTGGCAGGGCTATTCGCGATTGAAGATTGTCCACAATTACAACTCGGTCTTCCGGTAAGAGCACCAAGAGCATAAGTCGTATAGCAAAGTTGAAGTGCCTGATGCAGCCACCACTGACTCGACGCCTGCCGACCAGCTCCTCATGATTTGTACCGTGCACGGCCATGTTGATTTCAGCACCAGAGCTACCAGAGCCAGCTGAGCTACTTGAAACAAGCGGTATGAGAGTTATGGCAGCAACACCCAATGGATTTTCCGTGGTTTGATTATAGGGTCTAACAGTTGCCCCGCTTAGCGGATTGACCCAGGTTGGATAGCGCACCAGTCGACCAACCTTATAGTGACCGGCTTTTGTTTCATGGCCGACTCGACCAATAGAGTTTGGGGTAGAAAAAACTGCTCGAGCAAAGCCTTCATCGTCAACTTGCAGTAGATAAGTACAAAATGCTCCTTTATCAATTAAGAGCAGCGTGGCTTTGCTGCTGTCATAATTTCCCTCTGCGATTGTCCCTCGACAGTAATTTTCTTGTCGATTGCTGGCATTTTGCAGTAGCGAAAGCATACTAGTGGGACTTTGACAAATAGCCCAGTATGATTAAAGCGTTTTAAAGGCTGACAGCCGGTTAGACCCAGAAAATACAATTTAGCCCAAAGTGCTACCACATATGGTGGCATTTTAGGATCAGAATTGTTTCACTACCGCTCGCGGATCTTCTGGGGCATA
>JBBRMD010000122.1:0-6686 GCA_038231015.1 Candidatus Obscuribacterales bacterium
CTTCAAGGTGGAGCACAAGGGACAGGCGTAGGCGCTAGACCAGGCTCAGGACCAGCTCCTGGACAGAGTGGTATGGCTCGACCTGCCGGTGCAGCCCCTAACACTGGTATGTCTCAAGCGAGACCAGGTGGTGGCAATCTCCCAGCTACTGAAGGCCCATCCCGCGGCGATATTGACAGAATCGACGCCAAAGACGAGTTCGGCAGTGGTGGTCATGGTGGTGGTGGCGGCGGTGATGCCGGCCCTACTGACATCGGTGGCAAGTTCTCTGCTAATCAGCAATTGATTCGTGAACGTGAAAAGTTCATCATCGACCAGCTTCGTAGAGAATTAGACACATCACGTTTGACCAACATCTCAGAAGATACCCAAGCTCAAGTTAGAGCTCGTATTAGAGAAATCGTAAACTCAGACCCTGCTCCTCTAACCATGATGGAGAAGGGTATTCTGCTGCAGAACGTTCTTGATGAAGTGTTTGGTTTTGGACCTCTAGGACCACTTCTTCGTGACCCAAGCGTAGGCGACATCTGCGTCAACGGTATCGGTTCAATCTACGTAGAACGTCACGGCCGTCTTGAGAAGACTACAGTTGTCTTTGAGAACGACCGCCACTTGCGTCAGACCATCGATAAAATCATTCAGCCTCTAGGCAGAAGACTCGACGAAAACTCACCAATGGTAGATGCCCGTCTTCCTAACGGTTCACGGGTTAACGCCACTATTCCACCAGTATCGATTGACGGTCCTACGATCACCATTCGATGCTTCGGTACATCCATCATGTCCCTCGGCCAATTGTGCGAGAAGGGCTCAATGAGTGTACAGATGGCTGAAGTTCTGAAGGCCTGCGTTAAAGGTCGAATCAACTTGATCATCTCTGGTGGTACAGGTTCTGGTAAGACAACTCTCCTTAACGCTCTGTCTGCGCACATCAACCCCCGCGAACGCATCATCACGATTGAAGACGCGGCTGAATTGCGCTTGCAACACGAGCACTGGGTGCGGATGGAAACTCGTCCTCCGAACACAGAAGGCCGAGGCCAGATCACACAGCGTATGTTAGTTATTAACTGTCTGCGTATGCGACCTGACCGAATCATCTTGGGAGAATGTCGGGGAGAAGAAGCGTTCGACATGTTGCAGGCCATGAACACCGGTCACTCCGGCTCCATGACTACAATCCACTCGAACAATCCTCGTGACTGCACCAAGCGTCTAGAAAACATGATTCTGATGTGCGGTATGGAAATGCCTCAGAAAGCTGCCCGCGAACTAATCGCTTCTGCGATTCAGCTGATCGTTCAGATCAGCCGTCTAGAAGACGGTACAAGACGGGTTACAGAAATCGCCGAGATCACCGGAATGGAAGGTGATACCATCGCGATTTCGAGTATGTTCGTCCTTGAGCGGGAAGGCCGCGATGCCCGAGGCTTCTTTAAATGTCGCCACATGGGTTCTGGTCTACCACCGAAGTTCTTAGAGCAGTTGGAGCAAGAAGCAGTTCCATTCAAGCTCGAGTGGCTCCGGTAAATCGAAGTGTTGGGAAAGGCTGCTCTCATTTTCTAAAATGGGAGCGGTCTTTTAAATTTTAATTCCACGCTACTTATAGAGATTTAAAATTATGAACGGCCCAGTATTATTCGTTTCAATTTTGGTCGTCGGCCTTCTTTTGATGGTCCTTCTCCGTCGCGACAGTGTTGACCAGCTCTCAAGGCTAGCAAAGCACTCTCGTCGTATGGCTGAGAAGCTCAACGATAGAGCCGATGCCGAAAGCATTTTCGTCACTCAGCGTACCGATTATTTGTCACGGCTTTTGGCTTTGGCAGGTAAAGAAGCTGAATACGACAAAATGAAGACCTACTGGATTGCTACTGCTATTGGTACCGGCGTGCTCTTCGCAATCGGTTTCGTTTTAGGCGGTATGGCCGAGCTTTCACCGGTTGGCTTCTTCGTTGGTCTGCCTGTTGGCGCAGCTGGATTTGTCTATTACCTAGGGGAAGCAGCTAAGAAAAGACAAGCAAAGATGACCGAGCAACTGCCGCAGATTCTAGAAACAATGGTGTCGGCACTAAGAGCCGGTTCGCCAGTTATGGAAGTATTCAAAGTTATTTCAGACACAGGTGTTGACCCAATCAAAAGTGAGTTCAAGCGTGGTTTGATCTCATTGCAGCTTGGTAAGCCATTCCGCGACGTTATGCTTGAGATGTCTTATCGTATTAAGGCTCCCGACTTTAAGCTTTTGACCCAAGCCATCTTTATCTCACAAGACGTGGGCGGTAACTTGGCTGACGTTGTTGCCACCATTGCTGAAGCCATTCGTGAAAGATTCAAACTACGCGACTTCTTGAACGCTCTTACTTCTCAAGGTAAAGCTACCGCTACATTCATTGGCTGCCTGCCTTATTTGATTACAGTTGGCACTTACTTCTTGACACCTGCATACATGACGCCCTTTTTGAACCACCCAATTGCTAGACTAGTAATGGTAGGTTTGGTTTGCTGGGAGTTGTTCGGCTTCTGGGTTCTCCAAAAAATGGTGACATTCGAAGTTTAGGGTTCTTCTTCTATCTAATAGGAATAGTTTTCATCATGCCAATGCCTGTTTTAGCGATACTAGTCTTTACCTGCGTAGTAGCAAGCTGCTTACTGGTACTCAGGCCGGTATTCGGCATGCAGGTAGATAACTATGGCGTGCGCATTCGTCCTCGCAAACAGACCGATGAAAGCTCTGCAGAGAAACCAAAAGATTCAATTATTTTGAAATTGGCCGAGTTTGTTGGCCAGTTCGCTCTGTCATTAATGCCAGCTCTCGCTGACAAACGTACAGTGATCTTGCTGAACATGGCTAATTATCGTACTCCTCATCACATGGCCATTTTCATTGGTATCAAAGTTCTTCTCACTGGTTCAGTTCTTGTGATGACTTTCTTCTCTGCTATCACTAATCCGATCATGTTACTTGGTGGCTTGATTGGTGCTATCCCAACTTGGATCATGCCTAACTTCTTCCTCGGCAGCCGAGTGAAAAAGCGTCAAGACCAAATTTTGAAAGAACTGCCAGTAATCATCGACTTGATGATTGTTTGCGCCCAAGCCGGTCTTGGTATGATGCTAGCCATCGACAAAGTATCAAAAGAAGTTGTTCTCTCTTGCCCGCTTCTCAGTATTGAGATGCAACAGTTGATTTCAGACGTTAAGGTTTTCGCTAAGTCAGTGCCTTATGCCATGAGAGAGATGGGCGAAAGATGCGGCGTAGACGAACTGATTAACATGGCATCCGCTTTGATCGCTGCTGAAGCGAAGGGTGCTGACATGTCTTATCCATTACGTCAACAAGCATCAGCCTTGAGAGACAGATTGAAGCGTAAGAAAGAAGAAGAAGCAGGTAAGGTTCCAGTTAAGATGGTTCCTGTAATCATGGTCTTTGTTATGCCTTTGATTCTTTGTCCGATGCTAGGGCCAGCCGTAGTAACTATTTTGAATGCTATCGGCCCGATCATGTCTGGTTTGAAGTAAGTCTTTTGCCTGCAGTAAGTTCGACAGGGTCAGCTCTCCGTTTTACAAACGACAAGCGCGCTTCGGTCTTGGCTGAAAAGGCGCGGGTCGCTAAGACCTTCTTTAGCCGGCTACAAGGTCTCCTCGGAACAAGCTCTTTGCCTCAGGGTGAAGGGCTTTTGATTAGACCTTGTAACAGTATTCATATGTTCGGCATGAAGTATGCCATCGATTGCGTCTTTCTTGATGACAGCTATACAGTCGTGGGCTTGGTTGAGAATATCGCGCCAGGCAAGATGTCTAAGGTGTTTGGGCCGGCCAAACAGTGCTTAGAGCTGCCTGCGGGCGTCATCGCTTTGAGTTCTACTGAAATGGGCGATTTGCTAACTGTTACGCCAGTTTAGATAAGCTCACGTTCGCTGAAACACTGACCCAAGGCTCACACCAACCTCACAGTCGAGCGGTTTAATAACCTTTGCCTGATGCTTTATCAGGGCCACAGGGAGGATGAACCATGAAATCTCAATATTTTGTATTGGCCTTGGCCGCGATCGTCACAACTTTAGTTAGCGCCTCACCTGCTTGGAGTTACCGTTGGGGCGGCTACAACTCATACGGTGGCGGCTATGGCAGTGGCTTGAATGCCTTACGCTACATTTTGCCGATGAATGGCTATCGAGGCAATGGCTACAACTATGGCGGCAGCAGCAACTATTACAATCGGGCTTACAACAACAATAACTATAACAACTGTGGCCGTCACCACCACAGACGTTGGTGGTAAGAGTTAGTTTGGTGCTCTCAGTGTCTCTAAATTTTTAGCCGACCATATTTAGTGGGCTGAGAGCACTAAAGCCATCAGTGCCGGGGTTGTATGCCTTGATAAAAGCATAGTTAGCGGCGTTCTTGAAAGCTTCTTCGTCAGATTTAGAACTTTCGACACAGCCTAGGTTTTCGCTCTGATGTGTTTCTACTTTTGACAATGTTAGGGTGCCATGTGCTCTGAGCGGCGAGCCTTGAAACTGGAAACGCACCAGGACGCGACCGGTTTTATTGTTTTTCTGAATAGTGTAAATGTCTTTGGCCCGACCAGCATGAACGACTCTAACTGTTAGTCTTTCTTGAGTGCTGCCGCCACTTTCAACCATTTCGAATTGAGCATAAATAGTAGGTGGTAAGGTGCTCGTTTTGTTCTCGTCTTCTTTGTGATTGCGTCTGCGAGAGTTTAAAGTCTGCAGCCTACGCGCGATGTTTAACTGTGCCTCAAAAGGATATTCGATCATAAAGTCGCGTACTGACTTGCCGTCACCATTTTCAATTGCTTGCAACACAGTCTCGATATTTTCGATTTTCGCCATTTGCCAAACACCTTTTGTCGCTCTCGATGCCTAGAGCTTACTGTGGTCGCCATGAAAAGTTCGTGAAAGTTTCTTTCAGTATTTTTGCGCTAGCTCAGTATTACTTTGTGCTAACTAATGCTAATTTAGAATTGTATCGGGAGACTATCTAATTGCAGCATCAGCAGCAGCGCCAGGCTCGAATTGACATCGCCTTTGCTGTTATTCTTTTTTCTTTGATTACATTTATTCTGGCACCACCGGCCAATGTCTTGTATCAAGTGACTGATTTGCCCGAATTTTACATCGGTGCCAAACTCTTCGTAGAAGGTAGAACTGCAGACATTTACGACAATGCCCAGTTCTTCGCCCTGCAACAATCGCTTTTCCCGGCCCTTGGTAATCGGGCTTGTCCGCTTTATATAGCGCCCTTTGGCTTACCTTTTTTACTGCCATTCCTAGTGTTCCCGCTCAGTATTGCCTACGTCGCTACCAAAGTAGCGATGATTGCCTTTTTTTTGTCAGGCTTGTATCTACTTTGTCGCCTCTATCAGCTTGGGAGCCGCTGGTTTATGTGGCTCTCAGCGATATTGCCCTTTTCTGGTCCGGTCTGGGAAGCCATTCGCATTGAGCAATTGTCGCCATTGCTGTTCTTGTCTCTCGCTGGACATCTCTACTTTATAGACAAGCAAAAGCCGGTACTGGCAGCCATATGCCTTTCGCCCTACATGCTCAAGCCTCACCTGGTCGCATGTCTTTGTTGTTTTCACCTTGGCGCTCGGCGATTTAAGTTTGTCGCTTGCTTTGCCTTAATTGCTCTTGCTTTGCTTGGTTTTACCTATCTCTATTGTGGTGCTCAAGCCTATACCAGCTATTTCGACTTACTCAATGTCAAAATTGACGGGATGTCAGAAGCGACGCCGACTCTAAGAGGGCAGCTTTTGCGTTTCAATATTGACGGGCAGCTTGTTACTAAGGTCTGTTCGCTTGTACTAGCTACTGCTTTTCTCGCAGCTATTTATTTTGGCCATCTTTTGCGCCATCAATCGAATAGAGCTGTGGCTCTAGGAGCCTCTCTGGTGGCTGTTCCTCTTGGGTTGGTTCTCAATTTACATTGCTATTCTTATGACTTGTTACTGCTTTTGCCCGGTGTATTAATTGCCCTCAAAAATAGTTTGCAGGCGGTTAGACCGAACAAAAAAATTGCACTAGAAGCACTGGCTCTCTACTTGCCGTGCTTGAGCTTTATGCTGCCAATTTATGCGTTGATTCACTATCAAATGACCCTGCAAGGATTTCTGGTCAACTATCACTTCGTTTTTCTGTTTGTGATCACCATTTACCTGATCGCTTTGGGTTTGCGCTCAAATGTCTATGAGAAATTGGCTTAGAAAATTCGATTGAAACTTTTTTGTTGGCGCTCCGTATTCGATTATGTAGTCGATTTTTGAGGTGCGAATATGAAAAGTGTGTTGAAGGCGGCCAGTATTGCTATGGCGCTTGTGGCATTGACTGCTGCTTCAATTACCCAAGCTCAGGCTAGAGGCGGATTTGCTCGCGGCGCTAACGGGGCAGCTGGCGGTTTTGCTAGACAAGGTCAATATGGCAGCAGTGCCGGTGGAAGAGCTATGCGCTATGGCAGTGGTGGTGCTGGTTTTCGTGCTGGAAGTTATGCGGGGCCGAATGGCGGTACTTTCCAGGGCGCCAATGCTGGTGTTTTCAAAAAAGGTGTGGGCGGTGCCCGCGCTAGCCAATTTTCTAGCACCGGACCCAATGGCGGCGCTGCTTCTGGCTATAGCAACAATCTTTATAACGCCCAAACTGGCACAGCTATGCGCAACACCGCCAAACATC
>JBBRMD010000123.1:0-6061 GCA_038231015.1 Candidatus Obscuribacterales bacterium
CTCTGTTGGTAGTTGATTATACAGGGCCGGTCGCCAGAAAGATGTCAGCAAATCACGATTCTCGGCTAACTGCACTTTAGGCGCTACCATCGGGTGCCAACTATTAGAGGAAATCGAATTCAATAACTAGCTCTCCCCAGCTAAACAAAAGGCCACAGATGATCGGAGTGAACACCACCACAAGAAAGTTCGAGCCAATCCCACGCGAGTTTACAGACAGTGCAAAAACGAGAGCCAATGGCCCAATGATCTGAGGTGCGGTAGTAACATCAAAATTTAGGCTAACGTCACCCATAAAACCGGTGTGCAAGCCAGAAGTCGCAACCATAGCTAGTATAGAAAACCAAAGACCGGCTGAAAAACTTCCTTACATTCTCTCTCCACATCCCGGTGCGCTGTCTTATCCACTACCACAATAGAAGGTTCACCAGCGAACAGCATTGCCAAGCAGACAGCTTCACGGCTGTTGACTATAGAAAGAGCAAACAAGCCTTATAATTAGTGACAACAAAATGCACTTCAGAGTTCCAGCCAAGGTCAGAAGTAGAAATGGGCAGCTATCTTGAAATCAATGACACACTTCAACTCACAATCGAACAGGGCTTTCCAAGCAACTTGTTAGATCTAACCAAACACACTCAAAATCCGATTTCTATACTTGAAGTAGAAAATACTCTGTTTGAATTTCACGGAAAGAAAAGCGCTCGAATTTTTCACTTGGATCCAGTCAGAGTATTTCTTGTCCAGAATATTGACGACAGATGGCTATTTTGGGGAAAGGTTTATATTCAATCCCAAACTGTCTCGAAAGTGCTAGACCAAAACGGCCACTGGCTTAACAACGAGTGGCAGACTTCGGGAACGTATAAGATCATTGACCTATATGAGCCAGAATATCAGCGGAGATTTACCACGAGGGAAGCACCCGAAGGCAAGAGTTACTTCTAGACCCGCGTAGCGAATTTTCATTGTCTTAGATGTGTCTTTTGAATTATACTAGCGCCGAATTCACGCCATCCGAATCGGCATAGGCGATAGTGTCTGACCTAGAATCAAAACCTAATACAGACAAAGCTGAAAAGCCAGCAGAGAAACACGCCTCCAAATCATTTGACGCAGCAGAAAGAAACGTCGATGCCGCAAAAGTCAAAGAAGTGCATCTGGCCAACCTCGATCATCACAGCGGGAGCGCTGGCGGCGATCAAGATCACTCGTTAGAAATTGTCGGTTTCGACGCCGTAGTCTCGCGCGAAACGAAGCTGACAGAAAAAGACCTCGCGAACAAACCGTCACAAGACGTTGCCACAACTAAAGAATCACCAACACTAAAAGCCAGAGTTGAAGAAACCGTCGTTACCCCACAAGCTGTATTTGAGAAAATAGCAGCCCTTCCCCTAGACAAACAAGCTCAAATAATTGGCACCGGCATCGGGGCATACTGGCACGAAATTGACCGCCAGCAGTATGAAATCTTAGTCGCAGCCGCCACTGGCTTTGGCAAAGGCGTAACCGGCCTTCTTGGCGGCGCTATAGGCCTAGCAAAGTGCGCTGGCGAGCTGGCGCAATTTAGCCGAGAGCTAATAGAGAACAAACCAATCGCGCAAGAGAAAGCTGCCCAGGCCGGAGAGGCTTTTGGCAAATTACTCGTTGGCGGAATAAGAGTTGTATCTGTTTGCGACCAGTACTTGGGCGGCTTGGGCGCAGCGGCATATGAGGGTGACAACACCAAAGCGCTAAGAGACATCTCGTGGCTTGGCCATGAATTAGATAAGCGCTGGCAGTCTATGACTCCAGCACAGCAAACAGAGCTAGCAACGCAGCTAGGCACAGAGACCCTAGGCTCAATGATGCTCGGAGCTGGAATTCACAAGCTCTCAAAAAGCGCAAGCATAGCTGAGAAGCTGCAAGAACTTGGCACCGACTGGAAAGGTCATTTTACATCGGAAGCATCCTTGGAACACCTGTTAAAACTCGACTACTGGAGCGCCGGTCTACGAAACGAATTTACCGGCAAAATCGAACTAGCGCATTCGGTTATAGTAGAAGGCATGAGCAAAGAAGTTGAATACACTTTCACCGTTGACGATCGAGATAAAATCACCGGCGTTAAAGCTGATGAACGCGAATTTTCCATAGCAACAATGCAAGACCCACTATTGCCACAGCTAATGCAAAGCATTTTGGCTTTGCACGAAGCACGGCGGACGGCACCGAAACTAATGCACAAGCAGTGAATTACGACAGGTGAGTCATTCAAAAACTCACTTTAACGCCCAATGAGTGGCTGGATATTGAATTGCTACAGCCACGGGGTAATATTGGAGCAACTGGCGACTACTGCAAACCTTTCAAAGACATTGCTTGGCTGGGCCAAAAGATCAACGACAACTGGCAAGCCATGAGCCCAGAAGAGAAAACTCGCCTGACTACAAAGCTCGCTGTCGAGAACCTAGGAGCCATGGCAGTCGGCCTGGGCACAAACAAGCTCGCCAAAAGCATGGACGTAGCCGGAGCCCTAGAACAGCTAGGAACCGACGCCAGTCAACTAGGCGGAGCTGCCAGAGAAAAAGCGAGTGAATTTATTGCTCGCATGACTGAAGAGTTGGCGCCTCAAGAAGTTGGCCTTACTGCTGATGGTCAACTCGTTGCCATTCCCAAGCATCCACAAATTACACCAGATGCGGTGCTCAACCAAGCAAAGCGCGAAAGCATAATGCTCTCGCAGGCCGATGACTTAGGAGAAGCAGGTGCACCACGCCTTAGAGATGCATATGCCGAGATTAAGGCAGCAATTGAAAAGTTTCCGCCGTCAGAAAGGTTTGTGGATCAGTTAAGAAAAGTAATCGAATCGCTCAATCCCAGTGAACTTGAGTATATGAAACAGAACCGGATCGAAATAAAAGCTGTACGTCGAATTAGTGACGTACAGCCAAACGCGCATCACTCAACCATAGGCATTTATTCGGCAGAAGCACTAACAATCTATGTAGCAGAGGAGGTAATGTCACTAGGAAAGTGGCAACTTAATGCAGATCTGGCTTTTGTTGTCCGACACGAGTTTGGCCATGCACTGAATGCTACAGCCGATCGCTTTGGTGAGTATTTATCTAACCTACCGAAATTTCGTGCCGCTTTTCAATCTGATTTCTCAAAACTAAGCGCTGAAGAAATAGATAGTTTAAGGTTATCACCAGCACACAGGCTTAAGATAGAACTAGTGCGAGATGAGGTCTACGCAGACATGTACGCCCACACAACCGGCATCGATTCCAAGATGTCATACTCGCAGCGAATGAAAGCAGCTTTTCCTAATTGCCTAGCGCTCCTCGAAGAGGAATTCAAGAAATGACAAATGAAAAACGAACTGAAGGTTGGCTAAGTCGATACGTAGATAGAGTCGAGACGGATCCAAGGAATACACCAGAAGAGACTGCTCAATTTAAGGCGGACAGAGAGGCGCTACTCGGCACGACCAAAGAATGGGCAGAAATGCAGCTAGACAGGTCAATCGAACTAAATATAGTGCAATGGCTTCCCGATGGCAGTAGAGGGCATGGCTCCGCTCTGTCAGCCCCAGGAGACCCTGACTACAAGGAGCTGTGCAAATTGCACAATTTACAAAAGCCAGGTGACGCGAGCACAATCTTCAAAAGACTCATCGACGGCGTCTGGGTTATAGTTGATGACCTTGAGTGAGGGGCTCACTGAATAACAAAAGAGAAGAGGCGAATGGCACGTCGTCTGAGTGGATCGAATTGCAGAGAGATCTCTAGGTTAGAATAATGACTATGCACAGCGAAGAAGAAGAAGAAATCAGAAATCGCTTAGATAAACGGATAGGAAGGCTGCTTTCTGGTCCAAGGAATACGCCAGAAGAGGTTGCTCAAATAAAAGAAGAACGAGAAGGGCTCAAAGGAACAGCCCGACAATGGGCTGAGATGCAACCAGATCACACAATCGCCCGACACATAGCACAAAGCCTTCCAAATGGCATGAATGCCAGTGCCGACTCAGTATCAACCCCAGGAGACCCTGACTATGAAGAGCTGTGCAAATTGCACAATTTACAGAAGCCCGGTGACGCGAGTACTATTTTCAAAAGGCTGGCAGTAATTGGTACTATAGGCGCTTGTCTGGCAGCAATTGATCAACGGTATCTAGAATTGAGCCCGTATTGCCCAAGCGGAATCGATAGACGGCGGCAAAAATATTCGTTTCAGCTCACCAGCTTTGCTTGGCCGAAAAGCAATAGTGCGCACCTATAGCACCGACTGGGTAGAAGCGCGAAAAAATGGCGATGAAATTATTGAGCTTACGCCAGCAGAACAAAAGAATTAGGGAGTCAGAGCGATCTCAATGCTTTCGCCGTTCTAAATTCTTCTCTTCGATTTCCTTATTCACCTGCTTAAGCAGGGAACTAGCAAAAGCTAATTGATTGCTGCGCTTCTCTGACGGTGGTGTAAGCTCTGCATACTTGGGGGTCTGCTGGAAGAGCCACCGGGCAAGAAACATGCGATTGCAATCTGAATCATCATGACCAAACTCATCCACGTAAGTCCAGCCTAGAGAATTCATGTAGTCAGCCATATCAGCCGCTGAGCGTTTCTGCTCCAGCTCGGTAATGACTTCTTCCCACCGCTCAATTCGAGACTTGAGTGGTGATGAGTACCCATACTTAATGTCCACTAGCATGTTTCGCATTGCCGGATCGGCTAGCTCTGCAGCCAAAATTATGCCACCGACTAAAGTAGCAAGACCGAGAGTTGAGAAGAGGCTCCACTTCAATATTCTTCGAACAGATGGCAAATTCAATCCTCTGATTCATGCGGCTTATCAAATTGTTCAACACTACTTTTGCAGCAGTGCAGATACGCTAGTGAGCTTGACTCTCTGATCCTACAGCAACAGGTATGAGCTTGAAATGACCTGGCCGAGATTCATCAGGCTTGAGCTCAAGCGTAACGGTATCGCCGACCTCTTCTACGATGCAGCCGCTACGAGTTTTCCCCGTGACTTCAAATATCACTCAATAGGCGCGCTGGCTCTCCTGCTCCTCATAGTTTGCCAGCCAGCGGCAGCACAAAATACTACAAGCGAAGAAAAGCCAATTTACGTTTCAGAGATTCAATCTCGCGACTGGTTTCAATCACTCCCAATAACTTCAATGACGCTGCCGGTCGGTAGGTGGTTACTCTACAATCCTCAGAATTCGATCAATGCCTACAATCTTTCACTGACAAGTCGCTCATGTTTAAAAATTGACTTCTGTGGCTATGGTGCCTTAGCGTTAGAAAAATCGCAATTCACAAAGTCTATAAGTCACGCACCAGGTCAGCTTCCGCTCGAAGAAGTAATTGCCTTGAATTCGAGTGGCTGGTTCCTCACCGGTCACACAGAAGATCTCAACGGAAAGCGAGTAATTGTTCTCGAAGGCCACGACAAAGAGCGGAACCTAGACTTATACCGGCTCGAATTCAATCACAATCCAGATAAGTCTGGAGTTTGCATTCCGGCGACGCTTACATTCACGGCTCCGCCATCAGAGTACAGACAGCACATCATGGGCTTTAAAACAGCGTTAAAGACAATTCGATGGATCGAAAATGTTGGTATTGATCCGAGTAAAGAGTAACTCCGCGGAGATCTCAATGCTTTCGCCGTTCTAAATTCTTCTCTTCGATTTCCTCGTTCACTTGCTTAAGCATGGAGCTAGCAAAAGCTAATTGATTGCTGCGCTTTTCTGACGGTGGTGTAAGCTTTGCATACTTTGGGGTCTGCTGGAAGAGCCACCGGGCAAGGAAGATGGGAGCATCGCCAAGGGAGTCCGCTGCTCTGATGATTACTAACCAGAAGCACTTCCAGGCAGTTATGAATCTGCTACCGCAGAGCAAAACGCGCATTCCAGGAAATAGACGTCGGGTAGGGCATGCCCCGAAGCTAGTTGAAATATGAGCGATCCCTCCCAGGCCGAAGCCTGGTATTGTTTTTGGTGCTTAAACTAAAACCAATTGGAGAGACCGCATGAAGAAATCATCGAACAAAAAGACTAAGAATGTCAACC
>JBBRMD010000124.1:0-5960 GCA_038231015.1 Candidatus Obscuribacterales bacterium
CGAAAAAGTTGAGTCGTACCTAAAGCAAAGAAGCCGCGCAAACCAAGAAATAGCTGATGTCAGAGAAGACTTAAGGTCTTGTCCAACATCAACTATTCCTGATTTGCAGGCCGAAAGTTAGTTGCTGATGATCTTTCTTGGTTTCAGGCTTGCTTGCTTCTAGGCTTACTTGCCTTTGAGTTCGCGTGCCTTGAGAAACATCCAAACACCAAAAATGAACAGGGCGGTAATGACGATGTAGTAGCCAGTGCCGATGCGACCGAAGGCATTGAGTTCAGCAACGATGCCGCAGCTGCTGAAGAACATAAATCCGATGCCACTCCATGTGAGCGTGCGGGCCAGAGCGGGTTTGCCTTGGGTGCGGACGCGGCTGTGGTGAAAGAGTGCAACGCAGAAAGAGCCGAAAGCGGCGACAAGCAGGGCTAGGGTGGCGTAGACCGCAACCGCAGAAGTTGTGATTTCCATAATAGTTACCTTTGAGATGAACAGGCAGTGAATGCCTCTGAAAACAGATTTCTCCTCGAAGTCAAACAGAGTCTCAGTTTCTTCTCTTAATTGAGAGTAAAAAACGGTAGAGCTAGGGTTTTAGGCCTGGGTTGAGACTTTGAGTTTTGAGTTCTATATAAGGAGGAAGAGTGGGGACGATTTACCCTAGCAAAACGGTTATGGCCGTTCCTAGGGCTTTGGCGATTTTTTTGCTCCAGATAGATAAAAAATGCTTGACAATCACGTGGGCTATGTTCTAATTAGAGAGTCCACTTAGTAGTAGTGTCCTCATGGCCCCACGCCTTTGAGTGCAGGATTCACAAACATGACAGTAAAAAACGACAGTTCCGGAGAAGCCAGACAGGTAATAAGTGACAGTAGCGCAGGTAATGGCGCTCCTGGCGGGCATGAAGCTCATGGTAACTTTATTGACTGTGTGATGAAATCTGTTGAAGACGGTGCTGGCAGCGGCTTTAAACAGCAGTTTAAGGGCGTTCGCGAAGGCGTTGAAAATCAGATGGAAGTGGTTGTGGGCAATAAGCCTAAAGAACACGAAGCCGAGAAGCTAGCCGTGGCCACGCAATCGAAGGGTGATTCTGCTGATAAAGGTAGTGAAGCAATGGCCTTCATTATGAACGACGAGGCTAAGCGCGCGGCTTCTGGCAGAGGCCAAGCATTGGTGTTCGACAATAGTATTTATCCTCAGCCGACTGAAACTGCTAAGCAGGGTGCTGACGACTGGTTAGCGAATGCTGTAAACCAAAAGAAAGCCGCTTAACTACTTTCAAATTTTAAAGACTTTAAAACGACCCTCAAAGATTTTTGAGGGTCGTTTTTAAATGTTCGCACTGGTAGGTTCGGCAAATGCTCGGTCGGTCGGAATAGACGGTGCATTCGAAGGCATCAGATAGAAATTGGCAAGGGTAAATGTTGGCGTCGTCGCTCTTGACCCGTAAGGCGGGATAAAACTCTTTGGTTTGCCAGGCTGTTTTTTCGGGAAACAGTTTGCTGCCTTCTTTGAATTCAACGAAAACTTCGGAGTGAGTATATTTGCGGCCGTGTCTGGCGCTGAGGCGCTTGAGAAAGTCTTTGGGGTCGGTGATTGGTCCAATAATGAAATCGCGATTGCCGACAGTGCAGCAGCCTGCGGCAGTGCTTTTTATACCACTGCAATTGCGAGTGCAGGTGTAATGCGTCACTAAAGCAGTAATTTCGTCTTCAGAAGGCGAGTGAGCCACTCCTGCGGGCTTTTCGATACTGCCTTTGCTTTCAAAGTGAGATTTTGACTCTGCTTCGCCCATATTCACCGCTTAGCTGCAATCAGGTCCTCGACATACTTCGAAATTACCTTTGCTGTGACCTTGTGGCCACCAGAGGCGAAGTGTACCTGATAGAAGACATCATCTTTGCCTTTGTAGTCGCGGAAGGGCTGACTCAATTCTATAACGCCAAAGCCTTCAGCTTTTCCTTGCTTGAGAAGTTCTGGTACTTGCTTACTGAAGACTGGGTCGATATTACCCATGTCAGGGAAGGTCAACAGCAAGAATTTAGCATCATGCGCCTTTGCGGTATTTTGAATTTGACTGAGTAGGGCCTGGGTAATTTTGAATTTTTCTTGCGGCGGAACTTGTGGAGGCGTCTCTTCTGTTTCGCCGCTGCCAGGGCTTTTCGCTGAGCTATTGCCTTTGGTCAGGGCTTTCAATTTATTAGATACTTGCGTGGCCAAGCGGCGCATTTTGACATAGACCTTGTCAGTCAAATTGAGCTGGAAGTTAGTTTGGTCGAAGACTCCGTATATGCGACTGTTTGCCCGTAAGAACTCTAAAAGCGGATTGGGTGTCAGCTTTTCTTTGTTTGCTAGCAGGACGGTGCGATCGAGTTGCAGTTTATTGTTTTGATCTAGGTAGAAATATGGCCGTGGTTCGGCCATTTCGTACTTGGCTGGGTCTATTGAGCTTTCATCTGAGTCGCCACGCGAGTAGAGCACTACAATTAGGTCTGGCTTGTATTGCAGCACTTCTTTTTGCAACAGCAGCAGTTCTTGTGAGGTTGAATAACCAGATACTCCAAAATTGATCACCTCAACATTTGGGTGATTGCCTTTACTGGTGTCGTTCGCGGCGAGGTCTTGATTGATTTGCTTTTCGCTAATGCGCGCGAAGGTCTGCTCTATTGGCACTTGTAGCGCTTCTGTAGCTGAGTCGCCCAGCAGGGCGACGCGGTAAGTGTTAGCTGGTTTTGCTACTGTGCGTTCGATGTCGCGCCAGCCTGCTTTTGAAAGTGAATCGCGGGAGTAGCCTTCGAGGCGCCAAGTGACTAACTTCCCGGGGATGTGAATTGAGCCTAGCTCTAGATCTGGGCTCATGAAATTCTGTTCGCCGACGCCGATGCAGGTAAATATGCCTTCTAGTATAAGCACTGCTACTGGTGTTAAGACCAAGAACTCTAAAGCGGTGATCAATGGCGAGTGCTTGCGCGATACTCTTACAGACGCTGGCTTGGCGGCGACGTTTGCATCGGTATCTTCAATTTTTGTGATGGGCGCTTCTGGCATTTTAGTGATCCTAAACTAAGGCTAGAACTGGAAGTAGAAGAAAGGCACTAACTGTGAAGGGGCGCAACCGGCAATGATCCAAGCGGCTGCTACACCGGTGATGCAGCGTAGAGCCAGTGAGTTGTTCCAATAATTTTGTACTGCCACCACTGGCTTGTACAAAGCGGCGCTAGGGTTATTGCTGAGCTTAATACTCTTATGTCGAATGAAGCTGTAGACGGCATAGATTGGCAAAGTAGCAAAGATTGTAGACGTGAGCAAAGCGGCCGTCACAGCCCCAGGTTCGTTCACAGTAGCGAAGTTGAACAAGCGTTGATAGTAGACTCCGGCTTCAGCGAGGCTGTTTGAGCGGAAGATAACGTGGCTCAATTCGACGAATAAGAAAGTGCCGATAATGCCGCTCCAGTGCCAAATTGGGCTTGGTCTCCAACTGCTCAAGGTGGCATTGCCTTTGCAAATTGCAGACCATTTTCTAGCTATGATTAGAGCAATGCCATGGATGCCGCCCCAAACCATAAAGTGCCAAGCGGCACCGTGCCAGAGGCCTCCGAGGGCCATGGTGATGAAGAGGTTGCGGCATATAATTGCTTCAGTGGTTCGTGAGCCACCTAGGGGAATAAAGAGATAATCGCGCAACCACGTCGATAGAGAGATGTGCCAACGGCGCCAGAATTCTGTTGGACTGAAAGCGAGATAAGGGAGATTGAAGTTTTCAGGGACCTTGTAACCCAGTAGCAGTGCTGAGCCACGACCAATGTCGGTATAGCCTGAGAAATCAAAGAAGACAAGAAAACAAAAAGCGGTCATGCTGATCCAGGCATCGGAAATGCTGAGAGCGGGAACGTTGGCGTAGCCAATATTGCTGAGCATGCCGAGGTGGTCGCCTAGCACCACTTTTTTAAACAGGCCTTGCAGAATCAGAAAAAGCCCTTCTCTAAATTGAGCACTTTGGAATGCTGGTGCTTCGAACATCTGCTTGTAGAAGTCTTGGAAGCGCTTGATGGGGCCAGCAATTTGCGATGGAAAGAAGGAGGCGAAGAGAGCAAAATCTATGAAGCTTTTGATTGGCTTACTGCCGCGATTTATATCAACAATATAGTGAATAAATTCGAAAGTGAAGAATGAAATGCCTAGTGGCAAGATGATGTTTAAGGTTGGTGATGCCCAAGCCTCTGCTGCCGATATGTGCAAAACTTTAGCGCTGATGTGAAGAGCTTGAAAGACTGTCTCTAGCAGCAAATTAGCATATTTGTAAAAGCACAAACAGACTATATTGCTGATCACGCCAAGCACCAAAATATTCTTGGCTATGGCATCTTTGTTTTTAGTTTTGTATTTGTCAATGAGCCAACCGAAACTGTAGTTGACGACGGTCAGCCCGAGAAGCAGCAGCCCATACTCAGCTTTCCAGCTCATGTAGAAAAAATAGCTGGCGGCCAGCAGCAAAATTTTGCGATGTTTCGACGGTGAGAGCCAATAAAGAATAAAGACTATCGGTAAAAATATTAGATAGGAGAAACTGTTAAATAGCATTGCAGGCTTAATTCATCGGCTGATCAACTGGGCGATAATATCATTTTTGACATGGGCCCTTCCTGAAAGCATTTTTCATAGTCTTGTGGTTCCTTCATTTTGACTGCTTAAATGCCCGTAGTGCTGTTGTTTTTGTCACTCCATGCATGTGATTACTTTTGGCAACAAGGCTCTCTTATTCTACTGTGTAATATCATAGAAGCGATGAAATGAAAAACATGAGGTGTACCAGTTTCAGTAGACAGCCGGTCTGGAGAAAAGTCGCTCTTTAAGTGAAAATATTAAAGGAGCAGACAATGACCAAAAAGAAACCAGCCAAACAAGAATACACATGGGAGTTTCAGCAAAAGGCTGTGAGGCTTGTGAAGACAACAGGGAAGTCAGCCACACTTGCTGCGCAAGAGCTTGGGGTCCCGGTTTGGCGGATGCGTGCCTGGCTTCGTGAAGCTTCCGACAAGGAGGAACGCGTAGCAGAAATGGATGAAGTAACTAGACTCCAACACGAGGTTAAAGCTCTCAGAGCGGAGAATGACTTCTTAAAAAAAGCATCAGCGTATTTTGCGAAGCTCCAGCCGTAAAGTACGCTGTCATCAAAGAACATAGGGCTGAACTTAGTTTGGAGAGTGCTTGCGCTGCTCTGAAAGTTAGCCGGTCTGGATATCACAAACACTTTAGCCACAAACCAACTCAAAGCGAAATTCGCAGAGAGCACTTGGTAGTGCTGATCAAGCAAGCGTTTTACAACTCTAGAGAGACATACGGGTGTAGAAGAGTTCACATGCAACTGCTCAGAGACGGGCATGAGGTAAGCCACAACACGGTTGCTTCACTGATGCGAGCGAACAGACTCTCACCTAAAAGAAAGCGCAGATACGTCTCTACAACCGACTCTAAGCACAACCAGCCAATTAAGGAGAATATTCTGAACCGCGAATTCTTCCAGCGAACAGCCAATGCTGTCTGGGTTAGTGACATCACCTACATCGACACGAAAGAGGGTTGGCTGTATTTGGCGGTCTTCATTGACTTGTATTCGCGCAAAGTTGTGGGCTGGTCAGCCGACTCAACCATGACAGCAGAGCTAGTTCTAGAGGCATACAAGCAGGGTGTAGCATCGGCGGGACGAGCTCCACTTCTAGTTCACTCTGACCGTGGAACTCAGTACGCAAGCGCATTGATCCGTAAAGCGCTACGCAGCACAAACTGCATTCAGAGCATGAGTCGCAAAGGTAATTGCTGGGACAACGGTGTGCCGAGAATGCACACGAAGGAGGCTGCATGTAGAGCAGCATAATTCGGAAGCAATGCTGTGTAAGAAATGGAGGTAGGCCCTCCGGAACCGCTCTACAGGGGGAGGTTTCAAACCACCGCAAGCTGCACTGGTAAA
>JBBRMD010000125.1:0-5775 GCA_038231015.1 Candidatus Obscuribacterales bacterium
ATCAAACAATGGTAGCCAAAAGTAGTGCCAAAAGTAGTGCCAAAAGTAGTACTAAAAGCAGTGCCAACTATTGGCTGCTGAAGAGTGAAGAAGAAGTATTCTCTATTCAAGATTTAGCCAAGGCCACCAAACAAACTACTCACTGGGACGGCGTGCGCAACTACCAGGCTCGCAACTTCTTACGCGACTCAATCAAGCTTGGCGATCTAATCTTCTTTTACCATAGCAACTCAGAACCCTCAGCCATAGCTGGTATTGCCCAAGTGGTGAAAGAGGGCTATCCCGATTTCACAGCTTTTGATCCAGACGACGATCACTTTGATCCCAAAAGTGATAAAGCAAAACCCACTTGGTATATG
The DNA here is from genome assembly GCA_038231015.1 of Candidatus Obscuribacterales bacterium. Lineage (GTDB taxonomy): Bacteria > Cyanobacteriota > Vampirovibrionia > Obscuribacterales > Obscuribacteraceae. Next base: position 360 of record JBBRMD010000125.1, read on the forward strand.
GTTGACGTCAAGCATGTAGAGACTTTCAAGAAGCCTCTTCCTTTAGAACTCTTGCGTCAAATACCAGGGCTGAGCGAAATGGCTCTTCTGCAAAAGGGCAGCAGACTATCGGTGCAACCAGTCACGGCTAAAGAATGGAAGATAATTACCGAATTAGCGGCTAAGCAATAAGTTAGCCACTAACCAGTAAACTAGCCACAAAACAACAGACTAAGCCCTAAGGCAGCATCAAATATTCTTCGGCCGGTACTTTTTCATTAGCGTTGCCTAAATCTGGATTTTTAAGAAAATCTAGATACCAATTGGGCACGTGCAAGTGGTTACTCGATAGCGAGACAAATAGTGGAGCAATCTCGACGTTCCGGAAGAGGCGCTTGAGGCGATAGAATTCACGCTTAAGTGAATCAACTTCATCTTCAATGTGATAGCGGCCGGCTTGCATGGCCACAAATTCTTCGGCTCTTTCGGAATCCCATCCTTGCTCAACTAGAGTGGCAATCATGGCTGGTTTATGTTGAGTAACTTTAGTCATACCGCAATCGTTATGGGCAATTAGCACCACATGTTTTACACCGCGCGATAAGGCATAAACTAGAGCAAACTCAGCGCCAATTAAGCGGCCACTGGCTCTTCTAATAATGTAAGCATACTGACTAGGAACAGCTGGATGGTAGCGAAACTCAATACAAGTCGAAATCAACAAACGAGGCTCGCCAGTAACTTCAATCTTTTGACCGAAATTGTGTGAACCAATTAACTCAGCAATGGGGCTGCCCGCCCAATTAGCCGGAATATCTTCTGGCGTTTCTATTGCCATCAGTCTGGTATTGAACTTGATGCTCTGAGTTACGCCCAAAGGATCATCTTTTCTCGACATCTATAGTTTCCCTATTATTGAACTAACCGCTTTTTTTCTGAATCTTTGCTCTAACACTTCTGCCTTACTTCTTGCCGGTCGCGGCAAGTTCTCTCTCTAAAGCAGCGAGCACCTCAGTATCGACTTCACTAACAGCAACTTCACCCTCTACTTTCTCAGATGCGAACAACCAACCAAAGAGAGCGGCAGCACATAGGGCACCGGCAAGCTGAGACAAAACAAAAGCTGGCACATCAGCTGGCACAATGCCAGTGAGAGTATTGGTCAGGGTGCGAGCGATCGTCACTGCAGGGTTAGCAAAGCAAGTTGAAGACGTGAAGTAAATCGCTGCTGCTACATAGGCTGGAACAGCGATGCCACTATTTGAGTTCGAGCGAGCACTGCCTAGAATAATACCAATCAGGCCAAAGGTTGCGATGAATTCACCAATCCACTGCCCCATACCGGTGCGAGCTGTGGTCGAAATGACTACGGCTGGTAAGTCAAACATCAAGTTGGCGGCAACCACGCCTAGCACAGCGCCAGCAACTTGTGCTAAAAAATACGGAGCAACGTGCTTCCACTTAAACTCGCCACGGAGAGCCAAGACAAGGGTCACCATTGGGTTGAAGTGTGAAGATACAGAAGAGAATGCCGCTATTAATGCGATGAGAACTGCCCCAGTAGCGAAGGCCACGCAGAGAACCGATACGGCAAGATTGCCGAGGTCAAGCTTATCGGCGAGGGCGCCGGAACCTACCACGGTTGCAAGGAGGAAAGCTGTGCCCAAAAACTCAGCAGCTAGAGCTCGCGCTTATTTCATCTATCACCCACATTTGCAGTCGGTTACGCCAGAGAGCTAAGTTTAACCTATTGGTGAGGTTTGGACATTAACCCGAAAGATTGCTATTTTGGGGGAGCTAGTAAAAGCCAATAAAAGTAATGCCAAGAAAAAACGCTCAAAACAGCAACAGTAGCAATAATAACGATAGTGACTTCGATTTGGTTGCCCGCGCCAACAAAGAAGTGGCTGCCGCTGGCTTCACGGCAGACTTTGAACCAGAGACGTTGGCCCAAGCAGCTAGTCAATCTCTTGAGCAAATATTGGCCCAAAATACTGCTACCAAAGACCTAAGAGGTTTACTCTGGTCTTCTATAGATAATCGCGAGTCGCAAGATCTCGACCAAATAGAATATGCCGAGCGCTTAGACTGTGGAAAGATTCGCCTGATCATTGGCATCGCCGATGTTGATGCCTTTGCTCCAAAAGAAAGTGCAATCGATTTGCATGCTCAGCGCAATACCACCACTGTCTACACTGGCATTGTCACCTATCCGATGCTACCGGATGCACTGTCTTATGACCGCACATCACTGTTGCCAGATCAAGATCGTCTAGCAATGTGCATGGATATAGTGGTCGACAAAGACGGCACAGTAATTAAAATAGATGCCTACCAAGCTCTGGTGCGCAACAAGGCAAAGCTAGACTATAACTCGGTTGCGCAATGGTTCAACAGTGGAAATGACCTGGCAAAATTTGCTCAAGTTGAAGGCTTAGAAGAGCAACTACTCATTCAAAATCAAGCAAAAGAACATATTCAGGCTTTGAGACAGAGCGGTGGTGCCTTGGCATTACATACGCAAGAAGCTCGCACTGTAGCAAAAGACGGGCACGTTCTCGACTTAGAACTAGTAGAGAGCAATAAGGCTCGCGACCTTATTGAAAATTGCATGATAGCAGCCAATATAGCTACTTCTAGGTTTATAGAAGCAAAGGGTTTTGCCTCTATAATGCGTACAGTTAAAAGCCCAGATCGCTGGCCGCGCATTAGAGAAATAGCAGAGTCTTACGGCCAAACATTGCCCGAAGTAGCCGACTCTAAAGCCCTCTCAGCCTTTCTTATCAGTCAAAAAGAAGTAGACCCAGATGGCTTCAGCGAGCTGTCGTTAACAATAGTCAAACTGCTTGGCCGAGGTGAATATGTAGTGAAAGTGCCAGGTCAACACTTGCCTGGGCATTTCGCATTAGCAGTCAACGAATACACCCATTCCACAGCGCCAAATCGTCGTTATTCTGATCTAATTACTCAACGTTTGCTAAAAGCTGTACTAGCCGGAGAACAGTCACCATATAGTGTCGAAGAGCTAAGTGTGATTGCTGCCAATTGTTCAAAGCTAGAGAGCCAAGCAAAAAAAGTTGAGCGTACAGTACGCAAAATCGCAGCTGCAGTTCTACTGTCAAATCGTATTGGAGACATTTTCGATGGTATCATCACTGGTATCAAGGCTGACAACATCTACGTGCGTACATTTAGGCCGCCAGTAGAAGGAAAACTAATAATTGATCAGGCAGACAGCCAAGCACGAAAGCAATCACAGTCACTAGATGTGGGTGACCGTGTCAAAGTGAAACTGCTATCAACAGACCCAGAACATGCCTATATCGACTTTACTTTGCTTAGTAGCCGCAATTTTCAGCAGCACTAAGTCGACCCTTGCGCACAGCATCAGTAAACAGCTCATAGTCTTTTTCTGCTTGATCGGCGTACAAGACCGAGAACTGACCAATTGCTTCGTCAAAGGTAGTTAGTTCACCAAGGTAGCCACTCAATACGGCAGCGTCGCCAGAGCGGGCATGGGATCGTGCCAATACTGCTCCCATAACCTCAGCACTTTCAACTAAGCGCGGTCCATCCCACAAATCAGGCTCTAGCTTAACTTTAGTGTCTCTTAACTGGCGAACGTAATAGTGTTTGCCATCATCAAATTTAGTCCAGCCCAAGAAAATATCACTAGCAGACTGAATAATGCGCTGACCTGCCACCACTCGCTGACCATGATTAGAAAATTCGCTATGACCAGCGTAGGCCTCTAGCACTGAGGCCCGTGCCTCTTTCAACTGCAACATCAAAGGTTCTGCATCTGGTGCCAGCATCAGAGCTACAGCACAGGTTGTGCCAACGCTACCAATGCCAACAACTTTAATGGCGACGTCTACCATCTTGTAGCGATCAAACAAGCGCTGGCGGTCGTCTTGTAGAGACTGTTTATAAAGTTCAAAGGCCTTGAGAGTCTGCTCTCTGAAGTCTTCAGCTTCTGTGCCTTTCAGGTGATAAACCGCCGGCGGTGAATCTTTAATATGATATCCACCATCGCGTTCTTCTGTCATTTTAGGGAAGTAATACGATTGGATGGTGCGTTTAATCGCTTTTTCGGTTTTATCTTTAATGCGCTTTTGCAAGTGCGGATCAGAAGTGTTTTGAGCGACGGCAGACCAGTCAAAACGGTCGTACCAAATATCAAGAATGCTCATCTTTGAATATTCAAGCATTTTCAAACGATAGCCCCGAGCGACAGCTTCAGCTGCCTGCTGGGCATGTTTAGGCTTTACATCGTTGTTGCGGCCCGCCAAGACAAAACTAGCGGCTAAGCGCTTCACGTCCCATTCCCATGGAGCTGGCAAAGTCTCATCGAAATCATTCAAATCAAAGACGATATTGCGCTCTGGCGTAGCAAAAGCACCAAAATTGAGCAAGTGGGCATCGCCGCAAGTTTGCACCTTAACTTTAGTGACAAACGACTCGCCTACGTCAGAGGCAAAAAGTGCGGCTGTTCCTCTATAGAAAGTAAAGGGCGAAACAAGCATGCGGCCATAGCGAATGGGAATAAGCTCTGGCCGACGCCCAATATTTGACTGCTCAATCAGGGCAATCGGGTCTGGTCGGTTGGCATCAGGCTTAAAACGGGCGAGAAGTTCGTGGGGCACAGCTTCATGAAGAATCTTGCCGCGGTCACGCCTATCGTCGCGCGGCGAAACCGTGTTGTCATGAAGGCGAGCTGTGTCAATCTGTTTCTTCTCTGACTGGCTGCTATTGGTTTCCAAGTCTTACTCTCCCAGAACTAAAGCGAAAGGCCTACAAAATATTTATTCCCAGCCCAGCCAGATTAACCTCAAGCTTACGCTAGTCTACATTTTGACCTTAGCCCCATAGAAGAGGCTATAATCGATAAAATCACGAATCATTAAAAGAGAAGAGTTTAGACTTAGATGTCAGATACGGGCTCAGGAAACGCCGGAAACCAGAAGAAAATTTGTGTTGCCTGCAGCAAAGAATATGTCGGTGAGTTAACGACCTGCCCCGCGGATGGCACAACTCTCACCCCATTGAAAGAAACCGACCTGGTAGGTTCAGTTCTTGGCGACCGCTATGAAATTTTAGAATTAATCGGCGACGGCGCCATGGGCCAGGTATATAAAGCCAAGCATAAACTGCTCAAGCGCATCGTCGCCGTCAAAATGATGCACCCCAATTTGGTTTCTGGGGCAGCAGCTCTAAAACGTTTTCAAAAAGAAGCCGAACTGGCTAGTGCACTTAACCATCCTAATATTCTTACCGTTTACGACTTTGGCGTCACCGATTTGGGCGTTCCTTATCTGGTAATGGCTTTCTTAGCAGGCACCAGCCTAGCCGAACAAGTGGCAGGCGGGGTCAATCTAGAGCTTAAACGCAGCGTTCATATCTTCAAGCAAGTCTGCCTTGGCCTGGCTCACGCCCA
>JBBRMD010000126.1:0-5759 GCA_038231015.1 Candidatus Obscuribacterales bacterium
TAGTACTCTAACAGCGAGAATTAGACAGCAAGCAGAATCAGCCAGACAAAGAGAGCGGCGCACAGCGACCCTATACTCGATAAGTCGTGACCTCTCATCATCAATTAACTTAGACGACCTCATTGTAGTTGGCCTCAAGCACTCCGCCGAAACGTTTGACAGTAAAGTAGCGTTGTTCTTTCCTGACTGGAATGGCAATCTAGAATTAGCCGCCAGACCAGATATGGCTTGCTACCTGAGCGACGCCGACCCAGGAGCTGCAACCTGGGCCTATAAGAATAAACAGCCATCAGGGCTGAGCACAAACACACTTCCTGGCGCTGCGGCTTTGTACATTCCTCTAATAGGCCCACAACGAGTGATTGGTGTGCTAGCCATCAAACCAAGTTTGCTTGACCGCTTTCAGGCACCAGAACAGCTTCATCTGCTAGAGACTTTCGCCAACCAAATGGCGATCGCCTTCGAACGCGCTCAGCTGGCTGAAGAAAATGAACGGGCCCGACTGCAAGTAAAATCTGAGCAGCTGCGCAACAGCCTACTAAGCTCAGTCTCTCACGACCTGCGCACTCCGCTTGCCACCATAACAGGTGCGGCCAGCAGCATCATCGAAGGCTCAAGTGATATGACCATCGACAAGTGCAAAGCTATGGCTGATGAAATTTTCCATGAATCGGCCAGGCTAAATCGCTTAGTGAGCAATCTACTCGACATGACCAGAGTGCAGTCAGGCAATCTGCAAGTAACAAGAGAATGGTGCCCGGTAGACGAAATAATTGGATCAGCTCTCAGTCACCTCGACAGCCGCCTAGAGGGTCGCACTGTGAAAGTTATGATCGCTCCCGACTTACCGCTTGTACCGGTTGATTCGATTTTAATTCAACAGGTATTGGTCAATCTAATTGAAAATGCTTTGAAATATACTCTGCCCGGCAGTGATTTAGTTTTGAGAGCCTCACTCTTAGAGCAACCCAACGAACAAGCTGTACAAATTGAAGTAGCGGATCGTGGACCAGGTATCGCCAGTGAAAATCACAAGCGTGTATTCGAGAAATTCTTCCGTCAGAAACAAGCAGGGCCAACAGAACCAACAGAACCAACAGAATCAACTGAATCAACGGAACAAGCCGAGCAGCTGGAAATGGCTATAGAAAAGCGCTCTGAAAGCCCAGGCGTAGGGCTTGGCCTCGCTATCTGCAGCGGCATAGTTGAAGCCCATGGCGGCAAAATATGGGTGCAGAACCGCCCGGGTGGGGGAGCTGTTTTCAAATTCTTCCTGCCCATAGAGGGCGAGAGCCCAGCACCAATTGAGCCAGAGCAAAATACAAAACAGGGCGCAACCAGCCCCTAATCGATAGAGCGCAATTATGTATAAACAGAACGCAAGCCTAATAGTTCTAATCGAAGACGAAGCGCCTATTCGCCGCTTTCTAAAAATGTCTTTGGTCGACCACGGCTTTGCCTTCAAGGAGGCAAGTAATGGCAAAGACGGCCTAGAGCTAATCGCAAACAGCAAGCCAGATATAGTCATACTCGACCTCGGGCTTCCTGATATGGATGGCCTCTGTGTCACCAAGCAACTACGCCAATGGAGCGATGTGCCACTCATAGTGCTTTCAGCGCGCGGCCAAGAGCAAGACAAAATAGAAGTGCTCGACGCTGGAGCAGACGACTATTTAACCAAGCCATTTGGCATTGCCGAGCTACTGGCTCGCATTAGAGTGGCTCAGCGACACACGGCCAATGGTGCAGCAACTGCAACTGAAGCAACAACATGCTTCGGCGAAGTAGAACTAGACCTCGTCAGGCGCCAAGTAAAAGTAGCAGGAGAGTCAGTACACCTGACTCCGAATGAGTACAAGATACTTTGCTTTTTAATCAAACATGCAGGCAAAGTAATCACTCACAATGTTCTACTAAAAGAAGTTTGGGGGGTCGGATACCAGCAAGAAACGCACTACCTGCGGGTCTATATGGCTCAGCTAAGAAGTAAACTAGAGCGCGACCCAGGGCATCCAAAGCATCTTATAACTGAGCCAGGTATCGGCTACAGGTTGAAAGTTTCGTAGGTCGGACTATCGCCTTAACCATCCCAGCGCCCCCAAAGCGGCCTGGCGGCCAGTAGCAAAGCAGCCAGTCAGTAGATACCCGCCGGTCGGCGCTTCCCAATCAAGCATTTCGCCAGCAACAAAAATTCCAGGTAGTGCTTTGAGCATAAGATTAGAATCAACAGAATTAAAACTGACACCACCAGCGGTGCTAATCGCTTCTGCAATTGGACGGGTTGAACGCACGGTTATAGGTAAGGCTTTTATGTACTTGGCCAAAGTGACAGAATCTTCCATCTGCTCGCGACTGAGCACTTCATAGAGCAAAGCACGCTTCAAGGCATTATCACCAAGGCAAGTCTGCAGGTGACGCGACAGAGAGCGCGAGCCCCGAGGGCGAGATAGGTCAGCGGTTACACGCTCTAAACTCTTACCGGGCAAAATATCTAAATTAAAAGTAGCTTGACCATGCACCGAAAGATAATCACGCAATCTCCGCGAAAAAACGTAAATTAAACTACCTTCCACACCATAGTCACTTATGAGTATTTCGCCCTCGCGACTTTCTGTAACTCCATTTAAATCAGTAAAGGAGAGAGCGACAGACTTAAGCGGAGCGTGTGAAAATTTCTCGCGCAAATGTGCACTCCATTCAACATCAAATCCACAATTGGCACTGAGTAATGGTGCCATCTCTACTCCCCGCTCTTGCAGCCAGGGCAGCCATGCTCCGGTCGAACCAAGCTGCGGCCAACTTGCACCACCGAGAGCCAATATTACGCAGTTAGGCCTTTTGGGAAATTCAGGAGGAAACTCAGTAGGAAATTCAGAGGGTAATTCTATAGAAATTTCATTAGGCGACTCGCCGCTTGCGTTCTCGATACGCAGAGAATCACCATCAAATCCAAGCCAGCGGTGGCTATGATGGAAGCGCACACCAGAGTTGCGCAACCGATGCACCCAGGCCCGCAGAAGGGGAGCAGCTTTCATCTCAGTAGGGAAAACTCGACCAGACGTGCCAATGAAAGTGTTAATGCCAAGCTCATGCACCCACTGGCGCAATGCATCTGGCGGAAAGGCATCGAGAATAGTTTGCATCACGCTCTGCTTATCGCTGTAACGAGTGCAGAAATCATCGAAGCGCTCGCTGTGAGTAATATTCAAGCCACCCAGACCAGCACGCAAAAACTTGCGTCCCAGAGTTGGCATCGCCTCATAGACATCGACACTGACGCCTTCATTAACGAGCATCTCGGCTGCCATGAGCCCGGCCGGACCTCCGCCAATGATGGCAACGGCCGAACCGGCAGAGGCTGGCGATATAGAATTTAGAGGCAGCGACGAATTCGAGTTGCTAGAGCTAGACATTTCCATATTCTAGCTTGTTCTATTGAATTCTCGGAAGAAAGGCAGCGGGAGAAATTTTGAAATAGTGTCCGAGCTTAACGCAATTCTCCTTACTTAGCTCTCTCCCCTCCAATACAATTTCACTGAAAACGCCCTAACCACCAATTAGCTTTTTAATTCCGGCCACCCAAACATTCAGATCAGGTCTTGGCTTATCGGCATAGGCACTACGTGGCAATTTCTTCCAACATTTAGTATCAACCTGATGTTCTTCAGTGGTGGCAGTGTTGTTGCGCAGATTCTGCACGTCTTTCTCTAGTTGCACTAAATCTTGATAGCGCTTGTCGGGGTTAGACTGCAAGCACTTCTTCAAGATGCGCTCTAGCTGTCCGTTAGCGAGATCAGGCCGCGATTCACCAAGAGGCACCAAGCGATCGGCCGCCTTATTATTGAAGACATCGATGACCGAATTGCCATCAAAGGGCAAGCGCCCTGCCACCATTTCATAAAGCACAATGCCAAAGTTGTAAACGTCGGTGCGCTTATCGACTTGGTGCTCTTCGGCTTGCTCTGGGCTCATGTAGTGAACAACGGCACCCTCAGCGAGCACTCCGCGAGACTGCAAATGCTTAGCATGAGGATGCACCACCGAGTCAAGATCAATAAGCTTCATGCTCGACAAGCGCTCGCCATCGAGCACCATAATGTCTGACGGTTTGAAACTGGCGTGAACAATGCCGGCAGCATGCAAGTGATTGAGGGCATCGAGCAACTGCAAACTGAGGTCAAGTACCTTATCGTCAGGAATGCTGTGAAAATCGCGCAATATCTTCTTGAGCGTCTCACCTTCAAGGAGGTCCATCACCAAATATCCCTCACCATCTTCAGTCTCGCCAAAATCATAAGCTTTGACAAAACAAGGGTGATCGACATCCATGAGCGCTAAGCCCTCTTGGGCAAGCATCTCTTGACCGATGGCCGTGCTGCTGTGCGCCCGCAGAACCTTGATGGCAACCATGGCGTCGCCGGGGTAGACCTTGGCCGAATAAACGCGGGCTGACGAGCCAGAGCCGACCATCTTTTGTATGAGATACTTTCCGGCGAGGCGCTTGTTCAGGTGGGGCGGCGCGCAGGCCTCATCGTTCAGGTCTTGCTGCTCATAAGGGTCAAACATTCCAACCAAGCCTTAATTTGTCTGTTCTGGGACTGTCTAATATATGTCCACAACTGCGAGTTATTTTAAACGCATCAGATTGTTAGGGGAATTGCAATCTGACAATTTTTAGAAATCGCAAACAGCAGTCAATTGATAATTGGAATAAAACTCATCTCTCGCACGTTAAGCAGTCAGACGAAGACAACGAAGGGAGCAGATGAAACGATACTTGCCTTACAGTATGGCGTTGCCAGAATTTCACTTGGTGACAGTATTTCAATGGGTAGCAGCACTTCAATTGATGGTGGCATCTCAATTGGTGACCGCCCCTCAGGCATTTGCCTTAGACGACAGCCATGCGCCTGTGGTTGTAGAGCTCTTCACATCTGAAGGTTGCAGCAGCTGCCCACCGGCAGACAAATTGCTGGCAGAATTGAGTGCGGGCTCTAAAGCCGGCGCTGCAATTGTCGTAGTCAGCGAGCACGTCGACTATTGGGATTACTTGGGCTGGAAAGACCCCTTCTCGAGAGCGGTCTACACAGAAAGGCAACACGCATACGCACGGGCCTTTAGGCAGAACAGTGTCTACACTCCCGAAATGGTCGTCAACGGAGTTAAGGGCTTCAACGGCTCGGATGCTCGCAGCGCAGCAGATGCAATATCAAATAAAATCGACGAACCGAAGTTGAGATTAGCACTGAAAGCAGTTCTTGCTCCTAACAAAACCACGGTGAATGTAAGTGTTGCTGCTACAGGCGACTCAGCGCTGGTGCTTGGCAAGGACGAACAGTTAATAGTATTTTTGACGCAGGATAAATTGTCGGTAGCAGTGAAGTCTGGTGAAAACGGCGGCCGCACACTGAGTCACACGGGAGTCGCCCGAGACATAAAAACTTTTGAACAACTGCCGAAAAGTCAGTTATCACTTGTGGTGCCAGCGAATGCAGCGGTTGATTCTTTGAAGGTTGTGGCGATTAAGCAAAATATGAGAACAATGGCAATTACTGGAAGTGGTGTTACTAGGGTTGCAGTTAAATAAGCGACAATTTTTTCCACAAATAAAACTTGGTATGCTCTTTTGGAAATTCATCTAGTTTGCCATACACCGTATAGCCCTTACCCTCATAAAACTTTCTGGCCTGAAAGCTATATGTGTCGAGAAAAGCACCGTGGCAGCCACGCTTACAAGCTTCAACCTCAGCCGCCTCTAA
>JBBRMD010000127.1:0-5651 GCA_038231015.1 Candidatus Obscuribacterales bacterium
AAATGGATTCAAAATTTAGCAGAGAGCCAGAGGCGCGATGAGAAAACAACATCAAGAGACTCAACTTTTAGAACTGGACCGATATCGAAATGGTTCAGAGATTTAGGAATGATATCGTGCTAGTTCCAAGACTTAGGAATGGACCGATATCGTGGTAGCTCCAAGACTCTGGAATGGACCGATATAGCGGTAGCTCCAAGACTTAGGAATGGACCGATATCGTGGTAGCTCCAAGACGCTGGAATGGACCGATATCGTGGTAGCTCCAAGACTCTGGAATGGACCGATATCGTGCTCGTTCCAAGACTTCGGATTGGACCGATATCGTGCTCGTTCCAAGACTTCGGATTGGACCGATATCGTGGTAGCTCCAAGACTTAGGAATGGACCGATATCGTGCTAATCAACAGTCAAACTTTTGAACTATATTTCCGCAGGTTTAGATTGAACCATTTGCCGCCAGACTACGTTTTTACTCTAGGGAGTGCCGTGGAGGAAAAGCAATGTCGACAAAACTTGAAAATGATGAGCTATTTAGCGAGGCCTGGAGCAAGTTCAATGAAGTGATAACTTCTGATGAGGATGCCGCTGATGCTATTTTTCAGTTTTTGCAGCAAGAAAATGAAATAGACTGCGGCTGTGCTCAGCCGCAGATCCTCCGCGAAAGGGGCGAACGCTGTTTCAATTGCAAAACCTGCAAAAGTGAGGTTTGGTTTACTGCTGGAACTCTATTTGCCGGTGTCAGTCGCTTAAGAGCATGGATGGCAGCTGTTTGGTTCAAAGAATGGGGAGTAGCTGTTAGCTCACTGCGCCTTTCCCGATTGCTCGATATTGCCCAAAGCACAGCTCTAAATATCAATAAGAAAGTAGCAATTGCAGTTGTTAGCCAAATGGACGAAGCAGCCATGCGCATTGATCCCCGACGCTTCAGTGATGTAATTTTTAGGCGTAGTAGGCATACTCCAGCAGACGAGCATCCGCGTTCTGAGTTGCCAGACGAGACTGTTTTGGATGTAGATTCGCGTCGGCGAATAGATCTCACCAACTTCCAGCTCTCTAGCTCGACTCAGCAAGTCACGGTCTCTATAGCGATTGCAGCAGCTATTGCTTTCATCAGAAAGTACTTCCATGGAGTGAGCCATAAATATCTACAAGTCTATCTTGGAGCATTTTGGTGCCACTCTGATCGCATTAAGTGGAATCAGGGCATGGTGCTGCGAGCTTGTCTAAAACATCAACCAATAAGCTATTTAGACCTGCTTCACTATGAGGCACCAGAAATTCGCATGATGCTGACTTAGCTTATCCGCTAACCAACCGTTCGCAAGTATGGCCGCAGTTGGTTACTAACATCCCTAAATCGGACACTTCTGAAAATTTCCTGCTACGAATGTTTGCAAGTTTAAAAGCTTAGGACTAGGCAATTACATATTGAAACTAAAGAGCCATACAATAAACGCATCTTTAGAGGCAGCATTATGGCGAATCGACGGTCGAAGCGTACAGATAAAGTGCTGTCGCAGTGCTTGGCGCTGTTCTTAACACAGCTTGTCTTGCTGACGAGCGCGCCTGGTTGCGTTCTCGCGCAAGAGCCGCCTGTCAGCCTTGTAGACGAACGGGGGTTCGCTATTGCCGGTGAAGTAGGCATAGGTCCTAGCTTCTCGTTAGAGCCAGTGGTCGAGGCTGAGAAAACGACAACTACAAATCAGACTAACAAAAGCGTAAGTATCACTAGCCTGCTTAGCCCCGAGCAATCCGCAAAACTGTTTAGTGGCATTGCAAGACTGCCAGAACAAAGCAGCAGCGAGCAAAAATTGATACTGCCGCAAGATTCCATCATCAAACCACTACCTAGCAACCTTATAGTTGAGCAGTTTCCGCCAAGCGCGGCGAAAGCAAAGCAATCAGCAAGAATCTCGGCAACTGCAGCTGTAGAACTCGGCACCAAAACACTAGGGGCGGAACAGTCACAGGAATTAGAATCACAGCCTTTAGAAGTGAGCCGCATTAGTCATACGGGCGCGGCAGATGAAGTTGGACAACTAACAATAACGTTCTCACATCCTCTTGTTGAGCTGGCCCAACTCAATCAAGAAGAGAAGGTAAATCCAGCAGCCTTTGTTAGCATTAGCCCAGAGCCAAAGGGCGCCTGGCAATGGGCTGGAACTCAAACACTGATTTTTACTCCCGATGGCGGCCGTTTTCCGAAAGCAACGACCTACACGGTCGCTATCCCAGTCACAGCTCAGTCTATTGAAGGTCATCGCATGGCCAAGGCAGAAAGCTATACCATCAACTTTCCACCAGCAAAGGTTACTAATTTCTATCCTGAGTCAAGCTTTGCCAGTCAAGGCCTGACACCACTTATAGTGGCAAAATTCAATCAAAACATTGATCAAAATGCAGTATTGGCCAAAGCTCATGTCTTTGTAGATGCCAAAGAATACCCAATAAAGATGGTCGACAAGGCAGAGTATAAAAAACGCATTGAGGCCATGGCAGAAGCAAAAAGGACTCATTCAAAATTACCGGACAATGGCCAAACTTGGCTCTCAAAAACATACCTACATGCATTACCGAAATCAACAGATCAAGATTGGATAGCAATTGAGCCTACCGGCGAGCTGCCGAAGTCTGCGGTAGTCAAAGTTATTTTTGACAAAGCTCTACCGTCAGCTGAGGGGCCTCTCGAAAGTGACAGCAAAGCCAGCTTTCAATTCGGCACTTATGGACCGTTGGCACTGATAACTAAAGCAACAAAAGGAGCTCCAACTTACGAGAGCTACACCGATTACTATCCTTCCTCATCTGTTACTTTTGATTTCAACAACGATATTGACCAAGAGAAATTGGACAAGAATTTGATTTCACTTTCACCATCGGTAGAAAACCTCAAGGTGAAGGCTGTCGATGGAAAAATCTTGGTGGATGGGGCCTTTAAGCCACTAACGAACTACCGGGTAGTATTTTCTAAAACAATTACTGATGTATTTCAACAACAATTAAAACAAGACATTACCGCAAGTCTAAAAATTGGGGAACCGCAAACCTCGTCTTCTACAGGTCCAGGCTTTGTTTCTCTTGCACCAGAAGGACCGCTACAATACTCTTTTAATACCGTAGCAAAGCAAAAAAACTCGCATTCTCATTCACAGAGTGCAAGCCGAAGACTGGGATACCTTCAATAAAGATTCAAGGGGTGATCAACTCAAAGCTGGCACTCTAATTGACACCAAAGTGATTGCAGCATCACCGGATAGCCGCAAGCTCAATCTGAACCTGCAGCCATATATGACTGGCAAGTATGGCCACCTGCTGCTTAGAAGTGAATCGCTGGATAGCAAAGGCAAAGTCTCTGCCGGGCACAACTGTTGGATACAAGTTACAGACCTCTCCCTTGATGCATTCACTTGTGAAAAACTTGAAGTTATAGCAAGCCGACTATCAGATGGTAAGCTTCTTGAAGGAGTGGAACTTTCATTAAATGGTACCGGAGTAAAGGCTGTGTCTGATACCACAGGCAGAGCATCAATGGTAATTCCAGAATCTGCTTTTATATGGGTTGGTCTTGTTGGCAAAAAAGAGGCAGATAGCTGTATTTTGACAGTCATAAACAGGGCTAAGTTTGGTGGTATTCCAAAGAACAGCTTGCAGCAATATGCAGTTTCTGACCGTAAGCTCTACAGGCCAGGGGAGAAAGTATCTATTCTCGGCCTTCTGCGTCAAAGAAGTTTCTCTGCTAACGGCGCTGCAAAGATCGTCTATCCGTCATCAAATAAACTGCACTGGCAACTTGCCGACACGGATAACAAAATCGTGAGGGAAGGCGACTACGCGATTGACGAGCGTGGCGTTTTCTCATTTGATTTTCTCTTGCCCGAGAAAATGCAACTTGGAAGCGCTCGTATTTTCTTTACGGCACCAAGCAGAACAAATGCATTGGCGCCGTCTTTCTACGACGATATAATTGAACTTAAAATTGAAGAATTTCGAAGACCTGAATTCGAAAGCACCCTTTCGTCGAGTAAGGGCAATTCAATCTTTATAGGTGACGAAACAACTCTCGTATCCAATAACAATTATCTCGCTGGTGGGGCACTCAAAAACGTAGTTAACAACTGGGTTGTTGTTGCCACGCCAAGCTCCTACGATCCGCCCAGTTGGCGGCAATACAAATTTGACAATTATGACCACCGCACCAGTAAATACTGGGAAAATTTTCAGAAATCGGAGCGTCAGTCTCTGCAAGTGCAAACCAATTCTCATGGAGAAGGTATAACAAAGCTAACCAGCATAGCTTGCAGCGCATACTCGCCTATATCTTTCGATTGCACAAGTACCGTAACTGACGTCAACAGACAAAGTTGGTCAAGCAATCTCAAACTTATAGCCCATCCGGCCAATATCTATGTTGGCATTGAGGCAGAAAACTTTAAACCAGGCAATAAAGTCAAATGGAAAATCGTGGCAACTGACTTAGACGGCAAAATTGTTGCCGGCACAAAGGTTGATTTAGCTTGTTGCGTCAGCGACAAAAATGACCATCAGACCACAACAAGCAGACAAATTATCATGGGCACGGAGCCCGCCATTGAACAGTTCAATACCAATGCTGACAGCAAAATAGCCTCCCTAAGCGCATCAATTAAAGACAGCTGTGGGCGTATAAACAAGTCGTTTAAATTAGCTACTGTATTGCAAAAGCTGGATGCAAACACAGTTCATTCTCAATATGCCAGAAGAACAATTGCAATTACAACCGATAAGACTTCTTACAAAGTTGGTGACATAGCAAAAGTCACTATCAAATTTCCTGATGGGCCAGCGAATGGCTTTCTTATCATACCTAAAGACAATAGCTTCTGCACCATTCCCCTAGAGATGGATGGGCCGAAGAAAACAATCGAGCTGCCTATAACAGAAAACTACTATCCTCAGATTGGTCTATCAGTGTTGTTAACCGCCAATCGCGAGCAGTTTGCCACTGGCAGTTACGTCATTGAAGTACCACCGCTCAAAAAGAGTTTGACTCTTGGTGTCAATCCAAGTAGCAGCGTTTCTGCACCGAAAAAAGAAATTACACTAGCAATAGATTTGAAAGATCAAGACGAACCAGCCGCGAACGGCCGTGTCTCTATCGCAGTTGTAGACGAAGCTATTCTGGCGTTGGCAAAATATAGATGGCAAAACCCACTTAACGAATTCTATAAACGCGGTGACGTTTCTCTCGATATGCGGCATTCAAGAACGCAAGACACCGGCATGATGATCACGGTACGTAATTCGCGCATTGTTAATGGCGTCGCAGTTGAACCTGAAGGCCAAAATGACCGAGAAGAAAAGCTAGCAGATTACCCCTCAGCTCTGCGCCACGACCTCAGACCACTGGCATTCTGCCAATCAGCAATCACAACTGATTCTAAAGGAAAAGCAGAAGTCAAATTTACACTCCCTGACAGTGTTACTCGTTATCGCATCATGGCATTTGCCGCAGCAGAAGCCGGCAAGTTTGGGGTATCTGAGTCGACCATCACGACAACCTTACCTTTGATGGTAAAGCCTTCACCACCGCGCTTTCTAAACTATGGTGACAGCTGCCAATTGCCAATCGTGATTCAAAATAAAACGAACAAGCCACTTAGCGCAAAAGT
>JBBRMD010000128.1:0-5597 GCA_038231015.1 Candidatus Obscuribacterales bacterium
CCTCCGGTTCATCCGGTTCATCCGGCTCCTCCGGTTCATCCGGCTCCTCCGGTTCATCCGGTTCATCCGGCACCTCCGGTTCATCCGGCTCCTCCGGTTCATCCGGCACCTCCGGTTCATCCGGCACCTCCGGTTCATCCGGCTCCTCCGGATCGACAAATCAAACTAGTTCATCGGGGTCATCCGGATACACTGGTTCTACTCCAGCCAACGGCACAGGCACTTCAACCGGACAAGGTAGCGGCCTAAGTGGCGGCTCCGGTGGTGGCTCTGGCGGTTCCGGCGGCAGTGGTGGCGGTGGTGGCGGTGGTGAAACCGGTGGCACTACTGGCGGAGGCTCAGGCAGCTCCCACCAAACTGGATGTGGCCCCAACAGTGGCAAGAACGTTTGGAATCGCAATGCTAACTCGCATAAGGAAATCAGAAAACAAATCATTCACGCAATCCAAAGCAAAATACGCAAGTAACTACTTACTGGGGTGGCTGCTGGCTATACCAGCAGTCACCTCTTTTTGGATGAGGTGAAAAAAATGGCTAGAAGAAACAGAAAAGGAAACATGCTCTTAATGGTCCTCGTCTGCATATGCTTTGTGGTGGCACCAACGCTGATGTTCATATGCGAGGCCTGTTTGCAAGTTGTAGCTAGAACGCGCGCCCAAAGTGTTGTTGAAGCAGCGAGTTTAATCGCAGCAAACGATCTTTCGAAAATCATTATTGAAGATCCGCACTTCGGTTTAGTCTCTCTCAGCAACTACCCACCAATTGGTAAAGGCACATGCGCTCCAGATGGCGAGCCGCTACCAGTGACAGGCATCAACACCCTGGTTGGAACCGTTAGACAAAACGCCATTGTTGCTCAAGAGCTGCAAAATGCCCACATGAACTTCCTTGTAGATCAAGACAAAGATGCACTTGATAAAACAATTGGCGAATTGAACTACAGCATAAGTGACTGTCTCAAGACAAAAGTCGACGAGCGAAATATCAAATACAAATGGCTTGATTTACAAGCTGATCCAATTACCCCGACTGCCGACGTTGAGGCCTTCTTAAGAAAGAACTTGCCTGAAAACATTGAGATCGAATCAATCAAACTGACTAGCGGGTGGCTGCAAGGCGAAGGCGACACCACGGTACCAGCGCCGTTGCCCGCAAGCCTGGCCCAATTACCAACAGGCTCAACCCAAAACGGCAGCTACAAAGCCTTTATTAACATACCAGCTGCTCGCCGCAATTTCAATTTCGCTGGTGTGGGAGCCAAATCAAGCCTTGTTAGCAGTAGCGCTTTTAGAGCGGCCGACAGAAATCACATTTGCTCAATTGTGCGACTAGAGTGTGTGCTCAAATTGCAAGGCTTAGGAAAAATCACAGTGCCAGGCTATGACGCCGCAATGAACAAGGCATTCTGCGTAGCTACCTGCCAGCCCTTTGCCATGCCCGATAGTGGTCCCAAAGGCGCGATGACACTACGCTTCACCGGTGGGCCGGTGGCCGGTCTTCGCAGCTGGAGCGACTTCTTGAGAGAAGGAACCTTTAGAGACAACAAGGTCACCACCTATGATGCCATCGGTGGCGACTATCCCCTAGATTCTGAAGCACGCATGCAACAAAATATGCCAGCAGTGGTGCCGACCACCTCAAATCAATTTGCTGAACACTTTTATTATTGGCTGCGCAACGGACATACAAAACCTCACCTTGACGCCATCATCGAGATGGTTAATGCTCAGTTTCAATCAGGCCCCAATGAAATTTATGCTTATGAATTTGCCAGCAACGGCTCAATCTCACGAAGAGTAATAAGTAAAGATCCCTTCCCTATAGGGGTCACTGCCGATAGCCAATATTCAACAATTGCAGATACCAATGTTCAAGGAGGAATAGCGCCAATCATAATTTTCAGAAATGATGTCAAAAATCTCAGCAGAGACAACGGTGGCAAACATTGTGGCCAACCGCTCACCGGCTATCCCCTAAATTGGTGCGAATTAGCTGAGTATGGAGGCGACCCGCATGTGGCAGTGGCACTAGGTAAAGGGCGCTTGGGCACTCGTTTGACTATCGTGGATCCGAGCGGCACAGCTTCAACAGACGAAGCGATTAACGACCCTAATTTTAGTTTGTTCAAGAGCTTCAACGGTGATGAGCTTTATTCGCAACCGCGCAGAAGTTTCTACTCTGGTGGTTTAGCGCTAGATATTGAAATTGGCGGGACGACGCTGCCCACTACCCCTAACATGCAAAACGCATCATGGAGCAAACTGCCAGGTAAGAGACTAATCTAAAACAATGCCGCTAGTGAGGCGGCATCGGCATATAGACAGGAGGCTTACCAGCGAATTTCAATTTTTCAGCAATCATGCTGTCAGCAATATTGTGCGGTTTCAAATAAACATAGTAACTATCATTGCGCTCTACCAAATCGTCTTTCGGTAAACTCGAAGGGCTTACCAACAAATCATTGGTGATGCGCACGTGCATGTAGTATGGAATTAGTTGAGAATAGCCTGCAATATCTGGTTTTAACCGATAGTGAAAAATCTGCTCACCTGCTATTTGTAAGACACTAGCGCTGCGTTTATCAAGAGCTTCTAGGGTGGTTTCGCACCAGCTACTACCAACCTGAATAAATACACGTACAGCTGGAGTCAAAACAAACATTGGTTTGTCACCTTTGCTATTGCGCAAAAACAAATCAAGCTCATAGCCGCCTTCAGCAGTCATACGGATGCCATTTACGCCAGCTTTCAAATCACTCATGGCCAAGTCTTCAAGTGCTTGCTGTCTATCTAATTGCGCATTTATGACAGACTGTTGATAGCCTGCCAAGCCAAGATTAGCCACATAGATAAGAGCGAGTAGAGGCAGCAATACTAAAACGAAGCGACCAACATAGCGCTCAAAACCAACACCGAGTAAAACTTTCTCTTTTGCCACTTTTTGAGCAGAAATTTCATAAATACTACCGACTCGCTCACTATGAGCGACACTAGGCAAACTGCTATCGCCCTTAAGGATTGTCTGACCCAATTCAGCTACGCCCGCTCTCATGGTCAAAACTCTGTCCGCTAGCGCTGCAATATCGCGGTTATGTGTCACCAAAACCATTGTCAATTTGTGGGCCTGGCGAATATCAAGCAATAAAGCGAGAATCTCTGATTCAGTATCTTGATCAAGGTCGGCTGTGGGCTCATCAGCTAAAAGCACTTGCGGCGAATTAATCAAGGCACGAGCTATCGCTACACGTCTTTGTTCACCGCCAGATAATTCACCAGGATACGAATTTATGCGATCAGCTAAATTGACTTGTTCGAGCAAAGCTCGTGCCCTGGCGTAGGCAGCTTTCTCACTTAGTGAGCCACTAACCAAAGCCGGCAATGCGACATTATCAATCGCCTTAAGGGCAGGCAGGAGACTGGCAAACTGAAAGACAAAGCCAATTGTAGAATTGCGAAAATCAGCTCTGAAGTTATCATCTTCTGCCCAAATGTTATTCTCTGCAAATTTCACCGAACCTGATGTTGGTTTACTAATGCCACCAATCATAGCGAGTAGCGAAGATTTTCCTGAACCAGAGCTACCCACGATAGCAAAGAAGCTGCCATCATCAACCTCAAAGCTGACATCACTGACAGCCTTTACCGACTGCCCCGCAGAATAACTCTTGCTTAGATTATTAACTGCTAGTGGCACAATCAACCGCCCTCGCCCTGTATAAGGCTATAGGGTTCGCTAGCGCTCACTTTTATTGCCGGTAGAAGTGCCCCAAGCAATCCGCAAATTACTGTGAGCACCATACAGATAACGGCAGCACCACAAATTTCGATTGTGGGCGACCAAATAAACTCAATGTGCAGAGTTTCTAAATAGTAAACCAATGAGCGTTGAAACAAAAGCAATAGCACCAAACCAAAGCCTATACCGCACAGGCCGCCCATTCCGGTGGTAAAACAAGATTCAGCAATGAGCATACTGACGATGCTAGATTGGCGCGATCCAATGGCCGACAATAGGCCAATTTCTCTTTTCCGCTCAGAAATAATTGCTGAGAACAACAGAGCAATAACAATTGCAGCACCAAGAAGCACTACAGACATCATTACTACCATGCCAGCTAAGAGGGCCGCAGTAGTCTGCCTTGTAGAAGTGACAATAGTGGTGCCAGTTATCACTTTGACATTGTTGAGCTGCGATATGGCGAACTTGACTTGCTCAGGAGTTGTACCAACAGATAGCTTTACCAGTATGGCTGAAAAACGATTACGGTCAAAGCTAGGAATGGCCGGTCCCTTAATTTTGCCCTCAGCTAAATATTGAGCTGTTTCATAGGTGGCAAACATTGAATCGTCCAAGGGGCCCACACCACTTCTGCCCAGCTTTCCATAAATAGTGGCAGACTGACCACATGGCTCTAACTCTTCACCCAAAATGTGATCAACTCGGGCACCAATAATGAGATCACCCTTACGCATTTCTCTAGGTAATTTTTCTTTGAGCCAGGGCGAAATAGTAAAATCGTTACTTCTATCAAATGCAATTAAATTGGCACGGTGCTCGGGCATATGCACCATCATCGGTATGCGATAGATACTTTGCCCAGAAACTTTCTCAACACCTTCAATTTTAGCGATGCGCTCAAGCAAGGTGGCATCAAGAGTCGACTCAGTAGGCTGCACAGTTAGCAAGGCACTAGTGATGTTAACCATAGCATCAGCTGGCACCACAATTAAATCGGCACCCATTTGAGCAAAGCTTCGTTCAATACTAGCCTGAACACCTCGCCCAACAATTACCGAGGCAAAGACGGCACCAGTGACCAGGGCAACAGCTAATATTAGAAGCATAGTGCGAGTCGGTCGCCGCAAAATATTCTGACAGGCTAATTTTAGAAATAGCCCACTTGAATTTCGTCTTGCCGTAGTCATTTTCAATTTCTGTCAAACAACTAAAGAGTAGTGCAACGACTATTCTTCAGATGTTCTTTCTTAGTTGGAATAATGACACAGTCATGGTGACCACCAAAGTTTGGCAAATATCCAAGAGGGCGTAACGAATCATCTTGAGTAAAGACAAAGGCACCACTTTCTTGGCGCTGGAAGCCACTAAAGATCTGAAAGACATATTTGCCATCATAAGACACTGCCATGGTTTGACAGTCAACGCCAATATTCTTGAACTTCTTGATGATTTTCCAAGTCTTAGTCTCGACCACACAACAAGCGCTTTTCGCCGGTTTCTCATGCATAACAGAGACAAACATCTTGGAGCCGTCCATAGAGAAGCACAAGTGAAACGGGCTAGGAAATTCGCCGACCCATTCAGGATCTTTGACGAAGGTTATGCGCTTCCACTTGCTGGGATCGGCATTAGAAGTATCGTAAACAGCCATATTGTTCTGCTCGATGTTGTTCATCATGGTGAAGAACTTTCCATCAGGAGAAAATCCGGCTTCGTGGCCAACGCACTTCACATCATCAAACTCAATTTCCCAAGTATTGGGATTCTCGTGAAGCTTAGTCACTTTGAGATTGTCGGGAGAACCTTCGGGATTATGCAAGCAAGCCACTGGTTCCCAAGTTTCGCGATCAACTATGACA
>JBBRMD010000129.1:0-5389 GCA_038231015.1 Candidatus Obscuribacterales bacterium
AGGCGAGAACCAATTTGTTGGTGCCTGAAGCCCTCTTCAACAGCCAAAGTTTCTACCGACAGCCAGCCCCAACGAGTTTCGCCACAGAGACCAGCAATTATCTTGCCTTCTGCATCTCTAATTATAAGATCTAATCTTTTATAATTAGCTAGCCCGGCTTGAAGAGTATTGTACCGGCGCAAAATTGCTACAATCGCGTCTTGGTCTTGGCTTGAGTTACATTCTTCGATCTCCATCTGAAATGGGCTAGGTTCACTTCGCATATTGGTTTTCTCTTTGTGTGACTGCGAAACTTATCAAAAAATCTACTTCGAGAGCTTCTGCCACTGGCTCGCGACTTGATCAGCCTCACTCGTGCGGTTCAACTTTCTCAACACCGCCTCGTAGTTCATCATTTTCAGGGCCAATAATTTTCTATCAAATTCAGGCAGCCTCGCCAGATTACTTTGGGCCAAGTCGATTCCGGACTCCAGGTTCTTTCAAAAGGACTTGCAAGCCTGCCACCAAATAACGCAACGAGTCATCGAGTTTGCCAGCATCTTTAGCCTGCTGACCGAGCTTGATATAGTTAATAGCTGCACCCCATCGGTGCTCTGAGCCGGCTGGCAGGTAAAAATCGAATAAGCGGCGAGCACTCCAAAAGTAATATTTAGAGATGCAAGAAGCAGCGTATTGCGGCGGATTTCTATGTTTAAGTTAGCTATAACTCTCCTAATAAAAACCGCTAACTATACTCTAAACTTAAATGCACAAAAAACCTCAAAACAAAACGCGATAACCAAACAATAACTCGACAAGCGCTCTTGTATCAACTACCCCTTCACCGCCGCCTCAATCTTAGCGACATCAATCTTGCCAATCAACTCAACTGTTAGAATTTTATCTTCCGTGCCAACGGGATAGTCAGACGGAGGCCGGCGCACAGCAGTGACCTTACTATCAGGAAAAGCCTGAGTGTAAAATTGCGCTGCTTCTTCAGCGTCATGGTTGTCCCAAATGCAAATCGTGTACGAATGACAGAACCTTTCAATGACGGCTGAAGGTTTGGCGAAAGCTTCGAAACGCTTTGCCCGTCTTGATTTTAGTTGGCAAGAGTTCACCCTAGTGTTACCTTGAATCAACGAATCACCGCAGCGCAATTTTTCAGCCATCGCGGCATTCGAATCACAATATTTCAAAAGCAACTCAACTTTCGTACTGAAAGGTATACAAACATGTCCGCTAAATCAATGTCAGCTAAATCACCATCCTTTAAATCGATGTTTGCGCAAGCGTTACTCGTTGCCACTCTCGCATCATTCTCCTGCGCACCGGCGATGGCGAAAGATGCATTCGGTTCGGGAAGCCAGGACGCGCTCAATTCACTTGGTGCCACCGGAACACAATCGCGACTTAATTACACTACCGTTTCGCAATCTCAACACTTAGGTCTTGGTTCTTCGCCGCTGTTACAGGGTGCTGCTAACGTCACTGTGGCTGCTCAAGGAATTGAAGCAACAGTTGTACAAGGAGTGAACACTGCAGGTACTGTGCGCGTCAACAACCTGGCAAACATAGAAGCGCTGCTCAACATTATCGCAAACGGCATGGAAATTCTCGGCATCGCCTGGGGCGGCCCAAGGCAGCTCATTAGGCCACATCAGGTGGTTTCTGACTTTTCTTCTGGTTTTGCCTCTGCCG
This sequence comes from Candidatus Obscuribacterales bacterium, assembly GCA_038231015.1. Lineage (GTDB taxonomy): Bacteria > Cyanobacteriota > Vampirovibrionia > Obscuribacterales > Obscuribacteraceae. Next base: position 1,681 of record JBBRMD010000129.1, read on the forward strand.
TCGGCCTTATCGCACGGCCTCAAGAAAGCGCAAGTCATACATCCAACCTTCTCCAGCCTGGTCGCTCAGGATGCTGACCATGCCAGTGCTCATGAAGGCCAATTTTAAAATCTCCCACTGGTCGTCGCTGATTTCACCATACTGGCAGCTAAGACCGCCAGACTCCCACATGATAGTGACGGAGCGGCGATCAACTGAATCACTAATGACATCGTAACTACCCAAACGAGTAACTCGCCCATAATGCCAGCTAAAATCTTGGCCAATTCTCGCAGCTTGAGCGGTCTCCATAGCGTTCGAATCGGGACGCTGGATTCTATCAACGGACTTCTCGTCGGACATAATGCTCTCCTCCTTGTTGTATTAGGTCGATCATCCGCACAGAAGTAAGTGGACACGGTTAACCAATCTTGGCTTGAGCTATATACCCACTTAGATGCTTTCAGACAAAAAATAAGTTGAGATCTCCACGGCCAGCGTCCAAGTTATAGATGCTGCTAAAACCGCTCTTAACTGCGCATTTACTAGCGACGACACTTCTCTGCTATCTCTTTTCCCATATCTTGATTGTTCATTACTGCCTAGCCAGATGGTAGCGCGTCGATTTGAGAGCACCACTCTGGGAAAGCGCACCGATTGCTACCAGTTCCTGTAAATCGCGTGTCGCGGTGGCATCCCTTAGGGAATATGTAGTCAACAAAGTGAGCGACGATTTCTTTTGCAATTTTGGCCACTGGCGTGCTCTGCTCAAGTAAATTAGCTGAAGCCCAATGGAAGCTCTATCGCATATTCTTTGCACCGAGGAATTTTCCCTTTGTTTGAGATTGATGCAGAAATTGTAGCCAAGAGAGCTAAAAGCCTAAAGTAAGCTATACCAGACGCAAACCAATATAACGCCTAATATACTAGACATAATGATCAAACACTAAAACTAAAGCTTGACGTTAATGTCAAGTTTGCTATACGCTAGACCCTATAGCGTCAGTAACACTAGACATTATGCCAAAATCAACAACCAATTCAACTACCCCCAACCCCGTTCGCCGGGCCATGCGTAAGCTCGGACAAGACATCCGGGACGCTCGACTGCGCCGACGCATACCAACGGAAATCTTGGCAGAACGGGTATCGATCAGCCGAATGACTCTATACAATGCAGAAAGAGGCGATGTAAGTGTGTCAATGGGAACGTACGCGACAATACTATTTGTCTTGGGCATGATTGATCGAGTATCAAATTTGGCTGATGCTGGAGAAGACGTACTTGGGAGACAGCTCGACGAAGAGCGGCTCCCCAAGCGGATTCGGCTGCCTGGTAAGAAAGCAGCAGTGCAGAAGAAAATAGCAGTGCAGAAAAACCCAGCTGCGCTGCGCAAATCAGAAGCGTCATGACAGAGACCGAGACACTGGTGTACGTCGAGCATCTCGGCAAGCCGCATCTTGTCGGGCGCCTCTGGACTCGCACGCGCAAAGAAAAAGACAGTGCAACTTTCGAATAATCCGGTACCGATTGACATAAAGCCGCGCGTGCTCAGCACTGCCATTGACCTCGATGATGCCACCGCTTCCCTAGATCTCGCAATAGATGTGGCCAGTTACTTTGAGATCAGCGACAAAGATTCACGTCAGATTGCCTTTGAGGTGGGAACAGCGGTGGCCGCATGGCGAAACGTAGGTGAGAATTTCGATCTTACTGCGAAGCAGATTAATCGCATGGCCTCAGCATTTGAGCATTCTGATGTGCAAAAGTCTATGGCAGGCAAACCACTTACTACAGCGAAGAAAGCTCGCAAGAGCAAGCAGAAATAACTATCGCTTCCAGCGCCACGAAATAAATTTGGCACCAGGATAAATCGCGGGAGCGAAAATTGCCGTCTTATCTCCGTGCTCATCCTCGATAAACCAGTCCTCCCAAATATTTAATTCAACAGGCGGATCCTCGCCGTCTTCTTTCACGCTCATCATGTAATCGAGCAAATCTTTATAGTTAGCAGAAGCATCAGTCAATTCTAGGATTGCAGTAACCTGTGGCCCATCTTGCTCTGGATTCGTTACGATGCCGAGAACATCAGAGCCTCGGTACAGCTTTAATGAGTTCATTTAACCTCCACTCTCAAATACTTTTTGGGGATGATGCCCTTAATCAAAACTTCGCGCTCTGCACGTGCACATTCTAATGCATGCTGCTTGTGAATTTCTCCCTTCATCGAGCGTTGGATATGGGCAGCCATATCCGCCTGATCGATAGCCTCAACATTCTTGAGCGCACCACTAGCGATATCATGGCGGAGTGCTTTTAAATCCAATGTTATATGAGTCTTTCCAAAACTCATTGCCACCTCGGAAGATAACTCGGAAAAGCTAGTATAGGGCGAGTGACCTTTGGCATTAGCGTTAATCAACGGATTAATATGCTCAACAATATCAACTGGTTTGCCGTTATAAATTCCGGAAGGGTCGGCTGGCGTTAAATCGCCTTGAGCCGTAATGTGCGACTTTAGCAATCCCGTTTGGTCGGTGGCGTGGTAAGCGCGATTATCCCCTCGATAAACCTCCACGACGCGTCGCGTTATTCCTTGTTCAGCGAGTTCAGCCGCAGTCTTGGTTTCGAGATTTAGCGCTTTGACCTTATCTAGCTCAAGCGGCTTATTCGAACCAGGCATAAAGAAGAGTGGAATCAGCATGCCGACCATGCGTGCCCGCTCATCCTCAGACATGGGCTTATCGAGTATGCCTAAGATTTGCCCGCCAGCCTTAGTCGCATCTTTGTTAAATTGGTTAGGATCATGCCTGTAATACTCGATAAAGTTGGCAATGTCTTTGTTGATTGCTCTGTTCTCTGCCAGATGCAAAAACGGCATCGCGAGCACTTGCGCAGTTGTTGATAAAGTCACATCAATCAAATGCAAAGTATTTTATCGATTTCAATGCTTGCCTCTTGGCTCTCTAAGTGCGCCTGATTGAAGCGGCGCAACGAACCATCGCCGAGATGCGGTTTAGTCGCTTTAGCGACATCGTCAGCATTCGCATTTCGAGCTTTCTGAATATCAGGCGAGCCGACCTTCTCAACTAGAAGATGATCTGAAGGAGTTACTTCCTCACCAGGCTTGTTTTCACCAGGTTTATCTACCACAGCTTGACCCTCTTCCGCCTGCACTATAATTTGCCCAGATTGGGGCAAAAGAAAACGACTTGCAGTGACGCCGTAATTGCAGAAGTAGGCAGCAACTGAATGGATGAACAGTTGATAGTGTTTTTAAGCCAAGATCACTTGTCTGTGTCGGTGGCAAGGGAGCCAAAGGCTAGGCTGGCCCTACTTCAACGAGAAACCAGCACCAGAAATGATCAAGCAAATGAATTCAGTATCCTGCGTGTCTGCTTGCGGGGAATTTCTTGCCATGGGCCAACTGAGACAAGCAGAACTCATAGAACGGCTTGGTGCACCATCACTTCTTGAAGAACTAGCTTGCGAACTTGGTCCTAAATGGAAAGGTCATTTTACATCGGAAGCGTCCTTGGAAAGCCTGCTTAAGCTGAACTCCTGGTGCGCCGGTCAACGAAACAAATTTACCGGCAAAATTGAACTAGCACATTCGGTTATAGTAGAAGGCATAAGCAACGAAGGGCACATCGTAATTCTAGATCCATGGGAAGCGACAAGATATGAAATGACAAAGGAAAATTTCATATACCACTGGAACGGATGCGC
>JBBRMD010000130.1:0-5153 GCA_038231015.1 Candidatus Obscuribacterales bacterium
AGGGCGCAATCTATCGCTGCCACAGTAGAAGCGGTATGTGCAGCGCACGAAGCAGGCTGGATCTGTTCGCCGATTAACCTGTCATACAGGCAAGGCAGAGGGCAACCACTCCAGTCTGAACTGTACTTAGTTGGTTTGTCGAAGGCTTGGGGACAATCACATGGTGCGCAATGAAGTATTCGTAGATTTATAACCAGTGGTGCATTTGTGTTTGGGTGAAGTGGCAGAGTCTGTTTGCCACCATTGGTGGTTCAAGCATTTGGATTGATTGGTTGACGGGTAGAAAAAGAATAGTCTAAGCCGTAATTTGGTTTGGTTGTCCATTTGTTGCTTGCTTACGGCGTTTGAGTACGTTTTGTCGCTGCGGCTGGCTGCCGCGATTCGTCGTCGTCGGCATCTTCTTCATTTTCTTCGGTGTCATCTTCATCTTTATCTTCGTCTTCATCCTCGGCTTTGAGGCTGCCGACAACATCGATCTCTGGTTCTTCAAACGCGATGCTTCCGGCGCAGCGCCGCAGGTACACAGTGATTTCTAGATCTATAACCGGTTCATCGGAGTGATCCTCTTCGTCGAGCCAGTAGCCAGTATAGGTGCCAGAGACAGTCACGGTCACGCCGAAGTTAGTTTCTGTGACCTGGCAATCGTCATAGCTTATCTCTTCGAAAAAGGCATTCAATGGCTTAGTCAATTCTTCTAGTTCGATATCTAGCTCTGGGCTGAGGTGAGCTGGTAGATAATCCTCCATGACGAACTCTCCCACGTCGAAACAGTGCCAGATTTCGCCTGTGAATAACTCGTCGTCTTGCACAAATTGCACTAGCTCGTCAACCAGAATTGCCGAGGGCGGAAGCTGTTCGGCCAAGTCTTTCAGGCACTGCCGGCGCTCGTCGAGCAGAGATGAATCAGGGACAAGCACTGCTGCCTGATCAAGGTAATCGACGGCGTTGCGTTTGTCGGCAAGCAGTGCAGCATGGCTTTTGTAGCCGAAAAATGCAGCAACAAGCTCACGAGCGTGCGAAGCTTTAAGCTCAGAATAACATTCGCGCAAAAAGTCAGAACAAGTTTTGGATACAATATCGGCCACGTGTGACACCTCATGTTAGCAGCTGGGCTTGAAAAGGTAGAGAGGAGCGTTTAAGCACTACCACGCCAGCGTGACTATACGAAGGTACTCTGTATGGCACGAAACGTGTCGGAAAAATCATCGTCTTTTTGGTCGCTCATAACCAAGGCTATCGACTCCTGAGGTGAGTATATCATACAGCCGCATATGTCTAGTTCGCGAGTTCTACGATTAATTTCCGCTCCGAATTGGCATAGCTAGTTATGATTGTCTGAGAATTAGTATTCGCACTGAGAACCAAATGACTAACGACAAAGTCAACGACAGCGATGATAAGGCAAAGAAGGCAGAGGCTCCTTCAGCGTCTGATCGCGTCAGCGACAGCGGCGTGGTTGATAGTGGCGACAAGGCAAGAAGATTAAGAGCACAGCTGGCGGCCTACGGTGACCAGGACGCGTCGGCGACGCATATCGGCAAGAGCGCAGCTGAGATTGCGCAGCTAAAAGCGAGCGGCCTGGCCTCAAAGTTCGAACTGGTTGACGACGAGAAAAGCTCAACCGTTCTTAAGGGTTCAATACAAGAAACTGTTAGGGCTAACCTTAATACTCGCGCAGAAGAACCAAATTTACACCAAAAGTTATCGAACTTTGCACACTCAGGTGAAGCACGTTTACTAGACCCAGCTGGTCAACAAAAGTATTTTCAAGGTCAGATAGATAAAATTCACGGTATCGGCGATGGCTTGAATTTAGCTAAAGAAGAAATGAAAGATGCCGGTCGAAAAGCCTGGGAGGCGCTTCAAGATGGAAGCGTCGCAATGTTTTTAGCCAGGCCTAATGCAATTAATGATCCACTTTTTCATGCTATTGGCAAAAGCTTTGATGCCATGAAGAGAGACCCGCATACAGTCAATCATGTGCTTGAACATTTGGGTCATGAGCTAATTGCGGCTAATGATAAATACAATGAGCTATCTGAACACGATAAAGGCGTCGAAATTGGCAAGGCAATGTTCTTCTTTGTCAATCCAGAAGGAAGCACCGAAGGCGGTACTACTGCGTTGAAGGTTGCCGACAGAGTGGCAACTCATGTAGATGCTGCAGCAACAAAAGCAATTGACAACACCTTAGAAGCTTCATCAAAATTGGCGAGCCGTGCTGCAGAATCTGCACAAGAAGCCAAGCAATTTATTGCTGAATCAATGCCGCAAGGGCAAATGAAGCCAGCTCTGGCCGGTGGACCAGGCAATGCTTTCGAACCCCATGTTTCGCAGCCGAAGCCGAAGCTGAACGACCACAGTATGACCATGTCATCAGACGGAATTGGTGAGGGAGCGGCTGGTGATGGTTTGGTCAATGCCGGGAAGGCCGGAGAACGATCTGCTGGTGACTCAGCAGCCGGAGAAGCATTGGGCGGCGGTGGCGCTAAGGGTAGGGCGAAGCAAGTTTTCTATGTGAGAGAAGCTGACAATCGAATTCTAAAGGAACCAGACATAGTTCTTTTCGGCGGATTGGAGAAGCTGGAAAATACATCGGTGGAGGAACTGGCCGAAAGAGGCCTGAAAAAGTTTGAGATGCCGGAGTTGATTGTTGGACATGACGGTCAGGCAATGACGATTCGGGCAGAAGGCCATCCTCGAGTCTACTTACGCGCCGAAATGAAAGTTGAAGGCGAAGTGACAATCACCGACTTGTTTGGTCAAACACTCCCAACAGGAACAGGAAATTTTCTCTTGTCCGAAGGATTGCGAAAGCACAATGTATTACCATCGAGCAAATTGATTCTTGAAGGTGTTGTAAATGAACCTACGATTCAAAGTTTTAAACGCGGAGACTCAGTTGAGCGAAGCTTGCTTGGAAAATGCGCTACGCGAGCGCTAAAATCGCTAGGGTTGGCACCAATTAAGTATGAGTGGCAAGAAGTCGGCGATGCCCTAAATATCGTTATAACCACGGGAAGGTAGAAATGGAAGCTGGATTTAACGACCAAGATCTGGAACTAATCAAATCGCTAAAGTACGACCCATCGCTTGAGCCAAACTTTGAGGCCCTTAAAGGCTGCCTAATTTGGGATGACGAGAGGCCTATGGGCTTGTCATCTGAGGCCTATCGAACAGTTAGTAGTCTGCTGGTAGCTAGATCATTACTGCATAAGGGGCTAACGCTCGACGATCACCCAATCAATGCAGATTACTGCAAGAAAGTTTGGGCGTCAGCCCAGCAACAAATTAGCGATTGGCCTGGCTTTAGACGACTGACACTAAGTGATAAGGACAGAAAATACCTAAATGACGAAATCGCCGCTTCTTTTCGAGAGGACCTTTAGCAATAGTACATAGCAAATTGCTCCCCTGCATGAAGCAGGCTGGATGTTTGCCGATTAACCTGTCATACAGGCAAGGCAGAGGGCAACCACTCCAGTCTGACTTGACCCTTGTGACAATGTTGTATGGGGGCAGAGAGTTATTTTTTTTGTTTGGGTGAAGTGGCATAGCCTGCTTGCCACCATTGGTGGTTTAGGCATTTAGATTGATTGCTTGACGAGCAGAATAAGGATAGTCTAAGCCGTTAGCTTTTGGCGCCCCCGAAGGTCAAATAAGTGTCGTGCAAGGCTGCTTCAGGCCCAAAATGGAACATATTTAGCGTGCTTTTTCGAAGTGCTGCTTGGATCGTGCTGCCGAATCAGCCGAGCTTCGATTGCGTCTGCGATAATTCTCGACGCAATTGCGTAGTTCTGGTCAGCGATCCCAAATCGCTTTCTAATAGATGTGTTGGTCATCTCTTCGCTGGTGACAAAGCACAGACATGCATGCTGATAGCAGGCTCGAATTTTATCAGTTTTGCTCATGGCTGAGAGCCCTCGGTGCGCGAACAAGACAGCAATAGTATGATTCTCCGTTACTCGAAATTCTGGGGCTGGAAGCTGAAACAGTTCTACCTGAAAGATTACTTTGTCTATGCCGCTGCCCCGTTCTTCGCAAATGTTGAGCCTCCGCATTAGCGCAGCTAGTGTTTCATTCCGTGATTGAGGCGGCTCATCAATGAAGCGGAGAGTGTCAATAAGCGGAACGCCTGGATTCGAGATCTCAACACGATTGTCGAAAATTTCTACGGTGGAGCTTGTTCCTCTTTCGGTCAAGTCTTGATGAATAATGGCATTTGCCACCAACTCTCTAATAGCCAACTCTGGGTACATCTGTTGCTTAACTCTAAGTGCTTGTCCAATGACTTCATTTGTTGGCAGCAGACCATTTATGTGTTTGATCAATCCTTCAAAACCAGCTGCATAACCCTTCTGCCCGACACTTTCCTTTACTGCTTGAATGCGGTTTTTACCCTTGTAGACAATCACCCGAATTGCTTTCCGCGATAGGTTTAGCCCGAAGCTCGAAAGATCACGTGCGAATAGTAAAGCTCCTAAATTGGTGATATCGAAAGTGGTATCAGCTCTCTCTATCAGAAATTTCTCTTTGACCAATCGATCGATTATTCCGCCTTGGTCAGGCTCTATCAGGTCGCATAATGCAAAGTATTTTTGATAGTTCAGAAGTTGCAAGACATCGTCAGCTGTTGCCCTTTCCCTTGCGACTTCATCTTCAAATTTCCTATTTGAACTCAATTGCCATAATTGTCTTTCCTTCGCATCTCGAGAGCTTGAGCGCCGACCTTTTCATTATGAGGCTTAAAAGTCGTACCCACAACGTTGTGTGTGCCGTCCTGTATGCCCCACACCATATGGGCGGCTGGTTTACCAAGCAGTGCCGCCGAATTGGCGAGCGCAGAAATGTACTCGCCAATCTCTTGCTTGTCAAAATTGTTTTCCTTAAACTCGAGCCACTCACATTCATGAGAATGGGCCAGCAGTTCTTCGACTAGTATCTGCATTCGGTAGTCACCAGACATGATGGGTGTCAAGCTCCGTGTACTTTATGTGATGGCAAAACGCTTTAGATACCCCATAAATGAGGTGAGGGCGCCGTAAAGGCATTACAAGTAGGCGTTTTTCGAGTTATTGCTCTTATGTGATGGCTATGTGATACCCAAATTAGCAATCGCTAATTTTTTTTGATTGTCACACCAGGCGCTAACC
>JBBRMD010000131.1:0-4967 GCA_038231015.1 Candidatus Obscuribacterales bacterium
AACTTAGAAAGGAATGTCAAGTTCTCTAATCTATCAATTGTGTCATGTATGGTTTCAGACATGTACATCATACTTTCTCGCTGTGTCAGCGCTGGGAAAAAGCCAGACGCTGTTGTGCTCTGCATACAGTCAAGGGACTTCGTTGACAACATCGTGCAGCCAATAGGTCAAACGCCGCCATTTGAAGTGCTTCAAGACTGGAAATCGTTGAATGAATTGCTGAGGCCTAGCTTAACTTCTAAGGAAGTTCGTGAGTTGGTGCTCTCCGCTTTTTGGTATTACTATCGCGTTAGAATCGACTATAGAACTGTCCTTACAGAAAGCTTTTCCGCTTTTGTGAGTCATCCCTCTAGCCTTTACTATGCGAGTAGAGAACCGTCCTCTACCGGGCGGGAGGTGTTGCCAGAGGTAAGACCTACTGACCTTGCTGGATTCAATAAATTGTATGAAAATCGCTACAAGCCACCAAACTTCAAAAGATTTTCATTAGAAATGGTATTTTTTGAAAAGCTGCTTGATTTTTGCAGGCGAGAAAATATTCAATGCATAGTCGTTAATATGCCCGTTACTGTCTCTCACCATCTACTGTTAGACTCAAAACTAGACAATAAATACCTTGCTGATACCCACCAAGCTTGCCAGGAGTTTGGAGCGGTGTATTTTGATTTCAATGATCCACAGTTTGTGAATCACGATTTTTTGGATGGTTTTCACTTAAACGCTATTGGTTCTGAGAAGTTTCAAAACCGGCTGGTAGATTCCCTAGTTCGGGTTGGGCTAACCAGAGTTCGACCGCACTGAAAACAACATGAAGCCTATTGGTGCTATGAGACGAGTTTTACTAACTGCCCATAAATTCTTTCCAGAGCATAAAGCCGGCACAGAGGTGCTGACTTTAAAGATTGCCCAGGAACTGCAAAAAAGAGGTTATGAGGTCAAGGTCGTCGCGGCCAATCCACCAGATCTCGATGCGCGGCGGAAGGCTGCGACTATAGGGGCTGATGCCACTGCGCGTAATGACTATGAATTTGAAGGGGTGCCAGTTCATATCGTTGACGAAGATTTACGGCTGAAAGAATTCAAATTTAGTTTCGAATATTATCATCCTCACATAAAGGCTCATTTCACTAAGATTCTGCATGAATTCAAGCCCGATCTTGTGCAAATTGTTCACGCTCAGAACCTCTCAACATCAATAATCGAGGCCTGTCAGGAACTGTCTATACCTGTCGTTTTCTATGCGACCGATTTTTGGTTTGTCTGTCCTATAGTGCAATTGAAGCGGCCTGATGGTGCTGTTTGTCGTGGACCGGGGCTTTTTGCCCTTAAATGTCTTGACTGTTATACGCCAAAACTTTTTCCACCTGACCAAGAAATAAGCGAAGCTATAGGCGCAAAATACCCTGCTATTGCTGCTGGGCTTGAGGGGATGGCTGCGCCGGTTCAAGGTATTGCTACTGCCATGCTCAGCAACCTATATCGTGCCATGAAAGCTCCTAGCGCTGTACAAGCCACTCTTGCTCGACCAGAGTTTTTGAAAAATAGTGCCAATACACTGGCCAAAATTTTGGTGCCAACCAAGCTCATGCGCGATATATTTGTCGAGAATGGCATAGATAGTCGATTAATCAAGCATGTGCCCTTTGGCATCGACACTTCAAAACTCGAAAACCATCAAAAGAAGAAGCCTTCCCCTTTGGTAAGAATTGGTTATATTGGTACCTTCTTTGAACATAAAGGCGTCGATTTATTAATTGAAGCCTTTTTGGGTTTGCCAGAAAAACTGGCTACTGAAGCCGAGCTTAAGCTCTACGGCAGTGTCGAGCAATTTCCCCAGTACGTTGAAACCCTTAAGTCGCTAGTATCGAAAGCTGGCGCAGCTGGCGCCAGTGTCAGCTTCCTTGGTACTTTTCCGAATGACCAATTGGGTTCAATTTTAGAAGAAATCGATGTGCTGGTTGTGCCTTCGCGTTGGTACGAGAACACACCATTGGTTATGCAGTCTGCTTTGGCTACACTTACTCCTCTCATTGTCACCGACCTTGGCGGTATGTCTGAGCTTGTCAAACATGGCGAAAATGGATTATTGTTCAAACTTAATGATTACCATTCGCTACAGCAACAACTAACAGCAGTGCTTGAAGACAGAGATTTACTAGCTAAGTTTTCGTATAACATAAAGCCTGAACGCACCGTTGGTGAGATGGTTGATGATATAGAATCAGTCTATGAAGAACTGCTCACCGTGCGGCCTTGAATTTTAAAAGCAAATGAAAGCATTAGTTACTGGCGGAAATGGATTTATTGGAGCTCACTTGGTTGATCTGCTTCGAGCAGAAGGCCATGAAGTTAGGGTCTTTGATCGTTACCCCAATCGCTTTCGGCCAGAGCGCTCTGATGTCGAATATTTTTCTGGTGAGCTCGGCAATCACCACGAAGTTGAAGAGGCTGTACGCGGAATAGACTGGGTTTTCCACCTGGCGTACAACACCTTGCCTCAGACTTCGAATGATGATCCGATTCATGACGTTACTTCTAACGTAGTAGCTACTATTCAGCTGCTTAACGAGTGTCTAAAGGAGAAAGTACGCAAGTTTGTTTTTGTTTCTTCTGGTGGCACTGTATATGGTGTGCCTCAATCTGATTTGATTTCAGAAGATCATACTAACGAGCCTATTTGCTCATACGGTATAACCAAACTTGCCATCGAGAAGTATTTGCATCTCTTCCAGCGTATTCATGGTCTTGAGTACGTTGTTGCTCGTTTTTCTAACCCTTATGGTGAATTGCAGAACCCTAACGCTAAACAGGGCGCTATTGGCGTTTTCCTTGGGCATATAGCGCGTGAGCAGCCAATTGCTATCTGGGGCGATGGTGAAGTTGTGAGAGATTATATATACGTCACCGATGCTGTTAAGGCTCTCTTATGTGCAGCGCAGTACGAGCCTAAAGACGACTCATCCCCCCGTATTTTCAACATAGGCTCTGGTGACGGGCACTCACTCAATCAAATCATTGAAACCATAAGAACAGTGGTTGGCCCCCAGGTCACAGTTGAATATTCGGAGTCTCGTTCTGTTGATGTGCCTATAAATGTGCTCGATGTAAGCAGAGCAAAGAAATTCTTGAAGTGGCAACCTGAAGTTCCTCTAACCAAAGGTGTCGAAACCAGCTGGAATTGGATTAAATCCCTCCAATTGACCAAGTCTTAGGCCTATTAACCTTTGTAAGATTAGAATTGCCAAGTTGACCAAGAGCCGACTGTAGTGGACAATTGCGTAGTTGTTGGCAATTGCCAAATTCATCACCTGCATCAAAGCGCTGGAGAATTTTGATAGAGCTTTCAGTAATAGTCGCTGTTTACAACGAAGATCCGCGCAACCTTGCTAATGTGATTGAGCGCCTCGGCCAGATCATCACGCCTACTGGTACGAGCTATGAAATTATTTTCGTTAACGATGGCTCCCGTCCTCCGGCGACAATGGCTCTGCGCCAGCTCGCCGCTGATAGCGACAAGGTAAAACTGATTGAATTGTCGCGCAATTTTGGCCAACAGGCTGCTATTACTTGCGGTCTTGATCATTCTGAAGGCTTAGCTGTAATCAATATAGATTCTGATTTGCAAGATCCACCCGAGCTGATTCCTCAGATGTTAGAGCGCTGGAAAGAAGGATACGACGTCGTCTTTGCCCAAAGGCAAGCTCGTCGGGATCGCTTCCTCAAGCGTGCTTCTGCTTTTATCTTCTATCGGGTACTTGGATCAATATCATCTGTTCAAATTCCTTTTGATTCTGGCGACTATCGCTTGATGGATCGTAAGGTCGTCGATGCCTTGGCCTCACTACCTGAAAAAACAAGATTTTTGCGTGGCATGATTCCTTGGTTGGGCTTTAGCCAAATTGGCATCTCGATTGATCGCGGTGCTCGTGAAGTTGGTGAAAGCACCTATACTTTGAAAAAGCTTCTTAGTTTGGCCATGGATGGCATTCTTGCTTTTAGCGTAATGCCGCTCTATGCCATTGCCGTTGTCGGTGGTATCGTCGCTGCTCTTTCTCTCTTGGCCTTAGTCGGCAGTCTCGTATTTGCGAGTGGTACAGCCTATTGGCCTTTGATTGTAATTTCAAGTCTTGGTTTGTTCACCGGTTTGCAGATTATCTGTACCGGTGTAATCGCGGTTTACTTATCTAGCGTCCTAAATGAAAGTCGTGCCCGGCCGACTTATGTGGTGGGAGCTAAGTTAGGGGCTGGCTTTAATCGTAAATTTGGCGCGGCTGAGTTTAAGGCTAGCGAAAAAGCGCTTCAACTTAAGTAGGCTTTTAGACTATTTTTTTGCGAACCAGCCGGTTTTCTCTACCTGATCTTCTATTAGTTTGGCTAGTTTCATGCCACCAGAAGAGCGCAAGTGTACTGAGTCCATATAGTCGTCTAATTCAAATTGTTTACTATCGAAAAGATCGAGCAGCACAACTTCGCTTGGATTTTTCCTAGACTTTGTATCAGTTTGAGCACGCAACATAGCACGATGTTTGTCGGTAAAGTTTTGAGGTAGTAGTTGTTTGTTGCCAACGCTCAAGGGCATCGCTACTAGTAGAAGCGGAATATTTTGTTTGCGACATACTTCGCTTATTTGTTCTAGTGCCGCGCTTTCTTCCTCCCAGCGTTTCCAGTCGATCGGTAAATATCTAATCTTATAGTTGGCTTGGTAAAACTCCATCATCTCAGGAGTGCCAGGTTCGTCTCTAATTGTTTCGAGTGAACCACCGGTCAGTGCTGGTTTCTCTCTGAATGGCTTGTGCGAAATCAACGCAATTAATCGTTTGAGCTTCGTAGCTAGTAGCTTTGTAATTGCATCTCGCTGATCATAGATAGGTAATATTCGACTAGATAGAGTTTCAAGATTTGAGCTTGGGCTAGCTTTAAAATTCCAAATTGAGTCAGATATCCTCGCAACCAGCGCTTTGGCTAAT
>JBBRMD010000132.1:0-4426 GCA_038231015.1 Candidatus Obscuribacterales bacterium
ACCATCAGGCTGCAAGATAATCGCCCCATGAGAGACAATTGCCCAGCCAGTGTGTCCGAGCTCGACTTGATGGTAGCTTCTGCTTGACCTGGCGGTGGTGGGCACGAGCTCTCCCATTTTGATTAAACTATTGAGAAAGTCTATCTGTTTGTCATCGGCAAAAGACAAGGCAACGCCGCTGGAGTTAGTGGCGAGTTCATGCGGTTGATAACTGCCGTCTTTAGAAAAGATTAGGCAGCCGTCAAGGTCGGCGAAGACGTAAGGGCTGCCGAGTGTCGATTTCATAAATTACCTGCTTTTTTTTACAAGAATGAAGTTGGCAACTGCTGCCTACTTGAAAAACGAAATTACTTCGCATTGCAAAGTATCAATTAGCGCTTGATCAACTAGCTCAGCTGGAGTTTCAACACAGAGCAAGACGCGATCGTACAGCTCTGGCTGACAGTTGTAGAGAAAGCTGGGAATGCCGTGAACCTTGTTTTCGAATGTAAGGCTATGTTCAATCGGTCCCCACGTCATCAGTGGATTGCGAGTGGTAGACTGGCTTCGCACGTCAATTCCACGCAGTTCGAGTGCGTGAGCCAAGAGGTATGGAAGGTGAACGAACTCACCGGTTCCTAACACTAATACTTTATCGGTAGATCTGAAATTCAGTGAACCCATTAGCTCGTGGCTGAGGGTCAATGCTGCTCTTGTACCAAATCGTCCAAAGTTGTCTTGCAAAAGGTGATCTTTTGCAGTGGTGCACCCGCAGACATTTGGCATATCAACTTTTAGACCAGGCTGCGGCACAAAAGAGTAACTACCCTTAAGTAGAGAAACATTACCGCAGGGTGCGGGCATAGCCGCTTCAATGGCGGATGTCTGGTCGTCTCCACGCCAGTCGGTGATTACTACCGTAACAATCTTTTCGATGTGGCTATTGATCAAAGCAAAGGCCTTAGCCAGATTGAGGAATGTTTTACCCGTACTGGCTTCATCGTCAATCAGCACCAATGTTTTAGCTTGCTGTAGAAGTTGGCGGTCAAAAGCATCATCAGGATAGTAAACAATGTGCGACGGAGCGTGGCTATGCTCTTCTTTGAATGAAATGAAAGCCTGACGCTCCAGACTAAATCTTGTGGTGTGCAGGTAGAGTAAATCTTGACGCCCTGTTCTTTCTAAATAGCTTTCGAAAATTCCTTGACCCAGGCTGACTGCATACTCGGCCATGCCGATAAAGACAACTGGACCTGGCATATCATCTTGCAATTTTAACGCCAACATCTCGTGTAGCGCCGCAATTTGACTGGGTTTGACCGGCAACTCTCTCGCTAAATAATGAGAGGCGAAGAGAAAACCACGCTTCGGATTAACGCGTGCAGCATATGTGCAGAGTTGATCTAAGCAAACCTCGCTTTGTTCGACGCTAACACTCAGAACGCCAGTGGGCATCTCGATCTCTCTTGTTTCGACAAACGGTGATTCGGTAGTCATGGCATTGGTACTCACTTGTGGTTTTTCTCTTACCGACTAGAACTTACTGATTGGCACTGGCCACAATTACTGCGGCTTTTCCACTGTACAGAGGTATATCTCGAACGACTGTTACGCCGCGCTGTTCAGCCATTTTGAGCAGATGTTGCACATCGGCATCAAGTCTATCAGGCACAACAAGAGCTTTAGGCAGCCTTCGTGACATAGCTCTGGTAGACTCTCCGATTCCAACTTTGACAAGGTCAGCATCAGCAATTTCAAACCGTTGCAACAAAAGGGCAATGGTGCGTTTTGAGAGCTCTTGCCGCCGTGGTGCTTCACAGCCGCAAATATTTGCTTCGGCGACAGTACCAAGATTTTTCAGAAGTGGCCGCAGCTCTTGCCAAATTTCTTCGATGAAAGAACAACTGAGATCGTAAGATCTGAGGTGTTCAAGCAGATAGGCTGCGTGAAAGTCAGTCGCTGAGGTCACAGTGGAATTGTAGATAGTGCGGCTAACCAGCCCTGAAATAATGCCATTGAACATAGCAAATGGCAACAGATAATCGGCATAGTCACCAGAACAGAAAGCGTATCCGGCCAGGTCTGAGACCACATACAGATTAGAACTTACCTTGGTGCCATGCTTAAGATTGAACCTGTCCACAGAGTGCTCAAGCTGAAGGGTCATGCCACCCTTGCCTGTCCATCCATCAACGAAAATGATCGATTCTGGATCGTGTTGCCGGCATATATAAGCCAGAGCGTTTTCATCTAGACCAATAGTCTTGTCTCTGACGATAGAGACGCTGTAGTGGATGCTATCTACCAGGCCACACTCTACCAGTGCCCGCTTCAAGAGCACGCCCACAGGTGTGCCAGCGCGTGCCAGGCTAACGATTGTAATGGCATCAGTGTGAGTAGCCAAAAGCTGTTTGACCATCGATGCTAAATTGGTGGCAAAGCGAGCCTTGTTAGCGTTGAGTGCCTGGCGATAAAGAGTGAGAAACTCATCGCTTGGAGCTTTCTCACGGCTTACTCGCGTCCAGTAAGGAGCTACTCCGCTTTGAATGTCTTTCTCTTGCTTCGCCAGGTCAGTAACTTCGAGAGCTTGCGCTTCGGCACCGCTTAAAAGTTTCAACAAAAATACGCAGTCCGATGGGCTGTACGACCCTGAGAAGCCTGGTTTAGTAATTTCGGTCGTGTTGCACTGAATCATGAATTTTAGTCCTCTATAGATGAATGCTCAATTAACGACGACCGTAAGAGGTGCCGAAGTAGTCGCGTAGCAAGGCATTGAAAGTTGTTGTCAGCGCTTCTTCTAAGTCGAAAAGAAATTCAGAAGAGTTTGTCAATCTAGGAACAGCTTTTTTCCACAGGCTAGCGGCCTCACTGATGCTGGCTTGACTGCGGATGATTGTAATTTTGCCGACAACCTCAAGCAGCACCGTCAGGCGTACTTCGCGCTGGTAGTTTTCAACAAAAATTTCAATTTTCAAATTGGCGACATCGTTGTCGTGCAGCCATTGCTCTGAGTTCTCGCAGTAGAGCCCCTGGTCAGCCAGTGTCGATCTGGCGATTACAAAAGCACGACGTTGTAGAAACGGATATCGCCAGCCGTTTTCAGCAACTACAGTCAGGCTAAAGCCAGAGAGACCAGTAAGTAGTGCTGCTTTGTTAGACTCTTTGCCGCGGCCCTTGCCTGGTCGTCGCGAACAGGTCAGCATCTGTGCACCTCCGTCGCGAGTCATAGATGTAAGGCTAGTAATGCGTGCTACCGGACGACCAAATAAGCCCAATGGGCCAACTTTGCCGTCTGTGCAACATAAATACAGCACCACTACGAAAATCAAAATTAGCACTGTGACCACCGGAAACTCTAAATAGCAAGCAGTGATCAGGAGTATGAAAAACGTAGCCACAGTCACATAAAGACGAAGTTTTGACATATGAGGTGTCCAGTAAATAGGTGTGCTTGGCAACGAAAAGCAAAAAAAACAAGCGCTATTAAAGTGAAGAAAAACAGGACCCTATCTGTAAAAGATAAGGTCCTGCAACGCTTGTTAGATATCTAAAGCACCAGCCATTAGCGCTTAGATTGAGCTCAGGCCTCGGGCTCTGACTCACCGATAGCAGGCACATTTGACTCAGCAGAATCAGACTTGGGCAGGCAAAGAGTGACAACCGGTTTTACAACACCATAACCAAGTTCTACCAGGTCAGAACCGATTTCTCTGGCATAACTAATTGGAGCGGTAAAGGCGCGCTTTACAGCAAAGATGTCGCCGGTCAATTCGTTGATGTTGCCGAACTGCACGCCGACATAGCCAAACAAAGGATTGGAAATGGTGCGCACGACTTTGAACTGTGAATAGGCCATGCCACTACCGATGATGCCAATGATGCTGCCAAACTTGACCATCTCGTTAGCACTGACAATGCCCTGTTCTTCAAGAATGAGCAGCAAACCAATGTATCCAACCAGAACATAAGCAATTTGTTCAAGCACAGGAAAACGCTTGATCAAATTGACAAAGATACCAGCGACAAAACGCATTGCCAGAATACCAATACCTACCCCGGTCATCACTGCCCAGAGTTTGTCTGACATAGCCACAGCGGCTGCGACATTGTCTACACTGAACGCCAGGTCGGCAAGTTCGACGGCAAGAACTGTTTGCCAAAAACCTCCTTTGGCGACCGTTGCCTCTTCTTCAGACTCTCCTTCTTCAGCTTGGCCTAGATTGGAAACCATCAGATAAACCAAGTATCCGCCACCGAGCAGCTTCAACCAGGGATTTTGCAGAATGAAGCTGGCGCAGAACAGCATCAATCCGCGACCACCATAAGCACCTAACAAGCCAGCCTTGAGAGCCTGTTGACTCTGTTTTTCAGGCAAATGCTTGACCATGGCCGCAAGCACAAGTGCGTTGTCGACACTGAGCAGGCCTTCTAAAATCACGAGCGAGCC
>JBBRMD010000133.1:0-4112 GCA_038231015.1 Candidatus Obscuribacterales bacterium
AATAAATAAGTTGAGTGCTTTGAGCCGAGGGGTTAAGTGGAAACGACAGGTCTGCGCAGACCGGAAATTGTAGCGATAACCCGCTAGCTGTGGATTCTGACTTGAAGCAGCAAGAAATATCGAGCCTACGCAATAGGCAGTTAGACGATAGTAATTAGACCACCGCAGAGCAATCTGGGTGGTCTTTTTGTTTGTCCGATTTCGGGACGGAAATCGGACATTTTTCGCCAGAGAAAAGTGGAACCAGGGCTAATAAAATGCCCATTCGAATTTGCCAGTCGGCACCACACTGCGCTTTAGCTCAACATTGATGTTGCGCATTGTCATCTGAGCATGCTGGGCTTCTTTACGATGAAGGTATAGTTGGTCTGCAATAAAAGGCGACATCGAAATATTGCAACTTACTGTTTGCCACTGGGCAAAATCGTCCGGCAGCATATTTGTATATTGATATTTTTGCCAGTTTGCTCCAGCTTCTGGACTAGATCCTAGAGTAACTTCTCGAGTAACTTCTGGACTAACTTCGAGGCAGGCAGGCTGCCACGGACAGCGCCAACTGACCGCCTTACCATCTTTGCTACCCGTTAGCGTCAAGTCCACTTCAACAAGCTGCCTAGCCTTACACTTACCCACTTCGAAATTAAATTCGCACAGTCCAGCGTGCTTCATATCGTTATCCCAAACCAAGCCAGGTAGAGTGAACGTGCGCGGATCACCACCGCTAACCAAATGCTCTGCAGCGTGAGCCATGATTGATTTAACACCGGCTTTAAGCGGTAAATTCGCCGAAGCAATTACGGCACTATTTAAAGCACTATATTCAGCACTATGTGGAATAGCTAAATGAAGGCGCATTTGTGGCCTTAGCTTTGCGAAGTAAGAAGATTTAAGCTCGCCTCCTGTCAGTGGTGAGGAGGGTCTTAACTCATAAGGACGGGCATCACGGTGATCAAAAGTAAGAAAGCCCTTGGTCCAAGAAAACTTAGTCAGAGAAGGAATCATGACATCGGTATTTTTCGAATTATTTACCCAGTCATAGAAAATTCTTACTGGTGGTGAACCGGCCGGAACAGACAAAATCACTTCATTCTCTATACTCTTTTTCAAGAACCTCGTAGAGAATGGCACCGCCCACCATTGGCGGAACTTGCGTTTGTCGATTGACATAGCACGGCTCTGCAAATCAATGATTACTGGAACATCTTTATCAGCAGGGTGAAGCTCATTCCACATCAACGCCGTTCGCGCTGGTAGAAATTTACCATTAACTGAAACGATTAGCACCGGCGGCGGTGCGTTAGTCTCACAGTCGATCAAAAGCCAACTATCAAACTGCCTAAAATAGCCCGGCAGAGGGCCTGGTAATTGCTTCGGCAATGCTGGCTCTAAATCAGCTAGAGAAATCCTAACTCTATCGGTTAATCCTTGACCGCCGGGCTCAAGCAAAAGGGAAGATTCTGATAGAGCAGGATCTTGCAAGAAAAATGCTGCAGCGCATAAAACTGTGAGAGCGCCAGCGGCAACAATTGCAGCAATCGCTAGTCGAGAAACTTTTGCATGAGCATCTGAGAAACGGAGAACCTGAGCCAGTAAGACAAACACACACACAAGATAGAAACACCAGAATAGCGCCACGAGAATGCGAATTTGTTCAAATGACAATGTGTCAAAAAAAACAGAAAACACCATCGCTGGGCTAGCAAATCGGTAGAGCCAAGTAAAACCGGGCAATACCACGGTCACAAGACGTATAAGTCCTGCGCGCTGCTGCAGTTTTTTTCCTTGAATAAAAGTGACATAGAGTGTCAATAGTCCTTGGGCAGCAAATGCCATAACCAGCGGCATGGCACTGATGAAATAACGCGGCACTGGTTCAAAGCTGGCATATATAAGATGGAAGATAATAATTGCAGCAAATGCAAGAGCTAGAGCCTTCGCTTTGCGGTCTTCTTTGTTTAGTATTGATGCCAATCCGAGGCAAGCGAGAAGCAAGAGCAAACCTTGCCAGATGTTTTGCTCGACAATGGTGAATAGGCCAATCGAATATTGAAATTCATTCCAGACACCGACAGTAAGCCGCGCTATCTTGCGCAAGAACAATCCGACAAGTGCCAGAGGTGCGCTTTTGAATTCGGCCAGGACAAAAGCTTTGGCCTCCTCCATAGTATTTGGAATACTGGGTTGAGTAGGCCAAGTCTTCCAGCCATCAGTGGCCAAATAGTTACCTATATATAGGTTGTATTGAGGGGCGCGGTTCACGACCAGCATGGCCTGGCCGCTAACACTGCGCGTAAAGCCTAGCCAAGGAGCCAAAGCAAGAAACAAGCCGAGTACAAAGGCTAGAAAAGCTAGCACCAACTTGCTCTTTTTGGCAGAACCTGACTCTTTATCAGGGTCTTCTATCGGAGCTGCTTTTCCTCTACCTAGTGCCATGACACCGAGGTACACCCCTATGCCAAGCCAAGGAAGGAAGACAAAAGCTGGCTTGGCCAACATCAACAAACCGCTGAAGAGAGCCAAGAGAAAGCAGTTGAGCAAGAGCAAACTTTGATCTTTAGCCGACATACTTGAAAGCGAAACCAGCGAAACCAGCGAAACAAGCAAAGTTGCCCAGCAACAAAGCAAGAAATAAGCAAACGGTTCGCCATAGCACTGCTGTGTGTTGATTATCGCGGGGGCATAAAGAGCCAGGCCAAGCCCTGCGAGCAAGCCAGTCTTGCGACCAAAAGCCAGCGAAGTGAATGTGCAGACTAAAGCGCAGCTGAGCGAATCGACAACACTATTAGCGATGGCATAAAACTGCGAGTGAGCATTGATGGCCAAATTTGCAGCAGCACCAGCCTGAGTACCAATTAACAAAAACAGGGCTGCCAAATATGAAGGAAAGATTGGCCCGTCAAGAAGAAGGCGATCACTTAAATTTGTAGATGAGAAGGATTGAAAGCTTCCGGGAATTACAGAGGTTGGCTGACAGAGTCGCACCAAGAAGTCACTTAAGTGAGTTTCACTCCAGCTTGCTCTAATCAAGTCAGCGAGTGCTTTTCCTGCAGTTAAGTAATAGGAAGAATCACCGATATCACAGATGCGATGCTGAAAAAAGCAGAGGTTGTAAACAAGCCTGATTGCTAAGGCGACAAACAGCACAAGAAGCGGCTGCCAGGCCGTTATCCTGAAAACTGCACGGAGAGCGTTAGTAAAGCGATTCATAAACTTAGAAATATCGTCACTTGTTCTTGACGGAGGCATAAGAGCGCTGATAGGATGAGTGCTTGTTGCAAGGCACTAACTTGTTGGTACCGAGCACGGGTCCGTAGCTCAGTTGGTATAGCACTCGGCTTTTAACTGATTGGTCGTGCGTTCGAGTCGCACCGGACCCAAATTTTCCGATTAGAAATATCTCAACAGATATTCTGCGGACAAAAAATAAGAACTGCCCCGGCTCACACCGGGGCTTTTTTTTAGTCTTACCAGGGGAAGTTGAAACGGGCGAACATAGGCACGCTGCCAGCTGTCAAACCTTGGCGGAAGTCGAGAACGCCTATTTGTACGCCTCTATCATCAAACGACTCAGGATAGAGATAGAGCGAGACTGAGAATTGCTCGACTTTGCCACGAAGAGTAGCACCAGCTGCTAATTCGAAGACAACTTCCAGACCACGAGGAGTTTTCACCGGCTCGGCCAACTCAAAATATTTTTCGAGCATGAGGTCTTCGCCATAGGGTGGCGGCTCTTCAAAATCGACAGGCACAGAATGAGTAGTCCACTGCCAAAGGGTGTGGTCAGAGCCTGCTTTTTTCAGACTGACATTAAGCCTTGGGAACCAGTCGTCGTTTCCATCAGACTCGCGATAGACAGAGAGCCGTCCTCGAGTCAACAAGGGCCTATCAATTAGGAGTTGGCGCCCCTGGGCGTCGATCTCTTCCATTTAAAAATTACTCCGTTCAATACATAGAAAAGAATAACACCTGAAGACAGATTGACCTTAATCGGATAATGTTTGAGTGTTATGAACGGCATGACTGAAAGATTACTGCGATTCCCCCAGCGCTTTTCAATGGGCGGACTCTACACTGCCCCACTCTCCCAACCGGAGACGTGGGATCTTTTCTCG
>JBBRMD010000134.1:0-4080 GCA_038231015.1 Candidatus Obscuribacterales bacterium
AGTGTCCGAGAAGCCAGAAGACAAAGACTCAGCAAAGCTTTGGGAGCTTCCAGCCGCGCCCGAGACAGCTCAGCGCGGCGGCGTAATCACTGACAACGGCAATCAAGCCAGATGGCAACGCGCCCAAGAAGTCCATAAGCTCGGACAGAATGAATCAGCTACCGATCTCTATGGCACCACAAAACAACCAGCACAAAAATTTGAACTGTTCGATAGCAGCACCAAGAAAGAAGAACCCGCTGCTGTTGTTGCCTGGGACCCCCGCGAATGGGCTAATCAAAGAGCAAAAGACGTAGAGCACGGTGTCACCAAAGCCGGTAAATCATGGCAGAGCACTACTGAATCAGCAGATCGATATGGACGCTTTGCCAAAGCAGCGGCTGACCATAAAGACCTTCAGCATCTTGAGCCAGTGAGATTAGGAGATGATCCAATCTACCCGCACAGAGGGCATGAAGATGATCACCTGTCATATGGTGCATGTGCCGGAGCAAATAACCCCTTCGAAAATATTCGTATGCGGATTGGCTCTGGTCCAGGGCATATCGATCCTGATTTGATTGCAGGCATCATGCGCAATGAACAATTTTACTACAAGCAAATTGGTGATGCTCAACAAGATCACTATGTACGCAATCACGGAAACCTGGATGTGCTGCACGATAACGCTTACTCTATTGGACCTGCTCAAATGCAGATCAGAAACATTCAGAACTTGATGAAACAGTTTCCAGAGCAACTAGCACCGTTTGCAAAAGACCCACTACGAGCCGCTTTAAATCCAGGTGATGCACCGATGTTTGTGGCTGCATATATGTCAAACATGATTCAGCATCTCGAAAAGCACACCAATCCTGGGTTCTCTGCCGGTGTTTGGAAAAATATAGAGAAACATTGGCAGTCAGGTGATGCCAACGGCGCCATGATACTGGCTTTTAATCCTAGTCCTGACCAAATTGAGCATGTAGGAAAGCATTTGAAAACGATTAAGCAAGAGCGGACAAAAAGCGCTTACTGAGCTGATTTGCTCTTTCGGCGTAGCCACAAGCGCACACAACCGACAACAATCACAACCAAGATAGCTGCTGGCAGAGGACCAAGAATAAGCCAGCCTGTTATTGCTATGTACTCTTCCACACCATTAGCGTGCAAAAACATGCTGTAGTGCCACTCGGGATAGTCCAGAATCAACTCGTAGCCGCGACCACAGATAAAGCCAGCAATGGCAGCCCAGAGCCACCAGAGGCGGGAGAACCAGTTAATAGATTTTGGCTGTTCCATGGTTCAAGTATGGCATGAGTGTCACTTTGCACGATAAATGCGACATGTTTTTGCACGATAAAAGTGACATCTAAACGGTTAGTTCTGAATTATCAGCCGCGAAGATATCGATAGAGGGTAGTAAAATGCACCTGAAAAATATCCGCTACGGTATGAATTGACTTACCTTGCTTTAGCAGTTTTCTGGCCAGCTTTAACTGCTCATCCGACAATTTGCTAGGCCTGCCGAATTTCACACCACGCTCTAAAGCCGCTTTGCGTCCGACATCTGTTCTATCTCGAATTAGGGCTCTGTTGCAAATACTGAGTCTAAAACTGAAAAAAGTTGAGAGACGTGTTAGCCCGGCCGTCTTCCGTCTATGCGGTAGCCTCAAATTCGTCGTTGATCATTTTCCACCAGGCTTCGGCATACTTCGGGTTATGAATTCCGAATCGTTTTTCAATTAGCCACACTTCTCCCTTGACGCCTGGTAACTGCTGCCAGCCTCGCATCTGTTGCTTCCGAAACATGCGCATGACCTCGAATCCTTTTATGGTGGCATACGCTGTCTTCATTGACTTGAATCCGCGAACTGGCTTGATGAGCCGTTTTAGCTTTCCGTGATCGGCTTCCAATCGGTTGTTCAAATATTTGACTTGACGGTGCTCAAGGTCGGCGTCACATTTACCCTCTTTCTTCATCTCTTTGAGAGCCGCACCATAAGCGGGGTTCTTGTCGGTGTTGATGGTATCGGGTCTATCGTAAGACTTCTGTTTTTTCAAGGCTTTGCAAAGAAAACGCTTTGCCATAGCCGTGCTTCGCGTGTGCGACAAGAAGAAGTCCAATGTTCTACCTTCTTTGTCTATCGCTCGGTAAAGGTACTTCCACTGCCCTTTTACTTTGACGTAAGTTTCGTCAATTTGCCAGGACGTGGAGTAGGAGGGTCGATAATACCAGCGCAGACGCTTTTCTATTTCGGGAGCGTAATGCTGGACCCATCTGTAAATGGTTGTGTGATCGACTTCGACGCCGCGCTCTTCCATCATCTCTTCCAGATCGCGATAGCTGATGCCATACTTGCAGTACCAGCGCACGCACTGGAGAATGATCTCGCCATGGAAATGACGCCACTTAAAGTCGCTCATAGCTTGAACCTCAGACTCAGATTAATCCAGGGGCGCCAATTGGGTATACTTCGTAGAATAACAGATATACGAACCAACTGTGCCATCAGAGAGCCACTATGACCAAGCCCGCCCCTAAAAAGTTGACCAGTTTCGCAGCGTCAAAACAGAATACGAAATCCGAGGCGGTTAAAAAAATCGTTCGTGTAGTTAGGCAGCATCGCCTTTCGTATGATTCCTTCATTGCCATCTGCCAGCAGGTCCGCATCAAGTTAAAGATGGAAAAGCCAAAGAAAGAGCGGCGGCTACCGGAGTTATTGTCGCTGACCGAACTCAAGAAATTCTTTAAGACGATTCAAAAGTGCGGCGATACGCAGCACGAGCTTATGCTGAAGCTGATGCTCTATACCGCGGTGCGCGTGAGCGAGCTGGTCAACATCCGAATCAGCGACGTTGACTTGGACGGCTGTAAGATTTTCATTGATAACGGAAAAGGCAGCAAGGACCGGTATATCCTCTTTCCTACGGACTTCCGGCTGGCCTTGCAAACCTATATCGAGGCCCATCAAGGCAATAACTTTCTGTTTGAGTCAAGACTGAACCAGTCATTCACACCGAGACGCATCCAACAGATTATCCGCAAGTATGCAGACAAGGCTGGTCTCACGCGCAGCGTGCATCCGCACCTACTGCGGCACCAGATGCTCACGTTCTTGACCGCGCAGGGACTCACTGACGCGAAAATTCAGCTCATCTCCGGCCACGGCAATCGAAAAAGCCTTGAGCTTTATCAGCATTTGTCGCTCGCAGCGATCGAGGGTGACTACCAAAAAGCTGTTCGCAATTTAGAAATTTAGGCAATTTTTGCAACAGAGCCTTCTTGTAGCTGGCTTAAGTTGCTGTGGCCAGAGATTTCTTGGATGGTACGCAAAGGAATTCCAGCGCGAGACATTAAAGAGAGGGCAGTTCTACGCATAGAATGGCTGGAAGCCCCATCTACACCTGCGGCTGCAAAGGCGTCACTTAGAATGACATGGGCGCGAATGCGTTTGATGTGCTCATCAGGATCGTCTGTTGACGTAAATAGCCAGGGTGATTCGATGCCGAAGTCTGCCATCTTGTCGATTGTGTGCTTCTTGTAGGAGATGAGCTGTTCGCGCAATTTGGGATGAATGGGAATGTTTGAGTAGACAGTATTTTTCTTTTTGAGGCGAGTTACTTTAAGACTGTTTCGTATGCCACCAGATGCGGTGTATATCTGATCTTGGGCGATGGCTATAATCTCTGAGATGCGCAGACCGGTGTAGAGACCGACGGCAAATAATAGTTTGTCGCGAGGAGTTTTTAAGTTGCTCCGCACATTTCTGACCTCTTGGGGGGTCAAAACTTTTGCTTTTCCTGGCATATGAACATTTCTTATCTTAGTAGTATAGGAACTCTCACAATAGAGGCGCTGCCAGGGTTACAGGCGACGTGTAGACAACTTGTAGACGTCGACGCCAGCGACCTGGTGGCATGAACAAATTAGACTGCCACAGGTATTGCCAAAGGGAGGTTTTCTACAGGCGCATTTGTAGATAATTTGTAGGCATCAATTTCTGTCTACAAAATACGTTCATCATTATTATTGAACTGAGCAGCCTGGATGAATTTGGTCTGCTCAATTTTCTTGAATGGTTTCGATGCTATTACCAG
>JBBRMD010000135.1:0-3996 GCA_038231015.1 Candidatus Obscuribacterales bacterium
AGCGGTAGTGAAACAATTCTGATCCTAAAATGCCACCATATGTGGTAGCACTTTGGGCTAAATTGTATTTTCTGGGTCTAACCGGCTGTCAGCCTTTAAAACGCTTTAATCATACTGGGCGATTTGTCAAAGTCCCACTAGAAGATTGCTTTTACAACAGCGTCGACATATTGCTCACCAGCTTCAATTGCCGCGAGAATACGATGACGCCCATCTTCGATGGTGTAGAAACCCTCTTTATGAAGACGCAAAACTACTCGCATTGAAGGGCGACCGCGCTCAAGCTGGCGACGCATTTGTTCAATTTGAGTAGCATCGCGTTGTACACTTACCTTGTTTTTGCGAGAAAAACGAATTTCGCTGAGGTCAACGCATTCAATATTCTCGCTTACCAAACGTTTTTTGCTGTTCAACCTAGTTGAAGCAGGCTTTGTGAAAAGTAAAGCGGAATTGCT
The DNA here is from genome assembly GCA_038231015.1 of Candidatus Obscuribacterales bacterium. GTDB lineage: Bacteria > Cyanobacteriota > Vampirovibrionia > Obscuribacterales > Obscuribacteraceae. The sequence goes on from JBBRMD010000135.1 coordinate 456, forward strand.
TGACTAAGAGCCTGCTCAGAACAGGTTCTGTCTCCATTGTGTTTTCATGTTTTTCCTATTGAGCGGCTAGAGTTTGGTAGACAAGCTGAGAATAAAGGTACGCGGTTTGCGCTCCGCAGGTGCTTGTCAGATCGATATCATTTGCCTTAACCATCTGCTCTAGAGATTGACAGGCAGCAAGATCGAGGCCTTGCAAGTTTTCACAAGAGACATGTGCAGAAGATTCGTTTTTCATTGTGTTCACCGAATAATTTTACGTTGACTTAGAGAATCGAAAAGTGAGAACTGAGAAACTGAAACTATCCGACTCCACGGGCAATGGTGGCGTCGGCAATGCGTTTGTGAGCGATTACGTAAGCGCTTAAACGCAAAGATATTGAAGCCCGTGCGCTGAGGTTTGCCGCGTTGGCATATGCCGCAGTGATTATCTTCTCCAAACTGGTTTGCACACTTTCGAGTGTCCAGTACTGTTCAGTGCGGTTTTGTACCCATTCAAAGTAGCTGACAATAACGCCACCACAATTCGCTAATATGTCAGGAACGGCAACGATGCCTCGACTTTGTAAAACCAGATCGGCTTCTGGTAATGTGCAATCATTGGCGCCCTCAACCACAATTTTTGCTTGTAGTTTGCTGGCAACGTCAACAGAGATGACCTTGCCCAAAGCGGCTGGTACGAGCACGTCGCAGGGTAGGCAAAGCAACTCGCTATTAGTACAAACCTTGGCTCCAGCAAATCCGTTCAATGATTTGTTGATGCGATAGTAGGCCTGCGCTTCTTCGACATTGATGCCGTCTTCCGCGTATATTCCTCCAGCCGATGTGCTCAAACCAACAATGGTGGCGCCACACTCTTCGCTAAGAAGTTTAGCCGCCCAATAGCCGACATTGCCAAATCCTTGAACGATGATTTTGGCTTTAGCCAAATCAAAATTTATAGATTTTGCCGCCAGGCGTGTGGCATACATTACACCTCGTCCGGTGGCCTCAGAGCGGCCTAGGGAGCCAAACAGTTCGATTGGCTTGCCGGTGACAACGGCAGGTAGCTCACCATGCAATTTAGAGTAGGCGTCGAAAAACCAACCCATAACTTGCGGTGTAGTGTTCACATCAGGCGCCGGTATGTCTTTATCTGGCCCAATATCAGCAGCGATGGCATTGACAAAGTTTCTTGTCAATTGCTGCAATTCGCGCTGAGACAAACGTTTGGGATCGCAAGAAATTCCTCCTTTGGCTCCACCTAAGGGGATATTTGCCAGAGCGGTTTTTTGAGCCATTTGTCGCGCCAGAGTGGTAGCTTCTTCGAGATCCACTAGAGGGTGAAAGCGAAGACCACCCTTGAATGGGCCGCGACGATTGTTGTACTGAACACGGTATCCGGTAAATGATGTGATGTTGCCATTGTCTAGTTGCAGTGGCACTTCCACAATTATTTGTCGTTGCGGCTTGAGTGAAAGAGCAAGAATGTCAGCAGGAATCTCAGGATAAAGGCGACGAATGATCGCAAAAGCAGCTTGCTCGTAGCTAGTTACCCCTTCGCTAAGATTCAAGTTGTCAGAAATTGGTACAAGACAGGAAGCGTCAGTGACTATTTGACCATTGATGCTCTTTTGGCACAGTGAACGTAGTTGATCAGATGAGATGGTGTCCATAAATTTCTCTGGTTTAAAAACACAGATTGAATTGGGTGAAATTAAAATGTGGAAATTGAGAGTAGATGCACCTGACAATTAGCGATATGTCGAGCAGAACCAGCTCAGTCCGCGATAACAAGATTCTCTAGCTGTGCTTGTCCAAACCCATTCGAGATAGCGACCGGCGTCGATAAAATAGCTGGTTGCTTGGCGTGGGTCATTGAGCCAGAAAACTGCCGCAATTAGAAGCCCCACGAGAACTAGTGGATAGAACTTGTAAGCTGCGTACTGCAATGTTTGTTGAATGAACCAGATGATCGCGAGCAAAACGAAAACCAGAAATAGAGTTGGAACAATTCCCATAGAGTCTCCTAAGTTTTAGTGCACAACAAAAAGCAAAAATCACTGAGAGCGATTTTTGCTTTTAAAGATGAAGTAGTGGTGGCAATGTTGTTGGTGATTGCTATCGATTGAGTGAGGGAAAATATAAGGGATAACTATTCTTCGCATGTGGGCTCATGGCAAGTCAACTTTGATGGCTCGTCTTTTTCTGCTGAGGCTGGTAAGTGCGGCTTTCTGAAACGCGCGCAAACAAATGCACTAGGTTGTGCGCTAAGTTGTGCACTAGTAAGTGGGATTGCTAGCTAGCGCAGCAAGGTGGTAGCCAGGCTAGCGCTGCGTTGGCGCTTGGCATGGTTGTGACTGCTTGGCTTTTTGCCTGAATTAACCAGGGCAGACAAATCATTAGCTGGGTTTGCTTTGTGTAAGCCAAGCTCTTTATGGTGAAAGATATTCTCTTTCTTTTTTTCTTGAGGCATTGTCGACAAAACAGGTTTCTTCCTTTATCAGTTTCTTTCAATGCCTCCATCGAGGTCTGAGAAATCTGGCACACTTTGACCATTTCAAAATCAATAACGCAGGATCAACATTATGTCTTTCCTCTCAAATCGCGCATCTGTCATCGGTATGAGCTTGCTGCTAGCTGCCTCCGCTAGTTTCTTATACGTGCGTACTGGGGGTGTCAAAAACATTCCTGCTGGTAATGTTGGGTTTGTTGATCGCATAGACGGTAGTTACTCTCAAATTATTCTGCAACCTGGAGTTCGCTTTGTCACGCCAGTTTGGGAGAGGATCAACGTCATTGAGGTGAAGCAGACCACCACCACCGGCATACTAAAGGGCAAAACATTGGAAGGTTTACCGGTTTCGGTAGTATTGCAGATCACTTTCGAGCGAGAAAGCAACGCCGATTTGTTTGCCGGTACATATGATAATGGAAGCGACAGTTTTGCATCAGAGCTGAACAAGGCCATTGCCTGTGCCTTCGAGTCTTATGCGGGTAAAACTACCAGTCTCAGTTTCGTTCCAATCGAGTCTGTTGAGCAGAACACTGATATTGCTTTATTGAGTTACTTCAACAGCGATGCCCAACTTCAAAAACTTGGTGCAAAAGTTATTCAAGTGCAGGTTAAGCGAAAATGGCTCACACCTGAGCTGCAAGTGCCCATTGAAACAATTCAGCAGCTTGACCAGATAGTCAAAGATGTTGGCTCGGCGGCTTATCAGCAAGCCTGTTTGAATAACCCAAATTGCAACTCTGACTAGTTTGTTGCCCATACTGAGATGCTCTGAAGTTCAACAAGTAATGGCTTTGTAGCGAGGCTGTTGTCACCAAATGTGATGGCAGCCCTGCTATTTTTTTGCATCGTATCCGGTGCTCAAACAGTTTTTTTGTTATGTATTTTGCTGGATTTTTCTTTTCCAACATCTGCCTATCACTTTAGCAAAGCTCAGGTTTAGCTTTTTAATTAATGGGGCAGGTTAACTATAGAATACAGTGTTTTTTCAGCTAAGCTCAGGAGGTAGAAATGGAAACGCTTCCAACAACTATTCTAGAATTCGAAAAA
>JBBRMD010000136.1:0-3909 GCA_038231015.1 Candidatus Obscuribacterales bacterium
CTTGACATGGATGCTCTTTACGTTGGATGATTTCTTCATGGTTGATCCTCTTTGTATGTGTTTTTGGTTCGCACCTAAACCATACCAGGCTAGTCCTGGAGGGGATCGCCACATATTTCAACTAAACTCGGGACAAGCCCCTGAAAGATCTTGCTTTTCTTTCTTACGCTGAGCGATCATCACATCGTTTCTCAAGCCAATAACTTCCCGCTGAATGTCGTAAAACCAATCTGGCCGACTCTCACTTGCCAGGGCTGTTACCAATAACTGCCTCGTCACAAAAGGTATGTTTGTTTGCTCTTTTTCGGCCAGTCGACGGATCTTTACGTACACGGTCTCTGGAACAATCACAGTCCGCTCTAGTTTCGTCGCCATAGCCATGCACCCTCTTGAGAAGTACCTGAAAGATATACCGGGAAGGCGATCACTTCAATATATATTTTTATCATTCTGCATATCCTGCAAGCCCAATCAGCCACTCGTTGGCTTGCAAGAGATTTATCTATCTTTACCCTTACTCGCAGCACGAACACCTTAGTCCTGTTATCCAACCTGCCACCACCCAGCACTCCTTCGCATCAAAGTATTTGCTTTGGTACAAAAATCATAGAATCGGAAGATCGTCATTTTAGGCCAAATCCCAAAATGCTCGAACGATTCTAGACAATAAAGAAACCCCCAAGAACAAGCTTGCCGCAAGTTCTTAGGGGTTTCTCATTATCGTACCAGATTCCTGCAATGATACCATCAGTTGTCATTAGTCTCGGTATCAGCTTCTACTTAACTTAACGCCCAGACCTTACGAATTAGCCCACCAGGCCGGAAATTAGCACTATTCTAATCAACATGAAACAATTAAAAGTAATATCGGCAGCGCTCTCACAGGAAAATATATCGTGAACAAATCAGACCTCGTCGACTTATTAGCCGCGGAAAATCACTCCACGAAAAAGGAAGCAGAGCAATTTCTAAATTCTTTCATCTCGGCCATTGTCTCTAAAGTGGCTCGTGGTGAAAAAATTACTCTTGTTGGCTTTGGTACTTTCGATACTGCCGAGCGCAAGGCTCGCACTGGCAGAAATCCCAAAACTAGTGAGCCTTTGATAATTCCTGCTAAGCGCGTCGCACGTTTTAAAGTTGGTAAAGAGTTCTCGGAAGCTGTCAACAAAAACCGCAAATAATTACTAAGAAATGCGCAAATATAAGTCTGCCAAATCAGGCTTTAGAGTGTCTCAAATGCCTAATGTAAGTTGATAGGTGGTGCAACGATCGCTCTCTTTTTAGTACAATCATGAGGCAGCCAACAAACGACACTATATTTAGTGGCAAAGTTTAGCTGTGCATTTCTTAGAATAGAAAGACTATATCGAGTGCATTGGAGCGTTTTAGAAGAGACGGTTTCCAGCCCACCTGGAAAGCAAAGCAAGCAAATCATCTAAGGCAGGCAAAAGCTGCAAGCCTGGCATGGACGCAGCTTAGCAGCATTGGATTCGAGCTTGTAGACACCCACTACAGCAGGGCAGGTATACAAGCTAGGGTCTATTACTGGCTCTACATGCCGACCGCTACGGTGAACCGGAAAGGACACAAGTTCCTTTGCTCTTGCTGTTTTGATAAGTTCAGGCAGTAACCCCTGTATCTGATCCCGCTCCTGCTGCAATAGCGCCAGCTTCCAGATACCAGGCTCCTGGGCGTAAGCTAGTAAACCAGCCTCATAGTTTTCAGTGTCGACACTGAGCCAACCCTGGCAATTAGGCAAGGCAGCCAGTTCCGTTATCGTCTTGAATAATTTCTTCTCCTGAAAGCTCCTGGTATAAAACCAGAGTTTGCATAAGGGTCTGGATCTAGCGGCTATCAGCCAAGCTTTCACGTAACGGGGGTCATGCCAGTCGCCCAAATCGTGAATGCGAATTGTCCAGGGTGTCCTAGTCTTCTCACCAATAATTGAGGCCGCAAGCCAATCAGATGGTCGCACCTGATCGATGAGAGCAGAGAGATTTTCTGCCAATAACTCAGGACCACCTCTATCTAAAAGTAATTCGACTGTCCTGTAATTGCGCTCTCTCTTTGCCTTCTGAGCCTCGCTCTGGTAGCGAATACCGTTGCCATAACAGACTTTGCGGCAGACATCTGTAGCCATGACACACGTCTTGTTTCTGGGCATACTGAACGCCCATGAGGTCTTACTATTATTCGTGAGTTCAAGGCCGTACTGGTTCGCCTTTTTTTCTCTGTCTATATTTTTGTTCATTCCAAGCACCTCCGGTTAACAGCGGCTTTTCCGCAGCTATGGGGGCACGGGGGTGGCTCTGCGGGTCAAGCGGAATGGTCAAACAAAATCCGCCGGCACTAGCTACACGCTTGATGCGCGGTGGTGCCACCTCCGTAGACTTAAAGAACCTGAAAAGCCACATCAGAATAGAAAAAGAGGTCAGCCAAACCAATAAAACAGCGCCACCACAACCGGTGGCAGACACAAACAAACAGATAAAGAAAAGGCCAGGAGAGGCAGGGGTAGCCCCTGCCTCAAGTCCAGCTCAGTCTAGCTTTTCGAGGCTCGCGCTTTCTTTGGCGCAGGTTGCTCACCTGGTTGAGTCTCGTCATCAGTCGGCTTTTTGCCGCAGAGATGGAAGGACGTGAGCTTTATCACAGGCTTGGTCAACTGCACCTTCACACCATTGACTTCTTTTGAGAAGTTAGAAAGAGCCAGTCTTCCGTTGATCACGATTTCACGCCCTTTGGTGATGGTCTTGAGAGCACGCTCACCCAGCCCGTTCCAGGCGTCGACATCGAGCCACATTGTTTTTTCTTCGTCGGTGTTAGACGAGAATTCTTTCACCGCCACCGAAAACTTCACTACCTTGTTTCCAGTATCGCCGAACGAGACTGAGCTAGGGGCTTGACCGACACGACCGACTATTGTGATTGAGTTGTTCATTTTGGCACCTCCAAGTGCTTGTTAGTGCCCCCAGAAAGACACGGAGAGCGGCTGCCCAATGGACGCGCTAGCGCCCCCTCAAAAGGGGGTCGCCATTGGATAGCAGCCAAAACCCGTGTCACGGTAGGCACTTTTAGACATGCACGTGAGGTACACATGAGCACCTATATCAATTACCGGCGTCTACAAGCCGCAGCCATATCGCGGCGACAAACAAGTAGTGCACCAGTGGCGGTGACAGATATAGATAAAGCAGACAAAAAAAACAATATTCGAGCATCCAGGCAGGGCGACAGAGTAAGACTCAGAGCCACCCAAAGAAGTGAATCAAGAAATAGACAGGCAATTGAATTCTCAAAAGATCAGGTTATGGCAAGTGAAGTGTAAGTGACATACACTGGATAAAATACTTCCATACAAAGGCAGCCGCTGATGCCAAAGCCAGATAGCATGTGCAAGAAAGCGCTACTGATATTGCACTGACCGGGGCTTGAGAAGGGCTGATGGCTCGAATTAACCGTTAGCAAGCCATTTCTGGTCCATTACCTCAGCGTAGGCATGTTGCACCGCCAGCCAGTTTTGTCTGACAATCAAATATGTTTCATCGTCAGTTTGCTTGAGGAGCACGGCCAACTTGAACCAGACGACCAAGTACGCTAGTTCTACTAACGACTCATCAATTGGTTCTGCTCTCTTTCCAAAGGTAAATAAAAGCCATTCCATAGTTTGGATTGCCCGTTTACCATCGCGACGTTTCTCTATTTCTGACTGTTTCCTATCGCGTATTTTGCATTCTTTCCGCAGGTAATCAAGCTCGGCACAGTCGGCAGTTGGCTTAATTACACCTTCGAAGTCTTCGACAAAATCCATGACACGACTGACTACTGGTGTCCAGACCCGGTCTATTTCGCACCACTTATCAAAGTGCTTGTCAGAAGTTTTACCAATTCGACCTGTCAAAGCAAATCGCA
>JBBRMD010000137.1:0-3551 GCA_038231015.1 Candidatus Obscuribacterales bacterium
CAATGCAGCTGCTCAAGATCGCCAACGACAACCACATTGGGGCTGTCCAGCTTTCTGAGCCAGATCGGGCACAACTAATCACCTTGCTTAAAGAAAAGGCTCAAGACGAGCTTGAGTACGGCGAGGAGCTAGAATTTGAAAAAGTGCGCTTAGTACGAAGAGTGACGGGAGCGGTTTCAATATTCTTCGAGAAAGATGAACCACCTAAGCCAGCCAAGAAGAAAGCACCGGCAGAGGGCTAAGGCTCTTTTCTCTGATTCTAGTATTATGGTCAACGACTAGTCAGAGGCCAAGACAATGCACACGCCCGAAACAAAGATATCGAACAAGCGCCAATTAAATATACTCGACTATGGTTTAGTCGTTGTTGTCCTCCTATCTGCCGCTGGCTTTGGCCTAGCAAAAGCAGGGCACGCTGGCGTTAATCAGGTAATAAGGGGCACGCATAAAGTAAATATCGAAGTCTTTATCACTGGCTTAAAAACCAAAGACATCAATCTATTTAAGGTAGGCGACAAGAGTTCGATTACCATCCGCAACCAACCAGTGCAGCCGCCAATGACCATCGTTAAGGTCGATCATCAACAAAAACAAGTTGCCTTTATGAGCCCAGACGGTAAAAAGGCCATGGCCTTTCCCGACCCGGCCAACAGCATTGCCCACGATTTTTATGTCACTGTTCAAGATGAAGCTGATGCAACCGATGACGGCTACGTCATTCGCGGCAATAAGATTAAACTGGGCAACCAAATTGAGCTTGAAGCCTTCAAATACAGAGTGCAAGGCGTAGTGGTAGACATTAATCAGGCGCTCTAAAAATGCTGACACAACTTGCTTCTTTTCTCAGCTTCTCGGCATTCGATAAAAGCTGGGGCCAAATTCTAGTCAACTCTACTTTGCTTGGCTGGCTCGTCGGTTTATTTAATCGCATCAGAGCCAACTTTAGCGAGAGTGCTCTTAGCCGTGTTGGCACCACCCTGCAGCAAATAGCCTTTGCTTTGAGTTGCCTGCTCTTCTTAGTGCTGGCCATGCCGCAGTTTGCTAATGACAAAGGAGCACTAGCGCTTCTTTCTACAGCGGCGATGATAGTTTGGATTGTCGGCCGATTGGCCGGCGGCAAGGAAGAGAGAAAGTTCTCAGCAGTTGATGCCTTCGTGCTCGCTTATCTAGCAGCCAACATCATCGCTACTTTTTCGTCGCACTATCTAGTGCAAAGCATAAAAGGATTGAGCAAAGTAGCAGTTTACATCATCAACTACTTCTTGCTCACGAGTGTTTTATCCTCGCCAAAGCGGCTCAATAAGCTAATTCTGGCTGCTGTTGTCGCCGGATTTGCCGTCAGTCTTTACGGTCTCTATCAATATAAAATCGGTGTCGCCCCTCTAGCCACCTGGGAAGACCCAACCGTTGAATCAAAAGGCACCCGCATTTATTCAACCTTGGGCAATCCGAACTTGCTAGCTGGTTATCTCATTCCGCTCTTTCCGCTTGCCCTGGCGCTCACAGTCGGTTGCTTGAGCAAAACGATCACAGTTGGGCTACTAAAGCATACATATATAAGATGGGCAGCTGCCCTAATTTGCTTGGGCATGTCATTGACGATAGCACTTGCCACTGTTTTGACAGGCAGCCGTGGTGCCTTTCTGGCATTGGGAGGCATGGCTGCAGTAATAGTGTCTACTCTATTTTTCTACGTTGTCGCTAAACACAAAAAGCTGATAGCTCCTATCGTAATCGCCCTATTACTAGCAGGAGTTGCAGGAGCCCTCCTTGTGCACTTCAAATTTCCCGCTTTTGAAAGTCGCATTTTATCTATCTTTGCCGGCTCAGAGCATAGTTCGAACGCCTACCGCATTTATGTCTGGCGCGCGTCAGCCAAAATGTTCATGGACAACTGGTGGTTTGGAGTCGGTCCGGGCAATGCCACCTTCCCTCTGGCCTACGGTCTATATATGAAGAGCGGGTTTGATGCCCTCGGCACTTATTGCGTTCCCCTCGAAATCGGCGTTGAATGCGGTGCCATCGGACTAATTTCATCATTCTTACTGACTATAAGTCTCTATGCCCGCGCCCATTTAACCTTCTGGCAAAACCCGAATTTGCGCTGGCTCGCTCTCGGCCTCACTGCGGCTCTTAGCGGATTGGTAGTGCAAGGATTAGTAGACACGGTGTTTTACCGCCCTCAGGTGCAATTCTTATTTTGGTTAGTGGTAGCTGGCTTAGTCTCAATTTCATTAACTCCAGCACATAAATCCTCTTGATTTCATTGGTGGAAGTTAATAAATATCCTCTATTTCAACCCAAAAAAAGCTTAAAACCCTTTCACGGAAAGAGATGCAAGCCTTTCGGCGCCTTTATTAAGTCGTGCTAATTTAATCTATACTTTCCAGATTAATTGGGAATATAGATAGAAGCCAAAGCTTGGAGACGCTCCAGAAGTCAGGCACCTTGGATAAATGACCGAATATTAGCCTCATCTTGACGACCATCGAACATTAGACGACAATAATATAAGAGCATTACTAATCCATTCCAGTTCATTCCAGTCCAGGAATCTTCTACGCCACAGACGAATCAGTCTCCAGGCAATACTCAACAAAGCCGACGAGTCGGCTCCAGGAGGACAGCAAATTATGAAACTTCGACGACAACGAGGGGCCACGCTAGGACTAGTAGCGGCGTGCGTATTCCTCGTAATTCTAGTGGGGGTCGGATTCTTCTTCCTCTCCAAAATCATTGGTGGCGGGCGTGAAGTTGCCAACGCTACTGATGCTGGTGTCTTGAACGTAGCGAAGCAAGCCGTCAGAAGAGGTGCTGTTCCACTAAGTGGCGGATTAATCGCTGAGTTCGGCGAACTGACTGAGCCTAAAGACAGCAAAGTAGACTTAGTCACTTACAACAGACTTGTTGCTCAAGCATTGATTGTTGGTAAGAACGCAGAAAGCCTCGGTGGTGCAGCGGTCGGTCACGCAAACAGCTTGAGAGCCGATGTAAGGACCATCGGTCTCGCACTGAAGAACAACTTGGCAGCAGAGACTAATTTCGCGAACGACTTCTCTAGCATTGCCAGCCAGAACAACACAAAAATGTGGGATGGACCAGCGGTCAGTCTAGTGGGCTCGGTTGCTAGTGGTTACATGAAGACTGGCAGTTCAACTAACGTTTATTTCTCCCAGAACACATTAGACGCGTTGAGGGGAAGTGGCCCAGCCTGGACCCCTGCTGTGTCAACTCAAAAGTCAAAAGCCGATCCTAGTGCCTTCTACTTAGCTGGTTACACACCGATTAGCGTAAACGGCAATGCCAGCTTCTTGTACGGTGTACCGGTACTGCCGCAGACCAAGCCTCACTTGGTCGACCACGGTCAGTTCGTCACCACTGCTGTTGATTCCGATACTCCACCTAACGCTTTCCGCACCAATTCAAGAGCTCTTGAAGGAAAATCGGGCGCTATGGGTACTTCAGTTGCTTGCGCCATCGTTGGTGTTATCAACAAAGAGTTTGCTGCTGTAATTCCTAGAGGATTTATCAGAGTCAAGAACGGCAATGAC
>JBBRMD010000138.1:0-3457 GCA_038231015.1 Candidatus Obscuribacterales bacterium
AGCGAATATTGCTCGAAGCATTCTGGAAAGTGTGAGTGACATTGTCACCAACACCAAGTCCGCTAAGACCAGGGTAGAAAGTGCCGTGGTTGTCGCGTGTGTCATAAAGCAGTACGCCGGTTGAACTGGCGTTAGAAGCTTGATGAGAGCGTATAGGCACGAGCCAGACAGGAATCTCAGAGTTGTTATAAACAAGTTCTGGAGCTTCAGGAGTCATTTGGTATTGACCTGCCCAGTTTGGCCATTCAGCACGACTTTCAGGTGCCGACCAGAGGCCCCATTGTGAGACGATGCTGCTCACCAAACTGCTTGAAAAAACGCGGTCTAGCCAAGCGGGAGCTTCGCGCGAGGCATATTCCTTGATATCGCCAGTAGTGGCATCAATTACCAGAATCTTTTTGACGATGGTGCCAGCAACACCAAACTTGGGTGCCAAAGCTGCAGCAGTGAAGTGAGGATGAAGGTTATCATCGACTTCGAATGTAGCTTTATCAATCATGGTGTAACCATGTTGATAAATGTGACGAGCCAGATTTTGCTGAAAATAAGCGCCAGGTAAATATCGCAGCGGGGCGCTGCTAACAATTTTGGCATCGGCGTTAGGGTTCTCTGCATCAACTAATGCAAATCCTGGGCTGGCCTCAATCTTCGTGGTAAAGATACCAAACTGACTCAATGGGTTTGCATACTCTAAGGGAGCTGCATAATAAAGATGTCCATTGATAGATTGCCGCACCCATTCACTTTGCTGAATCTGAAACAGTGAGCCAAGGTTGTTGCCTGCGCTGTTCAGGGCTTGCTGGCCGAGATATTGAGCGATGTCTTCAGTAACCAGGACGATATTTTTGGTATCTGTTTCTGGTAGCTTATCTTCAGCGCTCGCATAATCGATGTTTGCCAGTGATGCAAAGTTTTGAGCGTTACCTGTACCCCATGTCACGGCAACAGTATTGCCAGTCCATAAGGTTACTTCCAGTGCCAACACAGCAGCAGCCAGCAGGAGAAGCGCAGCGCCGACTTTAGACTCTCTTCTATCCACAGTAGCCATCACTGTAAGAAATCCAGCTAAGCCAAAATAGGCCACTGCTGCAAAAATCGTCCAACCTTGACCAAAAAGAAAGCCTTCTTGAACCGGTTGCAGAAAGTAAAACACCATTGAGTTGTAGAGCAAACTAGTTGGCAAAGCCCATTTAAAAGCGCATTTGGCAACTCCTTTGTCTTTGCTATCAGTAGCCGCAGCAATGCCTACAAGCAGAGCGGTCTCTAATGCAGACCATAGAGACAGAGTGAATAAGATATTTAGCATTGGTTTTCGAAATTTGAGTTTGTTGTTTGAATGCTGAGCAAATCTAAAAATACCGAGCAAGCCAAAAACACGACACCAAAAAAGTGACTGCTTAGAAAGAAAGCTTAGGTAGCGGTTTTGAATAAAAGGTTTTGGTGCGTTAGCTGTTGGTTGTTCGGTAAAAGTAGATAATTAAGATAAGCAGAAATAGACTCTCCTTTGCAAGCTGCATTATTTCCACTAAACGCTCTTGCCTGACTACTCGGCAAGCTAGCGCATGGTGTTTCTACCCTTGTACTCACCTGGTACCACTCGCTAAAATCAGCAGCTTTATCAAGATAAGTAAAGTCAGTTCGCAGAGCCTAGAAGGGCCCTAGCTGCTTCTTTAGACGCAAGTAACAATCATAGATTTGATTGAACTTTCCTATTCAGCAGGTGCTTAAGCAAGGCTCAGTGGCTAAAAAGCCAGTTTGCTAAAGCCTTCAATGCTGAAATACGGCAGGTGCAATCATAGTGGATCGGTACCATTTGGGCTCGCTATAAGTAAGGTATCTTTCCGCCAAACTCCACTGAGCTTTTCCAAACACACCAGCACCTATCCACATTCGACTTCCACAATACTTTCGCAAAAGTTCCACCCTTTATTGAGTGGTGCCTTGAAACCGATTGTTTGATGGTTGAGGTTTTGTGTGTGGTTAAACAAACGCGCAGTTCTGTTTGTGACGGATTGGTTCAAACAAAAAAACAAAATCCAAATTCTGGAGAAAAGTATGGGATTTCTTGACACTCTGCGCAACGCTGGAAATGATCTTTCTACCAAGGCAAAGCAGTTTCAGAACAACACATTTAAGGAAGGTACCATCGCCATCACTGCTCTCATTGCCGCCGCTGATGGTACTATCGCTGCTCAAGAAAAGGCCGCTGTTGTCCAAGCCATCGGCTCGCTTGAGGCATTAAAGGTTTTCAAAGCTCGCGAATTGGGCGACCTCTTTAACAAGTATTGTGATGATGCTATCAACCAATTTGCCCGCCTCGACCTTCTTAAGAAGGTTCAAAAGCTTGCAAGTAACCGCGATAGTGCCATCACTGCCATCAAGATCGGTATCATCATTGCCAACAGTGACGGCAACTTCTCTAAAGAAGAAAAAGCTGTTGTTCGTGAACTTCTCACCGCCACTGGCTTGACCGAATCTGACCTGGGCATTCAGCTCTAGGCTTTCCTGTCTCACAATTGCATTCTGATTCACGACCATCGTTATATTGAAGGAAAACCTTTATGTGGATTCTCGCAATTCCTGTTGGAGTTTTAGCTTTGCTTGGTGCCTACCGGGCAGCCAAAATGCTAAACAAGCTGTTACGTCGTACTAAAGTAGGAGCGAACAGCGAGCCTATCTCTTATGGGCTTGTCATTCTCACCACAGCCTTTATGGTTGTTCCCTGGCTCGTGCCACCAATTGGTATTTTGCGAGCGGCAATGACTTTAGCCTTCGTAATTTATCTAGGTCTCGGCATGGACCAAATTTATCGTCTCTACAAACAAACAAGAAGGGCTGTGCATCTGACGACGGTCACGGTCTCGTCGATCGCCGTCGGTATCGACCGAGAAACTCTTAATCAGTCGCTACTAACTGTGGCTGCCCTTATTGCTAGTCAGGCGCCTGAAATCACCCAAGAGCTGGCGACAAAAATGCAACATATGCCTGAGCTGGTTGGAGCTGAAAATTCTGGAGAAATTTCCAAGCTGCAAAGTCGATTGATTGCCCTAACAACTGAAGCCACCGATGTCTTTGGTAAAGCAGGATTGCTTCAAGATTTAGAAAAGCTGCGCAGCTATCCTGAGGCGGCTCAACAGGCTTCTCAACTGGCACGCGACTTGAGCAAAGACAGTACTTTTGCCATGAACAGTACATTAGATGAAATCGATCGTGCGCTCGGCCTGAAATAGCACCACTTACGCCGATTGTGAGTCGTACATGTCTCAAAGTTGATATTGCGATATCGAACGCTCCAATCGGCGCGTCCTCATGTCCCATCAACAAATAACAATAAATAACTCATGCTTTTAGCCACACTTGACCCTTCGACCGCTCTATCTGTTGTCGCTGATTCAGCCGCTCAAGCTCAGATGCTGATTCAGGCCAACTGGCCGCTAATAAAAACGGGCCTGCCAAT
>JBBRMD010000139.1:0-3332 GCA_038231015.1 Candidatus Obscuribacterales bacterium
GAATGGCCAAAGTGAAGAAATCAAGCATGGAGGTCCTTGCCGCGCAGTTAGAAGGCGTGCTAAGTCGCATAAGTGAAGGCGACATCTATATGAATTCTGGTCGAACTTGGCGTGGATATCGGGAACCTGAGGACGCCGCTGCAGAGCTCTTGTCTGAAGCACTGCAGCCATTTTTGAACGTGTCGAGAAAGCTTTTGGTAAGAAGGACGACCAAATGGCTCTTATTGCTTGCGAAGCCATAATTCTGGCTCTGTATGACTTGGCCCTTGTGATTTACAGAAGAGACAATGATGACAGCGGTGAGCCCTCGGATACAACATTGCGGCTGATGGCTTTTGTTGTGCAGACACTTCAGGGCCTTGATCACAAAATTGCTGTCATGGCCGGAGCAAAGCGTACTGGACGCCTTGACCACAGCGGAGTCTTCTCCAATTCCTTTCGCACAGACAAAATGTCGCCGTACCTTTTGCGCAGATATCTCGGTCGGCTGCATGGCAAGAATTATGCTTTGTTGGAGCTGTCTGTCGAAAGCGCGGGCATCTGGTCGAGGGCGGCCTGGGAGCATCGTGGCACCCAGCCGACAATCTTGTATGGTGGCAGAGAGTTATGGCGAACTCACAATCCTGAGTTTGAGTTTGGAAGTTTTGACTGTAGTTAATTGCTTTGTCGAAGGGGTGGAGAAGTCGTGTAGAAGTCGTGTAGACAATCAATCACGTGGTGCGCCGCTGAAGTATTCGTGGATTTAGAACGAGTGGTGCATTTTTTGTTTGGGTGAAGTGGCAGAGTCGGCTTGCCACCATTGGTGGTTTAGGCATTTGGATTGATTGATTGTCGGGGAGAAAAAGCTGGTTGATCAACGACATTCAGTTGCGCCTGCACTTTTCTGCTTTTCCTCTAATTCGGAAGAAGCAAGTAATTTTGTTCGTTCGTATTGCTGCTGGTTGATCTGCTCTACGCGATGCACCCACTGTGGAATCGTTTTCTCAAGCTTTTGTGCTCGATCTAAAACTGCTTTGATTTGCTCTCGATCGTTGGTCATTCTGTTGTCCTTCTTTTTCGCTATGGCTGCTGGTTAGTTCAGCTAAACCTTCAAATTTCGAAAACTTCAAGCAATAACCCAGGCTACCATACGTATGTCGCGCTGTCTAGTTTTTACTTTCTATTGCAATACTCACCGTGCTGGCGGAGCTTTGAGCCGCATGTACGTGAATGAAAGAAGCGTTCAATCTCTCGCAACCGCCCATCGCCTAAGTGGGTAAGTTGGCTCAACCTATCAACTAAAGCTTGATACTCAGCTTTCGGAGCATTTCGAAGGTGTCGCAGAACTTGACCCCGTGCGGCTTACAAGCTACAGGAATAAGTACTTTATTTGTTTTTGCTAGATTCAATTGTTCATGGGTGACGATAGTTGCCCCAGTATTCATGGCGTAAGCGATCAACCAGGCATCCGCAGCTTCTGCACGAGCAAATTCAAATTTAGCTTCTGGAGTAAACTGAGCATGATTTTGTGACCATTGCATCAAGACTCCGTAGTGGGTCATGACTGAAGGTATTCCGCTATTAGCGAAATATGGCCAGTCTTTTTTGACTCATTCAGCAAGGTCATCCTGGCCATCAAGAATTTCTTTGTAAACCCTGTCAATACTTTCTATATTGCCTTTTTGAGCATTGTCTATCAATGCTTTCCAGAACGAAGGTGCAATGTCAAAAGCGTAGTGTTTCTTTTTCGACTCGATAAAGACATTTGAATCGAGCACATATGACGGCGCTACCATCAAGAAAAGGTCTTTGTGAAATAGGTATCAAATGTTTTACCCTTGAGGCCAGTCAGCCGGTAGGCATCACGGTAGAGCAACTTGTTTTGCTTAACTGCAGCATAAACAGTTTGAGCAAAAAGCCGACCAAGCCTTTGATTTTGAGTAAGATAAAAGTTGCCACCACCTGACTGGGTCGCATCATTGGACTGAAATTCTAGCTCTAAATAATTTCGATAAAAAGCAAAGAACTGAGCGCGAGTTATTAGCCCTAGATCAGCGGCTCGCCTTGCTGCCACCAACTGGCTAACTTTGAAATGGCGACTAATTTGATCAAAAGTTTGCTGGCCGGCAGACTTCCACAAAGCCAACAGTTCTTGCTGCGGCACAAGTACTTCAGCAGCAATTGCATTGCATTTCAACTCAATAGGATCGTTGGCCGGTGTCAGTTCTCTCAAATCGAAAGCAGCACTCTTCCCAAGCCAAATGTGCGCCAATTCGTGAGCAATGGAGAACATCTGTGCAGCTTTGCTATCAACACCATTTATGAAAATGATTGGTGCGTAGCTATCGACCAAGACAAATCCGCGAAATTCTTTTGGATCTAAAGCTCTGTGGGTATTGTTTCCGACGACACCATTGCTTACTACAAATATTCCAAGGCTTTCGACGCGCACGATCAAGTCTTTGAGTGCATCAGTCCATGTTTTTTGCGACGAAGCCCAGCCGTGGTCAATGTTAAGTGATTCACGAATCTTATGAGCCACAGCAATAGCGTCATCGCCGACAGCGGCAGAGTTGACGAATGGAAGTTTGTCAGCGCCCTGGTCTATAAGGTACTCTCGCAACCAATCCTGGCGGGATTTTACTTGCCTGACTGTATCCAGTAACTCATCACTTGGTCTCACTGACGCGGAATTTTCGACGCTGCGAAAATACGGAATAGGCAGTACCTGCGATGGTGGTTCTTTAAGGAAGAAAAATCCAAACGGAATATTCGTGCAGCGAGCTAAATCTTCAAGCTGGTTTATAGTTGGCCCTGATTTCCCGCTTATCCAGTCGGCAAGTTTCGGAAATTTCTTTTCAAGCTCTAGTCGTTCAGGCCGGTCTATCGCCCAACCTAAAATGGCTGGACTTACTTGAATTCTGGTAATTTCTTTGTTTTCTGGCATATTTCGTTGAACCAAGGTCGACCTGCTAGCCTAACTTTAGCTGCTGGCGTTCCAAAAGGGTAGGCGGGGAAGCCAGAAAATAGATCGATTTTGGCCATTATTGGAAATTTAACAGAGTACTTGAGGCTTGCCGACTATAAATAGCCCTAAGGCCCGAGCGTTTGTCGTCTATTGGCCCCTTTGTGTCCCCCTTCGCCCCCAACCTAACTGGCTAAACAAGAGAACCTCCAGCAGCCCACAGAACCTCTCTCCCTTGCGAGCCCACAGACCAGAATGGATAGCTGCTGACCGCGCCCCTGATGGCCTATCTCTAATTCAGCGGATGGTGCTGCATCAGCAGCCTTTTGCTGTATTGGTGACGGCTGCAGCCAATGGCGACAGGGCGCAATCTATCGCTGCCACAGTA
>JBBRMD010000140.1:0-3328 GCA_038231015.1 Candidatus Obscuribacterales bacterium
AAACGCTGGCCGCCAGATCGCCTACGGAAACATTCGCATCAACAAAATAATCCACTGAGTGATTCCCTAGTTTTTTCAAACGATAACACCTGAATAAAAAGCATAACAGGCATTAGCGCTTAGCAGCAGCGCATTAATTAGTAGCCGTAGTTCTGACTTGCGCGCTTTGTTTGCTGCGTTTGATTATTCTTTTGACCGTGCGGGTCCTCTCCTAAGAAGTCCAGTATGTAACCATCGGCAGAGTCTAACGAATGAATTCTCTGACTTCTGGCCACGCTTACATTGGCATTTGTTGCCAGTAGCCTAATTGCTGTTGGTCCGAGATGCCAGTCCCAGAAAGACGACTCGAATACGATGCCAATCATTTCGCCATTGATGTTTGTAGAAATACTCGCAACAGGATCAGCGGTGATCTTGCCGTTGTGGTACTTGCGTACCAACGCATTTGCTACTGCAACTCTTTGATCTTGCTCTAAGCTAACCCATTCATTGGCCAGTTTTTCGGAGGCGGCCCGACCTGCGTCGGTTGGATAGTTTGCGAAGGTATTCTTAGTGTCCAGGCGCATTTTAGCCAGGTGCTCTATGGTTACTGCTTCAGCGTCGGCATCAAATGACCGACCTGGTTGATTTGTCATGATTTCCCCCCAAGAGTTTTATACTTCGGCTACGATTGGGGTGTATAGTCAACTTTGAATGACGAACATAACAGAGACATAACAGAAAAGCAGTGGGTCTTGTTGTCGGTCTAGCTGTGCCCTGGACCTTGAAGGCAAGCTCTCTCACGTTACAATGGCTTCAGATGGCTACAGATCTTTCACCGGCAACCTCATTTCAGCCAACGTTTCTTTCATAAGACTATGCACGTAGCGCTTTAGCTCAGGGGCACTGTTGCTGCATTGTTCAGGATAGACAGGCGGTAGCAGTTTTACATGAACATTAGCAGTCATTTTCAGCCGATGATCTTGCTTAGGCAATATCTCACGGGTACCATTAAGCACCACTGGTAGTATCGGGATCTTATTCTGCACCGCCAGGCGAAAACTACCATCGCGGAAGGGAATCATTTCTCCTGTTTCAGAACGTGTGCCTTCAGGGAACATCAAGATTGTTTCACCCTTCTTCAGCCATTCAGAACAGGAAGCGAGCATGGCCTTAATGCTGCTCATATCACCGCGCTGAATCGCTATATCTTTTTTTAGATACATATTCCAGCCGAAGAAGGGCAGCTTGAACAGTGACTCTTTCGATACCCATTTGAATGACTGGGCCAGACCAGACAAAATAAAAACATCGGCTATCGATTGGTGGTTGGCGACGAGTATGTAAGTCTCTCCCTGGCGAAAATTGGACAGACCTTCAAAATGACAATGCCAGCCCGGATTAAGTCTAACAAAATGATAGCCCCAGACGCAGGCTAGATAGGACAAAAGGCGTCTATTTTTATCGAAGAAGAAACAGTACGGCAAAAGAGCAAGTGAGCTCAAATAAAGTAAAATCGCCGAAGCGAAGAAGTAGGCAGTAAAGACCGCCAACCAAAATTTCGACCAAAAGGTCGTTCTATTTGCAGAATGCTCCAAAGCAAATTACCAGACAGAGAACCAAGCCATGCAATAGTAGCCGCAAAATCGAAGACGTAGTCATCTCAAGTGCAATTAAGCTTTCGACATCTGAGCGCTTTCGGCCAACAATTGTCCGGTTCCGATGATTCAGGCGCCACCAAATGAGCCACCGCCGGTGACTACCTTGCAGAGGTGTTGATGTTGATGGCGTTGCCGCCGGAAGAACGATTCCGACCACCAAAATTCAGGCGGTTAAACCATGATCTTCGATGGGCACGTCTGTGCTGCTCTGCAAGTCGAGCGTCGATAGCTGCATGCTCCGCCGGTGAAATTTCACCTTGTTTGACCAGGTCGTGTACTTGTTCATGATCCTGATCGATACGGTCGTGCAGTCGATCATGGCGTAACTCCCTGTGAGCAGTGCGGTGTTGAGCTTGCAGTCTCGCGTCGAGCTTATTATGCTCAGCAGGAGTGATTACGCCTTCATTAAGTAAATTGTGAACTTGATTATGTTGTGTGTCTACTTGATCGTGAACAGCATCATGAACTTCATTTGCATTAGAAACTTCGTTTGGATCATGGGCGAAGGCCGCCGGTGAAGCACATAATGATGCTACTAAAGCCGACAAGTAAAAAAGTTTGGTTGATTTATGCATGGGTTACCCCTGACGGTAGCTATCTAAGCGCAGAGACGCGCTGCTTAGCAGGAAGTTCCGAAGCTTTAAAATAGTTTTTCAGCGACGGCTTGTTTGTGATCTTCGGCAAATAATTCAGAGGGCGTTCGCTGTCAAGCGAGGGAGCTGAGTTTAACTGACTTCTTCGGCGCTATAATAACGTAAGGACATTTTGGCTTCAGGATATGCTCAAGAGACTTCTAACTTTACTAGCTGCCTTTGCAATAATTTGGTGCGCCCTGCCGCCAGAGCCATGCTTGTGCACAGTTACAAAAGCAGTTGAAGTGCCTGGTGTCATAGCTCACAGTTGTTGCCAACAGGCTGCAGAAACGAGCAATCATTGCGATAACCGCCATTCTTTGACGAATAAAAAATCGTGCTGCGGCACCATCTCTAACGATCTTCCAACTCTTCTCGCAAATTTAAAAGATCATATTGGAAGCAATCTAGTCATCTATCAGTTGCCAGCCATTGCCGCCTTCACGACTGTTCCTGCCAGCGGTCTTAAGATAGCTTGTGCCGTCAGACCTAGAGCCCCACCCGACATACCAGGCATGGTGGGCTCTTCTAAGTCTTATTTATACAAAAGATCCTTTCTAATCTAACGCTCTAACAAGCTCTCGATTACTTTCGAGTTGCTTGTTTTGTCGTGTTTAGCCAGACCGCTCTTTAAGGTACGGCTAATCAGATTCGTCCAGGCCGCCTTGAGCGCCTGACTGGAGTGTTATTCATGATTGCCAATCCATGGTTAGTAGCATCTACTGTAATTGTTATCGGACTTCCTGCCTATGCCAACAATGAGCAGAGTTGGCAAGGTTATCTGATAGACCGATCTTGCCGAGCCTCTATGGAGGGTGATAGCAACACTCTTAACTTTGTCAAAGCCCAAACCAGAGACTGCGCTTTAATGCTCACCTGTAAAAAGGCTGGTTATGCCCTTTTTACAAAGGGAGCAGGGCATGCCCCGAAGCT
Source organism: Candidatus Obscuribacterales bacterium (assembly GCA_038231015.1). Taxonomy (GTDB): domain Bacteria; phylum Cyanobacteriota; class Vampirovibrionia; order Obscuribacterales; family Obscuribacteraceae. Next base: position 3,206 of record JBBRMD010000140.1, read on the forward strand.
AGTTGAAATATGAGCGATCCCTCCCAGGCCGAAGCCTGGTATTGTTTTTGGTGCTTAAACTAAAACCAATTGGAGAGACCGCATGAAGAAATCATCGAACAAAAAGACTAAGAATGTCAACCT
>JBBRMD010000141.1:0-3232 GCA_038231015.1 Candidatus Obscuribacterales bacterium
GAACTGGGTCAGTAGTAAAGATGCCAGCGTCGCTTCGCTCCGACTACCCCATAATTCAAACCAGTTTCCGCTGGCCGGTTTCCTCCGGAACGGTTGGCCGGTTTCACCGGAATACGCACAAGTCTACCCAAAGCTGTTTTATCGATCATGTATTGATGACCTTCCTCTGGAATGCCAGCTTTGAACATGTCTGTGACGGTAACACCAGGTGAAACAGAATTGACCGTAATCTGGCGCTTGCCTAAATCTTGAGCCCAAATTCTGGACAAAGTATCGAGTGCCGACTTAGTGGCAGAGTAGATACTTGCACCAGCCATAGTGGCATCAGCAGCGCCAGAAGAAATATTGATTATGCGCCCGCCGTCATTGAAGTGTGGAAGCGCTGCAATTGTTGTAGCAATTACACCTTTGACATTTACATCGAATAAACGATCAAATTGTTGGGCATCGATGGCATCAATCGGCCCCATTTCAAAGACTCCGGCATTGTTGATAAGAATGTCGATTTTGGCATTGCCGAAGGCTTTGATAGTTTCAGCGACTACAGCTGCACTATCGCTGGCCGAAGTGACGTTGGCTTTGACAGCCACGGCCTGCGAACCTAATGCTTTGATTTCGCCTACCACTTTGTCGGCGGCTTCTTTATTACTGGCATAACTGAGCACGACTTTAGCGCCCTCTGCTGCCAATTTAAGAGCGATTGCTGCACCTATGCCGCGCGAACCACCTGTGACCAAGGCAACCTTGCCTTCTAGTCTCTTAGCACCCACTGTTTTAATTTGTTCTTGAACTGCTGTCATGCGTCCTCCTGGACCAATGTCTGATTTTTGGAGAGCCCTCGTTTGGACTCGATGCAATAATATTAGACCGGTCGGCTACAAACTGTCAAGCCTTTCGGAAAAGAAGGCTCAAAAGCAGCAAAACCTATTACCAGCAAAGCTTACGGGGAATTCACAGCGATTTTCCTGCGATTTTTCCCTACTAGTTTGGGGGCCAAAATAACCACAAAGCTACAACCCCTGCGGTTGCCAACAGGAACTGCTAATAAATTTAGTGCAACACCCGATTCCATGTATAAAAAAACCATTCAATATCACTCAATCAATACAAATGCTATATACCAAAGTGCGCTACCTGACAGCATTTGACGCCGATTTGCCAACAGGCGTCATGCTATACTAAATATGCTGTGAAGCTGTAATTCAGCAACATGAGCGGTTACTACCAAGTAAGGTCCTCAAAATTGACCGAACCAGGCAGTTCACTGACAACAATAAATTCATGGAACTCTCTAAACAGTGCCATGGAGCGTCACATCAACTTTGAAAAAGCATCTTTTCACACCCCTGGTCATAAAGGCCGCATCGACGAACTCTTCTCCTCCGCAGCCTGGCTTAATCCTGCTCGCGATTTAACCGAGCTTCCTGGCTTAGACGAGTTATCACAACCAAGCGGCGTTATCAGTGATATTGAGCACACCTGCAGCAATATTTGGGGCAGCTCTTCTACATATCTTTCAGTCAACGGAGCTTCGGCAGCACTGATGGCGGCAATTCTAGCCGCTCGCGAATTAGGCAACGCCATTCTTATGCCGCGCAATGCTCATCGCGCCGCCATTCAAGCAATCAGCCTCGCTGGCCTAACACCAATTTGGTATGAGCCAATTTGGGAAACAAGTTGGGGCTTCTGGGGCAGCGCCACTGTCAATGCCGTAGAGAGCGCTGTTGCAAAAGCTGGCAAAGATGCCAACGTCGACAAGGTGGCAGCGATATTAGTTGTTTCACCAACCTACCAAGGCGCTCTCAGTGATATTGAAGGCCTAGCAAATTTGGCTCACGCACACGGTATTGCTTTAATTGTCGATGAAGCTCACGGAGCCCATTTTGTCGCTGGCGACAAACGCTCTGCTCTTACTTGCGGCGCTGATGCTGTTGCTCATTCTCTGCACAAAACATTGCCAGGCCTCACTCAGACTGGCTTGGTTCATCTCAATAAGAACAGCTTGCTCAATCCAGACAGTGTCAGGCGTTCACTTAACGTCCTCACCAGCTCTAGCCCCAGCTACTTATTGCTCAATTCAATTGAACATACAGCAAAATATTTAGGCAGTGCAATTGGTTCAGAGCTTATCAATCATGTTAGCGAACTAAAGACCCTGCTTGAGATAAACATCAAAGCAGCTGGTTCATTGCGCGTCTACGCTAACAGCAATAATTCAAGCAACACGAGTGTAAGCAGCCGGGGCACCACACCAACTCATATATTGGTTAGCCCCGAACAAGAAGAAGCAGTCAATCTCTATAACTTTTTAGTAGATCGCGGCATTTTTCCTGAGGCCATTTTAGGCCAAGGAGTTCTCTTTATGCTCGGCGCTGGAAGCCAGTTAAAAGACATCGAATTACTCAGCCAAGCTCTCGCCGCCTTTACCGCCCAAGAAAAGCCAGTTAGCCCGCTCTTTTCGCTAGCCAATAAAACCCTTATACAAAAGCCTGGTTTCGAACCAGTGCTCACCCCCGATCAAGCGCTTAAACAAAAAACTCATGTCGTAGCAAGGCAAGAGGCCCAAGGTCAGATCTCGGCGGAGATCGTTTGCCCATGTCCACCTGGAATCCCGGTGCTTATACCAGGCCAAAAAATTACCGAGGAGGTGCTTGAATTGACTGAGAACAAACAGTTCACAGTCATAGCCAACTGAGCATTTAAGGCTTTTTAAGCCTAAACTGAGATTATCCCTGCAGCCATTCAATACCCAGCGCCTTTGCGCATCGTTCGACTACCACGGAGATACTAAATGGACGTGATTGCTCCAGCCGACGATTTAACATCTTTCTTAGAGATTCTGCCTCCACAGATGCAGAAGGCTATAGAGAAAGACACTCATGGTCTCTACGAAGTAGTAATGGATTTAGGCCGCCTGCCTGAAGCTCGCTATCTCGATAGGCATACGCTCTATCTATCAGACCAACCGATTACACATGACGACCTCGAAGCAGCAGTAGCAAGAGTTGGTCAATTCTCAAACGACAATCGCGCTGGTATCGAAAGAACTTTGCACAGAATTTCTGCTCTGCGCAACCGTGCCGGTAAAATCATTGGTCTCACTTGCCGCGTCGGCCGTGCCATCTCAGGCACTATCGAAGTGATTCGTGACTTAGTTGAGTCTGGCAAGTCGATTCTATTTCTTGGACCCCCAGGCGTTGGTAAAACAACAAAACTAAGAGAAATGGCTCGC
>JBBRMD010000142.1:0-2931 GCA_038231015.1 Candidatus Obscuribacterales bacterium
TCATCGACCATTTGCCGAAGTTCTACCACGCACGAATAAGAAAGCAACTGCGAATAGCTTGGTCGATGAACGACTACCAAGACGCCAAGGAAGCACTAACGAAAATATGTAAGAAATTACATGGCATCAATGAAACAGCTGAAGAAAGCCTTTTAGAAGCCCTAGAAGACTCACTAACACTGCACAAACTAAAAGCACCGAAACAACTAAGACGCACTCTACAGTCTACCAATGTCATTGAATCTTGGAACTTCGTAGCCAAGGATCACACGAAGCAAGTGAAAAACTGGAAAGACGCAGGCCAAGTCAAACGCTGGCTGACGGTAGGAATGCTTGAAGCAGAACGAAGATCGCACAAGCTAGAAGGCGCGGCACATCTCAAACAGCTAAGGGCAAGCATCCACGAACTGATAACAAATTCAAACCAACCAACAAAAAACAAAACAACAAAAATAAATTCTAAAAAAATGAACTCAAGAAAACTAGCTGCATGATACACTCAATTCAAATCCGCACCACGACTGGGATTGCCAATTTCAACTAAATATGGGACAAGCCCTAAAATAGTCTACATAGGCGATTTAAAAATAGCTGCCGTAGGCTCGTGGCCCCAATCTTTTTTCCCAAAAACTCCCCGTATTGTCTTGGCTGGACAGACAAAAAAGCAATGGCCATTTTTAATCGCGAGCACAGCTCCAATGGTCTCACCGAATTGATAGTAGAGTATTTGATCGGCCGACTTAAGAATTGCTGCGATAGCGACATCCTTATCTAATTCCGTTCGCTCAAAAGATCTGTCGGTTGCAGTGTCAGGAGGCCCTTCCTTTTCTAACAGTGATACCATTGACTGTCCCACTGCTTTTCTCGATAGCTGCACGTACCGCCATATGTTGTAGAGTTCGTCATTTTCATAAAGAGCAGAGTGAGCGCTGATGCATTTATCGCCGTTGAAATAGAGCCTGATAAGCAGAGGTCTACCGCCAAAAAAATACAGCCAATTATCATCGAAATTATCAACCGATGGTTTTATGTCTCGGAATATTAAACCAATTGCTCGATTTGAATCATGCACTTTAGGGAAACATAAGTCCGAGCCCATTCTGAATGTAGGCTGTCCCAACCAGTCTGCAATCTCTTTCTTTGTCAAACCACTTAACGAATCGCATAAATCAGCGCTAGATAGCGCTTCTATATGGCCAAACAATGAGGCCCAGTTACTTCGCTCGGAAGCTTGGACAGGAAGGTTGATCATCTTTCGATAGCCAGCCCTAGTTAATCTGCCATTGCTATAATCTTGTTTTGAACTAAATATTGGATGTGTCGTCTTTTGATAAATCGGCTGGTCAGGCGACAAGTTTGTTGCAATTACCGGCATGCATGTTATGAAAATTGCACTTGCCTGCAAGGACAGAATGCCAACCAATTCAAGAAATAGGTTTGTCTGGATTTTCAAGAACACCTCATTTATTCGGCCACTATATTACATTTCCCGCTGCAGTCGTTGGCTTCTAGCCACTATTAACAAGCAAGGTTTTGGTTTAAACTTCTTATGCACAGTTTTTAGTCAAGCACGCATTAATCAAGCACATCAATTAACCGAGCAATTTTCACAGGGGGGGCGTGATGGCAAAAATCTTACTGGTCGAAGACGACGCCGGCCTCTGCCGTATGATCAACGATTGGCTCACTCTAGAGCACCATCACCTAGAAATTGCACCAGACGGCAAAGACGGGCTAGAGAAAATGCGTTTCTATCAATATGACTTGGCAATTTTAGATTGGTCGCTGCCGCAGATGTCTGGCATTGAGGTTTTGCAAGAAATTCGCAAGCTTGGTCTATCCACCCCAGTAATTATGCTCACTGGCCGCAATACGATTATTGACAAAGAAGAAGGTCTGGATGCTGGGGCCGACGACTATTTAACCAAACCATTTCACATGAAAGAACTAAGTGCCCGCATTCGCGCCCTACTCAGGCGGCCGTCTTCAATGGTGGGCGAAGTATTTAAATACGCCGACCTAGTGGTCGACCGCAGCACTTACAAAGTAACCAAAGCTGGAGTCGAGTTAAAGCTGCTACCCACAGAATATGCCTTGCTTGAGTTTCTCTTGCGCCACCCCAATCAGGTCTTCACCCAAGAAGCCCTACTAGACAGAGTTTGGTCATCAGATTCAGATGCCACAAGCAATGCCTTGACCACTTGTATCAAGCGAATCCGCAAAAAAATCGATAGCGAAAATCAAGAGTCAATAATCAAGACTGTATATGGCGTCGGCTACAAGCTTGAGATTTAGCTTACAAAAACCTTTCCACTCGCTTGGAAGCCAGGGAAAACGTTTGCAAGTGCATTCTTAGGTAAGTGCATTTGATCTGCTAAAACGGCCGAGAGTACAGAGCGGAAATCTGTAGTGGCGGGCAAATCGCGGTCTTCGTATAGTTCATTTTGTTTCAGACCGCCAAAGCGACCGTATACTTTGCCACCATTAACGCCACCACCAAGCAACCACATCACATTGCCATGGCCGTGATCAGTGCCACCATTACCATTCTCTTTGACGGTGCGGCCAAACTCAGACATAACAACGATACTGGTATCTTTGTATAGTGGTCCCAACCCTTTTACAAGGTCAGCTAGACCACTGGCGAGCGGCGCCAAATGACCTGCAAGGGGGCCTTGCTCAGCGCCTTGGCGAATGTGGGTATCCCAACCGCCAAAGTCGACAAAGGCCACTTGCACTGAAGGGTCTTTGCGAAACAATGTAGCTAATTGTTTGCCAAAGTTAGGGTAAGCATTAGGAGTTACCGCACCGCGATTAGCCATCATCTGCTCTTTATCATCACCCTGCGAATAGATGTCGTCCGGACTCGACATAATTTGATTGACAGTCTTGTGGGCGGCCATTCCTTCGGCAAATGAGGCTCCAAGGTCA
>JBBRMD010000143.1:0-2310 GCA_038231015.1 Candidatus Obscuribacterales bacterium
CCCGAGGACTACTGCTCCCTCCACAGCATTCGCCCGAAGATCAACACACGCCGCAACAGGTATCTGAAGATCATTCACATGAAGTGGTACCGCTGAAAGAACGCCGCGGTGCCGGCACAATGGGTCTTCTCTGGATCACGATGGTGACTGCGTTTCCATCGGTGTTAATCGGCTTCCAGTGGTATAAAGAGGGGCTCACTCTTTCGCAAGTGATCCTGTGCACAGCTCTCAGCTGTTTAATCTTGTTAGCGTACTCTGTGCCGGCTGCGTATCTGGGATCAGTTAGCGGTCAAACCTACGGACTCTTGAGTCGCCAGGTCTTCGGGCGCTGGGGCTCAAGGCTCGTGTCATGCAATTTGCTCTGGATCTTCATCGCCTGGTACGCCTTGACGGCGTTACTATTGGCCGATGGACTGACTGGATTGTTTCATTGGCATATCCCGGTCATGTTTTTGGCGGCTGGATTGGCCGTGGTCATGGCCTTCAACAATTTCTTTGGCTTCAGTGGTGTCGCCAACTTCGCTCGCTATCTGGCAGCACCACTCTTGCTCGGTATGGTCGGCTATACATTTTTCAAAGTAATGCCTACTTGCCCCGTAACCGCATTGACGGCGGTGCCTCATGTTCCACTTATGACGGCTTTAACTTCGGTTTCAGGATTTGTCATCGGCTTTGCAGTGTGGGGAAATGAGCCCGACTACTGGCGCTACGGCAAGCCCAACAAATGGCTGGCCGCCTTGCCGATTACGCTAGCGCTGGCGATCGGACAAATGGTCTTCCCGATCACAGGATGGATGATTTCGAGACTCTCTGGTATCACCGAATATGGTGCTGCTACCAGCTACATGAATTTGTATGCTTTCGGTGGCATTGCGGCCATTGCCGCGCTCGTTCTTACAGTTGCCTATTGCGCCTCTAACGATTCCAACTTATACGGAATGATCAACGCCATCGAGAATTTGAAAAAGCTGCCGCATCATGGCGTTTGTGCGGTGCTCGCACTTGTTTGTGCATCCTTCGCGGCCTGGCTCTCGACCGCTGGTATAGCCAAATCGCTCGAATCAATTGCCTCGCTCAACTGCGTCTTCCTGCCGACAGTGACAGTGATCATGATCGCCGAATTTTTCATTATGAAACGCTTGCTGAACCAGGAAAATGACTTTTCGAAAATTCCGGAAGTTTCCAGCCTTCCGTCCGTGAGATATCCAGCCTTCATTGCCCTAATTGTTGGCTGCAGCGTTGGTGTACTCACCTCCGGAGTGATTCCAGGAACTGAGTCCATGCACGTGGGTGTTTGCTCAATACAAGCCTGGTTAGCTGCAGGTTTGTCTTATCTTCCGCTGAGATATCTCGAGCACAAGCAATCTGTTCGAAGCGCCAAAAAATACTTGGAAGAACTTCTTGCTGCCGAAACTTCTCATCATGGCGACGAAGTGTTGGACGCAGTTTAGAGAGCTTTTTTGGCACGCGCTACAATGTCTTTGCATTGTTTCAAGTATGGCTCTTGAGCACCAGGCTGCACAGCTTGAAGGACCTTGACTGCTTCCAAGCTATCGTTCAACGCTTGCTTGTAATTCTTTCTCTTTAAAGCACATTCGGCTCTTCGCATGTAGGCGATGCCTTCAAATTGATACGGCAAATGGTCTCCCAAACTGTGTATCACCGCGATTTGTGCGGTGCATGCTCTTTCGCAGTCATCCAGCTTATTCAGCGAAAAATAAGCGTAAGACAGATCATTGTAAGTTTCTGATGCCTCAACCGGCAATTTTGCATCGTTAGCTAACTTAAGTGACTTCAAATAATATGGAATTGACTGATCCGTTTTGCCATCAAATAGAAAGAGATGCCCCATTCGAAAATACAGAGTGGCAAAATCCTTAGGACTTTTCGCGAGCGAAAGCGCGCTATTTAAAGCAGCCTCTTCTTCGACATGGTTACCTAAACCGAAATAAGCCAGGGCCAAGTTTTTGTATAAAACAAGCAATAATGCGTTGTCTGGTTTGTCGCTTTCGTCGACAATTGATATCGCTTGCCTGAATTTTTCTGCGGCACCAGAGTAGTTTTGTGCGTTCAATAGCACCATAGCGGTGTCTCTAAGACTTAACGCTTTCGACATAGATTGCAAAACCAATTCAGCTCGTTTCAATCCAGCCCGTGCGTTATCTAGTTGAGCCTGGTATTTAGGATTTAGTTCAATTTCAAACGTGGCGATGGCCGGAGTAAAGTGCTTGATCGCTGCTGCATAATCCTTTTTCTGCAAATCGCATTCGCCCAGGAAAAACCGGGCCGAAGCAAAATGCACTGCTTGTC
>JBBRMD010000144.1:0-2283 GCA_038231015.1 Candidatus Obscuribacterales bacterium
AAAATCACCATCAAGTGCGGCTGCGCCGCTCCAATCAATCTCAGCATAAATCTCAAACCAACACTCACAAAACCAATGCCACCCTGAATCATCCATCAGATACCCACTCTGGCATAGGCTGTGCTTCGTGCACCGCTTACGTTGTTTTTAAATGCAGAAATTCCCGTATAGCCAAGCTAAAAGCTCAGCGATCACCACGAACGCGCCCTCACCCGAGTCTGATACCCACAGCTGTTGCAGCAGTGATAACTAGGCGGGGTTATATCGGAGGTTGGTCGTGGGGGCGGGGGAGATTTCTTCTAAAAAAAGACGGGCGGGAAGTTGATACTGGAGGTTAACCGGTTAAAAAGAGCAACGGCAATGCGTTCTTGACAGTCTGTCTATTTTCTAACTGTCTTCTACCTATGAAAGATTGCATTGGTACATTGTCAGTAATAAAACCTTGGACTATTGTCAGGAGACAAGGTTGTCGAGCAAACAACATTTTCGAATAAGCAAAACTGCCCGCCTGCTGTGCCAAGAGGAAAAATGTACCAATTGACCGCAAATTCGCTAGACCAATATTACTTAGCGCTACCGGTGCAAGCTTGCAACTGGACCAATGTTGACAACCCGCTCTGTACCATTGTCAGCGCTCTCATCTAGACCTCCCTCTTATCGTGCGAAAACTATGCCAAACCATTTTCTTGGTATTGCCACGACAGAAGCCAAGAGCTAGATTTAGTTATTACTTCTCTCTCCCCCACCTCGTAAGAAAAACCTCTCAAATCTCCCAATATTGGCGCTTATCCGAGATCCTTCATCCCTTTTACGAGGAGTGATTATCATCGTCTAGCGCCATTGCGGCCATCAAACAGAAAGGAGCCGAAAAATGACTTCGAGAAAGATGCAAATTTTGTCGGCCACCATTGCTCTACTAGCGAACATTTCAGCTGTTGGAGCGGCTCCTTCTGTTGGCATACGCGGATGGAACACAATCCTTCGCACCATGGAACGTTCAAGAAAGGCTAATTCGGCGATGTCGACTGCAGTTTACTGCTTCGATCACGCCCTAGAGAGAAGTATCTAAGCCAATGCTGCTCTTGAACAGATATAAGAGCAAGAGCTGCACAACAAAAACAATAATCGTAAGCAATCGAAGGAGACTCTCATGACCAATTGTGCCACCGACCCGCGCCTGTGCAACTGCAACACCGGCCAACAGCCGCGCTTCAAGGTCGTCCTGATTACCAATCACACCCACCAGTGGGCGAACGTCTATGACGGCACCGAGGTGATTCACCAATCTGATTCTGCCCTCCGCTCAGAGCGCCACGTCGATCAGTGGGGCCTCAACGCGCAGTACCAGCCGGAATACCTTCAGGCCGAAGCCTGGTTGATCGAGCGCCACCCCAACTACGTCAATTCCCACAAGAAATAATGAATCGCAGCTGGAGACTGGTATCACACCCAGTGTTCAGCTGCGATTTATTTTTTTCACTCGCTTACTACACTTAATAGTTAACAGGCAAAATCGTGCATATTAATCATTACGTCTGCCGTTTGAGCGTTCAAAAACGGTCAGCTTTTCGCAAGAAAATTTGTCTGTTTTGCATTTGCTTACAAGCTATTTTGGCTGAAGCAACTTACCGATGCGTGTTTCGAGCTGGTCGGTGTCGAGGCCGCCCACAGCTTCACCAATTTGGTTTCCTTCACTGTCAAAGAAACAAGTCTTTGGAATTGACCTTACTCCAAGTGCTTCTTTAGTCGGGCTGCTGTTTTTATTGTCGACATCTAGCCTTTCAAAGTCGACCCTATCTAGATATTTATTTTGGCAGGCCGTAATCACTGGCTCATATTCTTTGCATGGGGCGCACCAAGTGGCATAAAACTCAATCACTCGAGGCTTTTTGGAGGCCTTAATTCTTGCCACAATGGGCTCCATCGCCTTTATTTTCTGCTGCTGGTATGAATATTCCACCCACTTAGCTGCAGCGCCAAAGACCACGACAAAACCAATAATGCCAACCAGGCGATTATCAAAGTGAAATTTCTCTTTCTCAATAATGGCATCATATTTTGTGTGGCAAAAGCGACATTTGCTAAAGCTTGTACGGTCTTTTTTGTCGCAATTGGGGCAGGTCATAATGGGGTCAGACATATTGAACACTCACTTTGCAGACGTCGCCAGAAAAATGACACTGAGCAATTATAGCGAATTCGTTTTCATCTATGGGTAAAGCAAAGTATGATCACTCAATAGCTCTAGGAGTTTAATAGGCAAGATCAGAGTTTAATAGGCAA
>JBBRMD010000145.1:0-1547 GCA_038231015.1 Candidatus Obscuribacterales bacterium
CTATTATCTGCCAGCGGCAGATAAGGTCGGTTATGCTTCATTGTGCAGAATTGAAAAGGTCCACAGCGTGGGCCTTTTCAATTCTGCAAGTAAGTTAGGCTACTTTTGGGGTAGGCAGAAATGCCATGATTTCAGCAGATGTTCGCTGTGGATATTTGACCTTCCACTTGTAGGGAAGCAGGTCTTCGAGGTTTTCGCTCGGATTTTCAGCCAATCGCTGAATAACGTCAGTCAAATATGCCCACGGTTCAACATTGTGCCGACGGCAGGTGGCAAGAATTGAAAGTATGGTGGCATGATTTTTGCCACCTTGGTCGCTGCCAAAAAAGAGCCATGCTTTGCGACCCATCGCAATATACTTCATTTCTCTTTCGCTATGGTTGTTATCAATGCTGAGCCTGCCATCTGTCACATACTGAGTGAGAGCTACCCAGTTATTCAAGCAATAAAAGATTGCTTTGCCGAACGAGCTTTTTGCCGGTGCTGTTAGTTGCTCTTGTTGCAGCCAAGTTTTAAAACTAGCTAAAATTGGCATGGATTCTTGCTCACGCATGATGCGAGTATCCTCTGGTGATAGCTCTAGTTCCTTTGCTGTTCGCTCAGTTTCGTACAGTGCTTGAAATACAGCCAAAGCAGTATTAGAACCTTCCTTGTCATTATGCTTTGACTTGACGAAATATCTACGTGCATGTGCCATGCACGCGACAAGAATGGTGTCTATTGCAGCGCAAATCGCTAGATTGCCAGAGAAGCAATCGCCTTGAAGTCGGCCTTTGAAGCCAGCAAGATAAGTCATTGGACCATCTCGGCCACGACTTTCGGTATAGTCAAAAAGCGTGACAGGGTGTGCACCATCGCCGAAGTAAACCCAGACTCTGCCGAGCTTAATGCTCTTGGCCTTCAGTCTATCAAGCACTTTCACTGGCGTATCGTCCGTAGAGATTACATCTGATTGAAGTAAAATCTGTTGCATGTAATTACTCAGAGGAGTGAGTATCCTAGCGGCTTGAGCGTAGTAGTCAGAGAGAGTGGAGCGGTTTAAATTGACATCACTACGTTTGTAAATCGCACTTTGACGATTGAAAGGCATGTGATCGAAATCACGAGAAACGATTATCTGAGCAAGCAGACCAGAAGCAGCTGTGCCGTTTTCGACTATTTCAGGTACTTTAACTACCAGCTGTTTAGAATCAGAAGTTGAACAGCTGGGGCACTCGTAGACTTGAGAGTAAAGATCTTCAAAGTAAAACTTAGCAGGGACAAATTGATAGCGACTAGATTGCAAAATTTGTCTTGTCGCAACACGTTTGGTTCCACAGCAGGCGCATGGAAGTTCATCGGGAGATGGAGCTTCCGCGTAGATTGGTACATGCGGTAAGTCTGGTTTTGGATTGCGAGCGTGGCCAGGTTGTTTAGTTTTGGTTGGTTTTTTCACTGGCTCTGTCTTCGGGTCGATAGAAGCAAGTGTTAGTGCCACATTATTATCTTGAGAAGATTCACCATGTTGTGATGGAAAAATCAGAAGCTGACCGGAATTTTCAAAGCGC